>CBCTHM010000089.1:0-1854 GCA_965146675.1 uncultured Eubacteriales bacterium | reverse complement strand
GAAACCTGTCAGCAGAAACGTGGTGAAAACTTAAAAAAGATAATGAATGAATACATCAACTTTTTAAGAAAAGAATTCCAAGAAAGTGGAATTTAGGGGTAGCTTTTTGAGGTGAAACAGAGTATGTTGTGGTTGAGCGATTGCAGCGAAAGGCGAGGTGAATTATGAAGGCTGCAATTTACTGTCGATTGAGTAAGGAGGACGAGGAACAAGAGAAAAAAGACAGGGAAAAAGAATCGGAAAGTATCCAGAATCAGAAATCCATGCTCATTAATTACGCGATTGAAAAAGGATACGATATTTACCACATTTATTCGGATGAGGATTATTCCGGTATCGACCGAGACAGACCGGATTTTAACCGGATGCTCGAGGCAGCCAGCCAGCACAAGTTTGATATCATTCTAGCAAAAACACAGTCGCGTTTTACACGCGATATGGAATTGGTGGAAAAATATCTACATGGCAAATTTGTGGAATGGGGTATCCGTTTCATTGCCGTTGTCGATCATGTGGACACTGCGGACGAAGCCAATAAAAAAAGCCGTCAGATAAATGGCCTTGTCAATGAATGGTATCTGGAGGATTTGTCCAATAATGTCCGTTCCGTGCTGACCCATAAGCGCAGAGAGGGAAAATACATTGGCACATTTGCATTATATGGGTACATAAAAGACCCGGCGGATAATAATCATCTGCTGGTTGACCCGGAGGCAGCAGAGGTAGTAAGGCGTATCTTTACTTTGTACTTATCGGGCAACGGAACGACACGCATTGCAAGAATCTTAAATGAGGAAGGGATACCGTCCCCTACGAAGTATAAACGTGAGCATGGGTTCAATTATAAAAAAACCGTGCGATGTCCCAACGAAGACCTGTGGGGGAAGGCGACGATTTACCGCATGCTGACCAATCAAACGTATGCGGGCAATCTGGAGCAGGGCAGACATAAAAAGGTCAGCTATAAATCAAAAAAGACCGTCTGGCTGCCCAAAAAGGATTGGATCGTTGTGCCGGGCACACATGAGAGCATTATTGATTCCGAAAGTTTCGCGCGGGTGCAGCAGATGCTGCGGGAGCACGCCCGCGGCGGCGGACAGGGAAAGGTCAATCCGCTGGCCGGAAAGGTGTTCTGCGGAAACTGTGGTTCGGCAATGGAGCAGACAGGCTCTGGATATGTCAGCAAAAATGCGGGAAAGGCTTTGAAGTATTTCCGCTGCCGCACCTCCCAGAGGGATAAGAAACGTTGTCCGGGACAGGATTATATGCCCATGGAACAGCTGCAGGAGCTGGTGCTTGAACGGGTGCGCCACCATATCGCCGGTTATCTCGAGCCGGGAAAGCCTGGCCAGGAGCTGGCGTCATTCCCGAGAAAAAACAGAAATCGGGCAAAGCGAACGGAGCTGGAACGGCTGCAAGGCGAGATAGTGCGCCGCCGCAAGGCGATGCAGGAGCTTTATCTGGATAAAAGCAGCGGCATCATCAGTTCAGCGCAATTCATGGAATTGAACCAGACTTTTCTGCATGATGTGGAAGATTTAGAAAAGCGATGTGCAAAGCTGGAGGGATCGCTGGGGGAAGCTGGCGATACGGATGGACAACGCGAAAAGCTGAAACAATATATCAGTGATGTGAGAGAAGTGAAAGTCCTGAACCGGGAGTTGGCCTGCCTGCTGATCGAAAAAGTTGTGATATACCCCATTGACGCTACAGAAAACACCCGGAAAATTGAAATTGACTGGAAGTTTTGAACAAAAGGGGCTTTAAAGGCCCGGAATTGTGGGGGTGGTTGAGCCTACCCAGGTGGGATATACCTCGCTGGAGGCGACGTTTTTGATGTAATCGCGGAACGAT
>CBCTHM010000088.1:0-1861 GCA_965146675.1 uncultured Eubacteriales bacterium | reverse complement strand
GTATTGGGAGTAGGTCATCACGGGGATTTTCTCTTTGATTTCTATCACCTCCTTTTGGACGGTCAAAACACACCCTTCTATTTATCCGTACATTTTGACAGCAAAATGACACCCCCTTTTGAAAATAAATTTGAGATAGCTCAAAATCCCTCTCATATATCCGTATATTTTCGAGGGAATTATTGCGTGGACAAACACAAAAATACCCTTCTAATAGTCATTTCATTTTGAGGGGATTTTTACGGGGGGGGTTCAGCAGAAAAATTTAAAAATACCTCTCTATTAGTCGTGACATTTTTAAGGGTGCTTTTATAGGTGTTTTCGCAAAAAAAATACCACCATGGCCGTTTCAAGCCATGATGGCATTCCTCAGATTTCAAATTTATAGCCGACGCGGCAGATAATAAAACTGGAAGAAATAAAGACTTTACGCCAGCTTCCAATTCTGGCTCTCCGTCTGTAGCTTCACCATTCGGGCATATAAGCCGTTTTGCTTCAACAATGTTTCCGGTGCGCCTTCTTCGGCCACAGTTCCTTCAGAAAGCACCACGATTTTGTCTGCTCCGGCTACGGTGCGCATCCGGTGGGCAATCACCAGCACCGTCTTATCTGCGATCAGGCGGGAAAGGGCGGTTTGAATCAGGGTTTCATTCTCTACATCCAGCGAAGCGGTAGCCTCATCCAAAAGAATGATCGGCGCGTTTTTCAGAAAGGCCCGCGCGATGGAAATCCGCTGCCGTTCACCGCCGGAAAGCTCGCAGCCGTTTTCCCCGATGTTGGTATGCCAGCCATCCGGCAGCTTTTCGGCAAATTCGTCCACATTGGCAAGTTTTGCAGCGGCTAAAACCTGTTCATCGGTTGCGTCCTTATTCCCAATTCGTATATTCTCCAAAATGGTATTGTCGAACAGGGTAACGTCCTGAAATACAATGGAGAACAGGGAAAGCAGCGTCTCCGGGTCAATTTTGGAAATATCCATGCCTCCCACGGTGATCTTTCCCCGGCTCACATCCCAAAATCTTGCAGCCAACCGGGAAACCGTTGTTTTGCCGCCGCCAGAGGGCCCTACCAAGGCCGTGACTTCGCCCTGTTTTGCGGTAAAGGAAACATCTTTCAATACGGTTTCTCCTGTGTTATAGGCAAAGCCTACATGGTCGAAGGTAATGTCATAGCCTTTGTTGGAAAGTCTGTTTTCTCCCTGCTGAATCGGGTGATCGAGAATTTCATTCATGCGGGCGATATTAGTGCGGGTGCTGATAACCGCCGCCAGATTTTGCAACGCCCCTTGCAGCGGATCGTAGAGCCGTGAAACAACCAGCAGGAACAGGAAGAAAGTCAGGACATCGAGGCTGCCGCCTATCAGAAGAATAGAGCCTACCAACGCAACGGTGGCAATTCCCAGCTTTAATATGAGTGAAGCCGATACCACAAAGGCCGCCAACCCAAACTCATTGAGAATGGAACGATGTTCCACGGCGCGGATTTTCTTTTCCAAGCCTTTCAGGTATTCTGCTTCGGCGTTGTTGGCTTTTAAGTCGCGCACAGTTTCAATGCACTCTTGAATCCCGTCGGCGCAGGCCATCTTTACATCCATCGCTTTCTGATTGAGCCGTTCCTGCACCTTTGCGGAGAAGCCTACAATAGCAAAGGCAACTGGCAATACCCACAGCGCCGCTAATGCCATGCGCCAATCGAATACAAAAAGGCTAATGGAAATTAAGACCGTAGAAATAATGGAGCCTGCCAGTTCGGGAATGAAGTGGGAAAAACTCTGCTCCAAAAAGGTGCAGTCGGCCATGATGGTGCTGGTGAGATCCGCCAAATCCTTTTTTCCAAAGAAGGACAAGGGAATTTTCCGCAG
>CBCTHM010000087.1:0-1897 GCA_965146675.1 uncultured Eubacteriales bacterium | reverse complement strand
CGGCTGTAGGGAACGACCTTTGGTCGTTCCGCGGGCGTGCAAAGCACGCCCCTACGGGATGTCTTTCGATGGCGCGGCTGTAGGGAACGACCTTTGGTCGTTCCGCGGGCGTGCAAAGCACGCCCCTACGGGATGTCTTTCGATGGCGCGGCTGTAGGGAACGACCTTTGGTCGTTCCGCGGGCGTGCAAAGCACGCCCCTACAGGATGTCTTTCGATGGCGCGGCTGTAGGGGCACAAAGCCCCACCCTTTTGGGTGGGGCTTTGTAAAAATCGGGCTTTCCGAGCCGATGGTTTTCTATGCCTGGCTCAGGGGCCGGAGCTTCCGCCGGTAAATGCGGACCATCAGCGCCGCGCAGACCAGGACGCTGACCACCTCCGCGATGGGAAACGCCCACCACACAAGGTCCAGCCGGTGGGCCAGGGCCAGCAGAAACGCCACAGGCAGCAGCACCAGCAGCTGCCGGGCCAGGGAGACCACCGTGGCGTACAGCCCATTGCCCAGGGCCTGGAATACGGAGCAGAAGACCACGGAAAAGCCCGCCATGAGGTAGGAGTAGCTGATGATTTGCAGGGCCTGCCGTCCAATGCGCAGGAAGTCCTCCGAGGGCTCGAACATGGCCAGCACCGCGTCCGGGGCAAGCTGGAACGCCAGCAGGCCGCAGAGCATAAAGCAGAAGGCCACCAGGCAGCTCAGGCGGATGGTTTTGAGAATCCGGTCCGGCTTCCTTGCGCCGTAGTTGTAGGCTACAATGGAGACCATGGCGTTATTGAGCCCGAAAACCGGCATAAAGATGAAGCTCTGGAGCTTGAAATAGGCCCCGAATACCGCCACCGCCGTGGCGGTGAAGCCCAAAAGAATCCGGTTCATGCCGTAGGTCATCACCGAGCCGATGGCCACCATGAGGATGGAGGGCACGCCCACGGCCAGAATGGGCCGCAGGACGCTCCCCTGGAGCCGGAAGCCCCGCAGGGACAGCTTCACGTCGTGATTTTTCCAGAAGTGGAACAAAAGGGCCAAGAGAAATGCCACGATCTGGCCGATCACCGTGGCCACAGCGGCGCCAGTGACCCCCATGGCGGGAATGCCCGGGGCGCCGAAGATGAAAATGGGGTCCAGCACAATGTTCAAAATTGCGCCGATGCCCTGGGTCACCATGGTGAACAGGGTCCGGCCCGTGGCCTGGAGCAGCCGCTCAAAGAGAATCTCCCCGAAGATACCAAAGGAAAACAGGGTGCAGACCGCCAGATACTCGGTCCCGCCGTCCACAATTTCTAAAATGTCCGTTTGCGTGGCAAAGTAGGGCCGGGAAAAGAAGGCCCCGAAGCCCATGAACAGCAGACAGCACAGGGCGGAAAGCAGCAGCCCCGTGACCGCGGCCCGGTTTGCCCTCTGGTACTCCCGGCTTCCCAGATTCCGGGAGAGCAGGGCGTTCATGCCCACGCCCACGCCGGTGGAAAAGCCGATCATCAGATTTTGGATGGGGAAGGCCATAGAGACCGCGGAAAGTGCATTTTCGCTGACCTGGGAGACGTAAATGCTGTCCACCACGTTGTACAGCGCCTGCACCAGCATGGAGATCACCATGGGCAAGGCCATGGTGATCAGCAGCCGGCCCACCGGCATGGAGCCCATCTTGTCCGCCTGCCGGTCCTGGGGCAGACGGGAGGCGTTTTCTCTTTCTTTCACGCGCATAAACCTCCTTAGTAATGGTGGATGCGGGGATCGGGGCGAAACAATATTGATGTACAATGCGCGGTCGGGGCGGCCTGCCGCCCCCCGCAAACCTTTTGTAGGGAACGACCTGCGGCCACCCGCCGATCCCCTGTAGGGGCGACCTGCGGTCGCCCGCGGGCGTGCAAAGCACGCCCCTACAGAGCGCAGCGTGGTTTTGGGG
>CBCTHM010000086.1:0-1985 GCA_965146675.1 uncultured Eubacteriales bacterium | reverse complement strand
GCGACCTGCGGTCGCCCGCCGGTCCTTTGTAGGGGCGACCTGCGGTCGCCCGCCGATCCTTTGTAGGGGCGACCTGCGGTCGCCCGCCGGTCCTTTGTAGGGGCGACCTGCGGTCGCCCACCGGTCCTTTGTAGGGGCGACCTGCGGTCGCCCGCCGATCCCCTGTTGGGGCGACCTGCGGTCGCCCGCTGGGCGCCCCAGCATTGGCGTGCACAGCAACAGGGGCCTTTTCCAGGCGCGCTGCGTATTTGCTGTTTTTTCCACTTGACCTTCCCGTTACGTCAACTGCTATACTGCGTCTCAGAAAGGAGGCAGTCATGGAATTACAAACCATCGCGCAGGTATCCAAGCTATTTCAGATTTCAACCCGGACGCTCCGCTACTATGAGCAAATCGGCCTGATCAAACCCACGCGAAGGGAAGGCTCCGCCTATCGGATTTATGACGCGGCCGACATCGCCCGGCTTCGCCAAATTGTTATTTTACGAAAGCTCCGGATTCCCCTCAAGCAGATTCAGGAAATCCTCACCAGCAGCGGCACGGAGCAGGTGGTTGCGGAATTTCAGCGCGCCCTGTCCGGGCTCGAAACCGAAATCGCCGCCCTGTCCACCATCAAAAGTATCTTGGAAACCCTGCTGGAAAAGCTGCGGCTGCGCCGGGAAAAGCTGGCGCTGCTGGACGACGAGCAGCTGCTGCGCCTGGTATCTTCCCTGGCCGTGGCCAAGCCCAATCCGAAGGAGGAAAAGACCATGAAGGATTTGAACCAAGCCGATGAAAAGCTAAGCCGTCTCACCGACAGAGACGTGCGGATTGTGTACCTGCCGCCCGCCACCGTGGCCGCGATCCATTGCGTGGGCGCAGAGCCGGAAACAAAGACGGGAGACCTGCTCTTCGCCTTCATCCGGGCGCACGATTTGCCCCGCCGCAAGCCGGACTTCCGCCATTTCGGCTTTAACCACCCCAACGGCGTCCTGCCGGACGGCAGCGACCATGGCTTCGAGCGCTGGGTGACCATCCCGGAGGACCTGGAGGTCGCCCCGCCGTTTGTCAAAAAGACCTTTCCAGGGGGGCTGTACGGGGCCCACATGATCCCCATGGGGGCGTTTGATGAATGGCAAAGGCTGTTTGAATGGGGCCGGCGGCACGAAAAATATGAGATCGCCTGGGGGAATCCGACTTGCATGAGCGGGTTCCTGGAGGAGCATCTGGACGCCATGCACCATTATCTGTGGTCCCACGAGATGTGCGACCGGCAGCTGCAGCTGGATCTGTTGCTTCCCATCCGGGAGAAAGCGCCGGACGAGACCTGAGCCCCCGGCCCGGGGCGTCACGCCGCCCCGGGCCGGAAAAACAGGAGGCTAAACCAGCTCACCACATTGTCCCCGTATTGAAAGGGCAGGCCGCAACGTTCCAGGGTCTCGGTTAGGAGGATGCCGTGGCTCTCAATACAGGGCCGCATCCTGTCGGGGTGACGGCAGGGCCCGGGGTAGGCGCAGGCGCCGCACAGGGCGCAGGAATCGCTGGATAGGGTGAAAACCTCCTGTTCCAGGCGCTCCAGGATGCCCTCGGCCTGCCTTGTGACGGCCTCGTGGGCCGGTCGGGTGGCCAGGGTCGCGGCCAGATCCCCGATGTCCGGCACCTCCTCCGCCGTGGCCAGCAGCAGCACGTCGCCGAAAGCCAGGCAGCGGTCCCGACACGCGGCCAGCTCGCCCACAGCAGGGGGGCAGGACCAGGATTTCCCATACCGGGGGCACTGGGTCTGGCAGATCCACCGGACCCGGTCCGAAAACGTCAGGTCACGGGGCTTTAATAAAAAGTAGGCGTACAGGGGCAGCTCCGCCAGCTGCCGTTCCAGCGCTTCCACATCCACGTGAATTCCCCCTTTCCTGGAACCCGCTTCCCTGCGGGTTCTTTTTTTCGGGCCCCTACGTCGTCGGGGCAAAGTCCGCTTCGCTCCGGTTCCCCCGGTTGGGGAAACCTGCGCC
>CBCTHM010000085.1:0-2051 GCA_965146675.1 uncultured Eubacteriales bacterium | reverse complement strand
CGCAGGCCGCCCCTGCACCCCCCGAAATCACACCGCACCCTGTAGGGGCGAGCTGTGCTCGCCCGCAATTGGTGACCCCACAAAGGCTTCGCCTTTGTGGGGAGAGGAGCAGCGACGGAGCGGACAAGAATCCCCACCCGAAGGGGCGGGGATTTGCGCAAGCGCAGTCCGCTGTGACGAGGCGTGCTGTGCTCGCCCGCAGGCGACCGCAGGTCGCCCTTACAAAGGACCGGCGGAACGACCGCAGGTCGTTCCCTACAGCATGCCATCGACAGAACTCTTACAGGGATAGAACATAAAACAAAACCGGAGCCCAGCGACAGCGGGTCCGGTTTGGAGGCGCCGGTTCCGGCCTCGCAAGTTGCGGCCGCAAGACCACAGAAATGGCTTGCTCTCCGGCCTGAAAGGCGTTATACTGGATTTTGTCGAATTCCCCGGCAGAATCTGCCGGGAGAACCGGAAAAGAGGAGGCGCCCGAATGGGACGGGAACTGGAGTACAAATACCGGGTGGCGGATGCCCGGCAAATGGAGGCGTTGGCCGCGTCGCTGGCCCGGAAGTTGGGGGCCCGCTGGGAGCTGGTGGAAATGGAAAGCACCTATTATGACACCCCGGACCGGGATTTGGCCGCCCGGCGCTGGGCCCTGCGGGTCCGCCGGGAGAACCATAAGACCATGGTAACCATAAAAACCCCCGGACCTGGACGAGTCCGGGGGGAATGGGAGGTGGAGGCCGGGGACCTTGCCCAGGCCCTGCCCGCCCTGATGGCCCTGGGCGCCCCGGCGGCCCTGCCGGGTCTGGCCCAAAAGGGCCTGGCGCCGCAGTGCACCGCCCGGTTCACCCGGCGGCGGAGCCTGATTGCCCCGCCGGACTTTCAGGCGGAGGCGGCCCTGGACCAGGGGGCGCTGGCGGCCGGGGGGCGGAGTCGGCCCTTTCGGGAGCTGGAGATTGAGTGGAAGGGCGGCGATTCCCAGGCCATGGCCCAGTGGTGTGGGGCCTTTGCCCAGCGCTGGGCCCTGCCCCAGGAGCCGGAGAGCAAGCTTGCCAGGGCCCTGGCCCTGGCCGGGGAATAGGAGGGGTCATGGCGGAGCTGGAAAAGTTGTTTGCCCGGTATGACAAGCTGGTGGTTTTGGACACGGAGACCACGGGCCTGTCCTGCGTCCGGGATCAAATCATTGAATTTTCCGCGGCGGTGCTGGAAGCCCGGGAGGGCAGGGCCGCCGTGACCCGGGAGTACGATGCCCTGATCGCCCTGCCTCCGGGTCGTCTGGTCCCCCCGAAGATCCAGGCCCTGACCGGCATCACCAATCAGGACTTGCGGGAGCGCGGCATCCCCCGGACCCGGGCCTGCCGGGACGTGGCGGAGCTGATCCAGGGGGACAGAACCCTGCTGCTGGCCTACAATGCCCACTTCGATTTGTGCTTTTTGTACTACGCCCTGGCCCGGGACGGGGATCCGGCCATTCTGCGGGGCAGAGATAAACTGGACCTGCTGACGGTGTACCGGGACCGGAAGCCTTACCCCCACCGGCTCACCAGCGCCATCGAGGCCTACGGTCTGGGCGGCCAGGTGGAGAACAGCCACCGGGCTATAGACGACGTGCGGGCCACCGTGGCGGTTCTTCTGGCCATGGATCGGGAACGGGAAGACTTAGATTGTTATATCAATTTATTTGGCTACAATGCCCGGTACGGCCTGGAGGGGAAGCCCATCTCCTCCGTGACCTACGGGCCCCAGGGCTATGCCCCGGGGCAGCCGCTCTATGAAGTCGTGGCGGCGGGGGTTTGACCCCCGCCGCCATCGCCAGATTAAGGAGCCCCCGCAGGGGTGGGCCACATCCGCACTTCCAAATATATCCTGTAGGGGCGAGCTGCGCTCGCCCGCGGAACGACCAAGGGTCTTTCCCTACATCCAAAATCGATGAATTTTCCCGCGGGCGGCCAGAGGCCACCCCTGCACCCCCGAAATCACACCGCACTCTGTAGGGGCGAGCTGTGCTCGCCCGCGGAACGACCAAGGGTCGTTCCCTACATTCAAAATCGATGAATTTT
>CBCTHM010000084.1:0-2145 GCA_965146675.1 uncultured Eubacteriales bacterium | reverse complement strand
CCCCTACAGACGCACCATCGGGTTTCCTCCCGTAGGGGCGAGCTGTGCTCGCCCGCAATTGGGGCCCCGCGAAGCCGGAGGGCTTCGTGGGGAGAGGAGGAGCAAGGAACCACGCGCAGGGTTCCCCAACCGGGGGAACCGGAGCGAAGCGGACTTTGCTCCGACGAGGCGTGCTGTGCTCGCCCGCGGAACGCCCGCGGGCCGTTCCCTACATTCCATGATCAAAAGATGCCACCGGCGTATAAAACCCAAACCAAAGCCCAGCGCAGCGGGTCCGGTTTGGAGCGGCGGGATAAGAAGGCGCCCCCCTTCCACCGGGACCCCCACCGGGTAAAATCACTTGCCATGAGAGGCGAAAAGCGGTATACTGGACTGGAAAGCGTCCCGCCACCCGGTGTTGAACCGGAGTCATGGGACATAGAAAGGAGCGCGCCATGGAACTCGAGCTTGACCAGGCTCCGTGCAAGGTCTGACGTTGGACGAACCTGCACGGAGCGAGTGAACGCTTCCTCGTCCGTTGGACTTTGCACCTAATTTGCAATTCAAAGATATATCTGCAAAGGAGCAAAGTCGTTATGCATCATGATAAATCTGTGGTTCGGGAGCTGCGGTCGTTTCTGCTGCTCTGGACCACCCAATCCTTTTCTTCCCTGGGCAGCGCCATGACCAGCTTCGCCCTGGTGGTCTGGTCCTACCAGCAGCAGGGCTCCGCCCTGACCACGTCCCTGCTATCTATCTGTTCGTATGCGCCCTATGTGCTGCTGAGCGTATTCGCTGGGGCCCTCAGCGATCGCTGGCCGAAAAAGGCCGTGCTCCTGCTCAGCGACAGCTTCGCCGCCCTGACTACGGTGGCCGTTCTGGTGCTGCTGAACACGGGCCGGCTGGCGGTGTGGCATCTGTATTTGCTCAACGCCCTGAACGGCCTGATGAACACAGTACAGCAGCCTGCCTCCGACGTGGCCGTGAGCCTCCTGACCCCCCAGGCCCACTACCAGAGGGTCAGCGGCCTGCGGTCTTTTTCCAACGCCCTGGTGACCATGCTGGCCCCGGCGCTGGCCACGGCGCTACTGACTCTCGCTGGCCTGCGGGCGGTGATCTTTTTCGACCTGTTCACCTTCGCCGTGGCCTTCCTCACGCTGCTGGGCGCGATTCGGATTCCGGAGCCCCGGAGCCTTCCGGCGGATCGGAACGCACCGGTGCTGCGGGCGGCAGGAGAGGGCCTTCGGTATCTCCGGCAAAACCGGGGGATTTTGGACCTTATGCTGTTTCTGTCCGCAATCAATTTCTGCGCCTCCGTTTACAACGCGGCCCTGCCCCCCATGCTCCTGTCCCGCCCCGGCGGCGGGGAACGGGTCCTGGGTCTGGTTAACACCTGCACGGGACTGGCCACCCTGCTGGGCAGCGTGTTGGTCTCCTTGGCCCCCGCGCCCAAGAGCCGGGTCCGGACCATCTGCAACAGCCTGCTGTTTGCCATGTCCACAGAGAACTTCCTGCTGGCCCTGGGCCGCAGCGCTCCCGTGTGGTGCCTGGGCGCGGTGCTGGGCTGGATCGCCATTCCCATTATGAACGCTAACCTGGACGTTTTATTCCGTACACGGATTCCCATCGCCATGCAGGGCCGGGTGTACGCGGCTCGAAACACCCTGCAATTTTTCACCATCCCCGTGGGCTACCTCTGCGGGGGCGTGCTGGTGGACCAGGTGTTTGAGCCCTTTCTGGCGGCCCAGGGGGCGGGAAGCCTTTGGGTGCGTCTGGTGGGCGCCGGGAAGGGCGCGGGGGCGGCGCTGCTGTTCCTGGCCCTGGGGGTGCTGGGCGTCCTGGTTTGTCTGCCCTTCCGCCGGGACCGGCACATCTGGGCGCTGGAGCGGGAGGACCATGACCCGGAGTAATGCCGCCCTTGCGGGCCGCTTCCCGGCACCCCCTCCAAGCCCTTTCGTCTTGGAGAATCCCCCGTAGGGGCGTGCTTTGCTCGCCCGCGGAACGACCAAAGGTCGTTCCCTACAGCCTCCGCCGATAGACCTCCCGTAGAGGCGAGCTTCGCTCGCCCGCGGGCGGCCACAGGCCGCCCCTACAGACGCACCATCGGGTTTCCTCCCGTAGAGGCGAGCTTCGCTCGCCCGCGGGCGGCCACAGGCCGCCCCTACA
>CBCTHM010000083.1:0-2234 GCA_965146675.1 uncultured Eubacteriales bacterium | reverse complement strand
CGAGCTGCGCTCGCCCGCCGGCTTCCCTGCCGCATCGGCACCCTTGCGGGCGTGCAAAGCACGCCCCTACAGAAGGTAACCGTCTCCGGGCCCCTTGTCCTTTCCCGCCCCGCGCCGCTTTAGCGGCGCGGGACGTTTTTCGTCCCCGGGTCAGTCCAGCTTCCGGTAATAGGATTCCGGCGCCCGTTCCTCCACCGAAAGCCCCGAATCCCGCAGCAGTTCCAACATCCATTCGTAGCCGCCTACAAAGGCATACCAGAATACCTGACGTACCTCCTGCCGGGCTAGGGCGTGGTACCCGGTCAGCTTCTTCCGCCGATCCTGGGGTAGGGCTAGCCGCACGCAGGTATAGAAGTCCTTCAGCTCCTCCTCCTCGACCGGACACCGAACAGCCCTGGGTCCCGGCACGGACTCCGCACCGCCAATCAAATAGGCCGCGCCTGCCGCCGCCACCCCCTGGGCCCAGGCCGCCCGGGCATAAGCACCCTCCCAAACGGACAGCGCCTGCTCATAAGCCGGAAAGAGCTCCGCCACCAGCCCGGAAAACTCCTCCCCCGCTAGGGCCTCTCGCCTTGCCTGCAGCGCCCGAAATCGCGGAGAGTTGGCCTCCCGCCAACGGAAAACGTCGCAGCTGGCGTCCACAAACGTATCCCTTGGCCTGCACAGCCAGTCCTGGTCCCCAAACGGAGCCGGTTCTCGCTGGAATTTGATTTGTTTGTTCATGTGGTTTCCTCCTGATTGAATATAGTATGTCTGGACGACCTTTGAGCATCCCTTCGGACCCGCCTGCCATGACCCCGTCCGGACGCGAAAAGGCAATGTAGGGGCGAGCTGCGCTCGCCCGTGTGCTGGCCTATCAATTTGCTAAACTAAATAAACTATAGTCATATTTTCAAGCATATGAACTTATGAAATTATCCACAATAATATAGATGACTATATTATTGTGGAAGGAAACGTCGATATGGTAAGTTACGCACCGCTTTGGCGCACCATGAACGAAAAAGGCATCACAACTTATACGCTGATTAATCAACACGGAATTAGTGGCCAAACAATTAATAACATGAAGAATAACAAGGGGATTACGGTGTATACCCTAGAACGCCTTTGCAAAATTCTAAAATGCACTCCAAACGATGTTATCGAGATAATTTATTAGCTTTTATCATGATCTTGTCCGCGGTCAAACATAATCATGTTTTAGAAATATTAATACAACCCCTTTTAGGGGTATAACGTTATTCTACTATATCTCATCATAAAATACAATTATTTTTAGAGGTGAGAGAATGGAACTGGATTATGCTGCACTTGGAGAACGAGTTCGCAAATTTCGCAAAAAAAAGGGATTGACACAAGCCATTTTGGGGGAACAGGTCGGGATAGAGCCATCTAATATATCTCATATTGAGCGCGCTGCTTCCAAAGTTGGACTCAGTACACTTGTTAAAATTGCCAACGCGCTGTCATGTTCTGTGGATGACCTTCTTTGTGACAGTATTGTCTGTGAACGGGAAGCTTATGAAAACCAATTAGTAAGACTGACAAATGACTGCGCCCCAGAGGAATTAAGATTTATTGCCGATCTGGTACAAGCAGTAATGGACATTATTAAAAAACGAACCAGCGGCCAATCTGATACATAAACCGGGCGGTCCAAGATCGCCCGGTTTCGGTTATAGATTATAATATATATAATGTAGGGGCGAGCTGCGGCCGTCCGCTTGGGAGAATTTTTGGGCTGTAGGGAACGACCTGTGGTCGTTCCGCAGGCGAGCACAGCTCGCCCCTACATTTTTCTTTCGATACGCTTCCGTAGGGGCGACCTGCGGTCGCCCGTTTGGGCTGCCAGCCAAGACGGTACCTAAGCGGGCGAGCAAAGCTCGCCCCTACATTTTTCTTTCAATACGTTCCTGTAGGGGCGAGCTGCGCTCGCCCGTTGGCTTCCCTGCCGCACCGGCACCCTGACGGGCGTGCGAAGCACGCCTCATCGGGGCAAAGTCCGCTTCGCTCCGGTTCCCCCTGGCGGGGAAACCTCCGCCCGCTCCCTTGCCCCTCCTCTCCAAACCGGACCCGCTTCGCTGGGCTCCGGTTTGGTTTTTTGTTGTGTCTTTGCAGGATGTCTTTCGACGGCGGGTTGTAGGGAACGACCTGTGGTCGTTCCGCGGGCGAGCACAGCTCGCCCCTACATTTTTCTTTCGATACGCTTCCGTAGGGGCGAGCTGTGCTCG
>CBCTHM010000082.1:0-2444 GCA_965146675.1 uncultured Eubacteriales bacterium | reverse complement strand
GGGGCGTGCTTCGCACGCCCGCGGGCGACCGCAGGTCGCCCCTACAACCGGAATCGGTGCATTTCCCCAGCGGGCGGCCAGAGGCCGCCCCGATACCCCTTCAATTGGGCCGCTTTCCCATTCCGAAACCGAAAGGTGCCCCAGGCATACAAACTAGGGAACAGGAGGAAGTTCCATGTATCTGTCCATAGGCGGCGACATGGCTGTCCGGGTCTCGTCGATTCTGGGCATTTTCGATCTGGACAATACCACCACTTCCCGGCGCACCCGGTCCTTTTTGGAGCGGGCGGAGCGGGAGGGGCAGGTGGTCTCTGCCGGGGAGGACCTGCCCAAGGCCTTTGTACTCACCAGCGAATACGGCCTGCCCCGGGTCTACCTGACTCAATTCAGCGCGGCCACCCTGGAAAAGCGCCTGCGCCAGGCCCTTTCAGCCGGGGGCTGCGCCCGGCAGAGGGCCTGCGGCCTGTAAGCCGCCTGGGTACGGGAATCAAATGGCCCGGGAAGCTGACCGCGCCGGCGGCCCCGGCACATTGGACAAGCAGGGCGCGCCGCAGACGGCGCAAATGGGAAATGACTCCCCGGCCGGGCCGCCCGGGCGGACGTGTCACGCCGGTTAAATAAGGCGTGCGGATTGAAATTTAGAGATATGTATAGACGCTGGGCTCCATCCTGGGTCGCGCCTGGTAACAGGCGCGTAAATTGGAATCTCCCTGACCGTGGGGCCAGCAGCGGGGACGAAACGTCACGCCACCTCCGTGGCGTGTGAATTGTAAGGTAAACAGGAATTTTGATTCTATGCGCAAGCAAAGCCGCGCATGCCGAAAGGAGGCGGACTCCCTTGCTGATACCAATTCCCCAGCAGGTCCTGGACCTGCTGGACGCCCTGGAGGGAGCTGGCTTTCAGGCGTGGGCGGTGGGCGGCTGCGTCCGGGACAGCCTGTTGGGGCTGCAGCCCCAAGACTGGGATCTGTGCACCGATGCGCGGCCCGACCAGGTGGAGGCTGTTTTTTCAGCCCGGCGGCTGATTCGGGCCGGCGCCCGCCACGGCACCATTGCCGTGGGCACGGACCTGGGGCCTGTGGAGATCACCACCTTCCGCACGGAGGGGGATTATCAGGATCACCGGAGGCCCGGCTGGGTTCGGTTTGAGAAGACCGTGGAGGCGGACCTGTGCCGCCGGGACTTTACGGTGAATGCCATGGCCTACAGCCCCCGGCGGGGCCTGAAGGACCCCTACGGCGGTCGGGCCGACCTGGCCCGGCGGGCCCTGCGGGCGGTGGGGGATCCCCGGGCCAGGTTTCAGGAGGACGGTCTGCGGATGCTCCGGGGGGTGCGCTTTGCCGCCCGGTTCCGGCTGTCGCCGGAGCCGGAGACCCTGGAGGCCATGGCGGACCTGGCGCCGCTGCTCCAGGACCAGGCCCGGGAGCGGGTGTTCGCGGAGCTCTGCGGGCTGCTGCCCTGGGCTAGGGCCCAGGATCTGATCACCTTTGCGCCAGTGCTGGTGCAGGCTCTGCCGGTGCTGGCCCCCTGTCTGGGGTTTGCTCAGCACAACCCTCACCACGCCTACGATGTGTACCAGCACACGGCCAGAACTGTGGAGGCGGCACCCCGGGCGTTGGCTCTGCGCTGGGCCGCCCTGCTCCACGACGTGGGAAAACCGGACTGCTTCACCCTGGACAGAGGCGGCGTGGGCCACTTTTACGGCCACGCGCGGCGCAGCGGGGAGCTGGCGCGGCAGTGCTTGGAGGGGTTGCGGGCGCCCAAGGCACTGACCGCTCAGGTGTGCACCCTGGTGGAGTACCATGGCGTGTGCTGGCGGTGGGAGGAAAAAACCGTCCGCCGCCTGCTGCGGCGGCTGGGGGAGCCCACGCTGCGGGGGCTGCTGGCCCTGGACCGGGCTGATGACCAGAGCAAGGGGACCCCGGCCCACCCGGCGGTTTTCGACCAATTCGCCCAGGCCCTGGACCGGGTTTTGGCGCAGCGGCCCTGTCTGTGCCAAAAGGACCTGGCCGTGGGGGGGCGGGAGCTGCTGGCGCTGGGCTTCTCCCAGGGCCCCGCCCTGGGCCGGGCCCTGGCCACGCTTTTGGAGCTGGTGGGAGACGGAAGCCTGCCCAACGAACCCCAGGCCCTGCTGGAGATGGCCCGGGCCCTGCTGGAGCAGAACACGTCGCAATGATGGCCTCCCTGCCCCCAGACGCGCCGGTTGCCGCGTCTGGGGGTTTCAGCATTCCGAATGTAGGGAACGACCTTTGGTCGTTCCGCGGGCGTGCGCAGCACGCCCCTACATCGTCGGAGCAAAGTCCGCTCCTGCTCCGGCGGCCAGGTAGGCCGCCATCGGCACCGCTTCCTTGCTCCTCCTCTCCCCACGAAGCCATCCGGCTTCGTGGGGCCCCAATTGCGGGCGAGCACAGCTCGCCCCTACAGGGTGCAGTGTGATTTCGGGG
>CBCTHM010000081.1:0-2679 GCA_965146675.1 uncultured Eubacteriales bacterium | reverse complement strand
TCCGCGGGCGTGCAAAGCACGCCCCTACAGAGTCCAGTGTGGTTTTGCGGGATGTCGGGGCGACCTGTGGTCGCCTGCCGGAAAATGCACCGAATTTGGATGTAGGGAACGACCTTTGGTCGTTCCGCGGGCGTGCAAAGCACGCCCCTACAGAGTCCAGTGTGGTTTTGCGGGATGTAGGGGCGACCTGTGGTCGCCCGCCGGGAAATGCACCGAATTCGGATGTAGGGAACGACCTTTGGTCGTTCCGCGGTGTGCAAAGCACGCCCCTACGCTCATTTAATTTTATATTTATAAAAATGAAATTGACATTTTGACATTGTGGGTGTAGAATAGGATTATGGAGGTGAAAACAATGGACAGAGAAACCATACAAAAAATAGTCAAGGCAAGCGGCGTGACCGCTGGAGAGCTAATCCTCATTCACTTTTGGGGAGAGGACGAAGAAAAGGCGATCGCAAATGATTTTGCGGTTGCGGTATCTTCCTTGGGCGCCACGCCGGTTGTGTTGCAACAGGCCCGGTCCGTCAACCGCGCCGTGTTTCAGGCCGCGACGCAGACCAGCTTTGGGGAGCGGTTCTTCTCCCTGTACGCAGGCTGCGATGCAGTGCTGGATGTGTTTGCGTATCAGCCGGTCGTGCTGGGCTATGAGCTGGAAGCGGAGCAAATGGAACTCTATCGCCGGTATATGGCCGGGCTTTTTTCTGCGCTCATGGGATGCAAACGGTTCACGCAAATCCGGATGCCGACCCGGGCCAATGCCGGGGAATCCGAGCTGGAGCCGGAGGCGTTTATCCGCAGAATGACGGATGCGTACCAGATTGACTATGATTTGCTCAAAGAGAGCTGCATGCAAGCGATACAGGGCCTCCAGGGCCAGGACCGGCTTGTCCTACGGACAGGGGAGGATTGCGCGCTTGCTTTTGATGTGACCGGCAGACAATGGCACGCGGACGCAGGCGACGGCGATTGGCCGTGCGGCGAAATCTACATCGCGCCCAACGAGACCGGGACCAATGGGACCGTATTTTTTGAAACGCTGTATTTGGAGGACGCGGGAAAATACCGGAATGTAAAGCTGTATGTGCAAGACGGGAAGGCCGTGGACAGCAGTCACCCGGAGGTGGCCGCCTATTTGCGGCAATTACCTGCCGGCGGTTCGGTGGTCTGTGAATTGGGGCTGGGTATGAACCCCAAGGTGACGGACCTGTGCGGATATCCGGTTTTGGATGAAAAGATGGCCGGGACGTTCCATATTGCCCTGGGCGCCAATACCATGTTCGGCGGGCAAAACGAGGCCCCCATGCACATGGATCTGGTGGGGGCGGGGGACTTTTCGTTGCTCCCGCCGGTGTGAGGTGTCTTTATGCAGCACGATCAACAACAAGTCCATGCCTATTTCCAGCGGCGCATTTTAGAATGCACGCGGCGGGAACGGGAGCTGGCGGCCGACGACCGGGGAGACGAGGCGGTCTTCGCCCGGGTTCAGACGAATGTGTTTCAGATTTTCCAAACCGTTTTCCATCGGGTCATGGCAATGGAGGATGAAGAGAAGGCCGGGGCCTTATTTCTCCAGAAGCTGGCACAGATTCCCCAGGCCTGGCGGGATGCCTATGAGACAGCGAGCGGCTACGGAAAATCAGAGAGGATGCACCTGGAGGCGGTGAAGCTGGAAACGGCGGCGGAAATCAGAGACGCGTTCCTGCGTATTTGGGGGGATACCGATGACGGAAGCTGAGGCAGTGAAACGGTTTAAATGCCTGTCCGACAAGTCCAGGCTTCAGATTTTAAAGTCGCTTACCATTGAGGACATGTATGTGGAGCGCCTGGCGGAGCGGCTGGGACTGGCCCCGCCGACGGTGTCCTTTCATCTGAAAAAGCTGCAGGACGCCGGTATGGTCCGCTCCTATAAGAGTCAGTATTACACCATGTACGCAATTTGCCGGGAGGTCTTTCAGGTTTCCCTTCTGGAAATCATCAGCGAAAGGTCGGACGAGGCGGGGCTTCAGGAGCAGCGGGAGGCCGCGTATCGGCAGCAGGTGCGAAACGCGTTTTTTGAATACGGAAAGCTGAAATCCATTCCCGCCCAGAGGAAAAAAGAGCGCATCGTCCTGGAGGAGATCGCCAGGTCCTTTGAGGCCGGGCGGCGTTACCCGGAACGGGAGGTCAACTTGATTATCGCGGACTACCACGATGATTTTTGTACCATCCGGCGGGATATGGTGGCGGAGAAGATACTGGTCCGGGATCAGGGCTTTTATTGGCTGGCGACGCCGGAGGGCCAGTGTCCGGAGGGGCCGAAAAATCCATAAACGGAGGCGTAGAGAGGCCGGTGGTCATTCCAAGTGTAGGGAATGACCTGCGATGACTCTCCATGTAGGGCGACCTGTGGCCGCCCGCCGGGAAATTCACCGAATTCGGATGTAGGGAACGACCTGTGGTCGTTCCGCGGGCGAGCGCAGCTCGCCCCTACAGCAGGCGCAGATTACAATGAGTCCGCCACAGACGCAGGCTGCGGCAGGGCCAGGGTCGCTTGCACCCTGGCCAACCGTGAGGCCGGGCAGGTTGACAGGGTCCGGAGGGGTTTCCAAAGGGGGCGTCATCGTCGGGGCAAAGTCCGCTGAGCTCCGGTTCCCCCGGTTGGGGAAACCTGCGCCCGCTTCCTTGCCCCTCCTCTCC
>CBCTHM010000080.1:0-2686 GCA_965146675.1 uncultured Eubacteriales bacterium | reverse complement strand
GAAAGGGCGGTGTCTTAACCACTTGACCAACGGGCCTGGTAGCGGCAATCTGATTCGAACAGATGACATACCGGGTATGAACCGGCTACTCTACCAACTGAGTTATGCCGCCGTACGCCGCTCCAGCAGTTTTCCGCCGAAACAGCTAGACCATTATAAGAAATTGTTTCCCGTTTGTCAATACATCATGCAAAACTTTTCCGCAATTTGACCGGAAATGCGCCGGGAAAGGCTGGAATTCCCCATTCCTTGGCCGTACCGCTAGCGCGTCCCGGCCTCCGGGCGGAGCCTGCCCAGCACCCCGTCTTCGTACGGAGAAATTACTTCCACCGCCCGGACCTGATTGTGCAGGTTCTCGCCGGGCACATACACCCGCACGGCGTTGGGCGCGTGTCCGGTCCAGTAAGGCCCGGCCTGCTCCTCCAGCAGCACCTGCTGCACGGTGCCCAGCAACCCATTCCGATACGCGGCCTCCAGCTCCCGGGCCAGGGCGATGGCCTGCTCGCTGCGGCGCTCCTTCTCCGCCCGGGAAAGCTGGCCCTCCATGGCGGCTGCCGGGGTCCCGGGCCGCCGGGAATAGGGGAACACATGCATCGCGCTGAGCCGGCAGCGCCGGGCAAAGGCCAAAGATGCCTGAAATTCCGTCTCCGTCTCCCCGGGAAAACCCACGATCAGGTCCGTGGTCACGGCGCAGCCGGGAAAATAGGCCCGCAGAAGCTTCACGCTCTGAAGATACCGGGCCGTGTCGTACCTGCGGCGCATGCGGCAGAGCACCGCATCACTGCCGGACTGCAGGCTCAAATGGAACTGGGGGCACAGATTGGGGTAAACCGCCAGGGTCCGGCAGAACCGCTCCGTGACGATCCGCGGCTCCAGAGAGCCCAGCCGCAGGCGCACCCCGGGCACGGCGGCGCACAGGGCGGCCAGCAGGTCCGTGAGGTCCTGGCCCGTCTTCAAGTCCTGGCCCCAGGAGGCGATCTCAATGCCTGTGACCACAATCTCCCGGTAGCCCGCCCGGGCCAGCTCTCCGGCCTGGCCCACCGCCAGCTCCAGGGGCTCCGAGCGCACGGGCCCCCGGGCGTAGGGGATGATGCAGTAGCTACAAAAGTTGTTGCAGCCGTCCTGTACCTTGAGCATGGCCCGGGTTCGCCCGGAAAGGCCTCCGGCTGGCAGGACCTCAAAGCGCCGCCGGGTCCGGGCCTGGTCCAATTGCTCCTGGCGGGCCCCGGTTTCCGCGGCCTGCAGGACCAGGTCTAGGAAGGACTCCCGGTCCCCGCTGCCGGCGATCACGTCCGCATCCAGCGCCCGGACCGCCTCCGGAGAGACCTGGGCGTAGCAGCCGCAGACGCCCAGCACCGCCCGGGGATTCCGCCGCCGGCACCGGCGGATCACCGCCCGGTTCTTTTTGTCCGCGAGGGCCGTGACCGTGCAGGTGTTGACGATGTAGCAGTCGCAGGGCTCGTCGAAGCGGCCCAGTGTGTGACCCATAGCCAAAAGGCGCTGCTCCATGGCCTGGGTCTCGTATTGGTTGACCTTGCAGCCTAGGGTATAAAAGGAAAATTTCATGTTAAAATCACCAAAATTCTATAAACGGTCTTGGAAAGCTTGTCCCAAACTACCAATTGAAAAGCACACAGTTTGTGCAATATAATATAAAATAAAAGTAGGTTTCCAAATTCAGCGGCGGACCCCCGGCGGGATCCCCCGGCAACCAGTTGCACACAGGAGGTTGTTTTTGTGCGGGAGTTTTTCATCCGGCTCAGTACGGTGGAGGAGGTCAAGCGATTCGTTGTGACCGCTACGGTGCAGCCCTTTGAGGTGTATGTCACCGCGCCGCGGCAAACCGTCAGCGCCAAGTCCTTTATGGGAATGTTCAGCCTGGACTGCCGCGGGCCTCTGCGGGTGGTGATGGAGTGTACCCAGGATCAATACGAGGCCTTTTTACACCAGGCGGAGGCCTTTTTGGTTCCGGTCCCGGTGTAATGCCAGGCCGACCACGGCGGGGCAAAGGCTCGTCGCAGCGGACTGCGCTTGCGCAAATCCCCGCCCATTCGGGTGGGGATTCTTGTCTGCTTCGTCAGGGCGCCTCTCCCCCACAAAGGCTTCGCCTCTGTGGGGTCCCCGGATCCCCCGCGGGGAAACCTGCGCGTGCTTCCTTGCCCCTGCTCTCCAAACCGAAGCCGCTTGTCGCTGGGCTTCGGTTTGGTTTTTTGTTGTACCCCTCAGGACTTCTCTCGCCGGCGCGCCCGCCGGGGCGGCCTGTGGCCACCCGCGGGGAAATTCACCGAATTCGGTGTAGGGAACGACCTTTGGTCGTTCCGCGGGCGAGCGCAGCTCGCCCCTACAGAGCGCAGTGTGGTTTCGGAGGTGTAGAACGACCTGCGGTCGCCCACCGGTCCTTTGTAGGGGCGACCTGCGGTCGCCCGTCGGTCCCCTGTTGGGGCGACCTGCGGTCGCCCGCCGATCCTTTGTAGGGGCGACCTGCGGTCGCCCGCCGATCCTTTGTAGGGGCGACCTGTGGTCGCCCGCCGATCCCCTGTTGGGGCGACCTGTGGTCGCCCGCCGGTCCTTTGTAGGGGCGACCTGCGGTCGCCCGACGGTCCTTTGTAGGGGCGACCTGCGGTCGCCCGCCGGTCCTTTGTAGGGGCGACCTGCGGTCGCCCGCCGGTCCTTTGTAGGGGCGACC
>CBCTHM010000079.1:0-2777 GCA_965146675.1 uncultured Eubacteriales bacterium | reverse complement strand
GAACGACCTGTGGTCGTTCCGCCTGGTGCATCCGGTTTCACAGGCTTTGCGGGCGAGCACAGCTCGCCCCTACACAGTGCAGTTTGGTTCCCGGGGGTGTAGGGGCGACCTGTGGTCGCCCGCCGAACCCCTGTAGGGAACGACCTGCGGTCGTTCCGCTAGGTACTTCCGGTTTAACAAACTTTGCGGGCGTGCGAAGCACGCCCCTACAGAGTGCAGCGTGGTTTGGGAGGTGTAGGGCGATCTTTGCATGCGCCTTAGAGCGGAAGCTGGGTCTGCCCGGCGAAGGGGACGCCCAGGTGCTCGTAGGCCAGTTGGGTCACGCACCGGCCCCTGGGGGTCCGGGTGAGGAAGCCCAGTTGCATGAGATACGGCTCGTACACGTCCTCCAGGGTCACGGCCTCCTCCCCGATGGTAGCGGCCAGGGTCTCCAGCCCCACGGGGCCCCCGCCGTAATTCTGCATGATGGCCAGAAGCATCCGCCGGTCGATGGCGTCCAGCCCCAATTGGTCCACCTCCAGCCGGGTCAGAGCCAGATCCGCGGCCTGCTTGGTGATGACCCCGTCCCCGCAGACCTGGGCAAAATCCCGGACCCGGCGGAGAAACCGGTTGGCGATCCGGGGGGTGCCCCGGCTCCGGGCGGCGATCTCCCGGGCGCCCTGGGGCGCAATCTCCATGCCCAGAATGGCCGCGGAGCGGGAGACGATATGGGTCAGCTCTTCTACGGTATACAGCTCCAGCCGCAGGCTCACGCCGAACCGGTCCCGCAGGGGGCTGGAGAGCTGGCCGGCCCGGGTGGTGGCGCCCACCAGGGTAAACTTGGGCAAATCCAGGCGGATGGAGTTGGCGGAGGGGCCCTTGCCCACAATGATATCGATGGCGTAGTCCTCCATGGCCGGGTACAGGATCTCCTCCACCACCCGGTTGAGCCGGTGGATCTCGTCGATGAACAGAATATCCCCGGGGTTCAGGTTGGTCAGCAGGGCCGCCAGGTCCCCGGGCTTTTCGATGGCGGGGCCGGAGGTGATGCGGATGGCCACCCCCATCTCATTGGCAATGACCCCGGCCAGGGTGGTCTTGCCCAGGCCCGGCGGTCCGTACAGCAGGGTGTGATCCAGGGGCTCCCCCCGCCGCCGGGCTGCCTCGATATACACGGACAGATTCCCCTTGGCCTTCTCCTGGCCGGTGTAGTCGGCCAGCAGCTTGGGCCGCAGGCTCCCCTCTCCGGCATCCTGTGGCGTCAGGGTGGGGGTGATGATCGGGGACTCCAGCTCCTGAGAAAATTCGATACTCATACCTCAGATTCCTTCCTCTTGGAAATGGGCGGCGCCTATTTCAGTACCATAGCCCGCAGGGCGTAGCGGACCAGCTCCTCGGTGGTGGCGGCGGGGTCGCAGCCCTTCAGGGCGGCGGCAATCTCCCCCTGGGCATAGCCCAGCTCCTGCAGGGCGGCCACGGCCAGGGCCCTGGCGCTGTCCCCGGCGGGGATCACCGGTCCCGGACCTGAGAAATCCAGCTCCCCGGAGGCTCCGCCGATTTTATCCTTCAGCTCCAGGATGATGCGCTGGGCCAGCTTCCGCCCCACGCCCTGGGCCACGGTCAGGGCCTTCTCGTCGCCGGTCATCACCGCCAGGGTGAGGGTCTGGGGGCCGCCGGCGGACAGGATGGCCAGGGCCGCCTTGGGCCCCACCCCGGAGACCCCCAAAAGGAGCTGAAAGCAACGGAGCTCCTCCCGGGTGGCAAAGCCGTACAGGTCGAAGGCGTCCTCCCGGATGGACTCCCGGATATACAGGCGGGCCTCCTGGCCCAGCCGCAGCGCCCCGGCGGTAAAGGCCGTGGTGTGGCAGGCATAGCCCGCGCCGCCGCAGTCCACCACCGCCAGCCCGGGCTCCAAAACGGCTATTTTCCCTTGCAAATAATAGAACATAGCGGTACCTCCGTTGCCGCCGGGCGGCCAGTTGTTGATCAAACGCTGTAGGGGCGAGCTGTGCTCGCCCGCGGAACGACCACAGGTCGTTCCCTACATCCGGAATCGGTGAATTTCCCCGCGGACGGCCACAGGCCGCCCCGACACCCTCGAAACCACACCGCACCCTGTAGGGGCGAGCTGCGCTCGCCCGCAAAGCCTGTCAAACCGGATGTACCAGGCGGAACGACCACAGGTCGTTCCCTAGGGCGCAGAATGGGATCGAACAAAAATAGTGTAAGGGAAATACCCTTAATTATCAATACGGGCATATCCTCTATGATAGAATAGCCGTAATTTCCATCAAGAAATGTCAAGGCGGTGTTCATATGTTCCAGATTGATAAGCAGTTTTCAAATGCAAATATCTCTCGTACCGTGCGATTTCCGGATAAGCTGTTTGATGAGCTTGCTACCGTAGCGACGACAAGTAACGTCTCATTTAATATGCTGGTGCTGCAATGCTGCCGCTATGCCTTAGATCATTTTCAACCAGATGCGGACAAGATATAACACAAAAGCAGGATAGTTCAAGGACTGTCCTGCTTTCTCTCAGTTTTCAGGATACATGTTTTTCAAACGCTTACCTTGAACTGCAGTTTAGGGTGGCCCTTGGCCGCCCGCGGGCGTGCAAAGCACGCCCCTACAGAGCGCAGTGTGGTTCCGGGGGTGTAGGGGCGACCTGCGGTCGCCCGCGGGCGTGCAAAGCACGCCCCTACAGAGCGCAGCCTGATTTCGGGGTGTAGGGGCGACCTGCGGTCGCCCGCGGGCGTGCGAAGCACGCCCCTACAGAGCGCAGTGTGGTTTCGGGG
>CBCTHM010000078.1:0-3106 GCA_965146675.1 uncultured Eubacteriales bacterium | reverse complement strand
TAGGGAACGACCTTTGGTCGTTCCACGGGCGAGCGCAGCTCGCCCCTACAGCGTGCAGTGTGATTTCGGGGATGTAGGGGCGACCTGTGGTCGCCCGCGGGCGTGCAAAGCACGCCCCTACATCGTCGGGGCAAAGTCCGCTTTGCTCCGATTCCCCCGGTTGGGGAAACCTACGCCCGCTTCCTTGCCCCTCCTCTCCCCACGAAGCCATCCGGCTTCGCGGGGCCCCAATTGCGGGCGAGCACAGCTCGCCCCTACAGAGTGCAGTGCGGTTTCAGGGGTGTAGGGGCGACCTTTGGCCGCCCTACACGGGGATTCCGGGAGATTTTTAAAGAAGGAGCAGGGCGCGCTGCGTTCTCCTGGGCTAGGGGAAGGAAGGACCGGAAAAGCGACGGCGTTTTGATTCTTAACAAAGATCAAAAAATGGAGATCAGGTATTTGAGTCCTTGCAATTCAGGACAATTTATGCAATAATGATCAGTAACACCTTGGAAAGGGGGGAGGACCTGTGTGCGCTCAGGCCTCTCAAAAATTGACGGACCAAACCGCCGACCGGCTTTTGCAGATGATCGCCGCGGATGCCGAATACGGTCCCGGCGCCCGGCTGCCCAACGAGCCCCGGCTGTGCGAGATGTTCGGGGTCAGCCGCACCACCCTCCGGGAGGCGGTCCGCTCCCTCTCTGCCCAGGGCTACGTGGAGGTCCGCCGGGGCAGCGGCACCTTCGTCACAGACCGGGCCATGTTCCGCACGGACATCGGCCTGCGCCGTCTGGAGTCCGTCCGGATCCGCCTGCGGGACCTGTGCGAGATTCGCATGATGATCGAGCCCCAGGCCGCCCGCCTGGCCTGCCGGCGGGGAACCGAACAGGAGCTTGCGGAGATCGCCGCCCGGGCCGAGGCGGTGGCTCAGTACGTCAGGACTGGCCGGGACTTCTCTCAGCCGGAGCAGGCGTTTCATAACGCCTTCGTGGCCGCGGCTCACAACCAATTCATGGAGCAGCTCATGCCCATGATCAACAGCGCCCTGCATGAGACCTGGGTGACCCTGGACGTGGAGTCCCTGCTGGCCCAGGAGACCCTGCGGGACAATCAGATTCTGGTGGATTTTCTCCGCCGCCGGGACGGGGAGGGCGCCATGCACGCCATGGCCGCCCACATACGACATACCATCAACGTGCTGAATCTGGCCGGCTCCGCCGACTAGCATCCAGCCTTTGGACAGCCGGGGGCAGGCCCCGGGGTGAGACAGATGAAAAGAAAATGGTTCCGGGGGACCCTGGCGTTTCTGGCCATGCTGGCGCTGCTGGTTCCCCTGGCCCCCGCCGCCCAGGCCGAAGACCTGGCGGTGGAGCGGGCTGTGTACAATTTTTTGAAGGAGGAGCTGGGTCTCAACTCCGCCGCCGCCTGCGGCGTACTGGCCAACATCGAGGCCGAGTCCGGCTTCAGCCTCCGAGCCTCCGGGGACGGCGGCTCCAGCTACGGCCTGTGCCAGTGGCACGGCGGCCGCTTCGAGAATCTGCAGAGCTTCTGCCGGATGCAGAGCTATGATTATTGGAGCCTGGAGGGGCAGTTGCAGTATCTGGCCTATGAGTTGCGTGGCGGCTACTGGAATACATACGCGGCCCTGCGGGGCGTGGAGAACTCCTCCCAGGGCGCCTATGACGCGGCCTACGCCTGGTGCGTGCGCTTTGAGCGGCCCGCCGCCATGGAGGAGGCAGGCGCCCGCCGGGGCCGTACCGCGCAGTTTAAGTATTGGCTGCGGTATGGCGAGGGAACCGGAGACTTTGGTCCGCTGCAAACCCCGGAGGAGCCGGAGGCGCCCGAGCTCTGGTCCGACTCCATGTTCTATTGGCAGACCGACGAGCCGGAGGGAACTCAGGCGCCCGCGGCTTTGAATCCGGCGCCCGAAACGGATCAGGCGCCTCAGACGGACACCCCGCAGAATCCGGCGGCTGCCGGGACAGAGGAGCCCCGGACGGGGAAGCACCTGCCCCGGATCCAGTTCCGCTATACGCCCATGCATCAGCCGCCGGCCCGCACCGGCGTCTCCTGGGGACAAGCTCTGCCGGTTTCTGGCCTGTTTCTCAGCGCCGGGGACCCCAGGCGGCGGCGTCTGGAGCTGCCCCTACCTGCCCAGGAGGAGGCAGTCCCCGCATAGGCGGGAACATTTGGTGACAATTGAGGTGACGACCATGCAGGATGAAAATTTGGAGCAGACGCCCCAGGTGGAGGCAGAAGAAGCGGAGCAGACGGTCCCCCCGGACCTGCCGGAGGCCTCTCAGATGAAGCCGGACCATTACGTCCCCCGGCCCAGGTGGCAGATCGTGCTGGCTTGGATTTTCCTGGTTTTGATTATATTGGGCACTTTGCTCTATTACTATTGGATCGCCCACAAATATTGAGATGCGCATTTTAGGAATCGACCCCGGCTACGCCACCACGGGCTTCGGCGTGCTGGAGGCGGAGCGGAGCGCCACACGGCTGGTGCAGTACGGCGTGATCACCACGCCCCCGGGCCTGGCCTTCTCTCTCCGGCTGGCTATGCTGCACCAGGACCTGGAGGCACTGCTGTCCGGGGCCAAGCCCCAGGCCATGGCCATCGAGGAACTGTTTTTCGGCCACAATGTGACCACGGGCATCGGCGTGGCCCAGGCTCGGGGGGTGATTCTCCTGGCGGCGGCCCAGGCCGGCGTGCCCATTTTCGAGTACAAGCCCATGCAGGTCAAGCAGGCCGTGGTGGGCTACGGCGGAGCCAGCAAGCACCAGGTGATGGACATGACCCGGCGGCTGCTGCATCTGGAGAAGATTCCCCGCCCGGACGATGCCGCCGACGCCATTGCCATCGCCCTGTGCCACGCCCGGTCCAGCACCTCCCTGCTGGCGCAGCTGCGCCGGTGACCGGCCTGTCTGCGCCCCCGGTTTGCCCGGGCGGCCCCTACAGAAGCACCATCGATAAACCTCCCGTAGGGGCGAGCTTTGCACGCCCGCAAAACCTTTCAAACCAGTAGCATTTCCCACCGGGCGACCACAGGTCGCCCCTACAGACGCACCACCGGGCTTCCTCCCGTAGGGGCGTGCTTTGCACGCCCGTAAAACCCAGCAAAAC
>CBCTHM010000077.1:0-3151 GCA_965146675.1 uncultured Eubacteriales bacterium | reverse complement strand
GTCGCTTGCACCATGGCCAACCGTGAGGCCGGGCCGTCCAGCAGGGTCCGGAGGGAGGATCCCCAAGGAGGGGCGGCTTGTAAAAAGCCCCTCCTTGGGCGCGTTCTTCCCTTCGCTTCTTGCGCGGGCAAGAAGCGAAGCCGCCGGAGGCACGGCGGGCGTGCTCGTCGGGGCAAAGTCCGCTACGCTCCGGTTCCCCCGGTTGGGGAAACCTGCGCCCGCTTCCTTGCCCCTCCTCTCCCCACGAAGCCATCCGGCTTCGCGGGGCCCCAATTGCGGGCGAGCGCAGCTCGCCCCTACGGGAGGAAACCCGATGGTGCGCCTGTAGGGGCGACCTGTGGTCGCCCGCAGGGAAATGCACCGATTCCGGTGTAGGGAACGACCTACGGTCGTTCCGCGGGCGAGCGCAGCTCGCCCCTACACAGTGCAGTGTGGTTTCGGGGGTGTAGGGGCGACCTGTGGTCGCCCGCGGGCTACAGGGCCTTCAACAGCCCCACTTCCTCATTAAACTGGTTGATCAAATCGTCCAGCTCCCCGGCCTGCCGGTGCACCGCGTCCCAGGTGTTCTCCGTATCGTACCACTGGTCGTTGAGCTCCTGGACACTGCGGCCCTGCTGCTCCACCCACGTGTAATACTTCAGGTTGTGGACCCGCTTGCGCTGCTGGTAGTTCAACTCCATCATCTGGTCGGTCTTCAGGCCCAGCATGTGCAGGTTGTGGTCCAGCTCCGCCGCGCCCACATGATAGGGGCCGTGCAGCTCGTTGAGCTCCGCAATCCTCGAGCCGTACATGGCGGCGGAGTCTGTGAGCACCGTGGCCACCACGTCGCGCTCTGAGAGCTCGTAGTATTTGGCCATTTTAATGCAGCACAGCACGTTGGCGATGCCGGAGATGCCCAGCCAGGACAGCTTCTCTACCAATTCCGGGTCCAGGCCCAGGGCTTCCCCCAGGTACTGCCGGCCCGCCGGGGTGTTGAACAGCCGCAAAAGACGCTGGCTGTCCTCGTCGTCGATGTCGATGACCATGTCCGTGTTCTTCACGTTATGGATCCAGGGTATGTGCTTGTCGCCGATGCCCTCGATCCGGTGCCCGCCGAACCCGTTTTCCAGGATCGTGGGGCACTGCAGGGCCTCCCCCACCGCCAGCTTGAGCTGGGGATACCGCTCCTTGAGATAATCCCCGGCGGACATGGTGCCCGCGGAGCCGGAGGTGAAGCAGGCCCCCGCGAACCGGTCCTGGGGCCCTTTCGCCGCCTCGAACACGTCCGACAGGGCGTAGCCCGTCACGTTGTAATGCCACAGGGGGTTGCCCATTTCCTCAAACTGGTTGAAGACCATAATATCCTTCTGCCGCTTAAGCTCCCAGGTCTTGTCGAAGATCTCCTTGACGTTGGATTCGCAGCCCGGGGTGGCGATCACCTCCGCCCCGATGGACCGGAGCCAGTCAAACCGCTCCTGGCTCATCTCCTGGGGGAGAATGGCCACGGCGCCGCAGGCCAGAAGCTTGGAGTTGAAGGCGCCGCCCCGGCAGTAGTTGCCGGTGGAGGGCCATACGGCTTTGTGGTAGGTGGCGTCAAACTGGCCCGTCACCAGCCGGGGGGCCAGGCAGCCGAAGGAAGCGCCCACCTTGTGACAACCTGTGGGAAACCACTTGCCCACCATGCACAGAATCCGGGCCTTCACCCCCGTGAGGGCCGGGGGAAGCTCGATGTAGTTAGGCACCCGCTGGAACGCACCGCCGGACTCTTTCGGCTCGTTTTTCCAGGTGATGCGGAACAGGTTCACCGGATCCACGTCCCAGAGCCTGGTGCGGCGCAGCTTCTCCACGATGGGGCCGGGTACGGTCTCCGGGTCTCGCATTTGGGCGATGGTGGGGATGATGATGCCGTTTTCCCGGGCCTTTTGAATGTTGTGGGCCAAGCCCTGCTTGCATACCGTCAGATCAATCATGTTGCTCTCCTCCTGCTTTCATGTCGAGATAGGAATACAAGGTGTATTTGGAAATGCCGAAGTATTTGGCGATTTTGTCCCCGGATCTGGTGATGAGCAGAGCGCCCTTGTCGCTGAGAAAGCGGATGGCCCGGACCTTGTCGTCCTTACTCATCAGGGCCACGGGCTTGCCGATGAGCTCCACGGACTGCTCCAGTAGGTCCTCCAACAGGTCGGACACGTTGGTGGCGATGCGCGCCGGCGCCCTGGCGCTTTGGGGCGTCAGGAATTCACCCAGGGCCCGGTCCACCATGGACAGGGCCGAAATGTCGAAATTAATGCTGAAAATAGCCGCCACCTGTCCCGCCTGATCCCGGATGTACATGGTGGAGGATTTTAATAGCTTCCCGTCCGGGGTCCGGGTCAGGTAGCCGAACTGATCCTCGGCGGCCTTCTCTCCGGCCTGAAGCTGCTGGAGCACCACCTGGGAGGGGCCGTCCCCCACCTTGCGGCCGGTGACGTGGCCGTTTTCAATGGCTGCCACGGAGTGCTCCGCGCTGCCCTGGTCCAGCTGGTGGATTACCACCTCGCAGCCGGACCCAAACTGGGCCGCCACACCCCGGGCCAGCTGCCGCAGCAGGGCCATTTCCTCTGGTTTTAGCACAAAATTCCCCCTTTAATCAGACCGGGAACGCATCGGTTTCCCGCCCACAAAATTTTTGCCCTCTCCTGCAACTGCCCCGCACAAAGCCTTTCCGGAAAGGCGGCCTTTGCCCGCCCACCATTCCCCCTGTAGGGGCGTGCTTTGCACGCCCGCGGAACGACCGCAGGTCGTTCCCTACACCCCCGAAACTACGCTGCACGCTGTAGGGGCGAGCTGTGCTCGCCCGCGGGCGACCGCAGGTCGCCCCTACAGACGCACTATCGGGTTTCCTCCCGTAGGGGCGAGCTGCGCTCGCCCGCGTTTGGGGCCCCGCAAAACCGCAAGGTTTTGTGGGCAGAGGAGGGGCAAGGAAGCGGTGCCGATGGCGGCCTTCCGGGCCGCCGGAGCAGGAGCGGACTTTGCCCCGACGATGACGCCCCCTTTGGAAACCCCTCCTGACCCTGCTGGAGGGTCCGGCCTCACGGTTGGCCAGGTTGCAAGCGACCCTGGCCCTGCCGAGACCTGCGTCTGTGGCGGGCTCTTTCCAATCTGCACTTGCTGTAGGGGCGAGCTGTGCTCG
>CBCTHM010000076.1:0-3235 GCA_965146675.1 uncultured Eubacteriales bacterium | reverse complement strand
CCGTGAACTGCCCCTCTGCTGCCAGCGCGGTGGGGCAGAAGCTCAGCACCAGCGCCACAGCCAGAACCATGGACACCAAACGTTTCCGAAAAATCATGTATTTCGAATCCTTTCCAAAAAGGTCCATGCCGCCGAAAGCGGCATTTGGTTGACTCCCTTCTTATTGGGGGAAGGCCGGAAGGCCGGCCTCCCCGCTTGCATCAAAATTTATTCTGCAATGACAATTTGGTTCTTGGCAGCTTCCAATTCCAGCCTGTACCCCTGGTTGCGCAATTTAAGCTTGGACAAATCCGCCTGGGTGAGTTGATAGCCCTCGGTCCCCATGGCAACCACCTGGCCGGCGGCCAAATTATTGTCATAGCGAATTGGCACAGTACCAGTCAGAGCGCTGGCCACCTTGACATAAGAATCGGCCAAGGCGTAACTGAAAACCACCGGTGCGCCACTCAGGTCCAGGTCCGCGGCTGGCTTCAGCTTCAGGGCCATGGGCTTTGTGGAGGCGCTGCTGGCATAGCTGACAAACCCATTCTGCTCCGGATCCGCGGCACAGGTGTTTCCCAAGAAGGTGCCGCCGGTCACGGTGATTTCCGCCAGACTATTTGCATAAACAATCGTACCCACACTGTTCGCGCCGGTGCCAGTCAGGGCATTGTTGCTAAAGGTACCGCCACTGATCTCGACCTTGGCCTTGTCGGAGGTGCAGTTGATGATGACGCCTCCGGAGGTCCCGGCGTAAACGTTGTCGTGGAAATTGCCGCCGTAGATGTTCAGCTTGGTCCCGCCCAGGGGATAGAAGCAGCGGGCGTTGTGGTCGAACTCGCCGCCGTAGACATTCACCGTGGACGTGAGGTCTTTATGGGTGGCCTGCACGTAATTTCCCGTGGCGTAAATGGCAAAGTCCGAGGCCGACGCACCGGTAATTCTGGCGCCGTCGTAGACGTTGACGATGCCGCCAGAGGCATAAACCGCGTCATCAGTAGTGTTTTGAATGACAGCGCCGCTTCGCAGGTTCAGCACGGAGGGTTGGGGTTCGTCGCTGTCGTCATATTCCACCCGGATGGGGTAGGTCTTCCCGGTACCACTGGCATAGAAGAAATTGCCATCGATGACGATATCCTCTAGGGTCAGGGTCGCCCCCTTTACAGACCACATATAGCCCTTGGACGCCTCATAGCACTGGATGTAGGCGTTGGGGATGCCCTTGAGGGACCAGGTCTGATCCTCGGTTATGGTGATGACCTTGGGATTGCCGTTCAGGCTACCTGCAATCACCACGATGACGTTGTCGCCCGTGGCGGACTGGTTGGCTGAGAGCAGGGCCTTGGCCCGGGCAAAGCTCGCCACCGCGGTTTCCGGCGTGCGGCCGTCGTTTTTGTCATCGCCTGCGGCGGACCAGAAAATCTGCGTGCCGACGTTCTGGCTGGAACCAATGTGAATAGAATTGCTTTCCTCATCCAGCGTCAGCTTGTAGTGACTGTCCAGCCCGTTGGTCAGCTGAATCTGCTCCAGGTCCTTCTGGGTCAGGGTATAGTCCTTTCCGGCAACCAGAACGTTTCTGTATACGATGTCCGCGCAGGTCAGTACCAGAGGCTGGGTGCGGGCGCCGGATAAAAGGACCGGACGGCGGTTGGTACTGTTCTGCAGCCAAATGCCGCCATCAAAGCTTTCGCCGGCCCCTGCCAAGATCAGGTCCGTGTTGGTCCCCAGGTTGATGGTATCGCCGTTGGTCGCCGTATTGCTATAAATTCGTCCGCCCTTTAAAGTAATGGTACTCAGGGAGCTGGTACTATAGCCGTAAGTCACGATCGCACCGGCGGGACCCTGGTTGTTATAAATTTCCCCGCCGTTGAGAATCAGACTGGACCTCATGCCCATCCCGATGGCTCCAGCGCCATAGTTGAGCGCTGCCCCGGAGCTGTTGACGGACGCGCAAACGTTGTCGTAAATCTTGCCGCCATTGATGGTCAGGGTCGTATTGCCCTTGGCAGAGCTGCCGGCCAGATAAAACGCGCCGCCGCACTGGGTACTGGACATGGTGCTGGTATAAATGGACGCATTGTCGTGGATCTCGCCGCCGTTCATCACAATGGTGGATGAACCGGATGACGTGCAGCCAAAGGCGCCGGCATTTCCGCCTCTGTTGTTGTAGATCTCCACCCCGTCTTGGATGGTCAGTTCCGCCCCGTTGAGGTAAACGACGGCGCCGGTGCTGGAGGTGCTGCTGGTATAGGTGTCCCGGAACACGGTCCCTTCCTCCAGGATCAGGCTGCCGCCTGTGACGTTCATAACCATGTAGCTTTCGAAGGGATTGCCTTCCTCGTCCGCCCAATAGGTACTGCCGCCGTCCACAATGACATTACGGAAGGTCAGGCTGCCGGTGACCCAGAACATGTAGCTGGAGGCATAGCTTTCGTCCCGCAGAATCATAGCGTCCTCATACTCGCTTAGATCCCAGACCTGCTCGTCACTCACCGTCACCATACCGCAGATCCGTATGATCTTATACGCCGAGGTAGCCAGCAGCTCCTTGGCCTTGGCAAAGGTCTTTACCGCGTCTGAGGCCGTAATGCCGCTGTTCTCATCGCTGCCGTATCTGCCGTCGAGGAAGACGTTGTTCATCTTGGCCTCTACCCAGCCTGCGTATAAGGTCAGATCCTGCGTAATTTTTGTGGAGCTCCGGTCAAATTTCTGTGTGCATTCCGGGTCTGTGTACCAACCATTAAACACATATCCATCCTTGGCCGGGTTCTTGGGATTGGTCACATACGTGTTGTAATCGGCCTGAACCGAGTGATATTGGTCGCCATCCACCATATAGGTAACGGTATAGACGTCGATCTCCCAATTACCGTACAGGGTCAGGTCTTCCTTCACCGGCACGGAAAAATCAAAGGGCTCGGTGAACTCCTGGTCGTAATACCAGCCCTCCATGTGATATCCGTTCCGGGTGCACGCCGGTTCTTTGGCGCATTGTCCCCAGGTCACATACTGAGGCGTCTCCAGGGTGAGATAATACCGCAGAACGAAGTCAAGGCGCATGGTCCGGAACCGGGTGGTATAATGCACCGTCACATCCTGGTCGATGTCCGACAGGATGAAAATATTCCCCGCCCGGTTGATCTTCCCCACTGAGGCGGTCACTGCGTCCACCTCGTAGCCGTCGTCCGTGTTGCCGTAGACACCGAACTCCACATAGGGCTCCGCCGTGGAGACCTCGATCTGGGTCACCCGCTTG
>CBCTHM010000075.1:0-3309 GCA_965146675.1 uncultured Eubacteriales bacterium | reverse complement strand
GCTCCGGGGCGAAGGTGGTGTCCGAGGTCCCATTCATCAGGCCCCGCTCCACCATATCCGCAATGTACTGATAGGCCCAATGGTCCTCTGGCAAATCTGTAAACTGTCCCTCCGCCGCCAACACTGTGGGGCAGAAGCTCAGCACCAGCGCCACGACTAAGGCCATGGACACCAAACGCTTACGTAATTTCATAGGGTTTCATTTCCTTTCCCGAAAACCGCCGGTATGGCACATATCCCGGCGGTGCACGACTGGTATTAAGGGGAAGGCCGGAAGCCCAGCCTTCCCCTAGCGTAGCATAAGTCTAATTCACCGTAATTTGATTCTTTCCAGTATCCAACTTTAGGGTAACGCCGGCATTCAGACAGCTCAGCTTGGCCAGATCCGCCTGGGTAAGCTGATAGCCCTCGGCGCCTACAGCTACCACCTGACCGGACTTGGGCGCCTCCGGATATTTCACGGTCAGCGCACTGGTCAGCGCACCCGCAATTTGCAGGCAGGCCGCATCCTCGGCAAAGGCCCAGACAAAGGGCACGCCGCTCAAGTCCAGTCCCTCCGCTCCCGGCTTAATCACAGGAGACATAGCCTTGCCCGCACTCGTAGCGCCGCAGGAGAAGCCGTTCTGACCCGGGTCCATGGCGCAGGTGTTCCCCGAGAACGTGCCGCCCGTCACCACAGGCTTGGTGGCATTGTTGGTGTAGAAAACAGTGCCCACGGAGGTAGTCGAAGTACCCTTCAGCGCGTTGTTGGTGAAGGTTCCGCCTGCAATGAGGATCGGCGTGGTCGCGGAGGTCGTGTACACAACGCCGCCGCCGCCATTGGCCGTCATGACGTTGTTGGAGAAAAGGCCGCCATAGATATTGACGCTAGACTCCCCCGACACTTGGATGCAACGGGTCTGGTTGTTCACGATTTCTCCGCCATAAATGTTTAGGGTCGCCCTGCGGTCGCCCGCAGTCACCACGCTGCCTGTGACATAGATCGCACAGTCCTTCTGCGCGGCGGTGATTTTCGCTCCATCGTACATGTTGATGGTGCCGCCATAGGTGTATACGCCCTCCTCCGGGGTATTTTGAATCACAGTGCCGCTGCGCATCTCCAACACAGACAGATTGGGATTCTCTTCGCTGTCGTTGAATTCCACCCGAATTGGCGCGTAGGTATTCGCCGTGTTGAAGTAGCAGCTTCCGTCAATCACGATATCCTGCAGGGTCAGGGTGCAGCCCTTCACAAAGACCATATAGCCCTTGGAGCTCTTTTCACACTGCACGTAGGCGTTGGGGATCCCAGCCAGGGACCAGGTCTCATCCTGCGTCACTAGGACCACCTGGGGCTTGCTGGTGGTCATACCGGCCACAATGGTGATGACGTTGTCATCCGTCTGCGACTGATGTTTGATCAGCAGTTCCTTGGCCTTGGCAAAGGTGGCCACCGCCGTCTCCTTGGTCAGGCCGTCGTTGGTGTCCTTTCCTTCGCCGGACAGGAAGATCTCTGTTCCAACGGTCCGGGCTGCGTCCACCAAAATCGTATTTTCCTTGGTATTCAGCGCCAGCTTCAGCGCATCCGGCATCTCGGGAATCAGGTGCAGCTTTCCGATATCCGCTTCCGTCAGTTGATAAGTATCGGTCCCCTTGAAAATCTGCCGCTGATACTCGGTCACGTAGCTCTGGAACTCCAGATTTAGCTCCGCATCCAATGCGCCGGCCAACTGAACCGGCAGCCTCGACTTGATATTGGTCAGGTAAATCGCCCCATCCATATCCGGCACCCGGGTGGGGGTGTTCAAGAGCAGTTTGGAGGAGCCATTGACCACGATGGTGTTGCCGGCCTTGTAGGTATTATCCCGGAAGGTGCCTCCATTGATGGTGACCGAGCTGGGCTTTGCGGCGGAGTAGCCGTTGGTGGAGATCGCACCACCCTTGCTGCCGCCGGCGTTTCCCGTAATCTTTCCGCCGTTAAAGACTGCGTCGGCATACTGATACACGCTCACACCACCGGTGCCAGCCACCGGGCCCACGTTATTGGCGATCAGGCCGCCGTTCATCACTAGGGTGGCATTTTTGCTGCCGGAGCCCTTCAGGAAAATGGTACCGCCCTCATAGGAGCCGCCGGTGCTGGTGCACTGACAGACGTTGTCGGTAATTTCGCCGCCGTTGATTACGACCTGATAGCCGGTGGCGCTGCCGCCGATGGCGCTGCCGCTGCCGCCATAGTTGCCTGTGATTTTGGCGCCGTCGTTCATCTCTAACTTTGCATTATTGCCGTTGAGATAAACCACAGCGCTGTTGCTGGTCAGGCTGGCGGTCCGAGAATTCTGCAGGACCGTGCCGTCGTTCAGCGTCAGCGTACCAGCCACGGTGAACAGCTCATAGCCTGCAAATTCTTCGTCTTCGGACGCCCAGAAGGTCCGACCGCCGTCTATCACGATGTCCTCCAGGGTCAGGCTTCCGGCCACCTTGACCAAAAAGCTACTGGTGTAGGTCTCATCCCGGTAGATCCGGGCACCCTCGATATCCGCCAGGGTCCACGTCTGATCGTCGGACACCGTGACCGTACCGCAAATCATGATATAGGGATACTCCGCTTTGGGCAGCAGCTCCTTGGCTCTGGCAAAGGTGGCCACTGCGTCGCTGGCGGTAGCGCCAGAATTGGAGTCGTCTCCCTTGGCGCCGTTCAGGTACACATAGGTCCAGTGCTTTTCAACCCAGCCAGCGTACAAGCTGAGGTCCGCGTAAATCCTTCGGCCGTCAAAGGGCTGTGTGCAATCCTCATCCAGGAACCAGCCGTTGAAGACATAGTCGTCGTCGCCCCGGGCCGGCCCGTCGGGAAGGCTCACAGAACCACCGTTGTTCACTTCTTGCGTGGTGTAAAGCTGACCCCGGTCATAGAAGCTCACGGTATAGACATTCACGGCCCATTTTCCGTACAGGGTCAGATCTTCCTTCACCGGCGTGGAGAAGTCATAGCGCATGGTATAAGCACGGTCGTAATACCAGCCCTCTATGTGGTAACCGGTCCACGTGGCCTTGGGCTCTACCGCGCATTGACCCCAGCTCACGTACTGAGGCGTCTCTAAGCTCTCCGAATACAGAAGCTCAAAATCCACTCGCATGGTCATGTACTGAGTTTGGTAGTGAATGGTGACATCCTCTTCAAAATCGGACAGGATAAAGATATCGCCACCCCGGTTCAGCTTGCCGCTGGAGGCCGTGGCGCTGCCCACCTCGTAGCCGTTCTGCGTATCGCCGTAGATACCGAACTCCACATAGGGCTCCGCCGTGGAGACCTCGATCTGGGTCACCCGCTTG
>CBCTHM010000074.1:0-3312 GCA_965146675.1 uncultured Eubacteriales bacterium | reverse complement strand
ACGGTGGGCTGTAGGGTACCACCTGCGGTCGTTCCGCGGGCGAGCGCAGCTCGCCCCTACAGGGGTTGGCCCTAGGATTCGGAGGGCGGAAAAGAGGGAAAGGGAACCGTCAGGGTTCCCTTTCTCGTTCAATCCGCGGTTTTTTAAACTGGTTTAAAAAAACCGGCCCCCAACCTGACGAAGCGTCGGGTTGGGGCGGTCTTTTCTGTTACAGCCGCTTCCTTTAGCTCAGCGGGGAAAACCCAGCCAGCAAATAGTCCAGGCCCGCCTCATCCGAGTAGCTCAGCGTTACATTGATCATACGGTCACCCATCCGCCTGCACAAAAGGGTCTGCTGCATGCTGATTTCCGCTGCATCCCCAGCCTGCAGCTTATAGGTGAGCTCCGTAAACTCCATGCCCGCCACCGTGCGCTTTGTCATTTCCTCGAACTCGATGTCCCCTGACATGCTCTGCTGCAGCTGCGCCTTACCGGCTTTCAGATATTGCTCCTCGCTCAAAGCGATCTTCATCTTCTCCGTCATGAGAACAATACTCTCCCCATTCACGGAACCGGCAGCCATCTCATATGAAATGGACGATTTGCTATCGTCCAGGATCTTTTGGCCGGTTTTCTCGTCCACAATAAGGCTTTCCGTTCCGATCTGCATGGCCTGCTGGATCTGCTCGTCGGTCAGCATGAGCATATCCTCCGGCAGGGTATACTGCAGGCCCATCCAGGCGCTGGTAAACGCCTGTTCCGTCCGGGTGCCCTTCTCGTATTCCGGCACAGGTTCCGTGCTCTCGTCGGTCTGATTTTGAGACAGGGCGTTTTTCCACAGGCTCTGCAGGCCTGCACATCCGGTGAGCGCGCCGCACAGCAGCGCCAAACTCAGCGCGAACCCCGCCGCTCTCCTCCAAGTCTTCCGCTTCGTCATGTTCTTTCTCCTTTATTGATTGTTTGATAAAGCACGAATCCCCACTAGCCGATCGGAAACGAGAGATACGCTTTACCCCGTTGCAACTGAGCGCGCAGGGCGGCGGCAGAGGAGGCGCCGCCCAGGTGACCACCTCGGTGTAGTAGACGCCGTAAAACCGCGCTCCGTTCTATCAAAATATTGTATAGGTCCATCAGCGCTTTGTCAATACAAAAAAGTGCAAAAGCGTTGCTTTTCTCCAATTTCTCCCAGCCCTGCTCAAGTTCCCGGGGGAAGCTTATCCAGCCGGGCCAGCAGCGCCTGGGCCGCCAGGCCCGTGAAGAGCCCCGCGGCCAAGCCGGCAGCCACCAGCACCGGCAAATACCCCATCAGGGCCGGGGTCTGGGTCACCGCCACGGCCACGGCCAACTGGCCCAGGTTGTGGACCACCGCCCCCAGGCAGCCAGCCACCCAGATCTGCCGTCTTTTCAGCACTCGCCGCAGGGCGGTGGTCACAGCCAGAGCCAAGGTCCCCCCGGCCGCCGCGTACAAAAGGCCCATAACCTGGCCAGTGCAGGCGGCGCCCAGCACCATCCGCACTGCCAGGATGGCCGCGGCCTCCCGGGGACCCAGGGCGAACACCGCGTACACGGTCACAATATTGGCAAGACCCAGCTTCACCCCGGGCACGGGTAGCAGCGGCGGAAGCCGCGCCTCCAGCACAAAGATTCCCAGGGCCACGGCGGCAAGCAACGCCATTCGGGTCAGCCTTTTCGCCTTCATAGCGCACCGCCTCCCAAAGCGGGCAACGCCCGCGTTTGTTGACATCATACACCCAGGCGCTATGCAAATCAAGCCGCAGGAGCCTGAGAAATTTTTCCCGGGGCCCCTTGAGAATTCGCAATGGGTGTTGTATACTGATGCCAGAAAAGAACGTAAGTATGGGCGAATCCCGGAACCGGGCGCTCTAAAAATGGAGGACTGTCATGTTTGACGCAATGATCGAAACCCTGAAAGCGAATCCCCGGAAGCTCGTCTTCACCGAGGGTCCCGACCCCCGGATTCTGGAGGCCGCGGACCGGCTGAAAAAGGGCGGCTTCCTGACCCCCATTCTGGTGGGCGCGCCGGAGGCCGTGCGTGCCGCGGCCCAGGCCGGCGGCTTTGACATTGAGGGCCTTGAAATCCTCGACCCCGCCGCCTATCCGGGCATGGACGAGATGGTAGCTAAAATGGTGGAACTCCGCAAGGGGAAGATGACGCCCGAGGAGTGCCGGGCCGCCCTGTCCAAGGGCAACTATTTCGGCACCATGCTGGTAAAGCTGGGCTATGCGGACGCTCTGCTGGGCGGCGCCACCTACTCCACCGCGGACACCGTGCGCCCGGCCCTGCAGTTGGTCAAGACCAAAAAGGGCGCCCATCTGGTGTCCTCCTGCTTCATTCTGGTCCGGGGTGAAGAAAAGCTTGCCATGGGCGACTGCGCCATCAACATCTGCTACGAGGATACGGTGGACAAAGAGGGCAACGTCACCGTCACCGCCGCCCAAAAGCTGGCGGAGGTGGCTGTAGAGACCGCCCGCACCGCCAAGGTCTTCGGCATCGACCCCAAGGTGGCGATGCTGAGCTTCTCCACCAAGGGCTCCGGCAAGGGCGGCACTGTGCAGCTCAGCCACGACGCCACCCTGGAGGCCCAAAAATTAGCCCCCGAGCTGGCCATTGACGGCGAACTGCAATTTGACGCTGCCGTGTCAGAGGTGGTGGCCGCCACCAAGTGCAAGGGCTCCCCGGTGGCGGGGCAGGCCAACACCTTCATCTTCCCCTGCATCGAAGCCGGCAACATCGGCTATAAGATCGCCCAGCGTCTGGGCGGATTTGAGGCCTACGGCCCCATTCTGCAGGGTCTAAACGCCCCCATCAACGACCTGAGCCGCGGCTGTAACGCCGATGAGGTCTATAAAATGGCTATCATCACCGCTGCTCTGGCCTAACTACTCACCGCCCTTTTATAGAGCCGCCGCAATACGTGCTGTCCGGAGAACAGGGACGGGGACCGGTTAAGGTGTCCCAACTCCTTCCTTCTCTCCTGTCAGGCGCGGGACTGCGGCGGCTTTTTTGCCCTTTTTCCCCCTACCTCCTCCAAATCGGACCGCACCCTATTGGCGCGGCTCTGCGACGACGAGACCTGCTTTGCACGCCCCTACATCCCCGAACGGCACTGCTCTGTGTAGGGGCGTGCTTCGCACGCCCGCGGGCGACCGCAGGTCGCCCCTACACCCCCGAACGGCACTGCTCTGTGTAGGGGCGTGCTTTGCACGCCCGCGGGCGACCGCAGGTCGCCCCTACACCCCCGAACGGCACTGCTCTGTGTAGGGGCGTGCTTTGCACGCCCGCGGGCGACCGCAGGTCGCCCCTACACCCCC
>CBCTHM010000073.1:0-3376 GCA_965146675.1 uncultured Eubacteriales bacterium | reverse complement strand
CCACACTGCACCCTGTAGGGGCGTGCTTTGCACGCCCGCGGGCGACCACAGGTCGTTCCCTACATCCGAAATCGATAAATTTCCCGGTGGGCGGCCACAGGCCGCCCCTATACCCGGAATCAATGAATTTCCCTGCGGGTGAACGCAGCTTGTCCCTACGTTTTTGAATTGGAGCGCAGCCCGGGGGGACGGGTTCTGCCACCGGGTTTCACGGAAAAACGCGGGCGCGCCGTGCTATCATGGACAGGACCGGACGGGCCTGCAGGGAAATTAAGCCAGGGTTTGCAAATATTTCTTGCAAACAGGCCGGCTGGTCCTTATAATAATCTGCGCTGCAAGGGCCCGCAGGGGCCGCCGGGAGAATGGGAGGAATTACAGATATGCTGTTCGCTATTATTTTGTTCGCCTTGACCTACATCCTGATGCTGACGCTGCCCAAATATCGCAAGTTTGTGGCGCTGGGCGCCGCGGCAGTTTTTATCCTGTCCGGCAAGCTGCCCCTGGAACAGGTCCTACCGGCCATCGATTGGAATGTGCTGATGATGATCGCCGGCACCATGGGCATTGTGTCTTTGTTCATTGACTCCCAAATGCCCTCCCGCATGGCGGACGTAATTCTCGATCACGTGCCCAACGTGAAGTGGGCGGTGGTGGCCCTGGCGCTGTTCGCGGGCCTCATCTCCGCCTTTGTGGACAACGTGGCCACGGTGCTCATGGTGGCCCCTGTGGCAATGGCCATCGCCAAACGGTTGAAAATCAATCCCGTGCCCATGATCATCGCCATCGCCGTCTCCTCCAATCTGCAGGGAGCGGCCACCCTGGTGGGCGACACCACCGCCATTCTGCTGGGCGGCTACGCGGATATGGACTTTTTGGACTTCTTCGCCTACCTGGGCAAACCCAGTATCTTCTTCGCCGTGGAGCTGGGCGCCGTCTGCGCCGCGGTGATTTTGCTGTTTATGTTTCGCGGGGAGCGAGCCCCGATTCCCAAGACCAGGCCCACAGTGGTCACCAATTACGTGCCCACGATTTTGCTTGTGGGCACCATCGTGCTGCTGATTCTGGCCTCCTTCCTGCCCAACACCCCCCGGAACATCAACGGCATCATCTGTATGAGCCTGTTGGGCCTGGGCCTTCTGTTCACCGGACTGACCCAGCGGAGCCTGAAAGCCCTGGTCAAGCCTCTGAAGGAGATCGATTTTGACACGATTTTGCTACTTCTGGGCCTGTTTCTGGTCATCGGGGGCATTAAGGAGGCCGGTGTCATCGACGCGCTGGCCGCGCTCATCGCCCGGGTGGGCGGCAGCAATCTGTTTGTGATTTACACAGTGATCGTCTGGGCCAGCGTGGTCTTCTCCGCCTTTATCGACAACATTCCCTACGTGGCCACCATGCTGCCCGTAGTGCAGAAAATCGCCCTGGACATGGGCGTGGACCCCACGGTTCTGTACTTCGGTCTGCTCTCCGGCGCCACTTTGGGAGGAAACCTCACGCCCATCGGCGCCTCCGCCAACATTGCGGGCATCGGCATTTTGCGCCGGGAGGGATACCAGGTCCAAAACCGGGACTTCATGCGCATCGGCGTGCCCTTTACCCTGGCCGCGATCCTCCCGGCCTATGTGTACATCTGGCTGGTCTACGGCAGGTAGGCCGATTTGCCCCGGACAGAAACGCCTGCTGAAAGGGGGTATAGAACCTTCCGCGCTGGGGGAAACTCCCAGAGAAGGAGGCGGAAAAGTATGGTAAAAGGCATTTCCAGACAGGTTATTGTGGTCCGCTCCCCGGACCCCAGACTCTTTGAGCAGGCAATTTTTATCCTGCGGGAGGACGCCCTGGGCAAGGGCGGCACCTCGGACCGGGAGATTCTGCGCCAGGCTCAGCAGGCAGCCAGCAGCTTCGTACCGGAGCGTCGGCGGAAGCGGCTGCACCTGCGGGGTCCCGTGTGGGCCGCCGGGGGCGCCCTGGTCACGGGCCTTGCCTGGCTGCTGACGGCGCTGCTGTAGCGCCGGAGGGTTGCCATTCAGGCGGCTGTGTGCTATCATAATCCGAAAAGATGGATAGCGCTCCGCCCCGGCTCTCAAGGCCCGGCGGGAGCCGGGGAGGGATTTTCCTGAACATCGGCAATTTAAAGGTAGCGGGGCCCGTGGCCCTGGCCCCCATGGCGGGAGTTACGGACTGGGCCTTTCGCACCGTGTGCGCCGGGCTGGGCGCCGGGCTCACGGTGACGGAGATGGTCTCCTCCCGGGCCCTGGTGTATCAGGACCGGAAGAGCGCCAAGCTGCTGCGCAAAAATCAGGGCTCTGTGGTAGGGGCGCAGATTTTCGGCAGCGACCCCAGCGTGATGGCCGAAGCAGCGGGCCTGGCCCTCGCGCTCTCTGGCTGCGACTTTATCGATCTCAACATGGGCTGCCCCATGCCCAAGGTGGTGGCGAACGGAGACGGCGCGGCCCTGATGCGGCGGCCGGAGCTGGCCGCCCGGATTGTGGAGGCGGTGGCCCGTGCCGTGCCCGTACCTGTGACAGTGAAGACCCGAATCGGGTGGGACAAAGGCTCCGTGAACGTGGTGGAATTTGCCCGGGCCCTGGAGCAGGCGGGCTGCGCCGCCCTGGCCGTTCACGGCCGCACCCGGGCCATGCTGTATTCCGGGGTGGCGGACTGGGATATCATCCGCCGGGTGAAGGAGGCTGTGGCCATTCCCGTGATGGCCAACGGGGACGTGGTCTCCGGGGATAGCGCCCTGGCCTGTCAAAAGCGGTCTGGCGCGGACCTTCTTATGGTGGGTCGGGCCGCGTTCGGAGATCCCTGGATTTTTCAGGAGATCCGGGCGGCCCTGGCGGGGGAGTGCGCGCCGCCCCGGCCGCCCCTGGCCAAAAGGGTGGACACGGCGGTGGAGCAGTTCCGCCTGGCGGCCTCGGACAAGGGCGAGCACATCGCCTGCCTGGAGGCCAGAAAGCATTTCGCCTGGTATTTGCGGGGCGTGCCGTACAGCGGGTACTATAAGGAGAAGATCTCTCAAATTGGCTCTATGGATGACATTGCCGCCATTGCCGCCGGCATTCAGCGCGACCTGCGCTGAATGCCGGCGCTCAGTTTTGCGCCCCGCATCGTCGCAGAGGACTGCACTGCCGCATGGCGCGGCGGAATTCTGGGAGTTGTAGGGGCGAGCTGCGCTCGCCCGCAGAACGACCAAAGGTCGGTCCCTACAGAGGATTGGCGGGCGGCCACAGGCCGCCCCTACAGAGCCCGCTATCGATAGAAATCCCGCAGGGGCGAGCTGCGCTCGCCCGCGGAACGACCGCAGGTCGTTCCCTACAGAGGACCGGCGGGCGGCCACAGGCCGCCCCTACAGAGCCCGCTATCGATAGAAATCCCGTAG
>CBCTHM010000072.1:0-3400 GCA_965146675.1 uncultured Eubacteriales bacterium | reverse complement strand
CACAGGTCGTTCCCTACAGAAATCGGCGGGCGACCGCAGGTCGCCCCGACACCCCCGAAACCGCACTGCACCCTGTTGGGGCGTGCTTTGCACGCCCGCAAAGTTTGTTAAACCGGAAGTACCTGGCGGAACGACCACAGGTCGTTCCCTACAGAAATCGGCGGGCGACCGCAGGTCGCCCCGACACCCCGTTATTAAGAATGCGCCCTCGGCGGGCGGCCATTGGTCGCCCCTACCTTTATTGCAGAATATTGTAACCCAAACCAAAGCCTAACGCAAGCGGGTTCGGTTTGGTGTTGGCCAATCCCTTGTTTCGGAAAAAAAGCGTGGAAAATTGAAAAATATGTGCTATAATAATTTTGTGTAACGCAAAAAACCGGCGGGGGGAGCACCATGCGGTTCGAGGGCTTTTGGGGAAACGAACAATTAAAGGCAAATTTGACCGCAGCGGCGGAGCGGGACCGCTTCGCCCATTTTTATCTTCTGTCCGGTCCCCCCGGCGCCGGAAAGCGCACCCTGGCCCGGATTTTGACGGCGGCTCTTTTGTGCCGCGCGCCCGGAGAGAAGCCCTGCGGCCGCTGCGCCGCCTGTCGAAAGGCGCTCTCCGGCACGCACCCAGACGTCATCACCGTGGACGACCCGGAGAAAAAGACCGTTCCCGTGGAGCTGGTCCGCCGGGCTCGGGCGGACCTGTTCGTCCGGCCCAACGAGGGCGTCCGAAAAATTTACTTTGTCCCCCGGGCCCAGGACCTGGGCCCTCCGGGGCAGAACGCCCTGCTGAAGGTGTTGGAGGAGCCCCCCTCCTACGGCGTGTTCCTGCTGCTGGCGGACAACCCGCACCGGCTTTTGCCGACCGTGCGCTCCCGGTGCGTGGAGCTCAAACTCCAGCCTCTGCCGGATGCGGACCTGGTCCGGGCTCTGACCCAGGCGTTTCCCGCCGCCGAGCCCAGCCTACGGCTGGCGGCCGCCCGGCGCAGCGGCGGCTGGCTGGGACAGGCCCAGGCCCTCCTGCAGGAGGGCGGCGGCCTTTCGCCCCAGACTCTGGCGTTTGGCCGGGCCTACGCTGCCCGGGACCCTGTGGCGCTGCTGCAGGTGCTCACCCCCATGGAGCGTCTAAAACGAGAGCAGCTCGTGGAGCTGCTGACCCAGTGGCGGGACCTTTTGGCCGCGGCGCTGGCGGGCCGGGCGGGAAGCCCCGCCCTGGGGGACCTGGCCCAGACCCTGGCCCAGGCCCGGACGGCCAGGGAGCTGGCCCAGGCGGTGGATTCGCTTTACCAGGCCCTTTTATACGCTCAGGGAAACGTCTCCCCCGGCGCCATCTGCGGGGATCTGGCCTGGCGGCTCCGGTGAGCGGCTGCCCTTCCCATTTTACCGCCCCGAAGCGGGGCGAAAGGAGAACCCAATGGACGAACAAAAACGTACGGATTTCCCGGCAGAGGAGCTCCCGGCGGAATGCCCGCCGGAGCAGACCGCGCCTGTGATCGTGGTGGACATCCAGTTCCGCACCGGCTCCAAGGTTTATTATTTCGACCCCGGAGACCTGACGCTCCAGACCGGGGACCATGTGATTATGGAGACGGCCCGGGGGCCGGAATTCGGCATCTGCGCCGCGGGTAATCACCCGGTCTCCCCCAAGGACATCGTCGCTCCCCTGCGGCGGATCCTCCGTGTGGCCACACCGGCGGATGAAAAAACCATCAGTAACAACCGGGCCAAGGAGAAGCGGGCCTTCGAAATCTGCCAGCAAAAAATCCAGGAGCACAAGCTGGACATGCAGCTAGTCTCCGCAGAGTATGCCTTCGACGGCAGTAAAATTCTCTTTTTCTTCACCGCGGACGACCGGGTGGACTTCCGGGAGCTGGTCAAGAACCTGGCCGGCGTCTTCCGGACCCGCATCGAGCTGCGGCAGATCGGCGTGCGGGACAAGGCCAAGATGGTGGGCGGTCTGGGTATCTGCGGCAGACCCTTCTGCTGCGCCCAGTTCCTGGACGATTTTCAGCCGGTCTCCATCAAGATGGCCAAGACCCAGAATCTGAGCCTGAACCCCACCAAAATCTCCGGCACCTGCGGCCGGCTGATGTGCTGCCTGAAATACGAGCAGGAGGCCTACGAGGACCTGCTGCGGACCAGCCCGAAGTCGGACTCCTTTGTGGACACCCCGGACGGGCGGGGCACCGTGGTGGACGTGAACCTACTGCGGCAACGGGTGAAGGTTCGGATGGAGGAGCAGCCCGATACCATCGGATGCTACCAAAACTGCGATATCTGCGTCCTGCGCAACGGCAAGGCCAAGAAAAACGACCCGCCGGTACCAGTGGACCTGGCGCCCATCTCCGGCTGCGGCAAGCGGCCCAAGCCGGTCATGGCGTCGGAGGAGCCGCCCATGCATTTGGACCCGATCCGCTTCCGGTACCGGCCGGAGGACATTGTGGACGAAACAGTCCCCCAGGAGGAGCCCGCCAACCGGACCCGGCGGAGGCGAAAGCCGGAAGCGCGTTCCGAGCCCCCCGTCCCGGAAGAGGCCGCCCAGGAGGCCATCGAACCGGAGCGGGTCAAGCCGGCGGGCAACGCCCGGCGGAAGGGACGGGGTGGACGGCCCAAGCGGACGGAGGCGGCGGAACCCGGCAGGCAGGAGACGGCGCCCCAGAAGGAGGCCCAGCAGGAGGGGCCGAAGTCCCGCCAGCGGAAGCCCAGGGGGCCCAAGCCGGGCGGGCGGACAGAGCCTCCGGTGTCCCGGCCCGCCAGGGAAGGCTCCGGGTCGGAGGCGCGGCCGGCCACCAAGCCCAAATCCGGCGGAGCCCGGCGGCGGAGTCGGGGCGGTAAGCCCAGGAAGCCCCAAGGCCAGCGGCCTCCGGAATCCTCCGGACCGGAGGGCGCGTAACCCTGAGCCCATTCTGACAAAAGTCCCGCGGAGGCGGCCGTTGGCCGCCTCCGCGGGATTTCTACAATCGTGGGTGGGGGAACGGCCCTTTCCTGCAATCCATGTAGGGAACGACCTGTGGTCGCCCGCGGGGAAATTCACCGATTCCGGTTGTAGGGAACGACCTGCGGTCGTTCCGCGGGCGAGCTCGTCGGGGCAAAGTCCGCTCCTGCTCCGGCGGCCAGGTAGGCCGCCATCGGCACCGCTTCCTTGCCCCTCCTCTCCCCACGAAGCCATCCGGCTTCGCGGGGCCCCCAATTGCGGGCGAGCACAGCTCGTCCCTACGGGATGACTTTCGACGGTGCGTCTGTAGGGGCGGCCTCTGGCCGCCCGCGGGGAAATTCACCGATTCCGGTTGTAGGGAACGACCTGCGGTCGTTCCGCGGGCGAGCGCAGCTCGCCCCTACAGAGCACAGCGTGATTTTGGGGTGTAGGGGCGACCTGTGGTCGCCCGCGGGCGTGCAAAGCACGCCCCTACAG
>CBCTHM010000071.1:0-3509 GCA_965146675.1 uncultured Eubacteriales bacterium | reverse complement strand
GCGGATGGCGGCCTACCTGGCCGCCGGAGCAGGAGCGGACTTTGCTCCGACGATGACGCCCCTCCTTTGAAAACCCCTCCTAACCCTGTCAACCTGCCCGGCCTCACGGTTGGCCAGGGTGCAAGCGACCCTGGCCCTGCCGTAACCTGCGTCTGTGGCGGGCTCATTGAAATCTGCGCCTGCTGTAGGGGCGAGCTGCGCTCGCCCGCGGGCGACCACAGGTCGCCCCTACATCCCGCAAAACCACACTGGACTCTGTAGGGGCGTGCTTCGCACGCCCGCGGAACGACCAAAGGTCGTTCCCTACATCTGGATTCGGTGCATTTCCCGGCGGGCGGCCAAAGGCCGCTCCGACAGACGCATCATCGAAAGACAATCCCGTGGGGGCGAGCTGCGCCCGCCCCCAAAGGCGACCCTTGCCCCGCCGCGCCTAAGCGTAGGTCCTCAGCAGCTGGCACAGAGCGTTGACGTAGGCGGTCCCATAGCCCCGGGAATCAAACTCCCTTTGGCTGGACACGCTGGGGAACTCAAACAGGCAGGCGTCGTACCCCAGAACAAACCCGGCCCAGGCGGAATAGTAGCCCTCGCCGTTGGCCATGTAGGTGTAGCGGTTGCCCGGGAAATAGGTCTTCAGGGTCCTGTAAATGGGATTGCTCTGGTCCTCCGTGACGATGATCTGCTGATACCAGCCGTGGGTGTCGATGAGCACGTTGTGTCCGGTCCCCTTCACCTCTCTGGTGAAATCGGCCAACGCCCGGGCCTCCCGGGCCTGGAGCGGCGCCGTGCCGTTGAAATTCCGGCTGCTGGAGAAGGACCGGTATTTGTAGGGGAAGGAGCGGTTCAGGTCGATGCCCTTGCCGTTGCCGTAGACGTTGTTCCCCTTTTCGTCCAGGTAATAGGTGGTGCAGCGGCCGGGGCCGTTGTGAGACTGCCCGTCGTACAGCCCGTCCGGATTCAGGCAGGGCAGCACGTACACGGTCCAATTCCGTTTTGTGATCAGGTCCTGATACTGCTTTTTCAGCGCCTCCATCAGGGCCCGGGCCGTGCCCACCAGGGCCTCCCCGTCCCGGTTGTAATTGTCTTCCCAGCCGTGGATGGCGAAGGTCACTACCATCACGTTGTCCCCGTCTCCGAACCGGTAGGCGGTCAGGTCCCGGCCCGCTCCGCTCTTGCCGTATACCTGGGCCTCCACCACCCAGGGCTGCAGGGTGAACTGCTTGCGGTAGGACGGGCAGACCAGTCGGGTCAGGATGGCGGCCAGCTCCGCGCGCTTGATACTGGTGTCCGGCCGGAAGGTGCCGTAGGCGTCGTGTCCCGTGAGGACGCCAGCCTGGAACAGGCGCTGCACGCTGGACCAATACGCATCCTGGGGCCCGTAATCCGGCAGACGTTCCACCTGGTTGACCGGGGAGAGCTCCGCCACCGGCAGGCTGCGGCACAGGATCTCCGCCACCTCGGCCCGGGTGGCCGCCCGGTTCAGGTTCCCCTGGGCCAGCCCGGTCGGCAGAATGCCGTAGGTCCGGCCCCGGTCCACGTAATAATCGTACCAATGGGCGCCGCCGTAGTCTTCCGAGCCGTCGGGGATGCCCTGATATTTCTCATAGATGCGCACCGCCACCGCCACGGCCTGGGTCAGGGGCACGGTGCCCACCGGGGAGAAGCGGCCCCGGCCGGTGCCCTCCATGAGCCCCAGGGCGTACTGGACCTGCACCGACTCCCGGTACCAAATGGTCGCGGCCACGTCGGTAAAGGGCATAGGCGGTAGGGGGTCCGGAAGCAAAAACGCGTCCATCCCCGGCGCCTCCGGTGGATCGGTTGGATCCGGGGGATCCGTCGGATCGGGCGGCTGGGTGGGGTCCGTGGGCTCCGGGTCCAGAGCCACCCGGTACGCGGGGCATACCAGACGGGTGAGCATGGCGGCCAGCTCCGAGCGCTTGATGTTGGCGTCCGGCCGGAAGGTCCCCAGCTCGTTGCCCGTCAGCACCCCCGCCCGGTACAGAACCAGCACGCCGGTCCAGTACGGATCGTCCGGGCCGTAATCCGGCAGCTCCTGCACATCGTTGATGGCGGGCAGCTCCGATTCGGGCAGGCTGCGGTACAGCAGCTCCGCCAGCTCGGCCCGGGTGGCCGGGCGGGTGGGGGAGGCCTCAAACAGGCACTCCGGCAGAATCCCATAGGCCTTCGCCTGGGCTATGTAATAGTCATACCAGGTTTGCCCCTGAAAATCCTCCGACCCGTCGGGGATGCCCCGGTACTTCTCATAAATCCGCACGGCCACCGTGACGCCCTGGGCCAGGGGCACGGTCCGGTCCGGGGAAAAGCGGTTCTCCCCGGTCCCTTCCATGAGATTTAGGGCGAATTGGGCCTGAACGTATTGGTAATACCAAGCTGAGGACGACACGTCCGTAAAGGGCGGCTCCGGCAAGGGGTCTGGAAGCTGGAACGCATCCAGCCCGCCGTTTCCTGCGTCTAACCTCTCGGTCAGATCAGACAGCTTTTGGGTGATATCCGGGGCCGTCAGGACAGGTTGTGTGTCGGCGCCTTCCAGCCCGCCGGCGCTCACGCCGGAGGACATGGCCACGAGCAGTAATAGGCACAGGCTCCTGCGCCAAAGGGTGCGAAATCTTATTTTCATTGGGGTCTCCTCCTCCTTCGGCGCCTGGCGCCGACATTCTTCACACATCCTACGCCGTGAACCGGCGCGATTGGAAGTTGTCTATAAGGTACACAGGTATTGCATCCATTTTGCATCCAGGCTGCACCCAAGTGGTATTTTTTTCGGACTTTTTGTCCACCGGGCCCACGCGCGGTCCCTCCCCATGCACGAACAGAGGCGCTCCAGCATAGGCTTGGAGGAAAGGGGGAACCACCATGGACCCATTTGACAAGCGGCAGACAGACGCCGTATGGCAGCGGGTGCGGGGAGACCGACCGCCATCGGACTCGGCGCCCGCGTCCCCAGCATCGCAGACCTGTGGGCCAGACTGGTCCGCCGGCTGGCTGCAATCGCTTTTGACAGAGGAGCGCGCCATAGCGGAGGGCTGCCTGGTCCTGGCCCGCCGGATGAACGGCACGGAGGCCACGGTCCTACGGACCCTGGGACAGGAAGCCCGAAGCCGGGCGGCTTGCCTGGCGGGGATGTACCGGCTGGCGGCCGGGAAGACGCTGGGAAAGCAGCCGGTTCCGGGACCCGGGCGGCAGGAGCCCACCCAGGAGGCCCTGCGCAGGCTGTACGATCGGTCCCGGCAGGCCATGGCCGCCTATGAGCCCGCCTGCGCCCATCCTGTGTTCGGCCAAGTCTTCACCCTGCTGCTGCAGGAGCAGCGGCGGGGCGCGCGCCGCTATCTGGAGCTGCTGGGTGCCGCCCGGGGCGCGTAGAAGACCGCGTCAACGACCGAGTCCCGTAGGGGCGAGCTGCGCTCGCCCGCGGGCGACCATAGGTCGCCCCTACATTCCCCCGAAACCGCACTGCACCCTGTTGGGGCGTGCTTTGCACGCCCGCAAAGTTT
>CBCTHM010000070.1:0-3540 GCA_965146675.1 uncultured Eubacteriales bacterium | reverse complement strand
GACGCACCGTCGAGAGATATCCTGTAGGGGCGTGCTTTGCACGCCCGCGGAACGGTCGAAGGCCGTTCCCTACAGGGGCCCGGCGGGCGGCCTTTGGCCGCCCCTACAGACCCGCCGACAAGATGCCCTTGCGGGCCCATCCCGCCTGGGTAGTTTGCCCAATTCCCGAAAAATTTTTCCCGCTCCCATGGGGGACCCCAAAAAACGGCATAGATATAAAGGAGAAATCGTGATGAAACGTCTGCTTTCTTTTTTCCTCTGCGCGGCCCTGCTGCTGGCTCTGAGCGCCTGCGGGGCTGCTCCCGGGACCCGCTCCACGGCGCCGGAGTCCCCCGCGGCAACCGCGCCCAGCCAAACGGGGGCGGATACCCGCACTGTGACGGACCGGTATGGGCGGCAAGTGGAGATCCCAGCCCAGGTGAACCGAGTGATCTGCGTGGGCTCCGGAACCCTGCGAATGCTCTGTTACCTCCAAGCCCAGGACCTGCTGGCGGGGGTGGAGGACACGGACAAGGGCTTCGAGACCTCCGTCAAGCGGGATTACGCCTATGTCAACTATGAGAAGCTGAAGGACCTGCCCGCCATCGGCAAGGGCGGGGGCACCAGCTACACCGCCTATCCGGAGGAGATTCTCACGGTGAATCCGGACGTGATTCTCTGCGGCTATACCCAGGAGGCGGCGGAGCAGCTGGCCCAGGAGACGGGCCTGCCTGTGGTCTGCACCCGGTTTCTCAGCATCAATTTTATCGACGAGAGCTTCTATGAGGCCCTGACCCTCATGGCAGAGGTGCTGGGCAGGCAGGAGCGGTGTCAGGAGCTATTGGATTTTGTGGACCGCTGCAAACAGGACCTAGACCAAAGGACGGGCGGCGTGCCGGAGGCGGAGAAGCCCACGGTGTACGCCGGCGCGATCACCTTCTCCGGGGCCCACGGCTTCGGCGGGACCTACGCCAACTTCGGGCCATTTTTGGCCGTCCACGCCCGGAATGTGGCCGATGAGACCGGGGAGGAGGGGGCCTTTGAGGTGGATTTGGAGAAGGTCCTGGTGTGGAACCCGGACGTCATCTTCCTGGACCCAGGCAACTGGAACCTGGTCCAGGAGGAGGTGGCCGCCAACCCCGGTTTTTTCCAGTCCCTGGCCGCAGTGGAGGCGGGGCGGGTGTACGCCATGCCCTCTTTCAACAATTACTCCACCAACGCCACCTACGCCCTGGCCAGCGCCTATTACACTGGGACGGTTTTGTACCCGACCCAGTTCCAGGACGTGGATATCGCAGCCAAAACCGACGAAATCCTTACCTTTTTCCTGGGCCGTGCCTATTACGGGGACATGACGGACCAGGGCCTGGGTTTCGGCCCCCTGACCCTGGGACAGTGAGATGGGCGCAGACCAGATCACGGCCCAATACCAGGGCTTTCTCCGGCGCAAACGCCTTACGCTGCTGGTCCTATTGCTGCTGCTTTTGGCCGTGGCGGTGGGATCCATCGCCGTGGGCTCCTCCAACCTCTCGGTGAGGCAGGTGGTGCAGGCCCTGCTGGGCCGGGCGGACCGGCAGGCGGTCGCCATCGTCCGGAACGTGCGGCTGCCCCGGGTGCTGGCCGCCGTCGCCGTGGGCGCGGCCCTGGCCCTGGCCGGCTGCGTGATGCAAAACGTTTTGCGCAATCCCCTGGCCTCGGCCTCCACCCTGGGGGTGTCCCAGGGCGCCTCCTTCGGGGCCGCTTTCGCCATCATCTGCCTGGACGCGGGCATCCAGAACGCCAACGGCGCCGCCGCGGCGGTGACCATTGTAAACCCCTACCTGGTCACCCTGTGCGCCTTTGTGGGGGGCGTGCTCACCGTGGCCGTTCTTTTGGGCCTGGCCAGGCTGCGGCGGCTCACTCCGGCCTCCATGGTGCTCTCCGGCGTAGCCCTGAGCGCCCTGTTCAGCGGCGGCACCACGTTGTTGCAGTATTTTGCAGACGACGTGAAGGTCGCCTCGGTGGTGTACTGGACCTTTGGGGACCTGGGCCGGGCCAGCTACCGGGAGATCGGGCTTATCGCCGGGCTCACGGTCCTGGCCTTTCTGTACTTTTTCTATAACCGCTGGAATTACAATGCCCTGGAGAGCGGCGCGCAGACCGCCAAGAGCCTGGGGGTCCGGGTGGACGGTCTCCAGCTTGTGAGCATGGCCGCCTGCGCCCTGCTGTCCGCCGTGGCGGTGGCCTTTGTGGGCGTCATCAGCTTCATCGGCCTCATCGGCCCGCATATCGTCCGCCGGTTCGTGGGCAGCGACTATAGGTTTCTGCTGCCGGCCTCCGCCCTCATGGGCGCCGTGGCGCTTTTGTGCGGGGATCTTCTGGCCCGTCTGGCCGTACAGCCTGCCATTTTGCCCATCGGCGCCGTCACCTCCTTCCTGGGGGCGCCGCTGTTTCTCTACTTGGTGTTTAAGAAAGGAAATCTCACATGATTCAGGTCAAGGATCTTTGCTTTTCCTACGGCGGGACCCCGGTGCTGGAGCGGGTCAGCTTCCAGGCCGAACCGGGGACCTGTACCGCGGTGCTGGGCAACAACGGCGCGGGCAAGAGTACGCTCATCACCTGCATGAACCGGGTCCGCACCCCCGCCGGGGGCTGCGTCTTGGTGGACGGCCGGGACGTGCTGCGTCTGCGCCGGGACCAGGCGGCCCGGCTGGTGTCCTACGTGGCCCAGAAAAGCGAGCTGGGCCATGTGACCGTATACGACACGGTGCTCCTGGGCCGGCGGCCCTACTTTCACTGGAACCTGACGGAACAGGACCACGCCATGGTCAGACAGGCTCTGGAGCGCCTGGATTTGACCGCCTACGCCCTGCGGTACCTCGATGAGCTGTCCGGGGGCGAGCTGCAAAAGGTCATGCTGGCCCGGGCCTTGGTCCAAGAGCCCCGGCTTCTGCTCCTGGACGAACCCACCAGCAGCCTGGACCCTAAAAATCAGCACGAGGTCCTGGCCCTGGTGCGCCAGGTGGCCAAGGAGCGGCAGATCGCCGTGCTGGTGATCCTGCACGACCTGAATCTGGCCCTGCGGTACTGCGGCCAGTTCCTGTTCTTGAAGGGGGGCCGAATTTTTGCCCAGGGGGGCCTGGAGGTCATGAATCCGGAGACCATCCGGGCGGTGTACGGCATGCAGGTCCATGTTTACACCGTGGACAACGTGCCAGTGGTGGTTCCCTGTGCGTAGGCCATGGGGCTGGATGCGAATTGACGGAAGCAGGCGCGCGTGTCCCCGGCGGGCGAGCGCAGCTCGCCCCTACAGACGCACCGTCGAGAGATATCCTGTAGGGGCGTGCTTTGCACGCCCGCGGAACGGCCAAGGGCCGTTCCTACCCCCGTCATGGCCGGGTCTCTCCAGCGGGCGAGCGCAGCTCGCCCCTACAGACGCACCGTCGAGAGATATCCTGTAGGGGCGTGCTTTGCACGCCCGCGGAACGGCCGAGGGCCGTTCCTACCCCCGTCATGGCCGGGCCTCCCCAGCGGGCGACCACAGGTCGCCCCTACAGACGCACCGTCGAGAGATATCCTGTA
>CBCTHM010000069.1:0-3662 GCA_965146675.1 uncultured Eubacteriales bacterium | reverse complement strand
GCTCCGGGGCGAAGGTGGTGTCCGAGGTCCCATTCATCAGGCCCCGCTCCACCATGTCTTGAATGTACCCGTATGCCCAATGGCCGCTTGGCAAATCCGTGAACTGCCCCTCTGCTGCCAGCGCGGTGGGGCAGAAGCTCAGCACCAGCGCTACCGTTAAAGCGATTGACAGAATACGTTTCTTCCATTTTTTCATTTTGACCCCTTTTCCTTTCCTCCGACACGGAAATGACGAGATTTTTCACTCCCGTTCTATCAAGTTCTTTTTCCTCACACAATACACAGTTCTGCAGGCAGGCGCTGTGCATAGATGAAGCCAATTCAAGGCACAGCAAGTCGTTATGGTGCCGCAATGCAGCACTATCAGGCGGCTATGGCGAATTTCGTTCCAAAACGTACGGCGGGGAAGACCGGAAACTCCGGTCTTCCCCAGAAACTTAGCAATTAGGAGACAACAATTCGGTTCTTCGTGGTATCTAATTTTAGACTCACGCCCTCATTGAGGCAGTTGAGCTTTTCCAAATCCGCCTGGGTGAGCGTATAGCCCTCGGCGCCCACGGCCACCGTCTGGCCGGTTGCGGGCGCTGCCGGATACCGAATCTTTACCGTACTGGTCAGCGTACCTGCGATTTGCAGGCAGGCCGCGTCCTCGGCAAAGGCCCAGGCAAAGGGCACATCACTCAAATCCACACCACCCGCGCCGGGTCTTACCGTGGGGCTCATGCCCTTACCCGCATTTTTGTTCGTACTGGAAAATCCGTTTTGTTCCGGATCGTAGGCGCAGGTGTTGCCGGAGAAGGTACCGCCTGTGACTACGGGTTTGGAGGCAGAATTGGTGCCATAGACCGTTCCCACGGAGGTCACGCTGGTACCCAGCAACGCGTTGTTGCGGAAGGTGCCGCCGTGGATCTCCACCTCAACCTTATCCGCGCCGACATAAATCACCGCGCCGGTTCCATTGCCGGTCATAACGTTGTTCTCAAACAGGCCGCCAGAGATATTCAGTTTGGCGGTACCCAGGAGGTTGAAGGCCCGGTAGTTTCCGGAGATTTCGCCGCCGTAGACGTTCACATACCCGGATTTGTCCGCTTCGTTGGTGGCTGAACCCGTGGCGTAGATTGCCGCCGTTTTATCCACGCCGGTGATTCTGGCTCCGTCATAGATATTGAGGGTACTGCCTGTCACGTACACCCCCTGATTGGGCGCGTTTTGAATGATCGCGCCGCTTCTCATGTTCAAAACCGTGGGCCTGCTTTCATTATAGGTCAGATAGATGCAGGAGCTGGAGGTATTTTTCGCCTGGTCGTAATAGCGGTTCCCGTCGATGACAATATCCTCCAGGGTCAGCGTGGCGCCCTGTACGTAGAACATATTGCCCGCCGTTTCGCTGTCGCACTGCAGATAAGCGTTGGGAATTCCCTTTAACGACCAGGTCTGATCCTCTCGGATTACGATCGCCGTGGTGGTGCTTTTGCCGGGGATCACCGTGATTACGTTATCTGCTTTGTCGGATTGCCGTTCCGTCAGCAGCTCCTTCGCCCTTTGGAAGCTCGCCACAGCCGTGTCCCGGGTCAGGCCGTCGTTGGAATCCTTTCCGGTTGCGGACAAATAAATTCGCGTACCGATTACATGGCTGGATCCCACGTAAATCAGATTTTGTTCCGAATCCAGCAGTATGCTGTATTGCTCGCCCAAATCGTAGCGCAGGTCCACCTTTGCCAGATCCGCCTCGGTCAGCACATAATCCGCGCCGGTGATCAGGCCCGTCAGATAGGGGAATGCCTGGCCGGAAAGCTTCAGCGACTTTGTCAGGGCAGCCGTAATCCGCAGGGGCTCAGCGCCGGTCCGCAGGTAAACGCCGCCGTCGTAATCCGGTCCGTCAGCCCCTGTTTTCAGCGTCAAAAATGCCTTGGCGCCGATGGCCATGGTATCGCCGTCGGTGCAGGTGTTTCCAGTAATGGTACCGCCGTTGATGGTCAGGGTGGAGTACAGATTCCCTGTCGTTCCGGTGCCATAGACGTACAACGCGCCACCAGATTTCCCGCCTTCGTTGTTGATAAGCTTGCCGCCGTTGATGGTGGCGTCACAATAATTGCCGATGCTGACCGCGCCCACGCCCTCGGGGTTGGCCACGTTGCCGGAAATGGTGCCGCCGTTCATGATGAAGGTGGCGCGGTTTCCTGCCCCGGAATTGCCCTTCATGTCCACAGCCGCGCCCACCTGGGCGGATGTAGAGGTGTCTGGTCCAGACTGGGCATAGTTATCAACAATCTCGCCGCCGTTGATGGTGATACTGTTCTTCCCAGAGCTACAGCCAACGGCGCCGCTGTAGCCGCCGTAGTTTTCAGTGATCTTAGAGCCCTCGTTCATCACCAGATTACCGGAAACCAGGTACATGGCTCCGCCCCCGGAGGTCAGACTTTCCGTTCTCGCATTCTGCAGCACGGCGCCCTCGTTCAGCGTCAGGGTGCTACCTTCGCCGACCCAGAACATCATATAGCTGGAGTAGTCCACTCCATCTTCCGCCCAATAGGTCCGGCCGCCGTCTATGGTAATGTTCTTCAGGGTCAAATCGGCGCTCACCCAGAACGTATAGTTGCTTCCGGAGAAGTTCTTATCCCGCATCATCATGGCACCCGGGAACTCTGACAGGTCCCAGGTCTGATTCTCTTTGACGTCCACTCTGCCGCAAACCATGATAATTTTATTTTCTGCCTTCGGCAAGAGCTCCTTCGCCCGGGCAAAGGTCTTCACCGCGTCGCCGGCCGTCATGCCCGAATTGGCGTCGCTGCCGCTGGTGCCGTCGAGGTAAATATAGGTCCAGTGCTTTTCCACCCACCCGGCATACAGATTCAAATCCTCATACAGCCGCCCGGCTTCATAGGGTTGTGTGCAGGCCTCGTCCACATACCAGCCGTTAAACACATAGTCGTCGGTCCGGGTAGGGTTGGCCGGCATATCGATGGTCTTGCCGTTTTCCACCTGCTGGGTGGCATACAATTGTCCACGATCGTAGAAGTTTACGGTATAGACGTTGATCTCCCAATTACCGTACAGGGTCAGGTCCTCCTTCACCGGCGTATTCGCAAAATCATACCGCCGGGTCAGCTCCTGGTCGTAGTACCAACCCTCAATGTGGTAACCGTTCCGGGTACACACCGGTTCTTTGGCGCATTGCCCCCAGGTCACGTACTGAGGCGTCTCCAAAGTGAGGAAATATTTGATGACAAAATCAAGGCGCATGGTCCGGAACCGGGTGGTATAATGCACCGTCACATCCTGGTCGATGTCCGACAGGATGAAAATATTCCCCGCCCGGTTGATCTTCCCCACTGAGGCGGTCACTGCGTCCACCTCGTAGCCGTCGTCCGTGTTGCCGTAGACACCGAACTCCACATAGGGCTCCGCCGTGGAGACCTCGATTTGGGTCACCCGCTTGCCCTGGTATTTCACATAGCCGTTGTCCCCTACAAAGGTGATCTTCACCTGCTTTGCAGGCTCTGTGGTTTCCGTCGGCTCTGTGGTCTCCGTGGGCTCCGTCGTCTCCGTCGGTTCCGTACTCTCCGAAGGCTCTGTCGTCTCCGTCGGTTCCGTACTCTCCGTCGGTTCCGTACTCTCCGTCGGTACCGTGGGCTCCGGGCTATCCTTCGTCACCGCCAGAA
>CBCTHM010000068.1:0-3849 GCA_965146675.1 uncultured Eubacteriales bacterium | reverse complement strand
TTCCCCCCTGGCGGGGAAATCCACCGATTCCGGTGTAGGGAACGACCTGCGGTCGCCCACCGGCGAGCACAGCTCGCCCCTACAGCGTGCAGTGTGATTTCGAGGGTGTAGGGGCGGCCTGCGGTCGCCCACCGGCGTGCGCACCCCCTATGGGATATCTGCCGGTAACGGGTTTTGTAGGGAACGACCTGCGGTCGTTCCGTGGGCGAGCGCAGCTCGCCCCTACATTTTTCTTTCAATTGTTCCCCCCAGGACCTGGAAATCCCCCCAGAAGGCGGGATAGGACTTCTCCACGCACTGTGCCCCCAGGATCGTGACGGGCCCGGCGCAAATTGTGGCGGCCACCGCCGCGGCCATGGCCACCCGGTGGTCCCCCCTGGCGTCCACCGCGCCGCCGTCCAGGGGCCCGCCGTTGATTTCCAGCGCATCCGCTTCCTGGCACGCCCGGCCCCCCAGGGCGTTTACCATGGCCCACAGGGCCGCCAGCCGGTCGCTTTCCTTCCCCCGCAGGCGACCCACCCCCTCCAGCCGGGTGCATCCGGGAAGCCCGGCGGCAGCCGCTGCCAGCGGCGGGGCCAAGTCCGGGGTTCCGGTCAAGTCCAGGGTCCTGCGGGACCCGGCGAGCTTCTTCACCAGCGCCTCTACAGCCCGGTCTGCCTGCCAGGCGTCCGGGTCCAGACCCGTGACCGCCACCGGGCTCCCCAGGGCCCGGGCGCAGAGCCAAAAGGCAGCGGCGGACCAGTCCCCCTCCACCTCCAGCCGGGCCGGGGCTCGGTAGGGCTGGGGGCGGACCCAAAAGCCCCCCTGCACAGGTACTGGCACCGCCTGGAACCGCTCCAGGACCGCCAGAGTCATGGCCACATAGGGCTGGGAGACCAAAGGGCCTGTCACCCAGACCCGGCTGTCCCCCTTTAAAAGGGGCAGCGCCAGCAAAAGGCCGGAGAGAAACTGGCTGGAGGTGCCACCGTCCACCGTGTAAAGGCCCGGACGCAGGCGGCCCCGGCAGCAGATGCGATTCGGCCCCGGCCGGGACAGCGACGCGCCCCCGGCTCCCAGGGCCCGAAGCAGAGGCTCCAAAGGCCGGTCCGGCAGACGGCCCTCCAGGAAAAATGTAGCCTCCACCCCCAGGGCTGCGGCCACAGGCAGGAGGAACCGCAGCACGGCCCCGCTCTGGCCGCAGGGCAGCTGGGCCCGGGCGGGAACTTCCGCCAGAGGTGTTACTTCGAAGCCGCGGGGCGTCCGGCTGACTTTCGCGCCCAGGGCCTCCAGGCACTCCGTCAGGGCCCCCACGTCCCGGCAGTCCGGGCTGGGGGCCGCAAGCAAGCTGGGCCGGTCCGCCAGGGCCGCACACAGCAGCAGCCGCTGGAGGTGGGATTTGCTGGCCGGCGCGGCCACGGTCCCGGCCAGCGGGCCGGGCAGGATGATAAGGTCCATGGTCACACCTGCTTACAATCCGGCGGCCAAAAAGTCCGCCAGCTGGGATACGGGAAGGGGATACAAAACGCAGTCGCCGCCGTCCCGGGGGACTACCAACTCCAGGGTCCCGCCGGAGCGCTTTTTGTCCTGCCAGGCGACTTCTGCCAGCGCGGCGGCGGAGAAGCCGGTCCGGGTGGGCAGGCCCAGGCGGTCCAGCAGGGCCAGAATTTCCTCCGCCCGCCGGCTGCCGCACAGACCCCGGGCCAAGCTGGCCCGGGCCGTCACCGCCAGGCCCACCGCCACGGCCTGACCGTGGGGCAGGGCGTAGCCGCTGCACCGCTCCAGGGCGTGCGCCACGGTGTGCCCCAGATTCAGAAGTCGCCGGGGACCCCGGTCATACTCGTCTGCTTGGACCAGAGTGGCCTTGGCCCGGAGGCACCGCTCGATGACATAGGCCCGGTCAAAGTCCAACCCCCGGTCCAGCAGGTGTGCGGCCAGGGCCCCGTCCCCCAGGGCCGCGTACTTGACCACCTCCCCGCAGCCATCCCGAAACGCCTGCTCCGGTAGGGTCCCCAGAACCTCCGGGTCGCACAGGACCAGACGGGGCGGGTAAAAAGCTCCGGCCAGGTTCTTCCCGGCGGAGAGGTTGATGGCGGTTTTTCCCCCCACAGCGGCGTCCACCATGGCCAAAAGGCTGGTGGGGATGTGGGCCAGGGCCACGCCCCGCAAATAGGTGGCGGCGGCGAAGCCCCCCAGGTCCCCGGCCACGCCCCCGCCCAGGGCGATCACCAGGTCCCCCCGGGTGAGACCGCACCCGGCCAGCGCTTCCAGGATAGCAAGATAGGTCTGCCCGGTTTTGAAGCGCTCCCCCGCCGGAAAGGGGACCCGGCAGGGGGAAAACCCGGCGCTTTCCAGGCTCCCCTCCAAAATTGGGCCGTATTGGGGGCCCACCTGGGTGTCCGTGACCACGGCGCAGAGGCAGGGCGCCATGCGCCGGGCCAGCAGCGGGCCGGCCTGGGCCAGCAGCCCGGGGGCCGATAATACCGGATAGGGCTGGGCCCCGGAGATGGTCAATTCAAGCATGGGGCGCCTCCGGCCCGCCCTCCGGCGGGAAGAGCGCCGCTCGAACTCGGCGGACCTGCTCCGCCGTCTGGGCAAACGCCAGGGGCGTCAGGGACTGGGCTCCGTCACACAGAGCCTTGGCGGGGTCGGGATGCACCTCCAGCAGAAGGCCGTCCGCCCCCGCCGCCGCAGCCGCTACCGCCATGGCCGGCGCCAAACTGGCCCGGCCTGTGCCGTGGCTGGGGTCCACCACCACAGGCAAATGCGTCCGCTCATGCAGCAACGGTACGGCGGACAGGTCCAGGGTGTAGCGCACCGCCGGGTCAAAGGCCCGGATGCCCCGCTCGCAGAGAATGACCTGCCCATTGCCCCCGGCCAGGAGCCGCTCCGCGCTCCACAGCAGCTCCTCCAGGGTATTGGCCGGGCCCCGCTTCAGCAGGACCGGCTTGTCCCCCCGGCCCAGTTCCCGCAGAAGTTCAAAATTCTGCATATTCCGGGCCCCCACCTGGATGAGGTCCACGTCCGCGAACCGCTCCAGCTCCTTTACGCTGGGAATTTCCGTGACCACCGGCAGGCCGGTGCGCCGTCTGGCCTCCAGCAGCAGCCGGAGGCCCTCCTCCCCCAAGCCCTGGAAAGTATACGGAGAGGTCCTGGGCTTGAAGGCCCCGCCCCGCAGGGCTTGGGCCCCGGCGGCCTGGACCATGCGGGCCGCGGTGAAGAGCTGCTGGGCCGACTCCACAGCGCAGGGGCCCGCCATCAGACAGAACCGGCCCCCGCCCAGCCCGGCGCCGCCGAATTCCACGGTGGTGGACGCTGGGTGCGCCTGCCGGCTCCACCGGGCGGGCTCCTCCGGTCCCTCCGGTAAGGACCACGCCAGCCCGGACCGGGCCAGCAATTCCTCCAGGTCCGGTCCCGGGTTCTCCAGGCGCCAAACCGTGCTTTGCCCGGCTCCCACCGCCTGGACCGCTCCTCCCAGCGCCTGAACCTGCCGGGTCAGCGCTGCGATTTGGTCCTCCGGCGCGCCGGGCCGCAATACCACCAGCATACCGCTTCAACTCCTTCGTACTCTACGCCGTTTCGCTGAAATCATACCAGGAAAAACAGAAAACGCCTGGTTTTGCCGGCGACACAGCAAAACGAGGCGTCAAATCCCCCAAATGCCTGCCGGCGGGCCCAGCCGCATCGGAACCGCGCCCGCCGGCAAGCCGGAAACAAGGTCAGTATAGCACAGGATTTCAGGGTTTGCAAGCAGGCGGCCCGTCCCTGCGACCCCCGTTACCCAACGAAGGCCTGTCGGGGCGTGCTTTACACGCCCACGGGCGACCACAGGTCGCCCCTACAGACGCACCATCGGGTTTCCTCCCGTAGGGG
>CBCTHM010000067.1:0-4178 GCA_965146675.1 uncultured Eubacteriales bacterium | reverse complement strand
GGGCGACCTGTGGTCGCCCGCGGGCGTGCAAAGCACGCCCCTACAGAGAGCAGTGAGGTTCGGGGGTGTAGGGGCGACCTGTGGTCGCCCGCGGGCGTGCGCAGCACGCCCCTACAGCGTGCAGCGTAATTTCGGGGGTGTAGCGAACGACCTGCGGTCGTTCCACCAGGTACACCCGGTTTAACAGACTTTGCGGGCGAGCGCAGCTCGCCCCTACAGAGCGCAGTGTGGTTTCGGGGATGTAGGGGCGACCTGTGGTCGCCCGCGGGCGTGCAAAGCACGCCCCTACAGCAGGCGCAGATTTCAAGGAGCCCGCCTTAGACGCAGGTTTCGGCAGGGCCAGGGTCGCTTGCACCCTGGCCAACCGTGAAACCGGACCGTCCAGCAGGGTCCGGAGGGAAAGCAAGCTGGGCAGGGAGCCGTTTCGGCTCCCTGCCCAGCTTGCTTTTGCGCGCGTTTGCATGGTGGCAGGCGCCAATGGCGGCCTGCGAAAACGGCTTCTCCACCAGCCGCCTGATTTCACTCAGCCGGTGAGATTCCGCTCCATGGTCCCGTGGACCCGGTCCCCCACGTCCTTGGTGGGCCCCTTCAGGCTCTCCGCCGGCAGGACCTCCAGCACGTCCAGCCGTACCCTAGTTCTGCGGAGCCGCACGGCGTTGTGAAATACGGGGCGGGTGTTTTGCAGGGTGCAGACCACAATGGGCACCCGGGCCTTCTGGGCAATTTTGAACACGCCGTTGCGGAAGGGGTGCAGGACTCCGTCCTTGCTGGTGTAGCCCTCGGGGAAGACGGCGATGGAGACCTTGTCCTGCTGCAGCAGCTCCACGCAGCGCAGAATTGTCCGCAGGGCCTCCCGGTCGTTTTCCCGGTTGATGGACTGGCACAGGGTCTTGTGCATGAGCTTGTTCACCACGAAAAGCCGGTCGTTTTCCCGCTTGGAGATAAAGGAGAGCTGGGCCCGGGGCAGGCAGACGTGGAGAACCAGGGGGTCCAGAATGCAGGTGTGGTTGCAAACCAGCAGAAACCGGCCCGTCCGAGGCACCCGCTCCAAGCCGCTTGTTTCCAGGCGCACCTGCAGCAGGGACAGGGCGAACTCCTCATATAAATAGAGAATTTTGCGGCAGACGGGGCTGTCGTGCTCCACGGGCCGGTCCATTCGGATGGGCAGGCACCAGAGGATCAGCGCCAAAAAGGCCAGCAGCACCAGGCCCAGCCAGAGCCCGGCAAACAACAAGGGCAGGAGCCACAGCCAGGCCGGGCCGGAAAAGGCCCCTGCGCCCCAGGTCAGCCCCAGGGCCCCGGCGGTGGACAGAATTAGAATCCAACGCATCAGCATGGGCAAATACCTCCCTGGTCCGGCCTGCGGACCAAACGTAAGGCCGGCGGCCTCCGGCTCTATTTTAGCGCCGAATGGGCCCGGCGGCAAGCAAAACCGGGCTGCGGCTTTGCAGGAAACGGGGACGAAGCCGGGGGAAAAGGAAGAAAAGGCAAGTTTTCCAGCCTCGGCCGGAGGGAAGTCAGTAGGTGCACTGCACGTATTTCTGGTCCCACTGGTCGTCGAACAGCCGGGCGCTGCGGGACATGGGACACCCCTGGAACAGGTCGTCCGCCAGCTCCTCCAGAATTCCACGGAGCTCCAGGGGTTCCAGGTAAAACTCGGGAATTCCCTCCGTGCCCACCATGGCGCCCAGCAGGGCGCCGGCCACCGCGCCCACGGCGGCGCTGGCGCCGGAGTGATTTACCGCAGCCACCAGGCCGTGGTCGAAGTCCCCGGGGAACTTCAGGCACACATAGCAGGCCGCAGCCAGCACCCCCGGGGCCTGGGCGGGGCTCAGGCGTTCCAGGCACTCCGCCGGAGGCGCCGGCGTGGAGGCTAGGAATTCCGCCCGGAAAAGCTGCTCCCGGATGGCCGCGGTCTGGGGATACCGGGGGCCGAACTGGCGCTCCATGGCGGCGCAGGTGCTCTTTAACACGGCCCGGAAGCTGTCCGGCCGGTCGTAGACAATGCGGTTGATCAGATCGGTGAGATAAGCCCCGGGCAGAAAGCCCAGAGGGTGGCCCTGGGTCAGAGCGGCAGACTCCGCCCCCAGCAGGGCGGTCTCCTGCCGGGGCACCTCCGCCGGGTCCAGAAACAGGCCCAGGGGCGCGGCCCGGGTCAGGCCGCCGCAGCCCTGGGACCGGTTCACGGGCTCGTCTATGGAGCCGATGCCGGGCCGGGTCAGGGCGTCTAGGACCGCCGGGTCCAGGCAGCGCCGCACCCGCAGAGGCTCCAGGGCGTACAGCCAGCTGTACACCCGTTCGTCCGGGCGGCGACCGCCATACCGCTGAGTCTTGGCCCAGTCCCGGCAGGCCATTTCCACATACTTCACATAGGGGGCCATCCTGCCCCGGACCGCCCCCCGGGTGGCGCCAAACAAAAGGCCGTTGGCGGTGAACATGGCCAGCTGCGTGTGGCTGGAGACCTCCGCATAGCCGTTGACCGTGTCGTAGCCCCGGATGCCCTCCGGGCCGTACTTCTCCTGGATTTGGGGAAGCGTGAGCTCCTCTACGCAATAACCCAGCGCGTCCCCTGCGGCCTGACCCAGCAGGCATCCCCGGATTTGGTCCTGTTTGCGTACCATGGTCGGTCCTCCCATTTCTAATGGCCCCGCGCCGACGGCCGGCGGCGGTTGTGTGCTATGTTCTCCGGTCACCCCTTGGGGGACCAGAAACCGGCATAAGAGGAAGCGGAATAGCCGCTTCGCGGCTATTATACCAGAAATTTAAAAATCCGCAAGATGAAATGCCCGGGCCTAACGGGGGAATCGGCGTGATTGGGAGGATGTAGGGAACAGTTCGCCCCACAGGGGTATCAGACCAAAGGGTACGGAGGGAAGGAAAGTGTGAAAGGGAACCGTCAGGGTTCCCTTTCGCGTGCAATCAAAAGGTTTTTCAAACTGGTTTGAAAAACCTGCCCCAACCGGACGGACCGTCAGGTAGGGGCGAGCAGTTGGGCGCCAGTTTACAACGGCTTTTCCCGGATTTCGGCAGCGTCACTTGATAACAGGAAAATTTTTGCATTTTCGGGTTTACATTCCAATAAACCGGGCATACTGGTTCTCGGAGGTGCTTAATATGCATGACGACAAGCAAAAACGGGGCTTCTGGAACAGTCTCAAGGGGAAGGGCTACTACATAGCCCTGATCCTGTGCGCTGTAGCCATCGGGATCTCCGGCTATTTGTACTACCAATCCAATCAAGACAAAAAACCCGACTCCAGCCTGAATGTGCCCTCCACGTCCTCGGAGCCCACCAAGCCGGCGGGCTATAACGAGGACGACTGGGTGCAGGCCGTGGGCACCGACCCCACCAAGCCGAATAAGCTGAGCACCGAGCCCACGCTCCCCTCGGAGAGCCAGGAGCCTACGGGCACCCGGCCGGTGAAGACCGCTTGGCCGGTGGAGGGGGAATCCGTATCCACCTACGCCGTGGACCATCTGGCCTATAACGAGACCACCCGGGATTGGCGGGTCCACAACGGGGTGGACATCGCCGCGGAGGCCGGCACCGACGTGAAGGCTGCCGCCGACGGCACGGTCTACACGGTCTACAACGACGAAGTCATGGGTACCACCGTGGTCATCCGACACACCGGCGGCTACGTGACCCAGTACGCCAGCCTTTCAGAGGAAGTCCAGGTTGCCGCAGGCGACACTGTGACCTGCGGCCAGGTGCTGGGCACCGTAGGCAAGACTGCTTTGACTGAGACCGCCCTGGGCGATCACGTGCACTTTACCGTGTTGCGCAACGACACCCCGGTGGACCCGGCGGAATTCATCTCCTGATTCCAACGCTTCATTCTCTTTCCTCTTGATGGCGTCTGCGGAAAAGCGGGCGCTACGGATGGGCTCGGCCTGTCCTTTCCCCGGGGCAACCGCCCCGGGGCCTTTTTTCTGTTTTGTAGGGCCGGACACAGGCTGCCCCTACACCCTCCGAATTACGCTTCCGCCCTGTAGGGGCGTGCCTTGCACGCCCGCGGAACGACCGCAGGTCGTTCCCTACATCCCTCGAAACCACACCGCACCCTGTAGGGGCGTGCTTTGCACGCCCGCGGAACGACCGCAGGTCGTTCCCTACATCCCTCGAAACCACACCGCACCCTGTAGGGGCGTGCTTTGCACGCCCGCGGAACGACCGC
>CBCTHM010000066.1:0-4410 GCA_965146675.1 uncultured Eubacteriales bacterium | reverse complement strand
CCCTTCTTTTCGTGTCTTTTCTTGGGCAAGCAAGAAAAGACACCCGCCGGAGGCATGACGGGTTGTAGGGAACGGCCTACGGCCACTTTTGCGGGCGTGCGAAGCACGCCCCTACGGGATTACTATCGACGGTGCATCTGTAGGGGCGACCTGTGGTCGCCCGCTGGGAAATTTACCGAATTTGGATGTAGGGAACGACCTTTGGTCGTTCCGCGGGCGAGCGCAGCTCGCCCCTACGGGAGGAAACCCGACGGTGCGTCTGTAGGGGCGAGCTGCGCTCGCCCGCCCACGCCCCTAAGGGGTTAGCCCTGGGATTCGGTGGAAAAAAGAGGGAAAGGGAGCCGGCAGGGTTCCCTTTCCCGTGCAATCCGCGGTTTTTCAAACTGGTTTGAAAAACCGGCCCCCAACCGGACGAAATGTCCGGTTGGGGGCCGACCGAAGCAAGCGGTGTCCGGGGGAGCCCGGTCACCAGACGCGGCAAAAAGAATCCCCACCCAACTGGGCGGGGATTCGCCACGGTGCGGTCCCCGGGGCAAAACCCACGGCGCCTCAGCCGCCGGTGATGCCCAGCAGCAGAATACCCAGGTTTTCCCGGTAAATCTGGGGGAACTGAGACAGGGGCAGAGGGTTGACTCCCTCGCCCACCTCAATGGTGTAGCCGGGCCGCCGGAACTGCTGAATAAACCAGTCCTTGTACCCGGCAAAGGAGGAGTTGTAGGGGGTGTCCTCCAGGGCGTAGCCGCTGGCGGCTGCGAACTTCTCCCCCAGTTCCCGTGCGCCGGGCACGTAATAGTCTTGGAACTGCCAGTAAATTACGCGCCCCTGGGTGTGATAGGCCAAAACCAGGGCCGGGTCCACCCGTTCTGTGTACCGGGCCAGGGCCTGGGTCTCCCGCTGATTCAGGGGCCTGGCGCCGACAAAGTCCCGGGGCCCCGGCCGGGTGTAGCCCTGGCTGAACTTGATTTCCCGGGCGGTTTCCCAGCCGGCGGGGTAGTTTAGGTTCAAGTCCACGCCCAGCAGATTTGCCTTCCACCCATTGGGGAAGGGGATCCAGGGATAGTTGGAGGCCAGCGCCCGGGCGTACTCATACCCGTCGCTGCCCGGCTGCAGCGCCCTGGTCACCAGGTCTACCCCGTCCGGATTTACCATGGGAACCATGTGGATGGTGGCCGCGGCGGTCAAGTCCCGGGCCCTGCGGCCCTCCAGAATCCCATCCTGGGCCACGGCCTGGGCCAGAGCCTCAGCAAACGCCAGCAGCAACGGGGCGGTGATCCACTCGTTGGCGTGGTGGGCGGCGGTGTAGAGCACCCGGCGGGGCCCCCGGCCCAGGGTCAGGGTCTCCACAGGCCGGCCAAAGGCCGTGGTGGTCAGGGTCTCTGTGCGAAGGAAGGGGTACCGGGCCACCAGGCCCCGGATGCAGTAGCTGCACAGTCCCGCCGTCATGGGAACGTTGGTGGGCACCACTGGAAAGCCCAGGGGAACCGTGACCCGGGTTCCCACCTGCAGCCGCGTGGGGTCTAAGTTGGGATTCGCCGTCTCCAGGGCCGCCACCGTGGTGCCGTAGGCCTGGGCCAGCCGCCAGAAGCTGTCCCCCGGCTGCAGCACCACCGTCCGGTATCCCAGCCAGTACGGCTCCAGCGCCAGGCGGGTGGCCTGGTCCGCCTCCCCGGTGACGGGCAGGCCCTCCCGGGTCTGGAACTCCGCCAGGGTTTTGGCGCCTGCCCGGCGTAGGGCAAGGGAAATTAATTCATCCATATGCATCGCCTCCGACCATTCTATGCGCCAGGAGGAAAACTGGTGCGGGCCCCGGCCGGCGGGAAACGGACAAAGCGGGAAAACGTCCAACATATTTTGGGTGGATGCCAGTATTTTGTGTAAAACAGAGGCTTTACAGCCAGAATATCTTATTGTATAATGAATTTGTACAATCGTTATAAAGGCCCCCCGCGCAGCTAGCGCGGCGTGGGCGAGAATTGGAGGAAATCAACTATGTCCATTCAAGTTGGCATCAACGGCTTCGGCCGGATCGGCCGGATGGTCTTCCGTGCCAGCGTCAACCACCCCGAAATCGAGATTGTGGGGATCAACGACCTCTGCCCCGCCGACTACCTGGCCTATATGCTGAAATACGATACCATGCATGGCCGCTTTGACGGCACCGTGGAGGCCACGGAGCATTCCATCGTCGTAAACGGTCACGAGATCCCCATCACCGCCGAGCGCAACCCCGCGGACCTGCCCTGGGCGAAGCTAGGCGCGGAGTATGTGGTGGAGTCCACAGGCCTGTTTTTGACCAAAGAAAAGGCCCAGGGCCATCTGGCCGCGGGCGCAAAAAAGGTAATTATGTCCGCCCCGTCCAAGGATGACACCCCCATGTTCGTGGTGGGCGTGAACCAGGACAAGTACACGAAGGACATGGACTTTGTGTCCAACGCCTCCTGCACCACCAACTGCCTGGCCCCCATCGCCAAGGTGCTGCATGACAATTGGGGCATCACCGAGGGCCTCATGACCACCGTGCACTCCACCACCGCCACCCAGAAGACCGTGGACGGCCCCTCCCTGAAGGACTGGAGAGGCGGCCGGGCCGCCGCGGGCAACATCATCCCCTCCTCCACCGGCGCGGCCAAGGCCGTGGGGAAGGTGATTCCCTCCCTCAACGGCAAGCTCACCGGCATGTCCATGCGGGTGCCTACCCTGGATGTGTCCGTGGTGGACCTGACCGTGAACCTGGCCAAGCCCGCCAAGTACGAGGATATCTGCGCCGCCATGAAAAAGGCCGCCGAGGGCGAGCTCCAGGGCATCCTGGGCTACACGGAAGAGGCCGTGGTGTCCTCCGACTTCCTGGGCGACGCCCGCACCTCCATCTTCGACGCCAAGGCCGGTATCGCCCTGACCGACACCTTCGTGAAGGTGGTCGCCTGGTATGACAACGAGATTGGCTACTCCAACAAAGTCTTGGAGCTCATCAAGCACATGTACCGCGTGGACCACGCGCAATAACACGGTTTGCTTTCGCTCCCCGCGGCTGCCTCCTGCAAAGGGCCGGCAGCCGCGGGTTTTTCTCATTCGCCGCCGCCTTGGGCGGCGCCGGGCAGCCGGATGCGGCGGACCTCCTTCTTCTCGATGCAGGCCAGCATAAGTACCAGCGCCGTGGGGCCCGTCTCGTCGCCGTCATAGACCGCGATCACCCGGTCAGCCTGCCCCACCATATATTGCAGGCTGCGGGCCTCCAAGCTCGGGTCGTAGGGCGCGTCTGGATAATAGATGGCCGTGCACGCCTTCAGCAGCCGCCAGGTGGAGGCGGCGTTGGCCAGCTCCCACAGCCGCCGCCGGCGGCCCAGCACCGCGTCCAGGCGCAAATCCGGATTCTCCCTGCGCCGTCTGGCCAGGATCCTGGCTGCGTACAGGTCCAGGCCCGGGGACAGGGTGACGAGGAACCGGGTATACCCACCGGCAATGGCCTCATCCAGTTCCCGCCGCAGCCGGCGCTTGACGGTCTGCATCTGCTCCGGCGGCAGCTCCAGATTCGCGGAAATACAACATGTTTTCAATGCGCACCCTCCTCCTTCGTATATCGAAGTTCTCCTATATAGTATATGTCGCCAACAGGAGCATAAGCGGACATAAAAAAACGCACACTATATTATAACGGTATGATATACCGTTAAAGTCGACAGGGCTGAAGGGAACGACCTGCGGTCGCCCGCCGGAGCCCTGTAGGGAACGACCTGTGGTCGTTCCGCTAGGTACTTCCGGTTTAACAAACTTTGCGGGCGAGCACAGCTCGCCCCTACATCGTCGGAGCAAAGTCCGCTGAGCTCCGGTTCCCCCTGGCGGGGAAACCTGCGCCCGCTCCCTTGCCCCTCCTCTCCCCACGAAGCCATCCGGCTTCGCGGGGCCCCTTTGCGATTTCTTTTGGCGGCGCGCCTGTCGGGGCGACCTGCGGTCGCCCGCCGAACCCCTGTAGGGAACGACCTGTGGTCGTTCCGCTAGGTACTTCCGGTTTAACAAACTTTGCGGGCGAGCACAGCTCGCCCCTACACAGTGCAGTGTGGTTCCCGGGGGTGTAGGGGCGACCTGCGGTCGCCCGCCGAACCCCTGCAGGGAACGACCTGTGGTCGTTCCGCTAGGTACTTCCGGTTTAACAAACTTTGCGGGCGAGCACAGCTCGCCCCTACATCGTCGGAGCAAAGTCCGCTGAGCTCCGGTTCCCCCTGGCGGGGAAACCTGCGCCCGCTCCCTTGCCCCTCCTCTCCCCACGAAGCCATCCGGCTTCGCGGGGCCCCTTTGCGATTTCTTTTGGCGGCGCGCCTGTCGGGGCGACCTGCGGTCGCCCGCCGAACCCCTGTAGGGAACGACCTGTGGTCGTTCCGCCTGGTGCATCCGGTTTCACAGGCTTTGCGGGCG
>CBCTHM010000065.1:0-4535 GCA_965146675.1 uncultured Eubacteriales bacterium | reverse complement strand
GTGCAGTGCGGTTCGGGGGTGTAGGGAACGACCTTTGGTCGTTCCGCGGGCGAGCACAGCTCGCCCCTACAGAGTGCAGTGCGGTTCGGGGGTGTAGGGAACGACCTTTGGTCGTTCCGCGGGCGAGCGCAGCTCGCCCCTACAGAGTGCAGTGCGGTTTCGGGGGTGTAGGGAACGACCTTTGGTCGTTCCGCGGGCGTGCGAAGCACGCCCCTACATCGTCGGGGCAAAGTCCGCTGCGCTCCGGTTCCCCCGGTTGGGGAAACCTGCGCCCGCTTCCTTGCCCCTCCTCTCCCCACGAAGCCCTCCGGCTTCGCGGGGACCCCATCTGGCCCCCTTGGGAGTCCTTCTTTTCGTGTCTTTTCATGGGCAAGCAAGAAAAGACACCCGCCGGGGGCACGCGGGCGTGCAAAGCACGCCCCTACAGAGTGCAGTGCGGTTCGGGGGTGTAGGGAACGACCTTTGGTCGTTCCGCGGGCGAGCACAGCTCGCCCCTACAGAGAGTGGTGCGGTTACGAAGGTGTAGGGAACGACCTTTGGTCGTTCCGCGGGTGTGCAAAGCACGCCCCTACAGGGTGCGGTGTGATTTCGGGGGTGTAGGGGCAAAGCCCGCTTTGCTCCGGTTTGGTTTTTATACCCCTACGAGACCTCTGTTCAGGCGTGCTTTTGCTGCTTGAGCCAGACCTTCATCACCAGGCTGTGGGGGAGCAGCTTGACGCCACGGACCTGCCAGCGCACCGGCGCGCCGTGGATGGACACGTCCTTCTTGCTGTGGTACAGGTCGTAAATGGCGGTTTTCACCACATCCGCCGCCTGATACATTCGATTAAAATAGGTCACTGCGGAATCGCTGGTGACGGTGGCATGGTCGAAAAACTCCGTCTTCACCCAGCCGGGACACACCGCCATGACCCGAATCTCTCTGGGTTTCAGCTCCTGATTCAGGGACCGGCTGTAGCTGAGGACAAAGGCCTTGCTGGCGCCATACACATTGAGGTACGGCACGGGCTGGAACGCGGACAGGGAGTCCAGCTCCACGATTTTGCCGTCCCGCTGCATATAGGGGATGGTCAGCTGGGTCATGGCCACCAGGGCCTTGCAGTTCAGGTCAATCATATCCATACAGTCCTGCAGGGGGATCTGTTCATAGGTGCCGAATTTCCCGAACCCGGCGCAGTTGACCAGCACCTTCACCTCCGGCTGCACCATATCCAGCAGGTCCGCGTAGCGCTGAAAGCTGTCCGGCTTGGTCAGGTCCATGGGAATGGGCCGCACCGGACAGGCCGCCTCCTGCTCCAGGGACCGCAGGGCCTCCTCCCGGCGGGCGATCACCCACATCTCATCAAAATTCACTTCCTGCGCCAGCTGCTTGACAAATTCCCGGCCCATGCCGGAACTGGCCCCTGTGACCACGGCGATTTGCATGGCGTACCTCCTTATAAAATGGCAGCGTGCTGCTTTTTCGTTTTACATACCACGATTTTCCTCCTATGTCAAGGGAAAACCGCAGGAATCGCTGCCGAAGGCGCCCGGGACGCGTTTGACGGCCGGGACCCTGTCTCTAGGATGCCCAAATCGACGGCGCCCACTCCCTGCCGGGCGCAATCCTTTGGGGCCCGCGGGCCGTGGGAATCTGTCAGCTTTCTGGGTACTACACGCCCGTTCCCGACAGGAAACTCCGTCGGAGCTATGATAAAATCCAGGTATATCAGCGAGCGGAGGCGTTGCCCATGAAAAATCCAACCCGCGCCCCGGCAGCGGGGGTCCGGCGGCTGCTGCACCGGCTCCGGGGGTATGGGGGCAACCCCTTGGTGCGGCAGGCGGGCCGGTGCGGCCTCAGCGGCCTTGTGGCCCTGGTTTTGTCCGCCGCCGCGGCGGGGACCACGCCTCTGCCCCTTGCTCTGGGCTTTCTCGCCTGCCTGAATCCGGACTGGACAACCCTAGCCGGGGCCGCCGGCTGCTGCGCCGGGTACCTGATTTATTGGGGGCCGGCGGTGGGACTGGAACCCCTGGCGGGCGTGGTGGCGGTTCTGCTGGCCTCGGCCCTGTTTGCCGGCACGGAGCTGCGCCGCCGGTTTTGGTTCATGCCCGCCCTGTGCGGCGCGGTCACGGGGGTCCTGGGACTGGTGTTTCTGCTGCGGCAGGCCGTGGTGCCCGCTGGGGACTTCGCGGGCTACGCCCTGCGGGTGGGCTCGGCCATGGCCTCCGCCGCCCTGTTTGCCCAGACTAAGCGGAAGCGGGGCACCCCGGCGGACTGGTGCGTGGCCGCCATGCTGGTGCTGGGCCTTTCTCAGGTGGTCTGGTTCCGGGTACTGGACCTGGGCCTGGCCGCCGCGGCCCTCATTACCTGCACCGGCGCGGGCCTGGCCGGCCTTCCCCTGGCGGCTTTGTGCGGTCTGGCGGTGGACCTGTCCCAAATCACCCCGGTGCCCATCACGCCGGTTTTATGCCTGAGCCTTTTGGTGGGCGCCCTGCCCTTCCGCCAGGCCAAATTCTTGCGCCTGGCGGGGCCGGCCCTGTGGTCCCTGCCCGCCATGTACTTAGCCGGCGCGTTTGACCCTTACGTGCTCCTGGGCCTGGGGGTGGGCGGCGCGGCCTCCGCCCTGGTGCCCAGCCGCCTGCGGCCCAAGCCCGTCCAGGCCCCGGTAAAGCCCCTGCCCGACGCCTCTGCCCGGCTGGAGGTGGCGGCGGGCGTTTTGGGCTATTTGCAGGAGCTGCTGCTCACGGACAGGCCGGTGCCCTTGTCTCAGGACGCGGCGGAGCTCTACGACCAGGCCGCCGAGCAGGTGTGCCGGGGTTGCACCCACTGGCAGGCCTGCTGGGAGCGGGAGGCGGCTCAGACCTACCGGCTGCTCAGCGGCGCGGCGCCTCGGATCCTGGAGCAGTGCAACGTGGCGATGGAGGACCTGCCGGGGGAGTTTCTGTCCCGGTGCCGGCGGCCCGAGGCCTTTCTCACCGCCGTGAACCGGGCCCTGGACGGCCTGCGGGCCCAACGGCGGTGCCGGGCCCGGCTCCAGGAGGGCAGGCAGGCCCTGTGCGATCAATATGGCTTTTTGTCCGGTTATCTCCGGGACGCGGCCCAGGCTCTGGACCAGCCCGCCGCTGCACCCAAAATCCGGTACCGGCCGGACATCGGCATAGCCGCGGCGGGAAAATTCGGCCTGGCCGCCTCGGGGGACCGGGGGGCCCACTTCCCGGGGCCGGAAGGCCGGTATTACGTGGTCCTGTGCGACGGCATGGGCACGGGCCTGGGCGCCGCCCAGGAGAGCGAGAGCGCCCTGCGGATCCTCACGGGACTGCTGCGGGCTGGGCTGCCGGCGGAGGCAGCCCTGGACACGCTCAACGACCTGTACGTGCTGCGGGAGTGCGGGGGCTTCTCCACCGCGGACCTCTTGGAGCTGCGCCTGGACACGGGGCGAGCCTGCCTGTACAAATGGGGCGCCGCCCCCACCTATCTGAAGCAGCGGCACTATGTAAAAAAAATCGGGACAGCCGCGCCCCCGCCCGGGCTGGGAATCGGAGATTCCTGCCGGGCCGAGGTAATTCGGCTGTCCCTGCAGCGGGGAGAGACGGTGGTCCTGGTCAGCGACGGCCTGGAAGGAGAGGAGACCCAGAGCCGGATCGCAGCGTTCGCCGACCAGGCCACCAGGGCGCTGGCTGCTCAATTGGTAGCCGGCGCCCCGGCTGATGGAGAGGATGATCGGACGGCGGTGGCAGTTTGCCTGCGCTCCCTGTCGCCGCCTACAGAATAACACAAATTTCCAGCAAAATTTGTCGAAACACAAGATATTGCACAAATTCTTTTCAGAACACCACAAAATATGTCGTAGGAACCGGGAAGGCAGTCGGATTCGCGCTGGCGCGTCCGGCTGCCCGCCTTTTTCGCCCCCCGGGGGTTCAATTTTTAAACGTCTCCCGACGGCGTGCTGTCAGGGCGACCTGCGGTCGTTCCGCGGGCGTGCAAAGCACGCCCCTACAGGGTGCGGTGTGGTTTCGCGGGATGTAGGGAACGACCTGTGGTCGTTCCGCGGGCGAGCGCAGCTCGCCCCTACAGCAGTCGCAGATTTTAAGGAGCCCGCCACAGACGCTGGTTTCGGCAGGGCCAGGGTCGCTTGCACCCTGGCCAACCGTGAGGCCGGACCCTCCAGCAGGGTAAGGAGGGGTTTCCAAAGGGGGCGTCTGGTAAAAAGCCCCCTTTGGGGCCCTTCTTTTTGTGTCTTTTCTTGGGCAAGCAAGAAAAGACACCCGCCGGAGGCACGCGGGCGAGCGCAGCTCGCCCCTACAGGGCGGAAGCGTAATTCGGAGGGTGTAGGGAACGACCTGCGGTCGCCCGCGGGCGTGCTAAGCACGCCCCTACAGGGTGCGGTGTGGATTCGCGGGATGTAGGGAACGACCTGTGGTCGTTCCGCGGGCGTGCTAAGCACGCCCCTACAGGGTGCGGTGTGGATTCGCGGGATGTAGGGAACGACCTGTGGTCGTTCCGCGGGCGTGCTAAGCACGCCCCTACAGGGTGCGGTGTGGATTCGCGGGATGTA
>CBCTHM010000064.1:0-4613 GCA_965146675.1 uncultured Eubacteriales bacterium | reverse complement strand
CCACCCGAATGGGTGGGGATTTGCGCAAGCGCAGTCCGCTGCGACGAGACTTTGCTCCGACGATGTAGGGGCGTGCTTCGCACGCCCGCGGAACGACCGCAGGTCGTTCCCTACATCCGGAATTGATGAATTTCCCCGCGGGCGACCACAGGTCGCCCCTACAACCCGCTATCAAGAACGTGCCCACGGCGGGCGGCCAAAGGCCGCCCTTACACCCCCGGAACCACACCGCACTCTGTAGGGGCGTGCTTTGCACGCCCGCGGGCGACCGCAGGTTGCCCCGATAGGTGCGCCATCGAGAGAAATCGCAAAGGGTCCCCGCGAAGCCGGATGGCTTCGTGGGGAGGGGAGGGGCAAGGAAGCGGTGCCGATGGCGGCCTACCTGGCCGCCGGAGCAGGAGCGGACTTTGCCCCGACGATGACGCCCGCGGAACGACCAAAGGTCGTTCCCTACATCCGGAATCGGTGCATTTCCCCGCGGGCGCGGCGCCTGTTATTTGTCCGATTCCGGGATTGATTCCCCGTTGTTCCGGTTGATCCAGTCCGTGGACAGGTCCATGGCCGCCCGGCAGGCGTTGGTCTGGTCCAGGGAATTGAGCATGACGAAGTCGTGGATGATGCCGGAGATCCGCACTGCCGTCACATCCACCCCCGCCTGCCGCAGCCGCCTGGCATAGGCCTCCCCCTCGTCCCGGAGCACGTCGGCCTCCCCGTTGATGATCATCGTCTTGGGCAGGTCCCGCAGGTCCTCCAGACCAGCCCGCAGGGGCGAGGCGGTGATCTGGGCCCGGTCCCGTAAGCTGGGCGCGTACTGTTGCCAGAACCATTGCATCCCGGCCCGGTAGAGGTAATAGCCGGTGGCGAACCGGCCATAGGAGGGCGTGTCAAAGCAGGCGTTGGTCACGGGGTAGTACAGCAGCTGCTTGTGAATACAGGGGCCCTGGCGGCGCTTGGCCAGCAAGGTCATGGCGATGGCCAGATTGCCGCCGGCGCTGTCTCCGGCCACGGTGAGATTGGCAAGGCTCAGACCGGGACAGTGCTTCTGCACCAATTGGGGCAGGGCGCAGAGCACCTGGTAGCACTGCTCTATAGCCACGGGATACCGGGCCTCCGGCGCGCGGGTGTATTCCGGAAATACCACCAGGCAGCGGGTCCGGGCGGCCAGCTCCCGCACCAGCTTTTCGTGGGTGTGGAAGCTGCCGAACACCCAGCCGGCCCCGTGGAGATAGTAGATCACGCCGCACAGGGGGCCGCACCCAGTAGGGGTCACCAGGTATACTTTTACGGGCCCCCATTGGCCGGTGTCCACCTGGGTGAATGCAATGTTTGCCGGGCAAAGGGCCACGGGGTCGTCCTGTGTCTTCTCCAGGACCTCCCGGCCCTGCTCCGGCGGCAGCTGAAAGATCAGGGGCGGGACGGCGCTGGCCCGGCTGACCGCTTCCGCCGCCGCCTCCAAGGGAACGCGATTGCACATACTGAAAACTCCTGTCTGATTTAGGTGTATTTTAGCATATGCTGTGGCCGGTCGGCGGGTTCCGGGGCCTGGGCCGGTCCCGTCATATCCCAATTAATGGCGCAAGCGCAAGGACCACACAGCGTATGAATAAACACTTGGTATTAAAATTCAATATATCACACCAAATTAGTTTTATATTGTACAGGTTGGCTGTTGCGGTAGCGTTATTTGCATGGTATTATTACGGTGTACTTATGTCCGCTGTAAAAGGGCACGCGGAGCTGAAAATTGCCCGCAACCGTCAGCTGTCCCAGTACAATCTCACACATTCCGGAAAGACAAGCGGCAAACGAACCAACCGACAGATACCATATGTAAAAATCAGAAAACTTAGGGAGGATTTTTAATGAAAAAACGATTATTAAGAGCATTAACCTTGTGTGTGCTGTTATGCATGCTCGTCGGTTCGTTACCACTCGCCTACGCAACGGATCAGGAAGCCTGTTCGTGCGGTCTGGACGCCCATGCCATCAATGTCTGCAATCATTCCTACGGATCGTGGGTTAAAACGCCAACAACCCACACGGGAACCTGCAGCAAGTGCGGTATGAAGTATATCGGACAACATCAATTTGAAAATATTGGTGGCGGAAGGATCGGATGCACCGTCTGCTATTACACTGTTATCATTGCTTAAGTTTTCATTCCGTCCAAACCGTTTTTGTGTGAGATTGTCCAGCCATGGCGCGCTGAGCGGCTGACTGCCTGAATCGGCATGGAGAAGACCGACCCCATTCAACCCGGCGAACCTGAGCCGCTCAGGTCTGCGGGCTGGATGGGGTTTTTTAATTCAGAAAACCTTGGGGCCTGTTCCCGCCCCTTTCCCGGCGCCCCGCCGGGAAAGGGGCGAGAGTAGCAATTCCCAAACGGGTTAAACTAAGATAAATTACGAAATGGGAAGAGGTTGATGCTATGCCGAGCTTGGAAAATGGACGTAACTGGCTGTCAGAGGAGACCAGCCCCTACCTGCTCCAGCATGCGGAAAACCCGGTGCACTGGTACCCCTGGGGGCCCAGGGCCCTGGAGCGGGCCCGAAAGGAGGACAAGCCCATTTTCCTGAGCATCGGCTATTCCACCTGCCATTGGTGCCACGTGATGGCCCGGGAGAGCTTCCAGGACCAGGCCGTAGCGGAGCGCCTGAACCGGGACTTTATCAGCGTCAAGGTGGATCGGGAGGAGCGGCCGGACATCGACGGGGTGTATATGCAGGCGTGCCTGGCCATGACCGGGTCAGGGGGCTGGCCCCTGAGTCTGTTTCTGACTCCGGAGGGCGCCCCCTTTTACGCCGGGACCTATTTCCCCCGCCCGGAATTCATACGTCTACTGGAGGCTGTTTCCCAGACCTGGCGGACGGACCGGGATCGCCTGACCGGCAGCGGCAAGCGGATCGCCGCGCTGCTTACTGCCGCGGAGCCCACCATAGACCCGGCCGAGCATCCCCCCATCCAGGAGGCCCTGTCCGGCTATGGCGCAAGCTTCGACCCAGAATGGGGCGGCTTCGGCCCGGCGCCTAAGTTCCCCGCGGCCCACAATCTTTTCTTTCTCCTGTCCGCCGGCGGTCGGGACATGGCAGAAGCCACCCTAGACCATATGTACCGGGGCGGCCTCTTCGACCACGTGGGCGGCGGCTTTTGCCGCTATTCCACGGACCGCAGGTGGCTGGTGCCTCACTTTGAGAAAATGCTCTACGACAACGCCCTGCTGGCCATGGCCTATCTCCTGGCGGACGAGCTGACGGGGAAACCCCTGTACCGCCGGGTGGCGGAGCGGACCTTTTCCTACCTGGAGCGGGAGCTGGCCGCGCCGGGGGGCGGGTTTTACGCGGCACAGGACGCGGATGCCGGCGGATCCGAGGGCGCTTACTACCTGTTTACCCCCCAGGAGGTGGAGCAGGCCCTGGGCCCCCGGGCGGCCGGACGGTTCTGCCGGAGCTATGACATCACAACGGCGGGCAATTTTGAGGGCCGCAGCATCCCCAACCTGCTGCGCACAGACCCGGACCAGGCGCCGGAGGATTTGCTCCCGGCCATGTATGCGTACCGCAGCCGTCGGACCCCGCCCCACCGGGACGAAAAGATTCTCACGGGCTGGAACGCCCTGGTGTGTGGGGCCTACGCCATGGCGGGCCGGATTTGGGGCCGGAAGGAGCCCCTGGACCGGGCCCGGCATCTGATGGCCTTTCTGGAGGAGCGCCTGACCCAGGACACGGCGGTCTTCTCCGGGGTCACCGGGGGACGTCGCCTGGGGGCCGGGTTCCTGGACGATTACGCCTTTTTGATTTTTGCCCTGCTGCAGCTCCATCAGGCCGCCCTGGACGATGGATACCTGGACCGGGCCAGAGCGCTTCTGGACCGGGCATGGACGCTGTTTTGGGATTCGGACCAGGGGGGCTTTTTCTTCTCCGGCCCGGAGAACGAGCGCCTCATCGCCCGGCGAAAGGAGACCTGGGACGGCGCGCTGCCCTCGGGAAACTCAGTTATGGCCTATAACCTGACCCGGCTGGCCCTACTCACAGAGGATACGGAGCTGGAGGAACGAGCCCAGGCCCAGAATCGATTTCTCAATGGCTACGCCGCGCAGCATCCCACAGGCTACGGCTTCTACCTCTGGTCCGCCCTGCCGGTGAAGAAGGTGACCTGCGCCCTGGGGGATCCCCGGGATCTGGCGGATTTGCGCATCCGCTCCGACTGGGCCTTCCAGGTGACAAAGGGCCCTGGCTACCCCCTTCTGGACGGCAAAACCGCCTATTACGTGTGTGAAAACGGCGCCTGCCTGCCCCCCAGCGCAACCATGCAGTCCACAGGGGAATAACTGCGCCCGCCCAGCCCCCCCCTGTAACGGAACGACAGGGGGTGTACAAGGCCAAAGGGTTCGGAAGGAGGAACAGAGAGAAAGGGAACCGTCAGGGTTCCCTTTCTCGTGCAATCCAAGGGTTTTCAAACTGGTTTGAAAACCCTGCCCAACCTGGCGAAACTCGTTTTGTCAGGTTGAGGCGACCTGTGGCCGTCCGCAGAAAGATTCCCCAAATCTGGATGTAGGGAACGACCTGCGGTCGTTCCGCCGGCCCTTTGTAGGGGCGACCTGCGGTCGCCCGCGG
>CBCTHM010000063.1:0-5185 GCA_965146675.1 uncultured Eubacteriales bacterium | reverse complement strand
GCACGCCCCTACAGGCGTACCACCGAAAGACATCCCGTAGGGGCGAGCTGTGCTCGCCCGCGGAACGACCAAAGGTCGTTCCCGACAGGGGAAGACAGGCGTGCAAAGCACGCCCCTACAGGCGTACCACCGAAAGACATCCCGTAGGGGCGAGCTGTGCTCGCCCGCGGAACGACCAAAGGTCGTTCCCTACAGGGGAAGACGGGCGTGCAAAGCACGCCCCTACAGGCTGAAACCGGTGGGTTCCTCATGCAGAGCGGCCTGCGGTCGATCCCCGCATAATGCAAAAATTTTATAAAAGGGAGGTGGCGTTTTGCCGGAACCCGTGGTACAAATGGAACATATCAGCATGCAGTTTCCCGGCGTGCTAGCCAACGACGACGTGACCCTGGAAATCCAAAAAGGGGAGATTTTCGCCCTGGTGGGGGAAAACGGCGCTGGCAAAAGCACCCTGATGAACCTTCTTTACGGCATCCACACCCCCACAGGGGGCCGCCTGCGCATCAAGGGGCAAGCGGTGTCCCACTTTAGCCCCAAAACCGCCATCGGCCTGGGGGTAGGCATGGTACACCAGCACTTCATGCTGGTGCCTTCCTTTACCGTAACGCAAAACATCGTGCTGAGTCGGGAGCCCCGGCGCGCGGGGATTTTCTGCGACCGCCGGGCCGCGACCGCTCAGGTCCGTGCGCTCACCCAGGCCTACGGCCTGCGGGTGGACCCGGACGCCGTGGTCCGGGAACTCAGCGTGGGCCTGCAGCAGCGGGTGGAGATCCTCAAAACCCTATACCGGGGGGCCGATGTTCTCATTCTGGACGAGCCCACGGCAGTGCTGACCCCCCAGGAAACCGGGGAGCTCTTCGCTATTTTGCGGGACATGGTGCGGAAAAAGGACATGACGGTGATTCTCATCACCCACAAGCTCTACGAGGTCATGGCCGTCTCCGACCGGGTGGGCGTCATGCGCCAGGGGCGTCTGGTTTTCGTGGAGGAAACGCAGCATGTCAACGAGCGGCTTTTGGCCTCCAAAATGGTGGGTAGGGAGGTGCTGCACGCGCCGTTTCCCAAGGACGGATCCCCTGGGGCGCCCCTGATCGCGATCCGGGGTCTGGAGGTCGCGGACGACCGGGGGCTGCCCGCGGTGCGGGGCGTCTGCCTGGAGGTCCGGGCCCACGAGGTCTTGGGCATCGCCGCCATCGAAGGCAACGGGCAGTCGGAGCTCCTGGAGGCCGTCACCGGCATGCGCCGGCTCCAGGGTGGGGATGTGCTGATTCAGGGCCAATCCATCCGAGGCAAAACCCCGGGGCAGATTCGGGCGCTGGGCTTGGCCCACGTGCCCGAGGACCGGCTGTTAACTGGCGTGTCCAGACCCGCGGACATCCAGGACAACCTACTCATGGGTAAGCACCGGCTGCCGGCCTTTACCCATCTGGGCTTTCACCTGCGTCCAGGGCCCATCCGGCGCTATGCTCAGACCGTCTTTCAGCGCTACGACATAAGGGCGCCAGGCATCAATACCCCTGTGGGCAGCCTCTCCGGCGGCAATGTGCAGAAGGTGGTCATCGCCCGGGAGTTCTCCTTTGACACGCCGGTGCTGGTGATCTCCCAGCCCACCCGGGGGGTGGACATCGGGGCCATGGAGTTCATTCACCGGCACATCATGGAAAAACGGAAGCAGGGCTGCGCTATTTTGCTGTGCTCGGCGGACCTGGACGAACTGTTCCGGTTGTCGGACCGGATGATCACCCTCTACGAGGGGCGGATCACCGGTGAATTTCAGGCCGGGGACATCACAAAAGAGGAGCTGGGCTATTACATGACCGGCGACCGGCGGGAGGAGGCAAATCATGACGGAACCTGTTAAACGGCGCAGACAGCTGGACTGGGGCTATTTTCTCTCCCTGGCCCTGTCCGTTGGCCTGGCCCTGGGGGTAGGCGCCGTTATCATGCAGGCCGCGGGCTTTTCGCCTGCAGCCGCCTACCGGGAGCTTCTCCGGGGCGCCACGGGCTGCGACAGCCTGGGGGAATTTTTCACCGCCGCCTTCACCAGGCGGCAGTTTGGCAACACCCTGGAGTACACCATGGTCCTGGGGCTCACGGGCTTGGCCTGCGCCCTGGGCGCCCGGGTGGGTATCTTCAATGTGGGCGGCGAGGGCCAGCTCTACCTGGGCGCCATCGTCTCGGCCTATGTGGGGGCCCGGCTGGCCGGCTGCTCGGCCTGGCTGGTGGTTCCCTTGGCGGCTCTGGGCGCCATAGTCGCGGGCGGCTTTTACGCCTGGGTACCTGGCGTTCTGAAGGTAAAGCTGAAGGTCAACGAAGTTATCACAACCATCATGCTCAACTCCATCGCCATCTACCTTTGCGCCTACCTCTCCAGCGGTCCCTGGAAGACCAGCCAGGGCAACCGGGTCTCCGGCACGGAGACCCTGGCGGCCCACCTCCGATTCACCCCCCTGATTTCCGGCTCCTCCCTGACCACCGCCATTTTTGCCGCAGCGGTGGTGGCGCTGCTGGTTTGGTATGTCATGAGCAAAACCGCCAAGGGCTATGAGATGCGTATGATCGGCCAAAACAGCCGCTTCGCCTTTTTCTCCGGGCTCAAGGTGGACACCGTCACCATCTGGGCCATGGTCTGCTCCGGGGCTATGTGCGGCCTGGTGGGCATGTTTGAGGTTTACGGCCTCAAGGGCAGCTATCAGGACGGCATCAGCAACGAATTTTACTTTGACGGCCTGCTGGTGGCCATGATCATGCGCTACAACCCTGTGGGCATCGTGGCCATGAGCGTGCTCTTCGCCTTCCTGCGCATCGGCTCTATGGGCATGGAGCTCAACGCTGGGGTGCCTGGGGAGCTGTACCGCATCATTCAGTCCGTGATCATTTTCTTTATGGCGGCGGAGAGCGGCATCACAGCGTCGTTCCGCGCCCGCCGCGCCCGGTCTCGGGCGCAGCGGGAGGCCGGCGCCCGATTGGAGGCTCAGCAAAATGGGTAATCTGTTTACAGCGGGTCTGTTCCGGCAGATGCTCCGCAGCGCCACGCCTGTGGGCCTGGCGGCCATGGGCGGCCTGATGACGGAGCACGCGGGCATCATGAACATCGGCATGGACGGCATGATTCTCATGGGCTCCTTCACTGCCGTGGCCGTGAGCTGGGTCACGGGCTCGGCCTGGCTGGGCCTGCTGGCGGCGGTGCTGGGGGGCATCCTCACAGGAGTGTTCTTCGCCCTGTTTGTGGTAAAGTTCAAAAGCGACGAATTCATCATCGGCACGGCCCTGAATATCTTCGCCGGGGGCCTGACGGTATTTCTCCTGCGGTCTCTATTCCAGGTAAAGGGCACCTTCCAGGGCACGGCGGACCGGCCCGTGGTCGGTCTGCCCACGGTAGAGCTGCCCTTCTTGCGGCGCATTCCCTTTCTGGGGCAGGTGCTGGACGAGAGCTCTGTGTTTATCTTCCTGACCTGGGGCTTGGTGCTTTTGATGTGGCTTCTTGTGTACCGCACGCCCTGGGGATTCTGGGTCCGGGCCGCTGGGGAGCAGCCCGGGACCCTGCGCACCGCCGGCATCAGCCCCACCCGGATGCAGTGGCTGTCCTCCGTGCTTTGCGGGGCCTTCTGCGGTTTGGCCGGGGCGCAGCTGGCCCTGGGCAACGTGACCATGTTCTCCGAGGGTATGAGCAACAACCGGGGTTTTGTTGCCTTTGCCTGCGTAATCTTTGGCGGAGCCAATCCCGGCAAGGTCTATCTGGCCGCCCTGATGTTCGGCTTTTTCGACGCCCTGGGCTACCGGCTCCAGGACTACAACGTCAACGCCAACCTGACCTCCATGATCCCCTACGTCATCACCGTGGTCATGATGGTCTACGTGGTAGTACGCAGTCAGCGCCGCCGGGCTAGGCCCCTGACCATGGCATAAAAAAGCGCGGCGGGCCTGTGCCCGCCGCTGAATATCAGGAGGTAATATGGAACCCATTCCCATTTGGATAGACTGCGATCCCGGGGTAGACGACGCGGTCGCTCTGCTTTTGGCCCGGCAGATGGAGTCGGTCTGCCTACGGGGCTTATCTGCCGTGGCCGGAAACGTGGCCCTGGAGAAAACCTGCGTCAATCTGCTCAAGCTCCGAGCGCTCATGGACTCAGACTGCCCCGTGTACGCCGGAGCCGCCCGCCCTTTGCGCCGGGCGCCCATCGACGCCAGCTTTTTTCACGGGCCGGACGGTCTGGGGGGCGTGGTCCTGCCGGACCCCGGCCTGCCGCCAGAGTCGGCCCCTGCCTGGGAGGGTCTGTATCAGGCGGCCCGCCGGGCGCCGGGGCAACTGCATCTCGTCGCCCTGGGGCCTCTGACCAACGTGGCCACGGCCTTTGCCCTGCACCCGGATTTGCCAGGGCTTTTGGCCCGGGTCCTGCTCATGGGCGGCGCCGTCCAGGGCGGTAACCGCACCCCCTGGGCTGAATTCAACGTCTATGCGGACCCGGAGGCGGCCCAGCAGGTCTTCTCCGCCCAGGTCCCTCTGGTGATGTGCGGCCTGGATGTGACCACCCGGGCTTACCTGACCCGGGAAGAGCTGGACAACCTAACGGCCTGCCGGGCGCCCCAAATAACAGCACTCCGGCAGATGCAGAGCCGGGCGCTGGGCCGGGTCTTAGCCGCGGGGGCTCCGGGCCTTGCCATGCACGACCCCTGTCCTGTACTCTGCCTGGGCTATCCGGAGCTGTTCCAAGGGCAGTCCGCTCGGGTCCAGGTGGTCACGGAGGACGGGCCGCAGTTGGGCCGAACCCTGGCGAATTTTGAATCGGATTCGCCCAATTGCACGGTAATTCTGCAGGTAGATAGGCCGGCTCTGGTCACGACGCTGACCGAACGCCTGGCGTTATACGCGATCTGAGTGAAGCACGGGCCAGGCTGGTTGGAAAACCGTGCCGTCAATTTGGTCCGTTTTAGGGCCGTATCACCGGCTTACGGCGGCCTTAGGCCGCCCGTGTGTATGCAAAGCTTGCCTCTATGAGGCACTATCGACCGTGGGCTGTAGGGTACGACCTGCGGTCGTTCCGCGGGCGAGCACAGCTCGCCTCGTCGGAGCAAAGTCCGCTCAGCTCCGGTTCCCCCGGTTGGGGAAACCTGCGCCCGCTTCCTTGCTCCTCCTCTCCCCACAAAACCTTGCGGTTTTGCGGGGCCCCTTTGCGATTTCTTT
>CBCTHM010000062.1:0-5213 GCA_965146675.1 uncultured Eubacteriales bacterium | reverse complement strand
ATCCGGAAATCGCACGGTACGAGAGATATTTGCATTTGAAAACTGCTTATCAATCAAAAACATATGAACACCGCCTTGACATTTTATGCCTTGATTATACAAAATTGATTCCTGGATTTTAATAATTTTTGTCGTATAATTTTATGGATAAAAACAACTACAAAACAAAAAAGCCTGCCTTCGACAGACCTTTATGACTCCCTCCTGCGCCCCGACCAGGGAGAAGCTGATTCCCCGGCCCGCGCAAATCGGCAGTGGGAGGAAGCGAAATCGCCCTAGCGCGCAAAAAAGCCGCCGGTGCAATGTGCACCGGCGGCCCCATTCGCCGCAAAACCGGCTGTTTTATTCCTGCCTGGCGGCCAAAGGCCGCCCCTCCATGCCTCCGACTCAAACCGGACCCGGAAGGCGTGGCCCCTGTGACGGCGCGCCTTCCGGCAGACAGGCCGCCTCCCGGCCCTGGCAGGTGAATAAGAGAATCTGCCGCCGCCGCCCCTCCCGCCGCAGCAGGTCCAGGGCCGCGGCCAGACGGCGGTCGTCAAACCGGATGAGCGCGTCGTCGAGCACCAGGGGCGCCTCGTCCCCCAGCAGCTCCCGGCTCACCGCCAGGCGCAGCGCCAGGTACAATTGGTCCGCCGTGCCGTCGCTGCGCCACAAGGCCGGGCGGAGGGTGTCCTCCCCCCGGGCTCCTGCGGACAGGGACAAATCCTGCTCCCACAGCAGCCGGTCGTAGCGCCCGTCCGTGAGCTGTCCCAGAATCTCCCGAGCCTGAGCGGTGATCCGGGGTGCAAACCGGCTTTGCAAGGTCCGCCGGGCCTGCTCCAGCGCCGCCAAGGCCCGCTCCAGGGCAATATAATAGGTCTCCAACTGGGCCACCCGGTCCTCCAAGGCCTCTGCCTGAGCCTCAATCCGGTCCCGGTCGCCCAGGGCCAGGGCCTGGCCCCGGCAGGCGTCCAGCTTGGAGCGCGTTTCCACCAGCTGCCCCCGGACCCGGGTCAGAACCGCCCGCGTCTCCTCCGGCGGCAGAGTCAGGGGGTCCTCCCGGGGCTCTGCCTGCTGAGACAGGCCCTCGGCCATGGCCTCCATGGCCTCCCGATGTCTGCGCGCCTGCATACCCGCCCGCTGGGCGTCCGCCCAGGCGTCCCAGGCCTGCACCGTCTCCAAAAGCGTCCGCCGCTGGGCCTGCTCGTCCCCGCCGGAAAGGCTCTGCAGCTGCTGGTCCAGCGTCTGCCGCCGGGCCGCCAGCTCCTGCCGCCGGGCCGCCGCTCCAGCGAGCTCCGCGGCGTAGGATGCGGCCTGGTCGCTATAATCCCGGGCCAGTTGGAGCAGCTCCTCCAGGGAGCCGGCCTCATACCGGCTCAGCAGCTCCCGCTCCAGCGCCGCCTGCCGCTTTGCCTGAAACCGCTGCCGGACCCGGCGCAGCAGAGCCCCCACCCCGAGGCCCAGCGCCGCGGCCAGCAGGCCAAAGCCCACATAGGAAAAGGGCGGAGCCAGCAGCAGGGCCAGGGCTGTCCCGCCCGCCAGGCAAATTCCGGCCAAAAGCCACAACAGCAGGCTGCCGCCGCGGGCCGCTGCCTGGCCGCGCCGCCAGAGCTCGAAATCCTGCTCCGCCTGCCGGACCGCCTCCTCCCCGGTGCGTCCGGCAAAGGCCGGGGCCCCGGAGGGCGGCTCCGGCGCCGGGGGCTCCATGGCCGCCTCCAGCTCCAGGTCTCGCCGGGCCTCCTGCAGCCGGTCCAGCTCCAAAAGGCGGCGCTCCGCCTCCTGCCGGGGGCAAAGGCCCTGGCACCGCCGCTCCGCCTGTGCCAAGGCGGCTTCCGCCGCCTGCTCCGCCTGCCGGGCCTCCTGGACCCGGTGCAGCTTCTTTTCATTTTCCTGGGCCTCCAGGACCCTCTGATGCGCCTCCAGGGCCTGGGCCCGGCGCTCCAGCTCCGCCATAGCCTCCCGGAGGGACCGGTCGCGGGCGTCCAGGTCCTCCAGGACGCGGAGCTGCCGCCGCTTCTCCTCCAGCGCCTCCCGGGCCTGGGGCAGCAGGCCGGATTTATTGTACTGACATTTGTTTTTCAGGTCCCGGAGCTGCTTTTCCAGCGCGGGGCCCGCGGCGCTGTCGTCGCCCGTGGTGACCAGGGCGTTGAGCCGGCGGCTCAGGGCCTCGTCCTGGGTCACGGGCAGGTCCGCCTGCCGCAGAAAGCCGCTGCGCAGGTACACGCTGCGCTCTACGCCCAGAAGGCGTTCTCCGCAGGTGTCCGCGGTGAGCTCTTTCACCGGCAGCCCGGTATCCGTCTCAAAGGCCCGGAACTCCCCCAGGGGCACCCGTGCTTTGGTCCTGCGCTCTATGGTAACGCGCCTGCCCTGCCACTCCAGCTCCATGGAGCCCGCCATGGGCCGGCCGGACCAGGGCTTGTATTTCTCCTTATCTGGAATCAGGCCCTTTCTGGCCTTCTGCCCGGTGTCCACGCCGTAGAGCATGGCCTGCAAAAAGGCGCACCAGGTGGATTTCCCCCACTCGTTGGGGGCGGTGATCACGTTGAGCCCCGGCTCCAGGGTCAGGGTCCGGTGGTCCAGGTTGCCAAAGGTGGCAGTCATGGAGAGAATTCTCACGGCAGGTACACCTCCCTCCCGTCCAAAATCCGGCGGCTGAGCCGGGCGGCCAGGGTCAGGGCCTCCCGGGTCCTCTCGTCCGCGCCGGTCAGGGCCTCCCGCAGCAGCCGGAAGTAGAGGCCCTCCAAACTGTCCTGGTCCGCCCGCTCCCACAGGTCCTCCGGGGGCGTTGTGCGGTCCCGCAGGCGCAGGCAGAGAAACCGGTCCTCCAGCCGGGCGGCCAGGGCCTCCAGGTCCACTTCCGCCGCGGTGCCGGTCAGGGTGATGCGGTAAATATCCCGGGCGGTATCCAAAGGCAGGGCGTTTAAAATTGACTCCAGGGGGTCCGGACCCGCCTCCACGGCCAGGTCCTCATACCGCCCCCCGTCCAGTGGGACGAACGCCGCCCGGGCCTTTTCCCGGTCCACCTCCGTCACATACGCGCCCTTGACCCCGGTCTCGTCGAACCCCCGACCCATGGGGCAGCCCGGCCAGGCGCACAGGGTCCGGCCCGCCTGAAATTGGCCCGCCTTATGAATGTGCCCCAATGCCAGGTACTGCACCCCGGCATCCGCCGCCTGGGCCCGCGTGACGGGGCAGCAGGGGGAGTCCGCCCGGGTGGGGTCCCCGTGGAGCACCAGCAGCTGCACCGCCTCCGGCCCTGCGGCCCGGAAGCCCTCCAGGAGGCCGGGGCAGTCCATGCTCTGGAAGCCGGCGCCCCAGACCCGGCAGTCCAGCTCCGGCAGGGCCACGGAGGAAACACTGGGCTGGGTAAAAATATGTACGTTCCCCGGCCAGGGGAAGTTCTGGTAGGGAGAGCCAGCTCCAAAGGGGTCGTGATTGCCCGGGGCTAGGAACGCGGGGACCCCAGCCCGCTCCAGAGCCAGGGCCAGGCGCTCGGCCCCTTCCCGGTCTCCCTCCGGCCGGTCAAACAAATCCCCGGCCAGGAACAGGAGCTGGCAGTCCCGCTCCAGGCACAGGTCCGCCAGGCGGTCCGGCACCTCCAGGAGCTGCTTTCTCCGCTGGACCGCCAGCTCCGGGTCCAGGCCCTGGAACCGGGAGCCCAGATGCAGGTCCGCGCTGTGCAAAATTCTAATCATATACCATCACCCGTTGGGTTTCTCTGCACCGGCCGGTGCAGGCGTCTATGGTGAACAGGGCCCCCTCCAGCTTGCCGGGACCCGGGGCCGGCTGGTACCGGCCCGCCAGGTCCCCCCGGAACCGGGCCACGGACAGGTCGGGCCGGATACCCAGCACAGAGATCCGGGGGCCCGTCATGCCCAGGTCCGTCACATAGCCCGTGCCCTTGGGCAAAATCTGCAAATCCGCCGTGGGCACGTGGGTGTGAGTACCCCAGACCGCGGAGGCCCGCCCATCCAACATATAGCCCATGGCCAGCTTCTCCGAGGTGGCCTCCCCGTGGATTTCTACCAGCACCAGCGGGGTGTCCAGCTCCCGCAGCACCCGGTCGGCCAGCAAAAAGGGATTGTCCGGGCCGTAGTCCATGTGGCACCGGCCGATGAGGTCCAGCACCGCCACGGGCCCCGCCGGGGAGTCGAACAGGCCCCGGCCCCGGCCGGGGAGTTGCGGGGCCAGGTTATCCGGTCGCAGAATCCGGGGGCAGTCGTCCAGGTAGGAACAGATCTCCCGGCGGCCGAAGGTGTGGTTGCCCAGGGTGATGACGTCGGCCCCAGCGGACAGAACGGCCTCCGCCTGGTCCGGGGTGATGCCCAGGCCCGCCGCGTTCTCCCCGTTGACCACGGTAAAGTCCGCCTGGAGCTCCCGGCGGAGCCGGGGCAGATGCTTTTCAATCATGGAAACGCCGCAGTCGGCCACCACGTCGCCCACTGCCAGCAATCGCAAATCCATAGCTTACTCCTCAATCACGGCAAATTGAAGGCGGCGGCTTCGCCGCCTCCCGCCGAAAAAGCTCAGCTTTTTCAGCCGCTTTGGGGTTATTATATACCAATTTCCCCGTTTATGCAACCGAACCCGGCCTGGAGCCGGGAAAAATCGACAAAACCCAGGCGCCAGGCGTGTCGTGGGACCCGGCTAGGCCCGGGAAATTGGGGCAACCTGTAAGGGGAGGTGATAGAATGCCGAACCAAGACAAAAAAGAGCCGTCCGACGACTGCCTGCGGGTCAACCCGGAGAATCGCCTGTGCCCAAAATTCGACCAGACCAGCATCGCCAAATTTCCGGTGGCCAGCCGGGAGGAAATGGGCGTGCGGGTGGTGGACGATTGCGCCGAGGAGCACATGATGTGAGGCCTGCTGGAGCCGCCCGCCGGGGGAACGTTCTTAGCCATGGGATGTAGGGGCGAGCAGCGCTCGCCCGTCTTCCCCTGTAAGGAACAACCTTTGGTCGTTCCGCGGGCGAGCAAAGCACGCCCCTACAGAGGGCTGTGTGGTTTCGGGGGTGTAGGGGCGACCTGCGGTCGCCCGCGGGCGTGCGAAGCACGCCCCTACACAGAGCAGTGCCGTTCGGGGGTGTAGGGGCGACCTGCGGTCGCCCGCGGGCGTGCAAAGCACGCCCCTACAGCGTGCAGTGTGGTTTTGGGGGTGTAGGGGCGACCTGCGGTCGCCCGCGGGCGTGCAAAGCACGCCCCTACGGGATGTCTTTCGATGGCGCGGCTGTAG
>CBCTHM010000061.1:0-5222 GCA_965146675.1 uncultured Eubacteriales bacterium | reverse complement strand
CGGGCGGCCGCAGGCCGCCCCTACAACGCACTGCCGTGAGATATTCCGTAGGGGCGAGCTTTGCTCGCCCGCGGGCGGCCGCAGGCCGCCCCTACAATGCACCGCCGTGAGATATTCTGTAGGGCGAGCTTTGCTCGCCCATGGGTGGTCACAGGCCGCCCCTACAATGCACCGTCGTGAGATATTCTGTAGGGGCGAGCTTTGCTCGCCCGCGGGCGGCCGCAGGCCGCCGCAGGCCACCCCTACAACGCACTGCCGTGAGATATTCCGTAGGGGCGAGCTTTGCTCACCCGCGGGCGGCCGCAGGCCGCCCCTACAATGCACCGTCGTGAGATATTCTGTAGGGCGAGCTTTGCTCGCCCGCGGGCGGCCGCAGGCCGCCCCTACAATGCACCGTTGTGAGATATTCCGTAGGGGCGAGCTTTGCTCGCCCGCGGGCGGCCGCAGGCCGCCCCTACAACGCACCGTCGTGAGATATTCCGTAGGGGCGAGCTTCGCTCGCCCGCGGGCGGCCGCAGGCCGCCCCTACAACGCACCGTCGTGAGATATTTTGTAGGGGCGAGCTTCGCTTGCCCGCGGGCGGCCGCAGGCCGCCCCTGCTGTGTCTATAATGAAAAGTGTAAAAGGCCGGTTCCAAGGCGGAACCGGCCTTTGTATTAGAAATTTGCGGTGAATTGGACGGCGTTTAATCACGGGCCGCGTTATCTTCCAGCCAGGCCTTCATCTCCAGTCTGCCCTGCTCGCTCATCGGGAAGGACTGTGAGCCCTTTACTTGGCTTTTCTCATAGCACAGAGGGCCGTGCCAATACTCCGCCAGCATGGAGCTGGCCTCCATATTCACCTCTTTTTGGCTGAGCATGACCACATTGGGGGCAATGCGAAACCGGAACGAGCCGCAGGAGCCGGTAAAGACGTTATCCATGGCGAAGGTGTGCAGCGTGGGGATAAAAATATCTGGCATCGCTCACCCTTGCATGAGCTGCTCCATCTCATCCAGAAGCTCGCCAAAGAGGGACAGGGCCTGGTTGACCGGAGCCGCGGTGGTCATATCCACACCTGCGCCCTTCAGCAGGTCGATGGGACTCTTGCTGCAGCCGCCGGAGAGGAAGCCCAGGTAATCCTGTACGGCGGCCTCGCCTTCCCGCAGAATGCGGCGGGACAGGGCGATGGCGGCGGAATAGCCGGTGGCGTACTGGAACACGTAGTAATTATAATAGAAATGGGGAATCCGGGCCCACTCCATGTCGATTTCCTCATCCAGCACGATATTGTCGCCAAAGTACAGCCGGTTGAGCCGCCGGTATTCCGCGCAGAGAACTTCCGCGGTCAGGCTTTCACCCTTCTGAGCCAGCTCCCCAATGTTTAGCTCAAACTCGGCAAACATGGTCTGACGGTACAACGTGGTGCGGAACTGCTCCAAGAAGTGATTGATGAGATAGGCCCGTTCCTTCCGGTCCGTGGTCTTGTTCAGCAGGTATTCCATCAGCAGGGCCTCGTTGCAGGTGGAGGCTACCTCCGCTACAAAAATGACATACTCCGCATCGATGGGATTTTGGGTGTGATTGGACAGATAGGAATGCAAGGCATGCCCCATCTCGTGGGCCAGCGTAAATTGGCTGTCCAGGGTACCGGAGTAGTTTAGCAAAACGAAGGGATGGACCTTGGCGCCGGCGGAGTAGGCGCCGGAGCGCTTGCCCTCGTTTTCATACACGTCAATCCAGCGGTGGTCGAACCCCTCTTTCAAAATAGTCCGGTATTTCTCGCCCAGCGGCGCCAGGGCGTCGAATACCGTATCTTTGGCCTGGGCAAAGGGGATCTTCCCGTCCGCGCCAGACACCAGGGGCGTGTACAGGTCGTACATATGCAGCTCCTCCACCCCCAGGAGCTTTTTGCGCAGGTCCACATACCGGTACATTTTATCCATGTTTTGGTGAACCGCCTCAATCAAGTTGCGGTACACGGAGGTGGGTACATTGGTTGCGTCCAGGGACGCGTCCAAAGAGGAGGCGTATTTTCTGGATTGGGCGAAAAACTGCAGCTGCTTGACCTGAGAGGAGAGTACGGAGGCCAACGTGTTTCGATAGCCGCCGAAGGTTTGATATAGGTTTTCAAAGGCGCTTTTGCGCAGCGCCCGGTCCGGACTCTCCATGTAGGAGATATAGGTGCCCTGGGAGAGGGGATGGAGAGCGCCCTGGCTGTCCACGGCATCCGGAAATTTCAGGTCCGCGTCGGCGAACATGCCGTAAATCTGGTCCGGCGCGTTGGCCATCTCCCCGGCCGCGGCCAGGAGACGTTCCTCAGGCGGCGTCAAAACGTGCTCCCGTTTGCGGCGGATGTCGTTTAAGTACCGGCGGTACCGCTCCAGGCCTGGCTCCTGGGTATAAAAGGCGCGCAGCGTTTCCTCTGGGAGGGCGAGAATCTCAGGCACGTCAAAGCTGGTGGCCGCTTGGTAATCCACCATGGCGCTCATGCACTTGCCTACCATGTCCTGATATTTGGCCACTCGGGCGTCCTCATCGGACTTCCGGAACGCATAGTTGCCGAGATTGTCGGATAAAACCGCCATTTTCTCCGTCAGTTGGAGATATTCCAGCAAGTTTTTCGGAGATTGTCGCAGTTTTCCGGCAAAGGAAGCGGCCTGTTTGGTCATTTCCTTGGCCTTTTCCAGGTCTTGAAACCAGAGGTTATCTGTGGCATAGATATCCTCTATTGCCCAGGTGTCCTCAGCCGCGACTTGGGAGCGCTGGGGGATTTTCTTCGTTTCTGCCATGTTACATCCTCCTAAATAATGGGTATACGTGCGTTTTCTCCCATCATTATAACACAAGAGGCATTTTTTGCAACTTGCAACTTTTCACAAAGCCCGACGGTTTCTTTTGGGGCGCCCGCAATATAAGGACATACCTCCACAAAATCGGCATCAAAATTACGTGCGATTGAATTTTGCCTGCTGTGAATCCATGGACATTTTAAAATTTTTCTGAATTTGTACATGTTTCATAAGGAAAAATTGGAAACCGCCGCAAAATTTCCTGAAATATCACCTTGCGTTTTTTGGATATATTGGCGATAATAGTACCAAATTAAACGAAATGAGGGTCTGGTCATGGAAGCACTCAAGGCGCGTATCCGGCAGGAAGGCCGCATCCTACCCGGCGGTATTGTCAAGGTAGACGGCTTTTTGAACCACCAGGTCGACACCCGGTTCCTGGGCCAACTGGCGGAGGAATTCGCCCAGCAATTTGATCTCAGCGGCGTAACCAAGCTCCTCACGGCAGAGGCCAGCGGTATCGCTCTGGCTGCAGTCTGTTCCTATCAATACGGTGTTCCCATGGTATTTGCCAAAAAAGCAAAGAGCGACAACATCGAGGGCGGTCTGTATCAGAGTGATATTTTTTCTTATACGTACCACAAAAAGGTGACGCTGATCGCCTCCAGGGATTGGATTACCGCCGCGGACCGCGTTCTGATTGTGGATGATTTCCTGGCCCGAGGCGAGGCGCTGCGAGGTCTGATCGACATCGTGCAGCAGGCCGGCGCGTCCCTGGCGGGCATCGGCGTAGCGGTGGAAAAGGGCTTCCAGCATGGGGGAGACAGGCTCCGCGCCGCGGGCTATCCTTTAAAATCCCTGGCAATTATTGATGCGGCGGATGAACACGGCTTTGAATTCCGGGAGGATTGAGACATGCAGAAAGTATTGATTTTAGATTTCGGCGGCCAATATAACCAGCTTATTGCCCGGCGGGTGCGGGAATGTCATGTGTATTGCGAGGTAAAGCCGGCTCAGCGTATGACCCTAGATGAAATACGCGCCTTTGACCCCATTGGGATTATTCTAACCGGGGGGCCCAACAGTGTATACGGCTCTCAAGCGCCCCGCCTGGCAACCGGCTTTTTCGATCTAGGGCTCCCGGTTTTGGGAATTTGTTATGGATGCCAGCTCATGGCCCAGGAGCTGGGCGGCAAGGTTGCAGAGGCCGGCGCAGACCACGCCCGGGAATATGGGCGCACGGTGACCAGTTTGGACGTCCGGGACCAGCTCTTCCGGGACTTCCCGGAGGAAACCATCACATGGATGAGCCACGGGGATTATATTGCGCAGGTGCCTCCGGGCTTTTCCGTGTCCGCCTGGACGGAGGTCTGCCCCACGGCGGCCATGTCCTGCCAGGAGCGGGGCCTGTACGGCGTCCAGTTCCACCCGGAGGTTGCGCACACGGACCGGGGAATGGAAATGCTGCAAAACTTTCTCTACCGGGTCTGCGGCGCCCGGGGAGAATGGGTGATGGAGGATTACCTAGAGACCGCAACGGAGCAGCTGCGCCGGAAAATCGGGGATGGGAAGGTGCTGCTGGGGCTCTCCGGCGGCGTGGACAGTTCTGTGGCTGCGGCGCTTTTAAGCCGGGCGGTGGGCAGCCAGCTCACCTGCATTTTTGTGGATCATGGTCTGCTGCGCAAGCAGGAGGCCGATCAGGTGGAGGCTGCGTTTTCCAATCTGGACCTGCGCTTCGTACGGGTGGACGCATCGTCCCGGTTTTTGAGCCGCTTGTCTGGGGTTACGGAGCCAGAGGCCAAGCGAAAAATCATTGGCGAAGAATTTATCCGGGTTTTTGAAGCGGAAGCCCGGAAAATCGGGCAGGTTGATTTTTTGGCCCAGGGGACCATTTATCCGGACGTCATTGAGTCCGGTACAGGGGCGGCCGCGGTTATCAAGAGCCACCATAATGTGGGTGGCTTGCCGGAGCATGTGGATTTCCGGGAAATTATTGAGCCGTTGCGTCTGCTGTTCAAGGATGAGGTGCGGGAACTGGGACGTGCCATGGGCCTGCCGGATGCTGTGGTGAACCGGCAGCCCTTCCCGGGGCCTGGACTGGCGATCCGCGTCATTGGAGAAGTGACGCGGGAGAAGGTGGCAACGCTGCAGGAGGCCGATGCAATTTTTCGGCAGGAGCTGGAGCGGTCGGGGGTGAGCCAGCAAATCGGCCAGTACTTTGCGGTGTTAACCGACACGCGGTCCGTGGGCGTTATGGGCGACGGCAGGACCTACGATTTCACCCTGGCCCTGCGGGCCGTGACCACCACAGATTTTATGACGGCCCAGTGGGCGAGAATCCCCTATGAGCTCCTGGACAAAATTTCAGGTGAAATCATCAATCGGGTTCGCGGCGTCAACCGCGTGGTTTATGACATTACCTCAAAACCACCAGCTACAATCGAGTGGGAAT
>CBCTHM010000060.1:0-5259 GCA_965146675.1 uncultured Eubacteriales bacterium | reverse complement strand
TGCACGCCCGCGGGCGACCGCAGGTCGCCCCTACACCCCCGAAACCACACTGCACGCTGTAGGGGCGTGCTTTGCACGCCCGCGGGCGACCGCAGGTCGTTCCCTACAGGAGCCCGGCGGGCGGCCAAAGGCCGCCCCTACAGGCGCATCATCGAAGGACCGTTCCCTACAGGGGTCCGGCGGAACGACCGCAGGTCGTTCCCGACAGGTGCCCGACAGGCGAAAACGGCCGCTGCATCATTGGATTGATGGTACCATAGCCAAGGCCGGCGGTCAAGAGGCGATTTGGGGAAAAAATAGTAATTATTGCTGAATATTTTCAGTTATTTTTGTGTAAACATACCATTTTCTCATTCCAATTCAAAAGCGCCGGTGTAGAGCTGGTAATAGGTGCCGCCCTTTGCAATGAGGCTCTCATGGGTGCCCCGTTCGATAATCCTGCCGTGGTCGAGCACCATGATGCAGTCAGCGTTGCGCACCGTGGAGAGCCGGTGGGCGATGACGAACACCGTTCGGCCCTCCATAAGGGCGTCCATGCCCTTCTGGACCAGGGCCTCGGTCCGGGTATCAATGGAGGAGGTGGCCTCGTCTAGAATCATCACCGGCGGGTCCGCCGCCGCGGCCCGGGCAATGGCCAGCAGCTGCCGCTGGCCCTGGCTCAGGCTGCCGCCGTCTCCGGACAGCTCCGTCTGATAGCCCTTGGGCAAGCGGGTGATGAAATCGTGGGCGTTTGCTCGCTTGGCCGCCTGGATGCATGCCTCCTCCGTGGCGTCCAGATTGCCGTAGCGGATATTCTCCAGCACCGTGCCGGTGAACAGGCTGGTGTCCTGGAGCACGATCCCCAGGGACCGGCGCAGGTCCGGCTTGCGGATTTTATTGATGTTGATGCCGTCGTACCGGATTTTTCCGTCTGCGATGTCGTAAAATCGGTTGAGCAGGTTGGTGATGGTGGTTTTGCCGGCGCCGGTGGCTCCCACAAAGGCCACCTTTTGGCCCGGCTTGGCGTATAGGGTCACGTTGTGCAGCACGGGTTTGTCAGGCTCATAGCCGAAATCCACGTCATCCATGGTGATTTCGCCGCGGAGCTCCGTGTAGGTCACGGTGCCGCTGTCCCGATGGGGATGCTTCCAGGCCCAAAGGCCGGTGCGGGCCCGGCACTCGTCCAGGGTTCCGTCGGGCCTGCGGCAGACGTTGCACAGGGTCACGTAACCCTGGTCCTCCTCCGGCTTCTCGTCCATGAGCGCAAAGATCCGCTCCGCCCCCGCCAGCGCCATGACGATGGCGTTGACCTGGTTGGACACCTGGCCAATGGGCTGGTTGAAGCTCCGGGTCAGCAGCAGAAAGCTCATCAGGGCCCCCACGGTGACCGCGCCGCCGTGGATGGCCAGAAAGCCCCCCAGGATCGCCATAAGCGTGTATTGAATGTAGCCCAGATTGTTCATGATAGGGCCGAGCATATTGGAGTACTTGTGGGCCTTGTAGGCATTGTCGCACAGATCGTCGTTGAGCCGGTCAAAGTCGGCCTTGGCGGCTTCCTCGTGGCAGAAGACCTTCACCACCTTCTGACCGTGGATCATCTCCTCGATGTAGCCGTTGACTGCGCCCAGGGCCCGCTGCTGGCCCACGAAATACTTGCCGGACATGCCTGTGAGCCGCCGGACCAAAATCAGCATGAGCCCCACGGTGACCAGGACCGCCAGGGTCAGAATAGGGCTGGTCAGGAGCATGGCGAAAAGCACCGTGACGATGGTCACAACAGAGGAGATGCACTGGGGGATCGACTGGGAGATCATCTGCCGCAGGGTGTCAATATCGTTGGTGTAGCGGCTCATGATGTCCCCGTGGGTGTGGGTGTCGAAGTAACGGATGGGAAGCGCTTGCATGTTGGAGAAGAGCTGGTCCCGGATGTCCTTCTGGACCCCCTGGGCCACCTGGACCATCAGGTAATTGTACAGAAAGGACGAGACCATACCCGCCAGGTACAAAAGGGCCATGAGGCCCAAAAACCGCAGCAGGGGGCCGAAATCCGGGGCGCTCTGCCCCAGCAGGGGCGTGATATAGTCGTCCACCAGATATTGCAGGGATTTGCTGGCCGCCACGGCGGCCACGGCGGAGATCAGGATGCAGGCGATCACGGCCACCAGGGTCAGCCGGTACCGGGATAGGGTGTGCAGGAGCCGGGAGAAGGTTTTTTTCGGCGCCTTGGCCTTGTGGCCGTCGCCCTTGTGTTGCTGTCTAGGCATCCTCGCCGCCTCCTTTCTTCTGGGACTGGTAGACCTCCCGATAAATGGCGCTGCCTGCCAGGAGCTGGTCGTGGGTGCCCGAATCCACAATCCGGCCCCCGTCCAGGACCAGGATCAAATCCGCGTGCTCCACGGAGGCCACCCGCTGGGCGATGATGAGCTTGGTGGTCTCGGGGATCTCCTCCCGGAAGGCCTGGCGGATCTTGGCGTCTGTCTGGGTGTCCACCGCGGAGGTGGAGTCGTCCAGAATCAGGATTTTGGGCTTTTTCAGCAGAGCCCGGGCGATGCACAGCCGCTGCCGCTGGCCCCCGGAGACGTTGGCGCCCCCCTGCTCGATGTGGGTCTGGTAGCCCGCGGGGAAGCCCTGGATGAACTCGTCCGCGCAGGCGAGCTGACAGGCGTGGATGAGCTCAGCCTCCGTGGCCTTGGGATTGCCCCAGCGCAGGTTCTCCGCGATGGTGCCGGAGAACAGCACGTTTTTCTGCAGCACCATGGCCACCTGGTCCCGCAGGACCTCTAGGTCGTAGCGCCGCACGTCCACGCCGCCTACCTTCACCACACCCTCCGTGGCGTCATAGAGCCGGGGAATGAGCTGCACCAGGGTGGACTTGGAGGCGCCGGTGCCGCCCAGGATGCCCACGGTCATACCGGAGGCGATGTGCAGGTTCACGTGCTCCAGGGCGCTGCGCTGGGCGGTCTTGGCGTAGCGGAAGGAGACGTCCTCAAAGTCAATGGAGCCGTCCGGCACCTGGCTCACCGGGTTTTCTGGGCTGAAAAGGTCCGGCTGCTCCTGCAAGATTTCCGCGGCCCGCCCGGCGGAGGCCCGGGACATGGTGATCATGACAAACACCATGGACAGCATCATCAGCGCCGAGAGAATTTGGGTGGTGTAAGTAAACAGACTGGAGAGCTGGCCCGTGGTCAGGCCCAGGGCCACGTTGTCTCCCGAGGCAAAGACCAGCTTGGCCCCGAACCAGGAGATCAAAAGCATGCAGGTGTACACCGAAAACTGCATCATAGGGTTGTTGAAGGCCAAAATGTGCTCGGCCTTGACGAAGTCCCGGTAAATGGAGTCTGAAATGGTATTAAACTTCTCCTTTTCCCGGTCCTCCCGGACAAAGGCCTTCACCACCCGGATGCCGTGAAGGTTCTCCTGGACCACGTTGTTGAGCTTGTCGTAGGTGCGGAACACCCGGTCGAAAAGCCGGCGCACCCGGCTGATGATAAAGAACAGGCCCGCCGCCAGCAGGGGCAGCACCACGCAGTAGATCACCGACAGCCTGGGGCTGATGCGGAAGGCCATGGTGAAGGCCAAAACCAGCAACATGGGGCAGCGGATGGCCATGCGGATCATGACCTGAAAGGACATCTGCAGATTGGACACGTCGGTAGTGAGCCGGGTGACGATGGAGGCGGAGGAGAATTTATCGATGTTGGAGAAGGCATACGCCTGCACCTTGTGATACATGTCGTGGCGCAGGTTCCGGGCAAAACCAGTGGCGGCCTTGGCGGCGAAGTCCGCCGACAGCACGCCGAAAACCAGAGAGGCCAGGGCGCACAACGCCAGCAGGCCGCCCTGCCGGAGAACAAAGGCCATATCTCCAGACTTTACGCCGTAGTCCATGAGGCCTGCCATGAGGGTGGGAATCAGCACCTCCATGGCCACCTCCCCGATCATGCAGATGGGGGATAGGAAGGCGTAGAGCTTGAACTGCCGCACGCTGCGGGAGAGGATACGGATCATGGGTGCACCTCCTCCGGGGGAAAGGGCCGAGGCGCCCCGCCCAGGTTCTCAATGGCCCGGGTCAGGAGCCGGGAAAAGGCATCCCGCTGGTCCGGCGTGAAGCCCTGTACCATCTGCTCCTCCACCGACGCAATGGTCCGCTGCACCTGCTGGTGGCTGGTAACGGCCTTGGGCCGCACCACAATGCGCTTGCAGCGCCGGTCCTTTTCATCGTCCTGGAAGCAGACGAAGCCCTTCCCCTCCAGGCGGAAGAGGATACCGGACACCGTGGGGTGGGACAGAGCGAAGGCCTCCTCCAGATCCCGGGGGCACAGATTCCGGTCTTGATTTTGGACCAGGTAGCCCAGGACAAAGCTCTGGGAGCCGGTCAGATCCAGGTCCTGCAGGGTTTGACCCAGCCGCTGGTCCACCAGGCGGTAAAGCTGCTTTATTTTTTTTCCGTTATACTGAACTGGCTGCAACCGAGTTCCTCCTTTTCTTTTTTAGGCTGCCGGCAAGGTCGCGGCGGCCTAAATGGTAGCACGCTACATATTATCACAAAATAAAAAGGCTTGCAACCGGCATTTTGACAGATATTCACAATATTGTGAAATAAAATTCATGCAGAATCAACAGGGACATGATAATGTACGATTATGGCGGATTTTGCGGGAAACTATACTGCAAAAAGCGAACAGATATATTTGACACAGGGACTTTCCGGTCAGACGACTGGCCTGAGCAGCTGATTTTATTCCATTTTTTCTCAAAAGTTCACTCTTGCAGACAAATCTCCGGACTTTTTCCCACCAAAGCCAGCAAAAAAATTTTTAAAAAAATATTATCAAACCCCTTGCATTTTTCGACAAGGTCTGGTATATTGTAGATGGTAGTTATACCACGGTGCGTGCTTAACCGCGTCTGTGCCCGGCGTGGTTTTCTCCGGCACGTTCCCGCTGTAGAACAACCTCCCCTCTTTTCCGGTGAGCCGACAGGTGAAAACCTGTCGGCTCACTATTTTCATGGGCGGAACGTTTACAAGCAGCCTATTTTCTCCTGTAGGGGCGTGCTTTGCACGCCCGCGGAACGACCGCAGGCCGCCCCAACACCCCGGAAACCACGCTGTGCTCTGTAGGGGCGTGCTTTGCACGCCCGCGGGCGACCACAGGTCGCCCCAACACCCCGGAAACCACACTGCACGCTGTAGGGGCGTGCTTTGCACGCCCGCGGGCGACCATAGGTCGCCCCAACACCCCGGAAACCACACTGCACGCTGTAGGGGCGTGCTTTGCA
>CBCTHM010000059.1:0-5548 GCA_965146675.1 uncultured Eubacteriales bacterium | reverse complement strand
CCAGACCGGAGGCTTCGCCTTCCGCAGCGCCCAGGAGAACCACCAGGTTCTCCGGCCCGTACTGCTCGGCAAATTCCTTTACCCGCTTCTGGTTTTCCAGATCCATTGCACCAGCGGCCGTTCACACAAAGCACTCCGTCGAGGAAAACACCACGTCGGCGCCGGCGCTCTTGGCGCAAGCCTCAATCGCCTGTCCGGGAATGCCGTCACGGTCGCCAATGATGACAACCTTCTTGCCAGCTAAGATGCCCATGTCACTTCCTCCTTTTCTAAAAAATTTATAGAAAGCCTTGCGGCTGACTACCGATTATACGTACTTTTGAATCATCGCTTCCACATTTTCAGGGGTCGCGTCATCCTTGACGCAGGAGTCGATCATCTCCCCATTTTCATAAACGGCGATGACCGGCAGGCCTAAAACCTTCTGGCTGATGGCCAAACGGCGGGCCTTTGTGGTGTTCAAAGCACAGAACTTCATGCTCTGGCCGTACTTTTCGGCGAAGCCGTGGATATGGGGCATCAGCGCGGCGCAAGGCACGCAGCCGTCTCCATAAAAGTCCACGAGAATCTTCCCGGGAGCCTTCAGGACCTCGTCCTCAAACGTTGTCTTATCCAATTCCAGCATTTCTGCTTCCTCCTTTCTTACCGGTCGGCAAGATATTTTTCCGCCTGCATGGCGGCAATGGCGCCGTCTGCCGCCGCGGTGACCACCTGGCGCAGGCTCTTGACCCGCAGATCACCGGCGGCAAATACGCCGGGGATGTTGGTATGCATATCGGCGTCGGTTTTGATGTAACCGTTTTCCATGTCGATTACGCCCTCGAACAGCTTGGTGTTGGGCAGCAGGCCAATGAAACCGAAGAGGCCAAAGAAGCCGTCCTCCGGATCAGCCTCTATGGTAGTAAGCGCTCCGGTCTTTGTGTTCCGGACCACCATTTTACTCAGGAGCTCCTCGCCGTCCACCTCGTCCACCACCGTGTCCCACATAAAGTGAAGCTTGGGGTTTTTGAAAGCCTTTTCCTGAATGGATTTGGCAGCCCGCAGCTCGTTGCGCCGGTGAATGACGGTCACCTTCCGGGCAAATTTGCTCAGATACATGGCTTCTTCCACAGCGGCGTCGCCGCCGCCTACCACATAGACCTCAAAATCCTCAAAAAAGGCGGCGTCGCAGGTGGCGCAGAAGGAAATGCCTTTGCCCATAAACTTTCCTTCGTTTTTACAGCCAATGGGGCGGGGAAATGCGCCGGTGGCCAGGATCACCGTCCTGCCAAAATACTCGCCCTGACTGCCGGTCAGCTTTTTGACATCGCCCTCCAGCTCCACAGACTGGATCACATCCCGGACCCGCTCTGCGCCGAATTTTTGAGCCTGCGCCGTCATCCGGGCAATCAGCGTGGGGCCGCTCTCTTTGTCCAGGCTTTGACCGGGATAGTTTTCAATCTCGTCGGTGATGGCAATCTGACCGCCGTCCTGACCCTTTTCCCCAATCAGCGTGGAGAGTCGGCTGCGGCCTGCGTACAGCCCTGCCGCCAGCCCCGCCGGGCCGGCGCCCAAAATAATTACGTCATAGATTTTGCTCATTGGCAAACACTCCTACCAACGGCCTGAAAAGGCCGGATCAAATCAAACGTCAAAGACGGTCTGGTCCTCCACCGGCGTGCACAGGGCCTCCAGAGCCCGGGCCACCAGCTTCTTGCGCAAAGCGTACTCTTCCTCGGCGGGGAGAGCCGGATTGCCCAGAGGATGGGGAATTGCAATGGTGGGCACAATCCGGTTTGCGCCAACCGTCATGGAAATCGGCGTGATGGTACACATATGTACCACAGGAATCCCGGCCCGCTCAATTTCTTTTACCATCGTTGCACCGCAACGCGTACAGGTCCCTCACGTACTGGTCATGATAACGGCATGGACCCCGGCGTTCCGGAGCTTCTGCGCAAACTCCGCGGCGAATTTCTTCGCGGAGGATACGGCAGTGCCGTTACCAACTGTGGTATAAAAGTAGTCGTGGAGTTTGCCAATTTTGCCTTCCCGCTCGAATTCCCGCAGCACATCCACCGGCAGGACCCGGTTCGGGTCCTCGTTGGCGTATACCGGGTCGTAGCCGCCGTGGGCGGTCTCATAGGTCTGGGAGGTGAGCGTATCCACACCCTGGATGCAGTACTCGCCATAATGGGAGGCGGAAGAGGATTCAATATGATCGGGGTTGCCCTTGGGAACGATACCGCCGGAGGTACACAGGGCAATGGTGGCCTTGCGCAGGTCCGAAACCGCCTTGTTGGGAGCGACCCGGTCAAAGGAGGGCATGGGGTACTCGGTGGTGAAGGGCTTATCCGCCAGCTTGTTGAGCAGGATCTTCACAGCTCGCTTGGAGCCCCGTTCCTTTTCAAAGAAGTTGCGGCGTACGCCGTTGGGCATATAGCCGTCTTCGCAGGAGGCGCCCAGCTTTTCGCCCTTCATCAGCTTCATGGCCAGCTTCGCCATCACGGGGGCCGCCTTGCGCATGCCGGCGGCGCTGTTTGTGGTGGCGACCATTAGAACCTTTTCCTTCAGGTCGGCGCCGGGGTTTTCCCCGTACATACCGGTGAGGACCGGAATCCCCAACTCGTCCTGGACGGCCTGGCACACATTGGCGCAGGCATAGCCATAACGGCCAGCGTTAAAAGCGGGGCCGGCCAGAAACAGGTCGGGCTTTTCCTCCTTGACCCAAGCCAGAACCTGAGCCTTAGCGTCCTTTTCATGCTCGGCAAAATAGGAGTCGCCGCAGACGATGGTCTTGACGATTTGCGCCTCGCCGTTCCAGGCCTGCTCGAAGGCCATGCCGGGACCGACGCGGCCTTCCCGCAGCTCAGGCGGGACATGTGCCATTTCTTCGCCGCCGATGTTGGCAAAGAACTGGTTGATATAGTGAATAACACGATAACCCATTGCGCTGATTCGCTCCTTTCCTTTATCTTGCGCTCAGGCGGTTAAAGCCCATTTCGTTGGTAGCGCCGGTGATCACCTGAAGCTCCGCCTCAATGGTGCCGTCTGGACGCAGAGAACCGGCATGGCCGCCGGCAATCGTGTCTACATAGTCCAGCATGCCGATTATTTTGTCCATTTTGGGAAGAACGATGACCTCGTTGGCATTTCCGCCTGTGACCACTGCGTCGGCCAGCGCGTCCGCGTCTGCCAGGGACTGGGACCTGCCGTCCTGCCCAGCATATTCATCGGTGATGATGGTGGTCTTGATCCCCTTCTGTTCAGCCTTGCGGCAGTTCATGATCAGATCGGTGTCGGGGTTACCAAAGCCTTCTTCTGAAATCACAACGCCGTCCAAGTCCAGCAGGCGGCACAGCTTGGAGGCCCAGTCAGAGGAACGCTGTTTGTCTGCCAGATACACGTTCTCGTTGGTGATGATGTTGCAGACATAGTTCAAGGTCTTGCCGTGCTGTTCGAACAGGTCCGCTACCACAGGGTTGTTCTGATGGTGATAGGTGGTGTTCTTGTCGCAGGCGGATACGCAGTTACCGCTGATGATGGCGCCGTCCATGGTCTCTGTGGGATTGAGTAGGGTGGAGATAATTCGCTTGGCGTCCACGCCGTACACATAGGTGTCGTGCAGCAGGCCCTGGCTTTGCAGCATGTGTACATAGCCCACCCGCGGCAGGTCCGGGAATTTTTCCAGACCCTCTTTCACACCGTAGGTCTCAAAGGTCTTTGTCTCGTCGGGGGTCAGGTCGCGGCCCAACTCTCCGACAAAGGTAGCGGCCCTAAGGCCGACAAGGCGGACTGCGTGCTCGTACTCGTGCTGCTTGACGCCCTCCATGGGTTCGCAGACCAGCACTAGGTTCAGCAGCTTGGAAAACGGGGTGTAGTCAGCGCCGGGACCGGACATATCAATGATGCCCTCCTGAAAGCCGACGATCTTGCCGGCGGTCACAATTGCCATGCCGCGCAGGACATGGGTCTTTCCGGAGCCGACCGTATCGACCTTGGCAATGACGCCGGGGAACTCGCCCCCCGGGCCCTCCACCTTGACGCGGGGCTCGATGACGTCCTTGACCGGGGTGATGCGCACGCTCTCGCCGGGCTTGGCAATGTCAAAGCGCACATCCTTGACGCAAGCCGCCACGTCGCCGTCCTGATAAACGAAGGCCTTTACCTCATCGGCGTTGACGAAGAGCGTTCCGTTATCTACCTTGCATTCCTTTGAAAATTGAAGATCTTTGATTTGAATCAAGCCGAGATCCAATTTCAAAGCGAACACCTCCTCCTTATTTTATTTTGATAAACTGGAGTATTTACTAAGACCCGCGGTGGCGTCGAAATCCAAGGCGCCTGCCAGCAGGGTATAGTCGATGAGCTGAAAGTCCTTTCGCACCGGCTCCGTCAGATCACGGCTGCGCGGGGTGAACTTATCGTAAGTGAGAATGCTGTTGGAGACGAGCTCCGCGTGCTCCAGACAGAGCGCGTGAGGGACCTTTGAAACCACAATTGATTTGTAGGGGGTTTCATTGGGCTTGACGCTGCCGGCGATGGGATGGGTGTAAAGCGTATGCCCCTGATAAATCATGTCCCGCACCTGAATCAAAATGTCCCGGTACGATCGATCCTTCTCATATTGTACCTCGTAGCAGTCGGACATACACTCGACCACCAAAGGGTTGTTTGTTACAATCAGATAATCTGGGCTGCGTTTCAATTCTGCCGCTCCTTCCACCGGGCTGCCGAGGCAAAAAATAAGCAGGACCGGACAACATGATATCTCTCACGCTGCCTAGCCCTGTATCTGAACCTGAGAGATTCCCCGCACATGGGTTGCTCCTTCGGTGCTTGCGCTTTCCAGAGTTGTGTCGGGACACAGTCCTTTTGCCTGAAATATTCATGCGGCGGCGGCAAGCTGCTGCACTTATTCCTTCGGCTCTAGTCCTGCCAGATCTCCTGTATCCGTCATTCACAATTATGAAATTGTAATCTAGCCCTTGCTATTCCTTCTCTTATTAAACGCGATTTACCCGCAAAAATCAAGTAAAAAAACAGAGGAATTGATAAAAACGATTTATCCATCTTTATGAAAAATGCCGTCGGCACAATCCATCGAAATTTACGTCCAAAACCGAAGATTTGGCTGGTTTCAAGGACATATTTTCTCTATTTTGTTTGCAGTAGAAAAACACATTTCTAATTTCACAGAAAAAGAAACGACTAGATCCCAAATTTTCTACATTTTGCACAAAAAACTGAGACGCCCATACGCATCCTTGAGAGTGGTTTTCTGTATGCGTCATTTGCGTCCACCGAGGTGAAGCCGTATTTTAATAACCGAACAGAACAATAAACTGATAAGACAGAACAGCTTTGCTTTGCCAAGCTACGAAGGATTCAATGTCACTCCATGGGCTATGTAAGATAACCGGGAACGGGGTGTAGGGGCGGCTTTTAGCCGCCCGCCGGGAAATTCACCGAATTCGGATGTAGGGGCGACCTGTGGTCGCCCGCGGGCGAGCGCAGCTCGCCCCTACAGAGTGCAGTACGGTTTCGGGGGTGTAGGGGCGACCTGTGG
>CBCTHM010000058.1:0-5717 GCA_965146675.1 uncultured Eubacteriales bacterium | reverse complement strand
GGTGTAGGGGCGACCTGCGGTCGCCCGCGGGCGTGCGAAGCACGCCCCTACAGAGTGCAGTGCGGTTTCAGGGTGTAGGGGCGACCTGCGGTCGCCCGCCAAGCCTCTGTTGGGGCGGGGTCCTATTCGCGCGCGGTCGTTCCCTTACACCAGCCGGCTGCCGGCGGGCACCTTGTCGTCCAGCATTAAAAGGTGCAACTTCTCCCCCCGCTCCGCGGACAGCAGCATGCCCCGGCTCTCCTGGCCCATGAGCTTCCGGGGCGCCAGGTTGGTCACCGCCACCAGGGTCTTGCCCACCAGCTCTTCCGGCCCATAGTACTTGGCGATACCCGAGAGAATCTGCCGGGGCGTGCCCGTGCCGTCGTCCAGGGTAAATTTCAGAAGTTTCTCGCTCTTTTTCACCTTCTCGCAGGCCAGAACCTTCACAACGGTCATCTCCACCTGCTCGAACACATCAAAGGCAATCTCCGGCAGGGGCTCGGGCAGCGGCGGAGTCCCTGCCGCCTGGGGCGCCCGCAGGGCCTCCAGCGCCGCCAGCTCCTGTTTCTCGTCGATGCGGGGGAACAGGGCGGGTCCGTTAAGAACCGCCGCGTCCCGGGGCAGCACGCCCCACCGACCCAGGCTGTCCCAGGACATGGGCGCGCCCCCCAGCCGCCGGGCGATTTCTGCCGCCGTGTCCGGCATAAAGGGCGCCAGAAGCCCGGCGCACAGCCGCACGGCCTCCAACAGGTTGTACAAAACCCTTGCCAGGCGGGGCCGGTTTTCCTCCAACTTAGCCAGGCGCCAGGGCTCTGTCTCATCGATATACTTGTTGGCCCGGCCCACCACCTGGAAGATTTCCGCCAGGGCGTTCTGGAAGGCGTAGCGCTCCATCTGGGCCTCCACCCGGTCCCGCAAACCCCCGGCCAACGCCAGCAGCGGTCCGTCCTGCTCCGGATTCTCCCCCTGGACCGCCGGGAGCCGCCCGCCAAAGTATTTGTGCGCCATGGCCGCCGTGCGGCTCACCAGGTTCCCCAGGTCGTTGGCCAAGTCCGTGTTGATGCAGGCGATGAGGGACTCATTGGAAAAATTGCCGTCGGCACCAAAGGGGAAGGTGCGCAGGAGGAAGAACCGCAGGGCGTCGGCGCCGTAGCGGCCCGCCAGCACGTAGGGGTCCACCACGTTGCCCTTGGACTTGGACATCTTGCCCCCGTCCAGCAGGAGCCAGCCATGGCCGAAGACCCGCTTCGGCAGGGGCAGGCCCAGGCTCATGAGCATAGCGGGCCAGACGATGGCGTGGAACCGTATAATTTCTTTGCCGGCGAAGTGCACGTCCGCGGGCCAGTATTTCTCGTAATCGTGGTACTGGTCGTTCCACAGGCCCAGGGCGGTGACGTAGTTAAACAGCGCGTCGATCCACACGTAGACCACATGGCCCGGATCGAAGTCCACGGGTACGCCCCAGGTGAAGGAGGTCCGGGACACGCACAAATCCTCCAGTCCGGGCTTGATAAAGTTGTTGACCATCTCATGGACCCGGCTTTTGGGCTCCAGGAAGTCCGTGTTCTCCAGAAGGTCCCGGACTCGGCCGGCGTAGTTGGACAGACGGAAGAAATAGGCCTCCTCCTGGGCGTCCTGGACCGCCCGGCCGCAGTCGGGGCACTTGCCGTCCACCAGTTGGCTCTCGGTCCAGAAGGATTCGCAGGGGGTGCAGTACTTGCCCACGTACTTGCCCTTATAGATGTCTCCGTTTTCGTACATTTTCTGAAAAATCTTCTGAATGGCGGAAACGTGGTAGCCGTCCGTGGTGCGCACGAACCGGTCGTAGGAGATGTTCATCAGACGCCACAGATCCTTGACGCCCTTGTCCCCCTCCACAAAATTGTCCACAAACTGCTTCGGGGTAACGCCGGCCGCCCGGGCCTTGGTCTCGATCTTCTGACCGTGCTCGTCGGTGCCGGTGAGGAACATTACGTCATAGCCCTGGAGCCGCTTGAACCGTGCCATGGCGTCCGTGGCAACCGTGCAGTAGGTGTGGCCGATATGCAGCCGGTCGGAGGGATAGTAGATGGGGGTTGTAATGTAGAACTTGCCTTTTTCGTCCATGAAAAGGACCTCCTTTTGGTCAAGTTTGCAAAATTTTAGGGAAAAGTATACAAAAGAACGTAAAAAATCGTCCTTGAGCGCGCTCAAGGACGACAGTTCTGCCGTGGTACCACCTTGCTTCACGCGGGGCAATGCCCGCGCCTTTGGGGCCGCAGCCCCTGCGCAATAACGGGCGCACCCGGTCCAGCCTGTCCGGCAGGTCCTTCCTGCCGGTTCGCCCGAACGGCTCCGGGGCCATGTTCCGCCGGGCTCCCGCACCCCGTTGCACCAACCCGGGGCTCTCTGGGCGGCAGCGTCTGCGTACTCTCCCCATCCTCGCCTATTTTTCCATTTTTGCTATCTTAGCACGCTGGGGCCGGTTTGTCAACCGGCCCGCCGCGCCGGCCCAAACAGAATTTGCGGGGTTTCGGTTTGGTTTTTGGTTGCGCTTTTATTTGGATATTTTTCGATTGTGCGTCTGTCGGGAACTACACAGTGCAGTGTGATTTTGGGGGTGTAGGGGCGACCTGTGGTCGCCCGCCGGGAAATTCATCGAATCCTTATGTAGGGAACGACCTGTGGTCGCCCGCGGGCGTGCAAAGCACGCCCCTACAGCAGTCGCAGATTTTAATGAGCCCGCCACAGACGCAGATTTCGGCAGGGCCAGGGTCGCTTGCACCCTGGCCAACCGTGAGGCCGGACCGTACAGCAGGGTCCGGAGGGGTTTCCAAAGGGGGCGTCTGGTAAAAAGCCCCCTTGGGCGCCTTCTTCCCTTTGCTTCTTGCGCGGGCAAGAAGTGAAGCCGCCGGAGGCACGCGGGCGTGCAAAGCACGCCCCCCCTACAGAGTGCGGTCCAATTCAGAGGAATGTAGGGGCGACCTGTGGTCGCCCGCGGGCGTGCAAAGCACGCCCCTACATCGTCGGGGCAAAGTCCGCTTTGCTCCGATTCCCCCGGTTGGGGAAACCTACGCCCGCTTCCTTGCCCCTCCTCTCCCCACAAAACCTTGCGGTTTTGCGGGGCCCCTTTGTGATTTCTTTCGACGGTGTGCCTGTCAGGGCGACCTGCGGTCGCCCGCCGGGAAATTCACCGAATCCTTATGTAGGGAACGACCTGCGGTCGTTCCGCGGGCGTGCAAAGCACGCCCCTACAGCAGTCGCAGATTTTAATGAGCCCGCCACAGACGCAGATTTCGGCAGGGCCAGGGTCGCTTGCACCCTGGCCAACCGTGAGGCCGGTTTGTCCGGCAGGGTCAGGAGGGGTTTCCAAAGGGGGCGAGCGCAGCTCGCCCCTACGGGAGGAAACCCGATGGTGCGTCTGTAGGGGCGACCTGTGGTCGTTCCGCGGGCGTGCAAAGCACGCCCCTACGGAATGAAGATCGAGGGTACGGCGTGCCCCTACGGGGTGTGGCCGGAATCAAGGGACTGAAAATAGGCCCGGGTCTGCTGGGCGTTACGCAGGATCTCCTGCCGCAGGGCCTCCAGGCTCTCAAACTTCCGCTCCCCCCGCAGGTAGGTCCAAAACTCCAGGGTCACGGTCTGCCCGTACAGGTTCCCGCTAAAATCCAGCAGCCAAGGCTCCACCGTGAGGCTCCGGCCATCCACCGTGGGCCGCAGTCCCACGTTGGCCACCGCCAAATACGCGCCCGCCTGAACCCGGGCCCGGCAGGCGTAGACCCCCCGCACCGGCAGCAGGACCCCCGGGGACGGGGCCAGATTCGCAGTGGGCACGTCCATGGTCCGGCCCAGCCCCGCGCCGCTGACCACAGTGCCGGACAGCAGGTACGGATGGCCCAGAAACCGCCGGGCCCCTTCCAGGTCGCCCTGCTCCAGAAGGCGCCGGATGTAGCTGGAGGATACGACCCGGCCCTCCAGCCGGTAGGCCGGGATTACATCGCAGCCCAGGCCCAGCCTGGCGCAGGCCCCGGCCAGGCGCTCCGCCGTGCCCTGGCCCTTTGCGCCGAACCGGAAGTCATGGCCGCAGACTAGGTGCGCCGCGCCGTAGCGCTCCACCAGCACCCGCTGCAAAAAGTCCTCCCAGGGCATGTCCATGAGCGCCCGGTCAAAATGCAGGGGCAGGACCTCCTGGATGCCGTACAGCTCCCGCATGATGCGGGTCCTGTCCGCCACGGAGCTCAAAAGGGGTACCGGGTCCCCCGCCACCAGGGTGTCAGGATGCACGTCGAAAGTGAGTGCCGAAGCCTTGCAGCCCAGCCTTTCCGCCGCCTGCCGGCACCGGCGCAGGAGCTGCCCATGGCCCAGGTGGACCCCGTCGAAGAAGCCCAGGGCGATCACGCGCTGCTGTTTCAACTCAAATCACCTCAAAAAAGCTCTTGATGGTCGCCATCGTGTTCCCATCCCCCTGGCCCAGGGCCAGAAATTCTCCCCCCGCGTCATAGAGCCGGTAGCGGCCCGGGGGGCAGGGGGCGGAAAACGCCGCGCCGTTGCGGCACTTTCGAGTCTGGGCAGGGCTCAAGTCCAGCCGGGGACAGGAGGCGAACAGGGAATCTACGGGCAAAAGCAGCTTCTCCACGTCCTCCCCCCGGTCCGCCCGGTCCAGCAGCGTTTGCAGCGGCGCCGCCTGGTCCAGGCGGTAAAGCCCCGCCTGGGTCCGGCGCAGGGCGGTCATACAGCCGCCGCAGCCCAGAGCCAGTCCCAAATCCTTGCACAGGGTCCGGATGTAGGTGCCCTTGGAGCAGCGGACCCGCAGACGGTACTCCGGCCCGGATCCATCCAGCAGTTCCAGCTCAAAAATCTCGATGGGCCGGGGCTCCCGGGGAACCTCCACCCCCTGCCGGGCCAGCTCATAGAGCTTCCGGCCCCCCACCTTTAAGGCGGAGTACATGGGCGGGGTCTGGAGCTGAGGTCCCAGGAATTGGGGCAGCGCCGCCAGCACTGCGGCCCGGTCCACGGCCACGGGCCGGGTCTCCAGCACCGTGCCGGTGATGTCCTCGGTGTCTGTCAACACGCCCAAGCGCAGGGTGGCCGTATATTCCTTCTCCGCGTGCTCAAAAAATTCCACAGCCCGGGTGGCCCGGCCCACAAAAATGGGCAGGACCCCGGTGGCCATGGGGTCCAAGGTGCCGCCGTGACCGATGCGCCGGGTGCCGAACACCCGGCGAAGCCTAGCCACGGCGTCCTGACTGGTCCAGCCCGGGGGCTTGTCTAAGATGAGTATGCCACTGGGCATGGCGCATCCTCCTTCGCGGGGTCCTTTGGGCCCCTTTTGGGATTTTTTTCCTTGGCAGGTTGTTGGGGGCCCCTTTGCGATTTCTTTTGGCGGCGCGCCTGTCGGGGCGACCTGCGGCCGCCCGCATGGGCTGCTTCCCACAATAGAACTCCGACGGGCGAGCACAGCTCGCCCCTACGGGAGGAAACCCGATGGTGCGTCTGTAGGGGCGACCTGCGGCCGCCCGTTGGGAAATGCACCGATTCCGGTGTAGGGAACGACCTGTGGTCGTTCCGCGGGCGAGCACAGCTCGCCCCTACAGCAGGCGCAGATTTTAATGAGCCCGCCTCAGACGCTGGTTTCGGCAGGGCCAGGGTCGCTTGCACCCTGGCCAGCCGTGAGGCCGGACCGTCCAGCAGGGTCCGGAGGGGATTCCAAAGGGGGCGTCTGGTAAAAAGCCCCCTTGGGCGCCCTTCTTTTCGTGTCT
>CBCTHM010000057.1:0-6128 GCA_965146675.1 uncultured Eubacteriales bacterium | reverse complement strand
GCGGGCGAGCGCAGCTCGCCCCTACAGCGTGCAGCGTGGTTTCGGGGGTGTAGGGGCGGCCTGTGGCCGCCCGCGGGCGTGCAAAGCACGCCCCTACAGGAAATTTTTATGGACGCTCAACCGGCGGGTCGGTCCTGAGACGCCACCTTCGCAGCATCAAACAGATCCTTGAGCAGTTCCGGTTGGGTGGTGATGCGGGTGCCGTTGACGGTGCGCCGGGCCTGCCGGACGTACCCGTCTTTGATTTGGACCCAACTGGGGTCCGAATTGTTGATGGAGCAGAAATACCGGAACCCCGCACCGGTCAGCGCTTCGTATTTCTCGCCGCTGTAGTCCCCGGTGCCGCCAATATCGCTGCCCCCGGCGTAGAAGAGGATCTCCGTCTCCCCCACCACGGGCCCCACCGTGTCCACCCACTTCTTTGCGTCCGCCTGCACCGTGGAGGCGGATTCCTCCCCATAAGCAACACCGGCGTAGGTGAAGCTGGCAAACTCATAGCCATTGTCTCTCAGGCACTGGGCCGCGGCCTTGGCGGCGGCAGCCTCCGTCTCATCAGACAGGCTATAGCCCAAAATGCCCTCGCTGCCCGCCACCGCCAGCACGGCCCTGGCGCCCCGATAGGAAAAGTCCGGGTGCTGGGCCAGGAAGTCCTCCAGCACCGGCACCAGATCGTAGCTGCCGGTAAGGGTCTGGCCGTCTGCGTCCACATATTCACACACAGGCTTGCCGTCGGGACCCGCCGCCAGCCGACGGGCAAAGCCGTCGGCGGCCATGGCCGCGGTGTAGTGGACCGGGACCTCCGAGAGGACCAGAGGCTTTTTCCCCTCCGGCAGATAGAGGGAGCCCGCGGTATAGGCCCCGGCCTCGTTGGGCGCAGCCAGGTCGGACATGGACACCAGCACATAGCCGTTTTGGTAGAGCTGATCCAGGATGCCGGTAAACTCTGAAATCGTCAGATTATTCCGGTTATAGTAGCCCTCGTTTTGGTCCCCGTCGAAGGCCCTGGCCGTATCCACAATCAGGGGCTGAAAGGAAATGTGGGGGATTTTCGTCACATCGGCCCAGAGCTTCAAGCCGCTTTTGGCAGTCTCATAGGCGGATACTGCCCGGGCGATCTCTCCGCCCTCCGCGGCCCGGGGATTCAGCAGCGCAAGCGCGCCGTCGTAGTCATACTGATCCGCCAGGCGCTTTGCCTGGGCCAGCAGGGACTGGACATCGCTGTCCTGCCCGCCGGAAGGGGTGGTTTCGCCTGTGGTGGAGGCCGTGGTCTGTTCCGGTGCCTTGGGCTTGTGCGACCGCTTTACGCCGCCGACGATCAGGGCGATAACCGCCACAAGGGCCAGCAAAATAATCAAAGGCGGCAGGTAGGCCTCCTTGAACCGCTGCCAAGGCGTTTTCCGCCGCCGCCGGCGCACTGGCGGCCGGGAATAGGTCTTTTGTCTGTCTTCGGGTCCTTGCCGCATCATAACCCCCTGCCTTTCGTAAATTTTGTATATGCATTCATCATATCGGATTGGAACGGATTTTTCAACGGGAAAGAACAAATTTTCTGAAATTTCTCCCCAACCGCATTCAAAAATACCCTCGCCTTCCTGAAATTTCCGCGCCGGCGCTCCCTAGGAGCGGGCCGCTTACCGCTGGTGCGCGGAGACCTCCATCTACCTTTCCCCCGCCGCCCGGGGCCGGGGTGTGGGCGGGGCGCTGTACTGCGTTTTGGAGACCTGCCTGCGCCGCCAGGACTACCGGGTGGCCTACGCCTTGGTCACCACGGACAACCCGGGCTCCGTGGCGTTTCACCAGGCCACGGGATATACCCAAAGAGCCCTGTTTCCCAACTGCGGCTACAAGCTGGGCCAGTGGCACGGGGTAATCTGGCTGGAAAAGCAGCTGATGCAACCTGGCGACCCTACCGGATTTCCTGAACCCTGGTCCCCGGATCTCCTCCGGGAGCCGCTCTAGTCCGGCAAACCTTTCATGTGGACTTGGGGCCGATGCCGTGGTAAAATGAAAGCATTCACAACACATAGACAGGAGGGAGCGCCATGCGCGGCATTCCATCTTTGATTACGGATATCAGGAAGCGGGTCTTCACCGAGGTGGCCCGCCTGGCCTATGAGGGCGGGGACGACGGCCGGGTGGAGGACTTGCCCTACGCCATCGTGCCCGGGGAGTTCGCCCTGCGCCGGGAGTCCATCTTCCTGGAGCGGGCCATCGCTGGCGAGCGGGTACGGCTGGCCATGGGCCTGTCCCTGCGGCCTGTGCAGACCCGGACTCTGGTCTCTCAGGGCATGGACCGGAGCGCCGTGGCGGAGCAGTACTACGAGCCGCCGCTCATCAACATCATCCCCTACGCCTGCCACGCCTGCCCGCCCCGGCAGTACCGGGTGACGGAGGCCTGCCAGAACTGCCTGGCCCGGTCCTGCCAGCAGGTCTGCCCCAAGGGGGCCGTGTCCTTTGTCAACGGTAGGAGCCGCATCGACCCGGACCGTTGCGTGCGGTGCGGCCGCTGCGCCAAGGCTTGCCCTTACCACGCCATCGTATACCTGGAGCGGCCCTGCCAGGCCGCCTGCGGCATGGATGCCATCGGCACGGACCAGCACGGCCGGGCGGTGGTAGACCAGGATAAATGCGTCTCCTGCGGCATGTGCCTGGTGAGCTGCCCCTTCGGCGCCATTGTGGACAAGGGGCAACTGTTTCAGCTCATTCAGGCCATCCGGCAGGGGGACCCGGTAGTGGCCATTGTGGCCCCCGCCTTCGTGGGCCAATTCGGCAAGACCTGCACCCCGGAGAAATTTACCACAGCCATGAAGGCTCTGGGCTTCCAACGGGTGGTGGAGGTAGCCGTGGGCGCGGACCTGTGCGCTGTGGAGGAGGCCAAAGATTTTCTGGAGAAGGTACCGGCCAAGCAGCCCTTCCTGGCCACCTCCTGCTGTCCGGCCTGGCATGCTATGGCCCACAAGCTCTACCCGGAGCAAGCCGCCTGCATCAGCATGACCCTGACCCCCATGGTGTACACCGCCCGGCTGCAAAAGCAGCGGGACCCCGGGTGCAAGGTGGCCTTCATCGGCCCCTGCGCCGCTAAGAAGCTGGAGGCCATGCGGGCGGACATCCGCAGCGACGTGGACTTTGTGCTCACCTTTGAGGAGCTCATGGGCATGTTTGAGGCCAAGGGTATCCGGTTTGAGACCATGGACGACGTAGCCGACGGAGAGGCCATGCGGGAGGGAACCGCGGATGGCCGGGGCTTCGCCGTGTCTGGAGGCGTGGCCGCCGCGGTGACCCAGGTCATCGCCCGGCTGGATCCGGAGCGGACCGTGAAGACCGCCCGGGCCGAGGGGCTGCGGGAGTGCCGGAAGCTCCTGGCTCAGGCCAAGGCCGGCAAGTACGACGGGTATCTGCTGGAGGGCATGGCCTGCCCCGGGGGCTGTGTGGCCGGCGCCGGCACCCTGCTGCCGGTGGAATTGGCCTCCGCCGTAGTGGGCCGGTATCAGAAGGAGGCGGACCACGACAGCGCCCTGGATAGTCCCTACCGGTCCGCTGCGGAGCACCTAGACTGAGCAAATTTGTGTTAATTGCACAATTTATACGGCCTGCCGTGGGTAAAATGCTCCACGCCGCCGGAGAATAGGTCTGGCTTTTTCCCCGGGCTTATCGTATAATAGCTGCGTCTGTGTCTGTGATAAGACCGGTTTCAACCATATAGACCCCGTAGACAGACACGCCATGGAAAGACGTCCCGTTGGGACGTGCGCCCCACGCCTGCGGGCGGCCACAGGCCACCCCTACAGTTCAAAATGGATAAACACCCCGTAGAGGCGAGCTGCGCTCGCCCGCAGGCCGCCGCAGGCCGCCCCTACAGCGCACCGTCGATGATTATCCCGTAGGGGCGTGCTTCGCACGCCCGCGGAACGACCAAAGGTCGTTCCCTACAGAGGGTTCGGCGGGCGGCCAAAGGCCGCCCCGCCGGCGTAATTCATACAAGGAGGAACGTACATGCAGGAAATTTTACAGGCCAAGGGCCTTTGGAAGACCTTTAAGCTGTCCGCCAAGCAGCAGCAGCTGGAAAAAACCAAGGAGAGGACCAAGACCGCCGTGGCGGATTTATCCTTCTCCGCTTACGAGGGCGAGATCTTCGGCCTTTTGGGACCCAACGGCGCAGGCAAGACCACCACGCTGCGGATGCTGGCCACCCTCATCAAGCCGGACCAGGGTGACGCGTACATCGACGGGTGCAGCATCGTGAGCCAGCCCGACGCTGTCCGGGGCAAAATCGGCTTTTTAACCAGCGAGCTCAAGCTGGAGGAGTTTTTCACGCCCAATTATTTATTCAATTTCTTTTCCGAGCTGCACCAGGTGCCCTGTGAGGTGCGGGACCAGCGGAAAAAGGCGCTGTTCGACACCTTCGGAATTGGGGAATTCGCGGAGGTGAAGGTGGCGAATCTGTCTACCGGCATGAAGCAGAAGACCTCTCTGGCGGTCTCCCTGGTCCACGACCCCAAGGTCATTATCTTCGACGAGCCCACCAACGGCCTGGATGTGCTCACGGCCAAGGTGGTGACGGATTTTCTCATGGGCCTGAAGCGCCAGGGCCGCACGGTGATCGTTTCCACCCATATCTTTAGCCTGATTGAGAAAATCTGCGACCGGGTGGGCATTCTGATTGACGGCCGCATGGCCCGGTGCGATACCCTGGACCGGGTGCGGGACGGCAAGACCCTGGAGGACCGGTTCTTCGACCTCTACGCGGAAACGGCAGGTGAAAAGGCATGAGAAATCCTGTGATTACCATTTTAAAAAAGGAACTGGCCCGCTTCTTTGGCGACAAGCGCATGGCCTTTACCACTGTTTTGTTGCCGGGCCTTCTGATTTTCGTTCTGTACAACTTTATGGGCAGCGCCCTGGCCAAGCAGTTCTCCGTCTCCGAGACCTACAAGCCCACGGCGGTGGTCCAAAATCTGCCGGACGCCCTAGGCCAGACGCTGGGCCAGGCCTTGGAGCTCCGCCAGCTCAGCGATGCGGACGCCAAGCGCCAGGTCACGGATCAGGAGCTGGACCTGTACCTGGCCTTCCCGGCGGATTTCGATGCTGCGGTAGCGGCTTACGACCCGGCCTCCGGGACCCCGGCACCCAATGTGGAGGTGTACTTCAATTCCGCATCCACCGCCTCCCAGCAAGCCTACACCGCGGTGCTGACGGTGCTCGATCAGTTCGAGAGCAGCCTGGCCAACAAGTTTGACGTCAACCGGGGCGGCAGCTTTGACCTGGTCACCGCCCAGGACCAGACCAGCTCCATTTTCTCCTCCATGCTGCCCATGCTGTTGATGATTTTCCTGTTCAGCGGCTGTATCGCCGTGGCCCCGGAGTCCATCGCAGGCGAGAAGGAGCGGGGCACCATTGCCACCATGCTGGTCACCCCGGCCAAACGCAGCAGCATCGCCCTGGGAAAGATCATCGCCCTTTCCATCATCGCCCTGCTCTCCGGCATCTCCAGCGCCCTGGGTACCATTTTGTCCCTGCCTAGCCTTATGGGGTCTGCGGGAGGAACGATGTCCGGCGCCGCCTACGGCCCGGGGGAGTACGTGTTGCTAGGCGTTGTAATTCTCTCCACGGTACTGTTGCTGGTGACCTTAATCTCCATCATCTCCGCCTTCGCCAAGTCCACTAAGGAGGCCCAGACCTATGTGATGCCCCTGATGATCCTGGTCATGCTCCTGGGCGTTACAGCCATGTTTGGCGGCGGGGCCAAGGAGTCCCTTTTCTTCTATCTGATCCCTCTGTACAACAGCGTTCAGTGCATGGTGAGTATTTTCTCCTTCGAGATGATTCCAGCCCATATCCTAGCCGCCGTGGCGGCAAACCTGGTTTATACCGGACTGGGGATCTTCCTGCTGGCTAAAATGTTCAACAGCGAACGGATCGTCTTCTCCAAATAAAACAGCGAAAGCGCCAGGCCTGGTGAGGGCCTGGCGCTTTTTTTAATTTGCGTAACAGCGGAAAACTGACGACCGCCTTACAGCCCCTGTTCCTACCCCTTTCCTTGTGGGGGCGTGCTTTGCACGCTCGCGGGCGACCACAGGTCGCCCCTACAACGCGCCACTGACTTCCTCCTGTAGGGGCGTGCTTTGCAC
>CBCTHM010000056.1:0-6513 GCA_965146675.1 uncultured Eubacteriales bacterium | reverse complement strand
AACGCGCCACTGACTTCCTCCTGTAGGGGCGTGCTTTGCACGCCCGCCGGCGACCGCAGGTCGCCCCTACAACGCGCCACTGACTTCCTCCTGTAGGGGCGTGCTTTGCACGCCCGCCGGCGACCACAGGTCGCCCCTACGTGCCAGATTTCTGCCGCTCCTGTGTAGGGGCGCGCTTTGCACGCCCGCCGGCGACCACAGGTCGCCCCTACAGCCTCCGATTTGAACTGCGCCCAATAAGGGAAGGTTCCATACCGATCAACAGCCCAGGCTGGCCTCACAAGACCGCCCCTATAGTTTTATATGGCTATAGATCGTTTTTGCAGTCTTTGCCCAGGCGTCACAAACTGCCCCGCTGCTCCATACGATAAAGTATAGAAGGAGGGCATGCCAATGGAACATATCTGCCAGCTCAACGACCAGACCAAGCAGTACTTAGAGCGCTTTTACAGCATCTTAGACGAAATGATTTGCAACATGACCAAAGCGGAGCTCACCCAGAGCATCTCCCACAACTTTATCGTGCAAATGATTCCCCATCACCGCGCCGCCATCGAGATGTCGCAGAATATTCTCCACTATACCACCTGTCAGCCCCTGCGGCGAATTGCTTCCCACATCATCTCCTCGCAGACCAAGAGCATCGAAGACATGCAGAAGCTGCTGCCGTCTTGCAGCCAGCTATGTAACCCGAAGCGAGACCTGCAGCTCTATCAGCGCCGCACGGACCTGATTCTGCGCACCATGTTTTCTGAAATGGGAAGCGCGCCGGAAACCAACGAAATTGACGCGGATTTCCTGCGAGAGATGATCCCCCATCATCAGGGCGCCATCGGTATGTCGCGAAACGCGCTGCACTACGACCTGTGTTCTGGTCTCATTCCCCCGGTACGCGCCATTATCACCTCCCAGCGCAGAGGCGTTCGGGAGATGGAGGCGCTTCTGCGCTGTATCGCCGTACCGCAGTAGGGTTGCAGTGGACCGAATGCCGTTGTACGCCGGCGGTTTCTTGGCCTCATACCGGCATTTCCGGGGTTTTCTCGCCACGACACCCCTGTTGGGCGGCCAAGGCTCCTTACAGGGGTGCCCCCTCGACCTGCTCCAGCGCGGAGCGGGCTTTCTCCTGATTCCGCAGGTACCGCACTGCGGACAGGCCCGCCTGGGCCCCCTGGTGGATGGCCTTGGCAATTTGCAGTAGGCCGCCGGTGCAGTCACCGGCGGCGAAGAGGCCGGGCACGTTGGTGGCCATAGCCTCGTCCACCAGTATTTTCCCATTCTCCGTCAGGGCCCCCACCTTCCGGGCCAGGTCTCCGCTGTCCGCGGTTCCCAGGGCCACGAACAGCCGCTCCGCCGGCAGCCTTGCGCCGCCCTCCAGGGCTACGGCACGCAGCGTCTGGTCCCCCAGCAGCGCCTCTACCCGCCTGGAATCCACATGCAGCGCCGGGGGGAGCTCCCCAGGCGCCGGTACACCATTGGTCAGAAGGGTCACGGACCGGGCCAGCGGCAACAGGATGGCCGCCTCATGGAGGGCATACGCCCCGGCGCCCAGGACCACCACGTCCCGTCCCCGGCAGAAAAAGCCATCGCATATGGCGCAGTAGCTCACGCCGGCCCCGTCAAAGGCCCCAAAATTCTGAATTTGGGGCCGCCGCCGGTTGAGCCCCGTAGCCAGGACCACGGCGCCCGCCTCCACCGGTCCGGCGGAGGTCTCCGCCACGAGGCCCTGCGGGCCAAAGCCCAGGCCCACCACTTCCGCCTCCTGCACGTTGACCCCCAGCCGCCGGGCCTGGGAGAGGCCATTTTCCAGAAGCGCCTGGCCGGACACGGGCTCGGAAAAGCCATAGTAATTCTCAATCCGCTCCGCGCCGGCCAGGGCGCCGCCGTCTTTGTACATCAGGGTTACGGTGCAGCCCGACCGGGCCGCGTAAATTGCGGCGGTGATTCCCGCGGGGCCGCCGCCCAAAACAAATAAATCCAGCATAACCACACCTCCTCAATGCATCTCGTCCAGCATGAGCTTAAAGCTGCCGTAAATCCCGGCGTCGTTGCCCAGCTTGGCCAAAATAAACCGGATTTCTCGTCCCGTGTGGAACATATATCGGAGAAAGTAGCGCCGCACGCCGTCCAGCAGCACCCGACCCGCCCGGGACACCCCGCCGCCCAGGACCACGGCCTCCGGGTCCACCACACAGCACACCTCCGCCAAGAACTGGCCCAGGACATCATAATAGGATTCCAGGATCTCCAGGGCCAGGGGATCCTGGCGGGCGCCCCAATCAAAAATTTCTTTGCAAGTCAGGTGCTGGGAAGAGCGCAGGGGGGAGGGCCGTCCGGAACGCGCCATGGCCCGGCGGGCCAGGCGGACAATCCCCGTTGCTGAGCCGTACTGCTCGGCACAGCCGTAGTTGCCGCAGCCACAGGCCTCCGTCTCCTCCCGGTACAGGGTCATGTGGCCGATCTCCCCTCCGGCGCCGTGGGCCCCGTGCAGCACCTTGCCGTCTAAAACGATACCGCCGCCGATGCCCGTGCCCAGGGTCACCAGGACCATGCTGGACAGGCCCTTTCCTCCTCCCTGCCAGCACTCGCCCAGGGCCGCCACGTTGGCGTCGTTCCCCGCCTTGACGGGCAGTCCCGTCAGAGCCCCCAGGGCCTCGTGGAGGTTGAACACCCCCCAATTCACGTTGGCACCGCGATTTAAAACGCCCTTTGCGTCCACGGGTCCGGGCACGCCCAAACCGATGCCTAAAATCTGGCCCCGGTCAATCCGCCGGCGAACCAGGCAGCCGTCTATGGCGGCGGCGATATCCGGCAGAATCTGTCCGCCGTCCGGCGTGTTTTTCGTGGGAATCTCCCATTTCTCCACCAGGCTTCCGTCCTCTTCAAACAGGCCGAGCTTAATCGTGGTACCGCCCACATCCACACCAAATCCATACTTCATCTGTGTACCTCCCGCTTTGAAGCGTCTTGCACTCATTATACATGGCAGGAACCGGAAATGCTAGAATATCTTAGCCAGGAATCCCCACTAAAATCCACTTGGCCGACCGTTCGCACACAAATCCAGCGGTAAGGTCAGGCCGGCCCTCCCCTACGGGCCTGCACCGCTCTCTGCGCGCGGCGGTGGGTTCCGCTCTGGATGGAACGCGGGGAAAAAGCCCGGGTTTTCCTGGATTTGTTCACATATTATTCTGTCTTTTTCCCGTCTCATGTGCTATAATAGCGCAAAGCCATCGACGCATCGCCCCTTCCCGTCCCGCCGGGTCCGGGAACCGCGGCGGGACGGGAAATCTATACACCAAAGAAAGGGCAGACCATATGGGCATTCTGACAAAAATTTTCGGCACCCGCTCTCAGCGGGAGGTGAAGCGGCTCGAGCCCCTGGTGGACAAAATCGAGGCCCTGGGTCCTTCGTATCAGCAGCTCTCCGAAGCGGAGCTAAAGGCCAAGACCCCGGCATTTCGCCGCAGGTTTGAGGCCGGGGAGACCCTGGACGAGCTGCTGCCGGAGGCCTTCGCCGCCTGCCGGGAGGCCGCGGACCGGGTTTTGGGCCTGCGGCCCTACACGGTCCAGCTCGTGGGCGGCATCGTGCTGCACCAAGGCCGGATCGCGGAGATGAAGACCGGCGAGGGCAAGACCCTGGTGGCCATCCTGCCGGCTTACCTCAACGCCCTTTCCGGCGAGGGAGTCCACATAGTGACGGTCAACGAATATTTGGCCAAGCGGGACTCGGAATGGATGGGAAAGGTGTACCGCTATCTGGGCCTCACTGTTGGCCTGGTGATTCCCGGTATGAGTCCGGAGCAGCGGAAGACCGCTTACGCAGCCGACATCACCTACTGCACCAACAACGAGTTGGGCTTTGATTACCTGCGGGACAACATGGCCATTTATAAAAACGAGATGGTCCAGCGGGGCCACAGCTTTGCCATCGTGGACGAGGTGGACTCCATCCTCATCGATGAAGCCCGGACCCCTCTGATCATCTCCGGCAAGGGAGAGGCCTCTACCAAGCTCTATGAGATGGCGGACTTCTTCGTCTCCGGCCTGCGCAAGCAGGTTTTTGCCAAGACCGATGAAAAACAGGTGCAGGACGACTTTGACTGCGATTATTTTGTGGACGAGAAGTCCCGCACGGTGTCCCTCACCGCCGCCGGCATCGCCAAGGCCGAGCAATTCTTCGGCGTAGAAAACCTGGCGGACCCGGACAACGCCACCTTGAATCACCACATCAATCAGGCCATGAAGGCCCGGGGCCTGATGAAAAAGGACATTGACTATGTGATCAAGGACGGCCAGATCATCATTGTGGACGAATTCACCGGCCGGCTCATGTACGGCAGGCGGTACAACGAGGGCCTGCACCAAGCCATCGAGGCCAAAGAGGGCGTCACCGTGGCCAACGAGTCCAAGACCCTGGCCACCATTACCTTCCAGAACTTTTTCCGGCTCTACGGCAAGCTCTCCGGCATGACTGGCACTGCCCTGACCGAGGCGGATGAGTTTTCCGCCATCTATAAGCTGGACGTGGTGGAGATTCCCACCAACCGGCCCGTGGTCCGCAAGGACCATCCGGACGTGGTGTACAAAACCGAGGCCGGCAAATTCCGGGCCATTGTCCGGCAGGTACAGGCCTGCCATGAAAAAGGCCAGCCGGTTCTGGTGGGCACCATCTCCATTGAGAAAAGCGAGCTGGTCTCCAAGCTGCTGAAGCAGGCAGGGGTGCCGCATACGGTGCTCAACGCCAAGTACCACGAGAAGGAGGCCCAGATCGTAGCCCAGGCCGGCAAGCTGGGGGCCGTCACCATCGCCACCAACATGGCGGGCCGTGGCACGGACATCATGCTGGGTGGCAACGCCGAGTATCTGGCGCTCAACGATTTGCGTAAGCAAGAGATTCCGGAGGAGCTGCTGGCGGAGGCCAACTCCTACGCGGAAACCGAAGATCCAGAGATCCTTGGTGTGCGGAAGGCCTACGAAGACGCCCTTGCTCTGCACAAACGGGAGACGGGGGCCGAGGCCGAGCAGGTGAAGGCCGCGGGAGGCCTGTTCATCATCGGCACCGAGCGCCACGAATCCCGCCGGATTGACAACCAGCTCCGGGGCCGGTCCGGCCGGCAGGGGGACCCCGGCGAGAGCCAGTTTTATCTGAGCCTGGAGGACGACGTCATGCGTCTGTTCGGCTCGGAGCGGATCATGGGCATGATGGACACCCTGGGCATTGACGAGGACACCCCGATTGACCAGAAAATCCTCTCCAACGCCGTGGAGACCGCCCAGCGCAACGTGGAGGGCCGGAACTTCCGGTCCCGGAAGAGCGTTTTGGAGTACGACGACGTGATGAACACCCAGCGGGAGGTCATCTACGCCCAGCGTCGGAAAGTTTTGGACGGGGAGAGCCTACGGGAAAACGTGATCTCCATGCTCCGGCAGGTGGTGGAGGGCCACGTGGCTACCGCCCTGGCAGAGACCGGCAAGCTGGAGGACCGGGGGCAACTCAACGCCCTTTTGACCCAATTCGACAACGTGTTTTTCCTCAAGGGCGCCTTCCAGATCTCCGATGAGCAGCTGCAGAGCCTGAACAAGGAGGAGCTGACCGACCGGCTCTACAATCTGAGCCTGCAGGCCTATGAGCAAAAGGAGCAGATTTACGGCGAGCCGCTCATGCGGGAGCTGGAGCGGGTGGTTATGCTCCGGGTGGTGGACGAATACTGGATGGACCAGATCGACGCCATGGACGACCTGAAGCAGGGCATTACCCTGCGGGCCTATGCGCAGCAGGACCCCGTCGTGGCCTACAAAAAAGAGGGCTACGAGATGTTTGAGGCCATGATTCAAGCCATTCGGGAGGAGACGGTCCGCCGCATCTTCATCGCCCGCATCAAGACCGACCAGGAGTTGCGCCGGGAAAAGGTGGCCAAGGAGGCCGTGGCCAGCGCCAGTGACAAAACCGTCAAACAGCAGCCCGTCCGCAAGACCAAGAAGGTGGGGCCCAACGATCCGTGTCCCTGCGGCAGCGGAAAAAAGTATAAAAAATGTTGCCGGGACAAGGATATCGCAGAGGGCAGGGGCTGAGCATCGGCGCCGCTCCCTTGCCCCTCCACCCAAACCGAACCCGCACCGCTGGGCTTCGGTTTGGGGGACGATATTTGACAACAAATGTAGGGGCAACCTGTAGCCGCGCCGGGAGATTCCATCCATTACGGGATTGTAGGGGGCGCGCTTCGCACGCCCCCTACAAAGCGCTTGCAACTGGAAATATACGAAACAATCCAATTCCGGGGATGTAGGGGCGAGCTGTGCTCGCCCGCTGGGAAAATGCCCTGGCTTTGTGGGTTTGGCGGGCGGGCAAAGCACGCCCCTACAGTGTGCGCCCAGAGACGGAGGATGTAGGGGCGACCTGCGGTCGCCCGCGGGCGTGCGAAGCACGCCCCTACAGAGTGCATGCAGAGACGAAGGACGTAGGGGCGACCTGCGGTCGCCCGCGGGCGTGCGAAGCACGCCCCTACAGTGTGC
>CBCTHM010000055.1:0-6532 GCA_965146675.1 uncultured Eubacteriales bacterium | reverse complement strand
GGGCGGCCTTTGGCCGCCCGCGGGCGAGCGCAGCTCGCCCCTACGGGAGGCTCTGCCCGTGTAGCGTTGTAGGGGCGGCCTCTGGCCGCCCGCGGGCGAGCGCAGCTCGCCCCTTACGGGAGGTTCTGCCCGTGTAGTGTTGTAGGGGCGGCCTCTGGCCGCCCGCGGGCGAGCACAGCTCGCCCCTACGGGAGGCTCTGCCCGTGTAGCGTTGTAGGGGCGGCCTTTTGGCCGCCCGCGGGCGAGCGCAGCTCGCCCCTACGGGAGGCTCTGCCCGTGTAGCGTTGTAGGGGCGGCCTTTGGCCGCCCGCGGGCGAGCGCAGCTCGCCCCTACGGGAGGCTCTGTCGGCGGTCCTAGAAGGCTTCGCTGCCGCCGAACCCCAGCGCGGGCAGCCAGCACGAAAAAAGAGTCTGAACGCAAATTGCGTCCAGACTCAATCTGGTGGGGGAAGGTGGATTCGAACCACCGAAGCTATAAGCAGCAGATTTACAGTCTGTCCCCTTTGGCCACTCGGGAATTCCCCCATATAAACTTTAAAAAAGAATTGGAGCCGGTAGACGGATTCGAACCCCCGACCTGCTGATTACAAATCAGCTGCTCTACCGGCTGAGCTATACCGGCGTCCTGCATAGAACACGCTTATTATAGCGACGGTTTTTCGGGTTGTCAAGATTTTTTTTGGATTTTGACGCGAACCGGCTGTGCCCGCCGCCGGTCCCCACGGGGGACCTCAGTCCCCGAACCGCTGAATGTCGGCTCCCAACACTGTGAGCTTACCGATGAGGTCTTCATAGCCCCGCTCAATATAGTGGATATCCTCCACCCAGGTCTCTCCCTGGGCCGCCAGACCGGCGATCACCAGAGCCGCACCGGCTCTGAGGTCGTGGGCCTTCACGGTAGCGCCATGGAGCTGCTCGCAGCCAGTGATGGCGGCGGACTTACCGCTGACCTGGATTTTCGCGCCCATGGCCTGCAACTCCTCACAGTAGCCGAAAAATCGGGTCTCGTAAATGCTCTCGGTAATGCGGCTGACGCCCTCGGCCAGAGCCATGCACACACAGATCTGCCCCTGCATGTCCGTGGGGAAGCCCGGATAGGGCAAGGTTTTCACGGTGGAACGGCGCAGACGCCGGACCTTCTGGACGCGGATAGAGTCGTCGTATTCCATGACCCTGGCCCCCATCTCCCGGAGCTTGGCGGAGATGCAGTCCATGTGCTTGGGAATCACGTTGCGAATCAGCACGTTGCCCCCCACCGCCGCCACCGCCGCCATGTAGGTGCCAGCCTCGATCTGGTCGGGAATGATGGAATAAAACCCGCCCTGCAGGGCTTGTACGCCCCGTATCTTGATGACGTCGGTGCCGGCGCCGGAAATCTGGGCGCCCATGGTATTGAGAAAGTTGGCCAGATCTACAATGTGCGGCTCCTTAGCCGCATTTTCGATCACGGTCAGGCCCGGCACCAGAACCGACGCAATGATGATATTGATGGTGGCGCCCACAGAAGCCACATCCAGGTTCACCCGGCCGCCCTGTAGGCCCTCCGGGCCCGCCTGGGTGCAGACATACTGACTGGTCTCCTCTACCTCCGCGCCCAGGGCGATAAAGCCCTTGACATGCTGGTCAATGGGACGGGGCGCAAAATTACATCCCCCGGGCAGCGCCACCCGCGCCTGACCGAACCGGCCCAGCAGGGCGCCAATGAGGTAATAGGAGGCCCGGATACGCCGCACTAGCGCTGGGTTCGGCTCAGAATAAACTACGGGGCTGCAGTCAATCTCCACGGTATCGTTGTCTCCCCGGACGACGCTGGCGCCCATTTGCTCCAGAATATCCAGCAGGATCTGCACGTCGGAGATATCCGGCACGTTTTCGATTTTGCAGGCACCCTGGACTAAGAGCGTGGCCGGGATAATGGCGACGGCGGCGTTTTTCGCGCCGCTGATGGTAATCGTCCCTTCCAGAGGCCGACCGCCCTCGATTTTATATCTTGGCATGGAATATCCTCTCCCATGAGACGTGCTCCGGGGAAAATCCACACAGAGCCAATTTTTACTATAGCATGAAACCTGGAACTTGTAAAGGAAAAATACAGACCGTCGAAAAATTGGAAAAAGAAACGACCAAATAGGGGCAAGCGGAAAAACCGGCGCAGGGCCCCATTCCCCAATCCAGGCCGCTTCCCGCCAGGCCCTCGAGTCCCTCCGCGTCCCCGGTTGAGCCCGGCCGGGCGCCTCCCTCAGCCAGAGGCCTCGGAGCGCCGCAGGCCCTTGGGATAGTGATTTTTCAGAACGCCGCCGGAACCCTTGGCCCAGCCTATGGAAAGCCCGCCCACCGTGATCAGCGTCCAGCCGCTCTGGGTCCCGGGCAACACCTGGCCGGCCAAATACCGCCGGATTTCCTGCCCCTGCGGGTCCAGATCCGCCGCAGTGCTGCAGCGCCGCAGCCACAGGGCTAGGGCGTGGGCGGGTAGAAACCGACCGTCCCGGCACTGTCCCAGCTCCAGCCCGGCTCGCAGGACCCGCAGGCCCTCCAGGGCCGGCAGCTCCTCTGGAGCCCAAAGAAGAGTCTGACCAAACCGTACGGCCTGCCCGGCGGGCAGGGAAAATTGCAGTTCCTCGGCAAATCCCTTAAATTCCGGCGGCAGCGCGGCGGCGGGCTCCCGTTCCGGCCCGACCGACGCGGGGGCAGCCGCCCGCCGCAGGACCGCCGCAAAATGGCCCTCTCCTCGGAGCAGATGCGGCCAGAGCCGGAACGTTTTTTCAAGGCCGGTGACCGGATCGGGCACCAGGGCGGGGTCCCCCGGGGAAAACCAGGGCACGGGCATAGCTTCCAAATTGAACTCTGGATGCCGCCGCAAAAAGGCGCTGACCACGCCCTCGTCCTCCTCCGGGGCGAAGGTGCAGGTGGCGTAAACCAGCCGTCCGCCGGGAGCCAGGAGCTGGGCGGCGGCATCCAGAATCTCCCCCTGCCGCCGGGCGCATCCGGCTACCAGCTCCGGGCTCCAGTCTGTGAGCGCCGCGGCCTCCTTGCGGAACATCCCCTCCCCGGAGCAGGGTGCGTCCACCAGGACCCGGTGAAAATAGCCGGGAAAGCGCTGCGCCAGGCGCTGGGGCGTTTCATTGAGCACCAACCCATTGGCCACGGCCATCCGCTCCAGGTTGCGGGCTAAAATGCGGGCCCGTTTCGGGTTGTATTCATTGCAGACCAAAAGGCCTCGGCCCGCCATCGCCGCGGCCAGCTGGGTGGATTTTCCGCCGGGCGCGGCGCAAAGGTCCAAAATTCGCTCTCCGGGCTGCGCCGCCAGCAGTTCCGCCGGCGCCATGGCGCTGGGCTCCTGCAGGTAATACAGTCCTGCCTCGTGCCAGGGGTGCAGACCGGGACGGGCCTGCGGTTCATACCAGTAGCCGTCCTTGGCCCAGGGGATGGGGGTCAAAGAAAAGGGCAGCGGCGGCGGTTCCGGGGTCTTCAGGGGATTCAACCGCAGGCCCAGAGCCCGGGGCCGGTCATAGGAGGCCAGGAAAGCGGGAAAGACCGGCCCAAGCTGCCGACGGACCCGGTCTAAAAACGCCTGAGGAAGCATGCGATCCCTCCTGTCTGCTTAGTATGGCTCCATTTTGCCTGGAGCATCAAAAAAATACGGCTGGCGCGGCAAAAGCCGCCAGCCGCCGGTCCGTATCCCACGGCCTTGAAATGGTTTAGGACGTCTTGTCCGCGGCTCCTTTTTAACGTCCGGCCGGTCCGACATCGCTTAAAACCGGAGCCCAGGAAAAACCGTTGCTTTTTCAAGCCGCTTCCTTTATAATGGATACAACGCGGCATTGCTGTGCCGGTTCAGAGAGAAGGAGAAGGGAGTAAACAAATGGGTATCGTCAACAAACCCCCGAACAACACGCAGAATTTGGTCAAGGGCAGCCGGCCCTGGCTGGAGCAGCAGAGCCGGAATACCCGGGCAACCCTATTGGGTATGATTGTCTTCACAGTGGTCAATATTGTCCTGCTGATCACGGAGGCAAACCGGTATTTCCTGTTTTCCGCGGCGCTTCCCTATTATCTCGTCGCGTTTGGGAGCGTCTTTACCGGCCTGCCTATCCTGGAGTCCACGGTGATCTGGCTCTATGGGGGCGCCGCCGTCCTGGTGCTGGCGTACTTGCTTTGCTGGATCTTCTGGAAAAAGCATGTGGCCTGGAGCATCGCGGCGCTGTCGCTGTTCGTCATCGACTGCGGCTTCATGATTTGGTCCTATGTGGGCATGCCGGCCGAGGATTTGGCACAAAATGCAATCGACGCGGTCTTCCATATCTGGGTGCTGGTCAGCTTGGTTAACGGCGTCCGCACCGGCCTCAAGCTGCGTAAGCTGACCGCCGAAGAGTCCCCGGCCCCCGCCCAAGCGGTATCCCAAGGTCCCGAATTTTGAGCCTAAGCCCCTGCGGCGCTTCAACTGAAGCAGCGCCGCAGGGGCAGCCTTTTTTTTCCACCCGGCTAAGCCCTCGCCCAAGCGCTTGTAGGAAACGACCCGCGGGCGAGCACAGCTCGCCCCTACGGGATTGGGATCGTCGGCAGGCGAATGTCCTTTTGGGGAACCAGATTCCAGGAAAACAGCGGCGCCAGATCCCGGGCGCCACAGGGCTCCGGCCTGGGCAGCAGGCCCGCCCAGTACCCCAAGTGGCCCAAAAGGACCTCGGGCGCCACCCGCTGGCGCAGGGCGCCCAGGTCCAGGTCCAGGTCCCGCTTGCTGAGCCTACGGCCCTGGGCGCTCAGGAGCATGGGCACATGACAATAGCTGGGATGAGAAAAGCCCAGGAGCTGCTGCAGGTACATCTGCCGGGGCGCGGAGGACAAAAGGTCCGAGCCCCGGACGACCTCTGTGACGCTGGCGTCCCAATCGTCCACCACCACCGCCAATTGGTAGACAAAGACCCCGTCCGCCCGCCGGACCACAAAATCGCCGCAGTCCCGGGCCAGGTTTTCCGCATAGAAGCCCTGGACCCCGTCGGTCAGGCAAATCAACTGATCCGGCACCCGGAGCCGCCAGGCAGGCGCCCGGCCAAAGGCCGCCCGCTGCGCGGGCGTCAGGCTCCTGCATCTGCCGTCGTAAATATAAGTCCCCTCCGACGGATGCGGCGCGTCCACGCTGTGCAGCCGGCTGCGGGTGCAATAGCAAGGATATAATAGGTCCATGGCCTGCAACCTGGAAAATTGGGCCTGATAGGCCTCGGTCCTCCGGCTCTGGGGACAGACCTCCCGGTCCCAAGTTAGGCCCAGCCACTCCAGGTCCCTGCGGATCTGGTCGGCGTTGGCCTGGCTGGTACGCTGGGGATCCAGGTCTTCCATGCGCAGCACCAGCTCCCCGCCCCGCGCCCGGACGGAGAGCCAGGCCAGCAGGCAGGAAAACACGTTGCCCAGGTGCATCCGCCCGCTGGGGGTTGGTGCAAAGCGACCGATCATACCGGGTCCTCCGGCAAATCTACCCAAATGGGGTTGTGGCCCAGGGCTGGAATCACCGTTTGCGTCAGGTCCTGTGTGGAGATGCGCAGGGTGGAAGTATTTTGGCAGGGATGCATGCCAAAATCGCGTTGGCACAGCAGCTGTCGGTCCAGGACCAGTTGCACGGCGCCGGCTGGGTCCTGCAGCAGGCCCAATAGGCTGGCGGATCCAGGCTGAACGCCCAGCAGCCGCACCAAGTCCTCCTCTGGCGCGAAGCTCAGCCGGGAGCAGCCCAGCTGGGCGGATAAATATTTAGTTTTAAATACCTTGCCGCCGGGCAGGAGCAGCAGATAAAACTGGGTTCGCTGCCGGTTGCACAAAAACAGGTTCTTGGCCACCGGGGCCCCCAGAACCCGCTCCACGTCCCGGCAGGTCTCAATATGAAATGCCGGGTCATGGTCCACCCGCTGATAAAAGACCTTTCGGGCGTCTAAAAAATCATAGCAGGCCAGTTCCAATGGCGTGCGCCCGGCAGGCGACAAGGGACGCCCGGCGTAGCGCACTTCCTGGATGGAAAACAATCGGCAATCCTCCCTTGTGTGCAAAATGATGTGCTGTGGGGCAGGTTCTACCCATACGTTCGCTGTTAGGGGCGGGCAAGGCCTGTCCCTACGAAGGCGGTCCTCATGGTGCGCCTGTAGGGAACGACCTGTGGTCGTTTCGCCTGGTACATCCGGTTTCGCAGGCTTTGCGGGCGAGCGCAGCTCGCCCCTACAGCGTGCAGCGTGGTTTCGGGGGTGTAGGGGCGACCTGTGGTCGCCCGCGGGGAAATTCACCGATTCCGGATGTAGGGAACGACCTGCGGTCGTTTCGCCTGGTACATCCGGTTTCGCAGGCTTTGCGGGCGAGCGCAGCTCGCCCCTACAGCGTGCAGCGTGGTTTCGGGGGTGTAGGGGCGACCTGTGGCCGCCCGCGGGGAAATTCACCGATTCCGGATGTAGGGAACGACCTGTGGTCGTTCCGCCTGGTACATCCGGTTTCACAGGCTTCGCGGGCGAGCGCAGCTCGCCCCTACAGCGTGCAGCGTGGTTTCGGGGGTGTAGGG
>CBCTHM010000054.1:0-6550 GCA_965146675.1 uncultured Eubacteriales bacterium | reverse complement strand
AAAAAATATTTACAAAAAATGAAAGGGTAAGCCCTTTAAGGACTTACCCTTGGTCGGAGTGGCGGGATTCGAACCCGCGGCCTCTTGGTCCCGAACCAAGCGCGATACCAAACTTCGCCACACCCCGCGATTATGACAGCTTACTTATTATAGTGGAGCGGGTGACACCTGTCAAGTCTAAAAGCATATTTTCCCCGCCGCATCATAGAATTTACCGGCAGGTGATCGAGATGGAACCATTTGAAACAGGCCCAATTCATCGAATTGAGTACCCGGTTACGGAATTAACACCGCTGCCGGATCCGGAAGCCGCGCCGGAAGAAGACAAGCAGCAGGGCGGTAGTAAGCTTGGGAAAATTTTGCGTGGTCAGTTTCTTGGCGCCCTGGCCATCTGCTTGGTGGTGCTGACCATGCAGTTTTGGTGGCCAGGCGGCGTGCAAGCAGCTCGGCAATGGTTGGTTTGCGAGGAGGCAAGTCCCCTGGAGGCGGCGGCGCAGACCTTTGTGTCGGACGTGCTCCAGGGAGAATCCGTGGAGGATGCAGTGGTTGCGTTCTGTCTGGAGGTCCTGGACCACGCGCAACCCGCCGAAGACTCCGCCCCCACGCAGGAGGGACATGATGCGACGGAAATGGAGCCCCAACAGCATGCCGCGCCTTAAGCTCAGTCCGTGGCTTCTGGTTTCCCTCTGTCTGTTTTACCGGTTGGACCCCGTGGGCTGCTTTTGGCCGTTTTTGGCCGCCGGGGCCATCCACGAGTCGGCCCATTGTCTGGCGGTTCTTTTGTGCGGAGGGAAAATCACGGCCCTGCGCCTCGGGCCGGCAGGGGCCGTGATGGAGACCTCGCCTCTGTCCTACGGGCAGGAGGCGCTTTGCGCGATGGCGGGGCCGATTGCGGGCTTTTTCCTGCTGGGACTGGCCAGATGGCTGCCATGGTTGGCCTTCTGGGGCTTTGTGCAGGGCGCCTATAACTTGCTGCCAGTCTATCCCATGGACGGGGGACGAGCCCTTCGGTGCCTGCTGCTGGGTAATTTACCCTATGAAAAAGGTATCCGGATTGCCAGGTCGGTTACGGTGGCTGTGGGAGCCGTTTTAGCGCTCCTGGGCGTTTACGCGACATGCGTCCTGCATTGGGGCCTCTGGAGCGCGCTGGTGGCTGGGCTGCTGCTGTGGCGGGTCCTGAACTGCGTCCGCGGGGAGCCGGGGTAAAAAGCGGTTGCATTTCGCCGGCTTCTGGTTTAAAATGAGACAGATCTATGAGTCTTTCAATGGCAAGGACGAGACGCAAAACTGAATCCTTTGATTAGTGTCATTCAGACCATACTAAGGAGGACCACCATGATAGCAATTGCAGAAGCAATTTCGCAAGAACCCGTGGTGATGGCTGGCAGGCGGCTACATCGTGCCCGCCTTTTGCCACCGGAATCAGAAAAATATCGCGCTATCCAGGAAATACTGAAATCACAGCCGGTGGCCTATTTTTTGACGCTTCACACCCTGCTCTGCCGGCTTTTGAGAGACGATACCCCGCTTTTCCTTGTTACCGACTGGTCGGACCCTTCGGAGGTAATCGGCCTGCGGCTGGAGACAGATCAGGGAACGACTGATTATCCTGACTTGTGTTTCCTGGCGTTCTATACGGACTGGGAGAGACTCCCAGATTCAGGAATTGAAAAAATTTTTGCCCATGAACTCTCTCACTTGTGGCTGAGCCGAATGGGGTTCGATTTTTCTCAGTCAAAATCAAATAGATTTCACACTTGTACCGCAATAACAGACCCTTATCTGGCGTTTTCAGAGGGATTTGCAGAGCATTTTGAGATTGTGACACAGGAGCGAGGAAACTCAGCAGGAGCCTCCCAGCTTTGGGATGATGGATATGATTTGGATGCCTGGCTCTGCAACCGCGATTCCCAGCTGCGATTGAATGCGGTTAAGAACAACCGGCTTCTCTATCATACCGCTATGCCCGTGCCAGAAGACCAGGATAGCTACCAACATTTACATATAGCTCACATCACTTCCTCCGCCTTTATGCCGGAGCAACTCAAAAACGGCCTGCAAGCTATTTCCAGCGAAGGCGTTGTAGCGTCGTTTTTTTATCAAATGTACAGAAGCGACTTTCTAAAGCAGGCAAAGGCACCTGATGCAGTGTGCCAGAATTGCGGGATTTCTTTGAATGAACTTGGCCCAGAAACCAGACGATATGGGAAAATTTTTTACGCGCTGTCTCAGGTGGATCTGAGAAAGCCGTCCTTATTAACTGATTTTCTGCGGGCTTACTGCGTCAGTTTTCCCGATGAAAGGGAAGAACTGCTCCACATTTTTCTCCGAGTGACCAGTTTTGTGACAGTAGACGAAGCGGCTGCTGAGCTTTTTGGTTCTCTATATCGAATTGGCAGAAGGGGCGAGCCGGCAATTTTTCGGCAAGAGCTGATTGCGGTGCGCCGCTGGAAGCAAGAAAAACTGGAAGCGATTCTGTGCGGTGCGGTGCCACTGGATAAGGCAGTATACCCGAGTATCTGGCTGGAGGGAGACAAGGAGGTCTGCCCAGTTCCTTGGGATCCGGAGCGAACGGTACGCTGCCGCTTTAATGTCAATGCAGCAACCGCCATAGATTATTTTTCCCTGAATGGGCTTTCGCTTCCCGATTGCGCCGATTTGGTGGAACTGCGGGAGAAACGGCGGGGATTTCAAAGCGTTCAAGAATTTCAGAAAGCATTGCGCTATGTGCAACAGACGGGGCGGAAGGCTTTCGCAGCCGGGTCAGCTTGCACTTCTGAAGAAACCAAAGAGAGGACTTTATGACAAATTTACTGCAGCGAATTTTACCCACCGTGCAAAAGCCGGCCCGCTATGTTGGCGGGGAGTATCGGCAGATAATCAAGGATCTGAAAGATGTGGAGGTCCGGGTGGCGTTTTGCTTTCCGGATACCTACGAACTGGGCATGTCCAATTTGGGCATGCGCATTCTATACGGCGTGATGAACGAAATGGACGGAGTCTGGTGCGAACGGGTTTTTGCCCCCTGGGGGGATATGGAGCAGGCTATGCGGGAGCATGGGCTTCCCCTGTGGGCCCTGGAAAGTCACGATCCCGTCTCCACGTTTGATTTAATTGCCTTTACCATTGGCTACGAAATGTGCTACTCCAACGTATTGAACATGCTGCGGCTCGCTGGGATTCCGCTGTTGAGTCGGGACCGAGCAGGCTTGGAGCAAATCGTGTTTGCAGGTGGAGTTTGCGCCTATAACCCGGAACCCTTGGCGGACTTTATCGACTTCTTCTCCCTGGGAGAGGGCGAGGAGAGTACGGTGGAAATTCTCAGCCTATACCGGCGTGCTAAGCGGGGAAATTGGTCAAAAGAAGAATTTCTTTTTCAGGTGGCGCAAATTCCAGGCGTGTACGTGCCGTCTTTCTATACACACCGGTATCACGCCGATGGTACATTAGCGTCCATTGAGCGATTGGAAGGCGCGTCGGAGGTGGTCACCAAACGAATTGTGGAGGATTTAGACAGCGCCTATTTCCCCACGAAAACCATTGTGCCTTCCACAGAAATCGTGCATGACCGCAGCAACCTGGAGCTGTTTCGGGGCTGCGTGCGGGGCTGCAGGTTTTGCCAGGCTGGTTTTTCCTGCCGGCCAGTACGGAAAAAAAGTCCAGACGTGCTTTTCCGGCAAGCGTTGGAGAGCCTGAAGGATTCCGGAAATCACGAGCTGACCCTCGCCAGTCTCTCCACCTCGGACTACCGGGATTTGCGGGAGCTGACGGATGCTCTGCTACCAGTGTGCCAGTCCCAGAAGATTAACCTGTCCGTTCCTTCTCTGCGGGCGGACCATTTTTCACGGGAGCTGATGTGGAAGCTGCAGACTGTGCGAAAAAGCGGTCTGACCTTTGCGCCGGAGGCGGGCACCCAGCGGCTCCGGGATGTCATCAATAAAAATTTGACGGAAGAGGAAATTTTAGATACCTGCGCCAATGCCTTTTCCGGCGGCTGGGACCATGTGAAACTGTACTTTATGCTGGGGTTGCCCACGGAAACGGACGAAGATGTACTGGGGATCGCGGATTTGGTATATAAGGTTATAAAAACATGGCAAAAGTCCGCTGGAAACAAAAAGCGCGGCCTTCGCATCCACGTGGCAACCGCCTTTTTCGTACCAAAGCCCTTTACGCCGTTCCAGTGGGAAAAGCAAATTTCTCCGGAGGAATACACCCGGCGCCAGCGGCTGCTGAAGGACGCCATGCCCGCAAAGATGGTCGAATACAATTGGCACGCGCCGGAACTGTCCAGACTGGAGGCGGCCTTGGCCAGGGGCGATCGCCGGCTAGGTCCTGTCATCGCCTGGGCGGTGGAGCACGGCGCCCGACTGGACGGCTGGGACGAGTACTTTTCCTATCAAACCTGGCTGGATGCGTTCTCTGCCTGCCGTGTGGACCCGAATTTTTACACTACCCGGGGCTTTAACGAAACAGAAACGCTTCCTTGGGAGACCATTTCCGTGGGAGTGGACAAGTCCTTTCTTCTGCGCGAACGCCATCGGGCATATGAAGGACGGCCCACGCCGGACTGCCGCGCAGCCTGCGCAGGCTGCGGCGCAAACCGGCTTCTCAAGGAGGTGGATTGCGATGCCTAGACTGCGCTTTGTCAAAGAGGGGAATGCCGTTTGGATTTCTCATCTGGACTTAATGCGGGTATTCCAGCGGAGCTTTCGCCGCGGAGGGATTCTGCTGCGGCACAGCCAGGGCTTCACCCCCCGGCCCTATGTCTCCATTGCGCTGCCGCTGCCGGTGGGGATGGCCAGCCGCTGCGAACTGCTGGACTTTGATCTGTCCGAGGGGGAGGGCACGCCGCTTTCTGAGGTTCCGGCGCGGCTGAACCAAACTCTGCCGTCGGGCCTCAAAGTTCTGGAAGCTTATGAGGGAGGCCGGAAGCTGCGGGAACTGGCGTTGTTGGAGGCGGAACTGGTCCTGGAGTATGACCAGGGCGTTCCCCCCGGCGCAGAAAAGAAAGTTTCCAGCTTGGTAGAGCGGACCAGTCTTGTGGTCGCAAAGCACACGAAGCGAGGCATTGCCGAGCAGGACATCCGTCCCATGCTGCGCCGTCTGGAATCGCGGCAGGCAGGAGGAAATGAGCTCCGCGTCTCCTGCTGCGTCAGCGCCCAGAACCCCACCTTAAATCCTATGCTGTTGGCTGAGGCGGTACGGTTATATCTGCCGGACTGCGCGCCCAGCTTTTGCACGGCCAGCCGTGTAGAGATACTGGATGCGGATGGTTCCCCGTTTCGATAGGTTCCTGTTGTATCTGAACTTCACAGGTTCGTCTAAGATGGAATGAACCAGGCGAGGGCATTTGAAACGATGCCCCCGCCTTTGCCTTGGACGCCGGATTTATCGGGTCCTGATTTTATTGTATCAGGCAATGGTTTTTTTATGAATCACTAAAAAAACGCTGGAATCGTCTACTTCCTGAACCGTATATGGAAATCCACTTGCCTCTCCTATTCGCGCCAGATCGCCGAGAGAATAGGTAGACGCAGTAAACCCGTCCCTGCAGACGATGCTCCCGGCACCGGTCTTCTCATAATCAAGCTCCCCCAGCAAGCCTTTGTCCGCTTGTTCCTGAAACCAGTTCAGGCGAACATTCCAAAACTTGGCGCTATAACTGCTGAATATGGCCTTGCCAGCTTCTCTAAGCGATCGCATGGCAATTTCAATCAGCCGGCTCGTGTCTCCCTTTATAGCGGACAGTCCATTTTGTAAGCATAATACGGCGTCATATTGATTTTCTTCGTCAAACTGGTACACATCTAAAACATGCAAGCTACAGTTTGGACATTCTTTTAAATATACTTGACCGAATGCGACCGAATTTGATGTAAGTTCCAGACCGTGTATCGATTTTATGCTGTTCGATAGTCTTTTCATAATGCGGCCGTAACCTGCGCCTAGTTCGAGCACAATGCTATCTGGCGTTAGCTGATTGCGGACAAACTCAATTTCTTTATCCAGATATTGCCGCACCCTTTCTATTTTTGTCTGATACACCTGCTGGAGCCTTCCCGCATTTATACTCTCAGAATAAAAATTAGCCATATATTCACCTCCCAAGCTATTACCGAGTCTTTTTTAACGAAAGATATTCTCTGCCGTCTATTATATAGAACGATGCCGAAAAGGCAAGCGCATTAAGAAAACAGCACCCCAGCTCATCCAAATAACATAAGGCGAACGGCGCAACAGAGTTTGCTTCGCAATGGTGTTCCTTGAACCAATCTGGTGTATTGTCTAATTTTGGACCTGACGTACAACTGTAGAGCTGGCTTTGCAACGCCGTGTAGAATCTTTCAGAATTTTTACAATTGGGGCTTGCAATTTTCGCTAACCTGTGCTAGTATAGTCGAGCGCCGAGTTGTTGCGCATCCGGGTGTGGCGAAGTTTGGTATCGCGCTTGAATGGGGTTCAAGAGGCCGCTGGTTCGAATCCAGTCACTCGGACCAAGGGTAAGTCCTTAAAGGGCTTACCCTTTCATTTTTTGTAAATATTTTTT
>CBCTHM010000053.1:0-6848 GCA_965146675.1 uncultured Eubacteriales bacterium | reverse complement strand
TGTAGGGGCGACCTGCGGTCGCCCGCGGGGAAATGCACCGATTCCGGATGTAGGGGCGACCTGTGGTCGCCCGCCGGGAAATTCACCGAATCCGGATGTAGGGAACGACCTGTGGTCGCCCGCGGGCGTGCAAAGCACGCCCCTACAGGGTGCGGTGTGATTTTGGGGGTGTCGGGGCTTCGGCCCAAAGGATTTGGGGGAGCCGCCTTGCACCAGTGCATAAAGGCATACGCATGCAGCCCGGGCGCCCTCCTTGTCCATGCGCCTTCCCGGTTTGGGGACCGGTTGAACAGACAAAATTATGTGTCTGGATTTTGATGGTTTGTACAAAAAAAGTTAGACCTCGGTAAAATCTTTTCTGGGGATGTGGAGTTTGACAAACAGGTGTGCTATGATTAAGATACATAATTTTCCGCAAATGCAACCGAGCACTGGAAATACAAAGGAGGAATCGTTTATGAAGCGAATTCACACCCGAAGCAGATGTCTTGCGGTTCTGCTGGCCGTGGCCATGGTCCTGTCCATGGTGCCCACGGTGGCGTTTGCCGCGGACACTGGTACTTACACGGCGATCACCGAGGCGGACCAGTTTACGACCGGTCAATATGTCATGGTGGTCAATACGGGTTTTGCGCCCGGTCCGCTAAACGGTACGTGGCTGTTGCCCACCGCCGTCACAGCCCAGGACGGCAAACTGACGAACCCGGACGCCAGCCTGGTCTGGACCCTGACCGTAGACGGCGGCACCGTAAAGCTCACCGGCGCCGACGGCGTTTCCGTCGCGCCCAAGGGCGGGAACAGCAATGGGATTGTCAGCGGCGACTACGACTGGGCCTGGTCCTTCTCCAACGGAACCTTCCAGTTCAAGGGCACCGGCAGCGACACGGTGACCCTGGCCAGCAACGGCACGCCCAGCACAGGGGAAAACCGCTTCCGGGCCTACAAAAACGCCACCGTAACCGGCAGCGCCTACGCCTACGACTTTACGCTCTATAAGCTCTCCGGCGGCGCCGTGGAGCCCACGGATCCCACAGACCCCTCCGTGCCCACCGACCCCACCGAGCCGGAGGTGATTCTGCCGCCGGACCCCACGGACCATGACCCCGTAGACGAGACCCAGGTGGCAGGCGCCATCAGCCTGAAGGACGTGTACGGCAAGGCCGACGGCGATGTGGTCACCGTGGTGGGCCAGGTGACCTACCGGCTGCCCACCAACACCATTTTCCTGCAGGACCTGGTGGGAAACGAAATTTACGGCTTCCAGGTCTATGATTTCACCAACTACGCCTCCTACAACCCCGGCGACGTGGTGAAGGTCACCGGCACCCTGCAAATCTATGGCGGCGTTATGCAGATGAGCTGCCAAAAGGGCGAGATGACCATTGAGGTCCTGGATCAGACCCAGAAGCCCTTCCCGGCGCAGGCGCTCACCGTGGCCCAGCTGCACAAGGGCGGGGACAAGTACCTGTCTGAATACGTGGTGGTGAAAAACGCCGCCCTGGGCGCCTACAACGCCGGCGGCAACACCCCCATTACCGATGAGACCGGCGAGCTGAACATCTTCAAGGGCGCGGCCTTCCCGGCGGAGCTGACCGAGGGCAGCGTGGCGGACGTGCACGGCGCGTTCTCCAAGTACAACAGCACCTACCAGCTCCGGGTGGGGAGCACCGAAGACTACATAGCGCCTGCCGACGACGGCTCTTTGAAGACCGGCGACCAGGTGGTCATTTTCAACCCGGCCTACGGCAAGGCCCTGTCCTCCCAGTTCACCGGCTTTTACCGGATGGGCGTGGACATGAGCCTGAACGCCGGGGGCAAGTTCGACAGCGTGGCGGACACGGAAATCTGGGACGTGACCGTGGAAGGAGAGAACTACTACTTCTCCCATGACGGCAAGAAGCTGTCCATGGACACGGGCTACACCAGCATGCCCGACGACGCGGTGCATGACGCCTGGGCCTTGGAGCCCGCGGCCGCCGAGGGCCAGTTCTATATGAAGAATGTGGGCCGGAACTGCTACGTTGAGTGGTACGCGGACAAGGGCTCCTGGAGCGGCTACGGCTCCCCCACCGAGGCCACCGAGGGCCTGTACGCCCTTTTGTTCGTGAAGGTGGACGGCTCCTCCGAGCCTCCGGATCCCACCGAGGGACCGCTGGAGACCGGCGACCAGGTGGTCATCTTCAACCCGGCCTACGGCAAGGCCCTGTCCGCCGCCTTCTCCGGCTTCTACCGGGTGGGCGTGGGCATGACCCTGAACAACGCCGGCGGGTTCGACAGCGTGGCCGCCACGGAGGTCTGGGACGTGACCAAGGACGGCGACCAGTACCGGTTCTCCAACAACGGCAAGAAGCTGTCCATGGACACGGGCTACACCAGCATGCCCGACGACGCGGTGCACGACACCTGGGCCTTAGAGCCCGCGGCCGCCGAGGGTCAGTATTACATGAAGAACGTGGGCCGGGGCGTTTACACGCAGTACCAGGACAGCTACGGCACCTGGAGCGGTTACGGCGCCCCTGCCGCGGACACGGAGGGAGCATACGCCCTTTTGTTCGTGAAGGTGGACGGCGCAGCCCCGGGGGCGGAGCCCCCCAAGGCCGGCGACCAGGTGGTGCTCTTCAACAAATCCTCCCAGGGCGTTCTGGGTTCCCAGGACGACAACACCGAGAGCCCGGCCATTCACAACGCCCTGGCCCAGGTGTCCCAGGGGACCGTCACGGGGGGCAACGGCGCCCGAGTCTTCACCGTGGAGATCAACGACAAGGGCGAATACCTGTTCAAGACCGCCCATGACGGCTACCTGACCTCCGGCGAGACCGGCAACGCCACCTTCTATTCTCCCCAGGCCACCCAATACAGCACCTGGACCCTGGAGCCTCACAACGGCGGGTTCAAGATCATGAACGTGGCGGCCCGGTTCAACGGCCAGTACACCCAGTATCTGGAGTACTACGCTGGGGCCTATAAGACCTACAGCTACTACAACGTCACCGACGAGGATATCTATACCTTTCACTTCTATCCCTGCGCCGACGAGGAAGTAGTCGACGGCGTGGTGAATAAGCCCTCCATCACCTTCGGCGCTTTGGACAGCGCCTACGTGGGCCAGGATTACCCCGTCAGCTTCACGGTGGACGCCGTGTTCGGCGTTGCGTCGCTGACCGCGTCCTACACCGCCGGCGCAGGCGCGAAAACCGCCCAGGTGCAGGAGCAGGACGGCGCCTACGGCTTTACAATTCCCGCGGCGGACCTGGTCGGGGAGAATCTGACCCTGCGGGTCGAAGCCACGGACAACCAGGGCAAGACCTTCTCCACCCAGCAGACCGTCTCCATTTTGGACGAGCCCCGGATTCTCACCGTGGAGCCCGCCCGGGGCGGCCAGACCGGGGACGACAAGACCCCCCGGATCGCCGTGACCTACGCCAACGCCGGGGAGAACCCCGAGATCCGTCTGACTCTGACCAACCGGGCCGGAGAGACCCTGGTGGACAACGCGGCCATGACAGGCGGGGCCGGGGAAGCGGTCTATGTGGTGCGGGACGCTTTGGCCGACGGACTGTACACCGCCAAGGTGACCATCACCAGGGCGGACCAGAAGACCACGGCCATGACCTGGACCTTCACCGTGGGCGCCGTGCAGTTCCAGCTCTACTTCGGCCAGCTCCATTCCCACACCACCTATTCCGACGGGGCCGGCTCTGTGGACGACGCGCTGCAGTATGTGAAGAACCTGCCGGAGAGCGCCAACGTGGACTTCGTGGCCTTCACGGACCACTCCAATTACTTTGACTCCTCCAGCGCCGCCAACCCCGAGGGCGCTCTGTGGGACACCGCCCTCATGACCGAGGGGAGCCGCAAGACCTGGAACGAGTATAAGAGCAAGGTGTCCGCCTTCAACCAGGCCAACGCAGGCAGCCTGGTGGCCATCGCCGGCTTCGAGATGACCTGGTCCGGCGGCCCCGGCCACATCAACACCTTTAACTCCCCGGGCCTGGTCTCCCGGAACAACAAAACCCTGAACAACAAGACCTCCGACGCGGGCATGAAGGCCTATTACGCCCTGCTGAGTCAGCCCGAGGGCGCCCAGGCCATCTCTCAGTTCAACCATCCGGGCAGCACCTTCGGCACCTTCTCCGATTTCAGCTACTGGGACGCTCTGATCGACACCCGGATCAACCTGGTGGAGGTGGGCAACGGCGAGGGCCAGATCGGCGCCGGCGGCTACTACCCCAGCTATGAATACTACATCATGGCCCTGGACAAGGGCTGGCACGTGGCCCCCACCAACAACCAGGACAACCACAAGGGCAAGTGGGGCAACGCCAACGACGCCCGGGACGTGATCCTCACCGACGACTTCTCCGAGGCCGGCCTCTACCAGGCCATGCGGGATTTGCGGATCTACGCCACCGAGGATAAGAACCTGGAGCTGTACTACACCGTCAACGACCTGCCCCTGGGCAGCGTCCTGGAAGAAGTCCCGGAAAAGCTCCATGTTAACGTTCAGGTCATGGACCCGGACGCCTCCGACTCCATCGCCAAGGTGGAGGTGGTGGTGAATTCCGGCAAGACCGCCTATACCTGGGACGACCCGGCGGCTTTGGCCGCGGGCAACCTGAGCTGCGACCTGGACCCGGAATACAGCTACTACTTTATCCGCGTCACCCAGGGCGACGGCGACCTGGCCGTCACCGCCCCCGTGTGGGTGGGCGAGACCATCAAGCTGGGCGTTTCCAGCATGGCCTGCGGCACCTCCACCCCGGTGACCGGCGAGGAGCTGGCGCTCACCACCACCCTGTTTAACAGCGAGTCCACCCCCGCGACCATTCAGTCCATTACCTACACCACCGACGGCTCCGTCATCCTGGACTCCTTCCAGAACGTGGGGCAGGTCCCCGCCTCGGGCTCCTACGAGCACGTGTTCCAGTTTACCCCGGATCAGGCCAAGGTCATGACCATCACGGCCACAGTGGTTCTGGTTCTGGAGGGCAAGGAGCTGACCTTCACCAAGTCCATCGATTTGGACGTGCTGGATGCGGAAAAGCTGGTGTACGTGGGCATCGACGCGTCCCACTACAATGAGTACGTGGCCGGCAACTACGCCGATTCCATGGGCAACTTCGGCAAGCTGGCCGCGGAGTATGGCGTGCGGACCGTGGAGCTGAAAACCGGCGCGGATCTCGTGGCCGCCTGCTCCAACTCCAAGTACAAGGCCCTGATCCTCACGGTCCCCTCCCGGCGGGACGGCACCGCCCTGCGGGACCCCTACGCCACCTATTCCGACGCTGAAATCCAGGCGATCGTGGCCTTTTCCCAGGCCGGCGGCGCGGTGATTCTCACCGGCTGGTCCGACTTCTACGAGAGCTATTCCTCCTTCCCAGCGGCCGACCATATGGCGGCCCAGCAAAATAAGCTGCTGGAGGCCCTGGGGTCCAAGCTGCGTATTGCAGACGACGGCATCCTGGACGATAGCCTCAACGGCGGCCAGCCCCAGCGGTTGTATTTGAGCACCTACAACCTGGACAGCTTCCTTCTGGAGGGTGTGGAGTTTGACCCGGAGAACCCCAACAACAATCTGTACTCCCAGCTGTTCAGCCACTACGGCGGCGCTTCCATCTACGCCGTGGATGAAAATGGCCAGCCCACGGCCACCCTGCCGGCTGGCGTGACCCCGGTGGTCTATGGCCATGCCACCACCTACTCCCAGGACCAGGACAGCGACGGCCTGGGGGGCGCGTCCGTTCCCAAGTACGCCGTTTCCCAGGACGACAGCCGCCTGCTGGCCCTGGGCACCGAGGAAATCACAAGGACCGACGGCAAAAAATCCCTGGTGGTGGTTTCCGGCGCGGCCTTCATGTCCAACTTTGAGGTCCAGGCTACGGTGGAGGACTCGGGGGCGGAAAAGAACTATTCCAACTACAATATCTGCGAGAATCTGCTGGCGCTGATCAATCCCATCCAGGTCACCCCCATCGCGGCGGTTCAGGCTGAGCCCAACGAGAAGGTGAAGTTCACCATCGAGGGCGTGGTCACCTCCAACGCCTCCGGCTATGACAAGGACACCGCCTTTTTCGACTGCATCTACGTGCAGGACGACACCGCGGGCATCAACGCCTTCCCGGTGGCCGGGGATTACCGAATTGGGGACAGGGTCCGCATCACCGGCACCACCTCCTCCTATCAGGGTGAGCGGCAGATCGCCGTGACCTCCATTTCCTTGGTGAGCCGGGACAATCCCGTAGAACCCAAGCAGATCACCGCGGCCCAGCTCAACGACGGCTCCGTCCTGGGCAGCCTGGTCACGATCCAGGGTACCGTGAAGCGCTTTGAGCTGGCCGAGGGCCTGGTCCAGACCATTCTGGTGGAGGATGCGGCCGGCGAAACTGCCCGGATTTTCATCGACGGCTATATCACCACCTCCAAGGAGGTGGAGAACCTGGAGGTGGGCGCGGCCATCACCGCCACGGGCCTGGCCTCCTACGACAACACCTTCAACGCCCCGGACGGGCCCTTCCCAAGGATCCGGATCCGGGACCGGGCGGACATTGTCTGCACCCCGGGCCACACCCATCAGTGGAGCGACTGGGAGACCGTGACCCCCGCCACCTGCACCGAGGACGGACTGGAGCGGCGGACCTGCTCCGTGTGCAGCGAGGTGGAGAATCGGGTGATTCCCGCCAGGGGACATGACTATGATGTCATTGTGGTTCCGCCCACCTGCACGGAGGACGGCTACACCCAGTACACCTGCAAGGTCTGCGGCTACAACTACCGCATGGACTATGTGGAGGCCCTGGGCCATGACTACAAAGCCGTGTTGACGGCTCCCACGTGCACGGAGGGCGGGT
>CBCTHM010000052.1:0-7206 GCA_965146675.1 uncultured Eubacteriales bacterium | reverse complement strand
GGACTTTGCCCCGACGATGACGCCCCTCCTTGGGAATCCTCCCTCCGGACCCTGCTGGAGGGTCCGGCCTCACGGTTGGCCAGGGTGCAAGCGACCCTGGCCCTGCCGCAGCCTACGTCTGTGGCGGGCTCTTTCCAATCTGCACTTGCTGTAGGGGCGAGCTGTGCTCGCCTGCGGGCGACCGCAGGTCGCCCCTACAGACGCACTATCGGGTTTCCTCCCGTAGGGGCGAGCTGCGCTCGCCCGCGTTTGGGGCCCCGCAAAACCGCAAGGTTTTGTGGGCAGAGGAAGGGCAAGGAAGCGGTGCCGATGGCGGCCCTCCGGGCCGCCGGAGCAGGAGCGGACTTTGCCCCGACGATGACGCCCGCGGAACGACCAAAGGTCGTTCCCTACAGCCGGAATCGGTGCATTTCCCTGCGGCGGCCGCAGGCCGTTCCTTACCGCCATTCCACCGACGGTTGCCCACGCCGGTACCTTCTACTGGTTTCATGATACCATAGATTCCCGGGAAATCAACCTGAACCTAAAAAAATTTTTGGTCAATAAAAATTTTGTTTGACAACCAGGCCGCCTATGCTACAATGGAATCACCAAGGGGCTACGGCCCCGGAATCTGCTGACGGAGGGATGATTCATGGATTTTGAGGCCATACGGGCCGCCGCGGAGGGCTACCGGGCGGATATGACCAGGTTTTTGCGGGATTTAATTGCCATTCCCAGCGAGAGCTGCCAGGAAGAGGGCGTAGTCCGCCGGGCCATCGCGGAGATGCGGCGCCTGGGCTTTACCCGGACGGAAATTGATCCCCAGGGCAATGCTCTGGGCTACCTGGGAACGGGCCCCCGGCTCATCGCCTTCGACGGCCACATTGACACCGTGGGCGTGGGCAACCGGGACAACTGGACCTTCGACCCCTACCAGGGGTATGAGACCGAGGAGGTCATCGCCGGCCGGGGCGGCTCGGACCAGGAGGCCGGCGTGGTGTCCATGATTTACGGCGCAAAAATCATGCAGGACTTGAACCTGATCCCGGAGGATGTGACCATCCTGGTTGCCGCCACGGTGCAGGAGGAGGACTGCGACGGCCTGTGCTGGCAGTATCTCCACGAGGTAGGCGGCATCACCCCGGAATTCGTGGTCTCCACGGAGCCCACCGACGGCGGCGTCTACCGGGGCCACCGGGGCCGTATGGAGATCCGGGTGGAGGTCAAGGGCGTGTCCTGCCACGGCTCCGCCCCGGAGCGGGGGGACAACGCCATCTATAAAATGGCGGACATCCTCCAGGACGTGCGGGCCCTGAACGAAAACGGCTGCGGCCCCAAAGACAAAATCAAGGGCCTGTGCAAAATGCTGGAGCCTGCCTTCAACCCCGCCTGGGAGGACGCCCGGTTTTTAGGTCGGGGCACGGTCACTGTGTCGGAAATTTTCTACACCTCTCCCTCCCGCTGCGCGGTGGCCGACGGCTGCGCGGTCTCATTGGACCGGCGCATGACCGCCGGGGAGACCTGGGAATCCTGCCTGGAGGAGATCCGGAATTTGCCCGCCTGCAAAGAATACGGCGCCGACGTGACGGTGTCCATGTACCGGTATGACCGGCCGGCCTGGACGGGCCTGGTATATGAAACGGAGTGCTACTTCCCCGCCTGGGTCAGCCGGGAGGACGCGCCCCACGTGCGGGCGCTGTTGGAGGCCCACAAGGCCCTCTACGGGGACCGCCGCCTGGGCCCACCCCAGACTCTGGACAAAAGAGCCCGTCCTCTGGTGGACAAATGGACCTTTTCCACCAACGGCGTGTCCATCCAGGGTCGGTACGGCATCCCCTGCGTGGGCTTTGGTCCAGGCGCGGAGAGCCAGGCCCACGCCCCCAACGAGATCACCTGGAAGGACGACCTGGTCCGTTGCGCCGCGGTGTACGCCGCGGTGCCCACCCTGTACTGCAACCAAAAGGAGGACGCGCAATGAGCAAAGCCACAGAGCTGGCCGCCAGGCTGGAGGGCCTGGGGGACCTGCATTTGTATAACAACGACTTTTACTGGACCTGGGACAAGACAAAAGACGAGCTGGCGGCGGTCTTCGCCGTGGCAGACGCCCTGCGGGACCTGCGGGAACGGAATCGGTCCTGCCGGGTCTTCGACTCCGGCCTGGGCATTTCCATTTTCCGGGACAACTCCACCCGGACCCGGTTCTCCTTCGCCTCCGCCTGCAACCTTCTGGGCCTTACGGTCCGGGATTTGGACGAAAAGGTGAGCCAGATTGCCCACGGGGAGACCGTGCGGGAGACCGCCAACATGGTCTGCTTCATGGCCGATGTGGTGGGTATCCGGGACGATATGTTCATTGGAGAGGGGCACAAGTATCAGAAGACCTTTATGGACGCGGTGGCCGAGGGCCACCGGGACGGCATCCTGGAGCAGCGGCCCACCCTGGTGAACCTGCAATGCGACGTGGATCACCCCACCCAGTGCATGGCGGACCTGCTCCACGTGATCCACCACTTCGGCGGCGTGGAGAAGCTAAAGGGCAAAAAAGTGGCCATGACCTGGGCCTACTCCCCCTCCTATGGCAAACCCCTGAGCGTGCCCCAGGGGGTCATCGGCCTGTTCACCCGGTTCGGCATGGACGTGACCCTGGCGCACCCCAAGGGCTACGAGGTCATGCCTCAGGTGGAGGCGCTGGCCCGTCGGAACGCCGCGGCCTCCGGCGGCTCGTTTACCAGGGCCGCATCCATGGACGAGGCCTTCCGGGGCGCGGACATCGTGTACCCCAAGAGCTGGGCCCCCTTCGCCGCCATGGAACGCCGGACGCAGCTCTACCAGGCGGGGGATCAGCGCGGCATAGACGAGCTGGAGCAAGAGCTCCTGGCTCAAAACGCAGGGCATCAGGATTGGACCTGCTCCGAGGAGAAGATGAAGCTGACCAAAGACGGAGAGGCTCTGTACCTGCACTGTCTGCCCGCGGACATCACAGGCCTGAGCTGTGCCCGGGGCGAGGTGGACAATGCGGTCTTTGACCGGTATTTGGTGCCCCTGTACAAGCAGGCCTCCTACAAACCCTATATCATCGCCGCCATGATCTTCCTGGCCAAAGTACAAGACCCCGCCGGAGCTCTGCGGGCCCTGGACGCCGGGTCGGACCTGCGGAAGCGGTTTTAAGGGGCCGTCGCAGAGCGTTTCCATTTAAATTGAAAATTTTTCTTGCATTTTTGCATATATCAGGTAGAATAAAGTTATCAGCGCCCCGGGCATCGGTTGTTCTTGTGTCCGGGGCGGCCACTTTCCCATATTATCCGGGCCCCGGGACCGGAGCAAAGCAGAAAGGTGTGGAAACTTCATGTCCCAGCGTATCGTGGTGGCCCTGGGCGGCAACGCCCTGGGCAAAAACTTAACCGAGCAGTTTCAGGCGGTCCGGGTCACGTCGGCCGCCATCGCGGATCTCATTGCAGGCGGCAACCAGGTCATTATCGCCCACGGCAACGGCCCCCAGGTTGGGATGATCCAGTCCGCCATGGCGGAACTGACCCGCAGCGACCCCCAGAAATACATCCCCTGTCCCCTGTCCGTATGCGTGGCCATGAGCCAGGGCTACATCGGCTACGATCTGCAAAACGCCCTGCAGGAGGCGCTGGCCGCCCGGGGCATTTGCAAGGCCGTGTCCACCGTGCTGACCCAGGTGGAGGTGGACCCCCAGGACCCGGCGTTCCAGCACCCCACCAAGCCCATCGGCTCTTTTATGAGCCGGGAGGAGGCCCAGCGCCTGGCGGCGGAGCACGGCTATGACGTCATGGAGGACGCGGGCCGGGGCTATCGCCGGGTGGTGGCCTCTCCCCAACCCAAGGCCATTGTGGAGCTTGGCTCCATTCGCGCATTGGCGGAGGCTGGCCACGTGGTGGTGGCCTGCGGCGGCGGCGGCATCCCCGTGTTCCGGGAGGGAAACCGCCTGAAGGGCGCGGCAGCGGTGATTGACAAGGATTTTGCCGCGGAGCTGCTGGCCGAATCCCTGGACGCGGACCTGCTCATCATCCTCACCGCCGTGGAGCAGGTGGCCGTGAACTACCGGAAGGAAAATGAGCGGTGGCTGTCGGCTCTCACCCCGGAGGAGGCGGAACAATACATAGCCCAGGGGCAGTTTGCCCCCGGCTCCATGCTGCCTAAGGTGCAGGCGGCGGTACGGTTCGCCCGGTCCGCTCCCGGCCGCACCGCGCTGATCACCGAGCTGCAAAAGGCAAAGGACGGCATCGCGGGCAAAACCGGCACGAGAATCCAGGCCTGAACATCGTAAACCGCGCCCCCGGTCTCGGGGGCGCGGTTTTTGGGACCTCTTCCAATGGCAGCTGTAGGGGCGTCCAGAGGCCGCCCCTACAGGAATCTTTCGGCACGCTTCCGTAGGGGCGAGCTGTGCTCGCCCGCAAATCCCGCGAAATGAATGCACCCGACCCGGGCGTGCAAAGCACGCCCCTACAGGAAACCTTCGGCATGCTTCTGTAGGGGCGAGCTGCGCTCGCCCGCAAATCCGCGAAACGAATGCGCCCGACCCGGGCGTGCAAAGCACGCCCCTACAGGAATCTTTCGTCACACTTCTGTAGGGGCGTGCTGCGCTCGCCCGCAAATCCCGCGAAACGAATGCACCCGACCCGGGCGTGCAAAGCACGCCCCTACAGGAATCTTTCGGCACGCTTCCGTAGGGGCGAGCTGCGCTCGCCCGTAAATCCGCGAAATGAATGCACCCGACCCGGGCGTGCAAAGCACGCCCCTACAGGAAACCTTCGGCATGCTTCTGTAGGGGCGTGCTGCGCTCGCCCGCAAATCCGCGAAATGAATGCACCCAACCCGGGCGTGCAAAGCACGCCCTACAGGAATCTTTCGGCACGCTTCCGTAGGGGCGAGCTGTGCTCGCCCGCAAATCCCGCGAAACGAATGCACCCAACCCGGGCGTGCAAAGCACGCCCCTACAGGAACTTTTCGGCATGCTTCTGTAGGGGCGTGCTGCGCTCGCCCGCAAATCCCGCGAAACGAATGCACCCGACCCGGGCGTGCAAAGCACGCCCCTACAGGAACTTTTCGGCATGCTTCTGTAGGGGCGTGCTGCGCTCGCCCGCAAATCCCGCGAAACGAATGCACCCGCCCCGGGCGTGCAAAGCACGCCCCTACAGGAATCTTTCGGCATGCTTCTGTAGGGGCGTGCTGTGCTCGCCCGCAAATCCGCGAAATGAATGCACCCAACCCGGGCGTGCAAAGCACGCCCTACAGGAATGTTTCATCATGCTTCTGTAGGGGCGAGCTGTGCTCGCCCGCAAATCCCCCGAAACGAATGCACCCAACCCGGGCGTGCAAAGCACGCCCCTACAGGAAACCTTCGGCATGCTTCTGTAGGGGCGAGCTGCGCTCGCCCGCAAATCCCCCGAAACGAATGCACCCAACCCGGGCGTGCAAAGCACGCCCCTACGGGATGTCTCTTGACGGCGCGCTGTAGGGGCAGCCCACGGCCACCCCGGCAATTTCCTGTTTCGCTACCTGATCAGCAGCTCTGCAATCTGTACGGCGTTGGTGGCGGCGCCCTTGCGGAGCTGGTCTCCGCAGCACCACAGGCACAGCCCCAGGGGATCCGTCAAATCCGGCCGGATGCGCCCCACAAACACCAAATCCTGCTCCGCTGCGTCCAGGGGCGTGGGATAGCGCCCGGCAGGCAGATCATCCACCAGGCGGCAGCCGGGGGCCGCCGCAATGGCCGCCCGGGCCTCCACCACGGACATGGGCCGGTCAAACCGCAGAGTCAGGGAAATGGAATGGCTGCGGATGACAGGTACCCGGACGCAGGTGCAGCTCACCCGCAGCTCCGGCAGGTGCAGAATTTTCCGTCCCTCATTCTGCAGCTTCATTTCTTCGCTGGTATACCCCTCGTATTGGGCCGCGCCAATCTGGGGAATCAAATTATAGGCAATGGGATGGGAAAACACCCGGGGCTCCGCGGGCCGGCCCGCCGCCAGCGCCGCGGTCTGCTCCAGAAGCTCCGCCGGGCCCGCAACGCCGGCGCCGGACACGGCCTGATACGTGCTGGCCACCATGGAGGTAATGGTCCGCTGCTGGTGCAGGGCGCTGGCCGCCATCAGAGCGATGATAGTGGAGCAGTTGGGATTGGCCACCAGGCCGTGATGACCCGCTGCGTCCTGGGGATTAATCTCCGGCACCACCAGCGGGACCTGGGGGTCCAGCCGAAATGCGCTGGAATTGTCCACAAACACTCCGCCGGCGTCCCGAATTGCGGGCGCCCAGCGCTGGGCCACCGGGTTCTCCGCCGCGCCCAGCACCAGCTCCACATCGGAAAAGGCCTCCCGGCAGACCTCCTCCACGGGAATCGTATCTCCCTGGAACGGCAGACGCACGCCGGCGCTGCGGGCGCTGGCCAACAGCTTCAGCCGGCCCACGGGAAAGTCGCGCTCCTGTAATATCTTCATCATTTCCCGGCCCACTGCACCAGTGGCGCCGAGTATGGCAACAGTATGTAATTTCATAGCAAAACTCCCTTCTCCAGTCCAGGCGGCCCCGCAGGCCGCCGGTCCCCATAGCGTAAGTGCGGCGGGGAACCAGGCCGAACGCTCTCAGTATAGCAGCTTTTGCCGCCATTGTCCACCCGAGCCGGAAAGCCGTGCTCCGCCGCAGCCAAATCGCCTGCCCATTATGCTATGCGGCCTCCGTTGCGGCGGTGCGGTCTCTGACCACCCGAGGCCCGCCTAGACTGGCCTGCTCCGCCCCTACATCCTGAAGTTAAGGACACATCCCGTGGCCGCCCACGGGCGTGCAAAGCACGCCCCTACGGGATGTCTCTTGACGGCGCGCTGTAGGGAACGACCTTCGGTCGTTCCGCGGGCGTGCAAAGCACGCCCCTACATCGTCGGGGCAAAGTCCGCTCCTGCTCCGGCGGCCAGGTAGGCCGCCATCGGCACCGCTTCCTTGCCCCTCCTCTCCCCGCAAAGGCCTCGCTTTGCGGGGTCCCCTTTGCGATTTCTTTCGGCATGCTTCTGTAGGGGCGAGCTGCGCTCGCCCGCCGTTCTACTGGGCACTCCCAATTTACAGGAAACGGCCTGCGATGGTTTTGCTGGCGCGCAAAGCCGCCTCAATGGGAAATCTGTCGACGATGCGTTGTAGGGAACGACCTGCGGTCGTTCCGCGGGCGTGCAAAGCACGCCCCTACATCGTCGGGGCAAAGTCCGC
>CBCTHM010000051.1:0-7279 GCA_965146675.1 uncultured Eubacteriales bacterium | reverse complement strand
CGTTCCCTACATCCGGAACCGGTGAATTTTCCTGCGGGCGGCCGCAGGCCGCCCCTACAGACGCACCGTCGAAAGTCATCCCGTAGGGGCGAGCTGCGCTCGCCCGCGGAACGACCAAAGGTCGTTCCCTACATCCGGAACCGGTGAATTTTCCTGCGGGCGGCCGCAGGCCGCCCCTACACACGCATCATCGAGAATATCCCGTAGGGGCGAGCTGCGCTCGCCCGCGGAACGACCAAAGGTCGCCCCTACAGACGCGCCACCGGTAGAAATCTCATCGGGGCCCCCGCGAAACCAAAGGGTTTTGCGGGGAGAGGAGCGGTGACGGAGCGTACAAGAATCTCTACCCCGAAGGGGTGGAGATTTGCGCAAGCGCAGTCGTCTGCGACGAAGGGCAAGGGAGCGGGCGCAGGTTTCCCCTACCGGGGGGGAACCGGAGCAAAGCGCACTTTGCCCCGACGACATAGGGCGAGGCCCTGCGGGCACCTCATCCCTTCACGGCACCCAGGGTGATACCCTGGGTGAAATACCGCTGGAACGCCACAAATAGCAGCAGGATAGGCACTGCGGCCAGAGCCGCGCCGGCAATGAGGGGGCCGTATAGCACCACGTCGGCGGCTTGGAGCCGGGCCACGCCCAGGGCAATGGTCAAATTCTGCCGCTGGGACAGCATGACCAATTGCAGAAAGTAATCGTTCCAGGTGTTGATAAAGGTAAAAATTGCCAGTGCCCCCACCCCGGGCTTGACCAGGGGGAAGACCACGCTGGCAAAGGTCCGCAGCTCCCCGGCCCCGTCGATGCGGGCGGCCTCCAGCATCTCTGTGGGCACCGCCTCGGAGAACTGCTTCATGAGGAACACGCCGAAGGGCCAGCCCACCGTGGGCAGGATCACGGCCCAGAGTGTGTCGTAGAGCCCCATGGCCCGCATGATCTGCACCAGGGGAACCAGGATCACCTGCCTGGGCAGGGCCATGGCGCAGATGAGCAGGGTGAAAATGGCCCGCCGCCCCCAGAAGCGCTTTTTCGCCAGGGCGTAGCCCGCCAGGGAGGCCGTAAGGCACACCAGCAGCATGGACATCAGGCAGATCACTACGCTGTTGCCCAGCCAGCGCCACACCGGCTGCTGAAAGAGCTGAGTAAAATTTTCCAGAGTCAGCCGGGAGGGAAACAGCTCCGCCTTCCACACGTTGGACGGGTGGCTGAAGGCCCCTGTGAGGATGCGGTAAAAGGGAAAGACAAAGGCCAGGGCGATGAGCACCAGCAGCAGTAGGGCCACCGCGGAATAGGGCGTTGTTCTCTTTTTCAAGGCCATCCCTCCTAATAGGAAACCCGCTTGCCCAGAAGCCGGAACTGCAAAAAGCTCACCGCCGCAATCAGCAGGGCTAAGACTACGCCCATGGCGTTGGCGTAGCCGTAGCGGTACACCCGGAAGGCGGTATCGTACAAATAATACATGACGGTACTGGTGGCTCCGTTGGGCCCGCCGGAGGTGAGCAGCTGCACCAGGGCAAAGCACTGAAAGGTGTTGATGGTGGTGATGACCAGCACATACAGCGTGGTGGGCAGAATGGCGGGCCATTGGATGCGCCAGAAGGTCTGCAGCCGGCTGGCTCCGTCCACCTGGGCCGCCTCCACCTGGGACTGGTCCACGTTGCCCAGGGCCGCCACGTACAGAACGATGGGCTGGCCCACGGAGGTGGTGAATAAAATCAGCAGGATGCACCACAGGGCGATGTGGGGGTTGCCCAGCCAGTCGATGTTCCGGTCGATCAGGCCCGCGCCGGTGAGCGCCGCGTTAAACAGGCCCCGGTGGTAGTCGAACATCCATTTCCACACCACCACCACGGTGACGCTGCCCGTGACCACAGGCAGGTAAAAAATACCCCGGAAAAACGAGCGGAGTCCCGCCCGCCGCTCATAAAGCAGGGAGGCGACCCAAAGGGAGAACAGGCAAACCGCGGGCACCGCCACCGCCACCAGCAGGGCGGTGTTCCCCAAAGAGCGCAGAAACATGGGATCCCGGAAGAGGGCCGCGTAATTGCTCAGTCCTGCGAAGCTGTCCGGCCCCACGGGAGTTCGCATGGTGTAGTGAAAGAAGCTGGTGACCATGCCCATACCCATGGGCGCCAGCACAAACAGCAGAAAAAACGCCAAGGCGGGCAGCAGAAACAGATACGCGGCCAGCGTCTCCCGGCGCCGGAGCGCATGTCTGCGCCCGAGATGGGGCGCGGCGCTTGCGCTTCCCATACACAGTCCCCCTTTTCTCCGAATTTTGCTCCCTAACCGGCCATGGCCCGGTTGGAGGCCTCCACCGCGGCGTTCGCCGCAGCCTCCGGTGTGGCGTCGCCCAGTGTGATTTTTTGCAGCATATTCCACCACTGCGTGCGCATGACCGCGAAGCCATCCATGGTGTTGTAGTAGGGGGCGTAATACCCAGTCCACTGGGCAAGCACGGCGTACTCCTGGGCCTGCTCGCTGCCCGCGTACAGGTCCCCAAAGGAGGTGCGCACCGGGAACGCGCCGGTGCGGACCACGTTCCGGGGCCCCCACTCCGGATCATCGCAGAGAAATTGGATCAAAAGTTTGGCTGCCTCCGCCCGGGCGGGGTCCTGGTTGTCGAACGCGCAGAAGCCGTTGACCAGGTACTCCAGGGCGGGCGTGCCGTTTTCCGCTGGGAAGGGCAGGCAGACGGGCTCCACCCCGGCGGCCTCCAGGTTGGGCGCCTGGGCCTGGGCGGTGGAGGTGCCCCAGCAGAAGGTGAAGGAGGACACGCCGGTGGAGAAGAGCTCAATGTCCCCCGCCGCGGTGTTGGACACCCCCTTGCCCAGATAACCCTGGTCCATCCACTGCTTCACGGCGGTCAGGGCCCGCACCGCCGCCTGGCTGTTGAAGGTATACTGAGACCTGGCCTGGTCTGCGATCGCGCCGCCGTACAGGTTGCTGATCAAGGCCCGGGTGCCCTGGTCGCCGCCCTGGCCGTTGCAGTACAGGGTGCCCGGGGTATAGCCTGCCGCCGCCAGCTTCTTCAGGGCCTGTTCAAAGTCCCCGGTGGTCCAGGTCCGGTCCCCCTCCAGATTGACGTGCTCCAGGGCCCCGGCCTGCTCCCACATCTGCCGGTTGACGGCCATATAAAAAGGGGCCGAGCTGATGGGGTACAGATAGGCCGCGCCGTCGCCCTTACAGGCGTCCAGCAGGGCCTGGTTGTCCACATCTTTTATGAATTCGTCGGTAAACAGGTCGTCCAGGGGCAGCAGTCTGCCCGCCTTGCCGTATTCAATGACCCGGCCCGGGGCGTCCAGGAGCACGTCCGGGGCGCTGCCGCCCTCCATGGCGGTGACCAGCTGCTGGGGGCCGCTGGTGAAGTCGATGGTCTCCACCTGCACCGTGATGTGCGGGTACTTGTCGTGAAAGGCCGCGGCGACCTTTTTCTCATAGGTCCCCACCGGGTCGCCGGGGTCCTCCTGGCCAAAAACGGGAAACGCCCACCAGGTAATGGTCACGCCGCCGGGTTGCTCCGCCCCGCTCCGGGAGCAGGCCCCCAGGGCAAGCGCCAGGCAAAGCGCCAGCAAGGCCCACGCCTTTTTCCACTTCATGCAAAATCCTCCTTGTATCCAACCGTTTTGTACTCAAGAAGAATTCTTCCCCACAGGGCCCTGGAAAATTCCGCTTCTCCGGTTTTCCCTCTCTGTTTGCCGGGCCAGGGCCTGCCGGGCCAGGTCCGCCGCGCCCCAGAGCCCGGCCCGGTTTCCCAGGGCCGCGCCCAGAATGCTGGGGCTTCGGAAGCCGGGGATAAGGCCGGCAAGGGTCCGCGCCCGGGCGCCCTGCACTGCATAGGACTGCTCCATGACGCCGCCACCCAAGAGCAGGCAGGGCACGTTGAAGGCGTGGACCAGGGTGCGCAGCCCCGCTGCCACCTGGTCCAGCCAGGCGTCCACCAGGGCCCGGACCGCAGGCTCCTGCAGCCGGGCGAAGATGGCCCGGCCGCTGGTAAGACCCGGGTCCAGGGCCAGGCCCCGGCGAACCAGGGCGGAGGCGGAGGCGAAGCGCTCATAGCAGCCCGCGAAGGGGTCCTGCGGATCCCATTGCGCCGGATCTAGCACCAGTCCCCCCAGCATGACTCCGGCGGAGGCGCCGGCGCCCCGGTACAGCCGCCCGTCCAGTACCACCGCGCCGCCCACCCCGGTGCCGTAGGTCAGAAGCATGTAGTCGCGCAGCCCCCGGGCGGCGCCCCGAAAGCCCTCTCCCAAAGCTGCAGCGCACACGTCGTTTTCCACCGCCGCGGGCACGGGGAAACTGGCCTGGAAAAAGTCCCGCACCGGCGTGCCGGTGTAGCCCGGGATGTTGCTATTGGCATAACGGATCACACCCTGAGCGGGGTCCACCTGTCCGGCGGTGGCCACGCCCAGGGCATCAAAGGGCCACAGGCCCTCCAGGAGCTTCTTCCCCTGGGCCAGCAGCTCCGCGGCGCCCTCTTGGGCCCGGGAGGGGACTTCCCGGGCCTCCAGAACCCGGTCTGCCTCCAGCAAAAAGGCCTTGCTCCGGGTTCCTCCCAGATCCAGGGCCGCGATCCGGGGGCCCGTCATGGGGCCAGGGCGGCCACGAACCGCCGGGTGATCTCTAGGGGCCTGGTGATGGCCGAGCCCACCACCGCGGTATGGGCCCCCAACTCCAGCGCCCTGCGGAGCTGCTCCGGGGTCCAGATGCCGCCTTCGGCCACCACGGGCCTGCCGCAGGCACGCGCCAGCTCCTCCAGCAGCGCAAAGTCCGGCAGGGCTCTGCCCCGGGTGTCCTCCGTATACCCCGCCAGAGTGGTGCCGATGAGATCGAAGCCCAGGGAAGCAGCGTGCATGCCCTCGGCCAAGTTGGCGCAGTCGGCCATAAAAAGTTGGTCGGGGTATTTTTCCCGGGCCCTGGCAAATAGGCGCTCCAAACGCTCTCCCCCGGGCCGGGGCCGGGCGGTGGCGTCCAGGGCGATCACCGCCACGCCGCAGGCGGCCAAAGCGTCCACCTCTGCCAGGGTGGGGGTGATATACACCTGCGGGGCGTCGGGGTACACCCGCTTGATCAGGCCGATGATGGGAAGGTCCACAGTTTCGCGTATCGCCTGGATATCCTCCACGGAGTTGGCCCGGATGCCCGCCGCGCCGCCCAGGGACGCGGCCAGGGCCATGCGGCTCATCAGAAAGGAGCCGTGCAGGGGCTCGTCCGCCAGGGCCTGGCAGGACACGATAAGTTTGCCTTGTACCTGCCCCAAAAAACGGTCCAGCTTAGCCTGTTTCATATGCGTACCTCTTTTCCGTTTCAAAGAATCCCATAGGGTCGTGCTGCGCACGCCCGAGGGCGACCGCAGGTCGCCCCTACACCCCCCGAATTACGCCTCCGCCCCGTTGGGGCGAGCTGCGCTCGCCCGCGGAACGACCAAAGGTCGTTCCCTACAGCCCGGAATCGACGGACCATCCCGGCGGGCTACAGACGCACAATGGGGCTTTCGTGGGGCCTGAGGCCCCTGTTACCTTCCTAGTATGTGAAAAAAGGCGTTTTTTATCGGCAGTTGCATGCAAAGAGCGTCAAATATAAAAATTGCCCCGGCCTTCCCGCTTTCCAGTTCCTCATATCCCTGGCCCGGTGCAATCGCCGCATTCCACACCGTCCGGACGCAGCCTGGCCAAGACGAAATAATGCTTGCTGTTTTTCCTTGCCCCGCCCACGAAGCAGTCGTCCGTGTGGCGGATGGGCAGGGGTTCCAGAGGCCCCAGCAGGGGGAAAATTTCGTCCAGCGTGACATAAAAATGGGGAATTCCCTGCTCCGGTCCCTGATCGGTCTTCACCACGGTATTTTCATCCCATTTTGGGTACCCCGCGTCCCGGAAGGACCAGGTGTCCTTAGAACAGAGGGTGAAATAGACCTCGCCCCCGGGCCGCAGCACCCGAGTAATCTCCTTCAGGATTTGGCGGATACCCCCGGTGTCCGTGTGGGACAGAACGTGATAGGCGAAAATACAGTCGAAGGAGCGGCCCGCATAGGGTAACGCCAGCATATCCGCCACCTGGACCTCGATGGACAGCTTTTCCCGGGCCGCCCAGGCCCGCAAATGGGCCGCGCCAGTCTGGGACAGGTCGAAGGCCCGCACCTGAAAGCCCCTTTGGGCAAAGGCCACGGCGTGCCGCCCCAGGCCGCAGCCAAAGTCCAACAGGTCCCGATAGCCCCGCAGTCGCCAGCGCTCCGCCATGGCGTAGCATTCCTCGCTGGGGCTGAGCCAAACGGGATTTTCGTTTCTGTCCCAGTCCCATGCTTTTGAAGTGTTCATTGTACAAGCCTCCTAATTTTAGTCTGCGGCCAAGGTCCCCGGATGCCGGGCGGCCCATCTGGGACGCGTCCGGAGCAAAAACAAACCGAGAAAATACTGGCCAAACCCGCCGGTTTTTGTTATGATAAAGTCAGGTTCCGGTCCGCCCAGCCGGGAAGGCGGAACCGCAGTTCCATATAGAAAGCGGGAGATTACCATGAAGCAATACGAGCTGATTCAAGAACAGTATAACACCTGCAGCGGCAGGCCGGTCACCACTGTACAGGAAATCGAGGCGGAGGATCCGGACGCGTTCGTACGGCAGGTCATGCCGCGTCATAGCACGTACACCAAAACCGTCCTGGGCAGCGGCAGCGTGGTCTTCGACGTTCTGTCCGGCGAAATCCGCACCAAATACACCCTGACGGAGCTGTAAATCCATTTGGCGCACGTCTAAAGCCGCCCCTATGGGTCCATACCTGTAGGGGCGCGCTTCGCACGCCCGCGGGCGGCCGCAGGCCGCCCCTACAGATGCGCCGTCAAGAGATATCCCGTAGGGGCGAGCTTCGCTCGCCCGCCATGCCTCCGGCGGGTGTCTTTTCTTGTTCGCCCAAGAAAAGACACGAAAAGAAGAGCGCCCAAGGGGGCTTTTTACCAGACGCCCCCTTGGGAATCCCCTCCTGACCCTGTCAGACAATCCGGCCTCACATTTGGCCAGGGTGCAAACGACCCTGGCCCTGCCGCAGGCCGGTTCTGCCCATGCTTTCCATACCTGAACCCTGCTGTAGGGGCGAGCTGCGCTCGTCCGCGGGCGGCCACAGGCAGCCCCTACAGATGCGCCGTCGAGAGATATCCCGTCGGGGCGAGCTTCGCTCGCCCGCCATGCCTCCGGCGGGTGTCTTTTCTTGTTCGCCCAAGAAAAGACACGAAAAGAAGAGCGCCCAAGGGGGCTTTTTACCAGACGCCCCCTTGGGAATCCCCTCCTGACCCTG
>CBCTHM010000050.1:0-7412 GCA_965146675.1 uncultured Eubacteriales bacterium | reverse complement strand
ACCGCAGGTCGCCCCTACAGACGCACCATCGGGTTTCCTCCCGTAGGGGCGAGCTTTGCTCGCCCGCGGAACGACCACAGGTCGTTCCCTCCAGACCATGATCGAAAGATGCCACCGGCATATAAAAACCAAACCGGGCCCAGCGCAGCGGGTCCGGTTTGGAGAGGAGGGGCAAGGAAGCGGTGCGGATGGCGGCCTACCTGGCCGCCGGAGCAGGAGCGGACTTTGCCCCGACGAGCTCGCCCGCGTGCCTCCGGCGGCTTTGCTTCTTGCCCGCGCAAGAAGCAAAGGGAAGAACGCGCCCAAGGCGGGGCTTTTTACAAGCCGCCCCTCCTTGGGAATCCTCCCTCCTTACCCTGCTGGACGGCCCGGCCACACGGTTGGCCAGGGTGCAAGCGACCCTGGCCCTGCCGAAACCAGCGGCTGAGGCGGGCTCATTGAAATTTGCGACTGCTGTAGGGGCGAGCTTTGCTCGCCCGCGGGCGACCGCAGGTCGCCCCTACAGACGCACCATCGGGTTTCCTTCCGTAGGGGCGTGCTTTGCACGCCCGCGGGCGACCGCAGGTCGCCCCTACAGACGTACCATCGGGTTTCCTCCCGTAGGGGCGAGCTTTGCTCGCCCGCGGAACGACCACAGGTCGTTCCCTACATCCGGATTCGGTGCATTTCCCGGCGGGCGACCGCAGGTCGCCCCTACAGACGTACCATCGGGTTTCCTCCCGTAGGGGCGAGCTGCGCTCGCCCGCGGGCGACCGCAGGTCGTTCCCTACATCCGGAATCGGTGCATTTCCCCGCGGGCGACCGCAGGTCGCCCCTACAGACGCACCATCGGGTTTCCTCCCGTAGGGGCGAGCTGCGCTCGCCCGCGGAACGACCACAGGTCGTTCCCTACATCCGGATTTGGTGCATTTCCCCGCGGACGACCGCAGGTCGCCCCGACAGGTGCCCCGTCGAAAGAAATCCCCTGGAGACGCGCCCCCGCGTCAGGACTGGGAAAACAGCCGCTGGTCCAGACCCCGGTTCAGCAGGGCATAATACAGGCAGGTGCCCAGGACCAGCAGCACCAGGGCCTCCCCGGCAAACACGTACAGCGCGTTGAGCCAGAACAAGGGCCAGGTAAAGCCCCCCTCTCCCAGATAGACCGCCAGCTCCCAGCCCACCAGGGGCGCGTTCCACAGAGCCGGCATCAAAAGCCCCGGCAGGGGGAGCCGGCCCAGCCGGACCCGGCGCAGGGCCCACATGGAGCCGGTGGCCAGCCCGGTGGCCAGGCCGCCCACCAGAAAGTCCAGGGGCAGGGCCTGGGCCCAGCTCAGATTGTACAGCAGGCACCCCACGGTAAGGCCCGGGATGGCCGCCGGAGTAAAGAAGGCGAAAATGCACAGAGCCTCGGAGACCCGAAGCTGCACGGCCATGGTGGTGGAGCCGGGCCACAACAGGTTCTGGGCGTAGGTGAGGACCACGTACAGGGCCGCCAGAGCCCCGCCCTGGACCAAAAGCTTGGTTTTTTGCTTCATAAATCCATCTCCAACAGAAAAAATGGACGCTTTCCGCGCCCATCCTCCTGAAGCCGCCCGCTGCGGCCGGAATCCATAGTTTTGTTTTCAGACAGGATGGTTGCGAACTGTCCTTTATCCAATTGCGGCCATTATACACCCGGGCAGGGCCCGCGTCAACACCATTGCCCATAGGACGGGTTTTGTGCTATACTAGGATCAAAATGATCAAAATACCGGAGGTGCCGCCGTGTTTGAAATTACCCTGCTGGCCATGGGCAAGCTGAAGGAACAATTTTATTTGGATGCAGCCCGGGAGTACGAAAAGCGTTTGCGGGGAACCTGCCGGTTTCAGCTGGTGGAGCTGCCGGAGCATCGGCTTCCGGAGCAGCCCAAGCCGCCGGAGATCGCGGCGGGGCTGGCCCGGGAGGCCGGGCTGATCCGCGCCCGGATTCCCAAGGGGGCCTGGTTCTGCGTTCTGGCCCCGGAGGGGCGGGAGATGAGCTCTCCGGAGCTGGCCGACTGCTTGGCCCGGGTGAAGCTGGCGGGCAGGTCCGCCGCCTGCTTTCTCATCGGCTCGTCCTTTGGCGTGGACCCGGCGGTCAAGGCCCAGGCGGACCTGCTCTTGTCCATGGGCCGGATGACCTTCCCCCACCACCTGGCCCGGATCATGGTCCTGGAGCAGCTCTACCGGGCGGAGGCCATCCAGGCGGGCAGCCCCTATCATAAATAGGCCGGCCGGTCCCGTCCGAGCCGCCAGCGTGTTATTTGCTTTTCTCCTCCCGCTTTTCCGCCGGGCGGGCGCCGTTGGCGGCCAGGCCGGAGACGATGCCCACAGCCACGGCTGTCAAGGGCTCTGTGGCGGGAAAGTCCGGCATGAGATACAGTCCCGCCGCGCCCAGGGCGGCCCCCGCCAGGCCCAGGAGGCATGGAAGCCACCTGTCGGACAGGCCCGCGGCCTGTCCGATCTGTCCGATGAGATAGCAGATGACGGTGATGCCCGCCACGCCGGCAATGCCAAAGTTCATCCTGATAACCCTCCCAATCCTGTTGTTTTCTCCAAGTTGCCGGAGTTTGTGAAACCTTTTAAAAAGTCGTTTGCTTGCGCGCGAAAGAAAACCCTGCTATTTTTTGCCAGAAACTTTTTTAGTCCGGGAGACTGCCGGTCTGCGACCCAGCAAGGCCGCGGCGCCGGGACCACCCGCCTCCTTGCGGAAGGCCCAGGGAATGAGTCTGAATGATTGGACCTATTTGGCGGTATACTGGACGCGCTCCCCAAACAAATCCTTCCGCAACCCGTTGAATTTTGTAAACAGAAGTGCTATGATAAAAGCGCTAAGGTGGCGTGAACCAGGCGGCGCCGCAAATCCCCAGAGAGATTTGTTTATGAAAGCAAGCTTCTTGCCCATAGTTTAGCTTATAATAATAAACATGTCAAGCCTGTCATGGCCAAGTTTATAAACAATCAGCGTTTTGTTCAAAAGGAAGGGCGTGTTTTTGTTTGTTTTATGATGTCTACTGTGAACTCTGTGAAAAAAATGGGCTGACGCCCAGCGGCGCGGCGGCAAAGATTGGGTTCAACCGCGCCAGCGTGACCGTCTGGAAAAATACGGGGAAGGCCCCCAAGCAGGACCTTTTGCTCAAAATCGCTCATTATTTTCATGTCACGACGGATTTTCTGCTGGGGCAAGAGGGGCCGGAGCAGCTGCTGGTCAATCGCGACGAGGAGCTAACGGAGTATCTGGAAATGCTGAAGAACCGGCCGGAGTGCCGGATGCTGTTCCAGCTTTCCAAAAATGCGACCAAAGAGGATGTGGAGAAGGCGGTCCGGATTATTGAGGCATTGCGGGGAAAGTAGCCGGGAATTGAGGTTGATACAGGTTGGGCACAGATATTTACATTCGGCTTTTGCCGCTCCCTTTGGCGGTGCGGGCTGTGACGCTTCCCAACGAGGACGGTACCTATGACATCTATGTAAACGAAGAGCTGCCGGCGGAGCTGCGGCAGCGCGCGGCGGAGCATGAGCTGCGGCACATTCAGCAAAATCACTTTTACGACTACAATCCGGTTTGGATCAATGAAATGGAGGCGGGATAACCGCATCCGAAGAACCGGTCGTTCCCTACATACGGATTCGGGAAGTTTTCCTGCGGGCGACTGCAGGTCGCCCCTACAGGCCGCCATCGATAGAAATCCCATATGGATACCCAAAAACCAAACTGGAGCCCAGCGTAGCGGGTCCGGTTTGGAGAGCAGAAGCAAGGAAGCGGGCGCAGGGTTCCCCGATAGGGGGAACCGGAGCTAAGCGGACTTTGCCTCGACGATGTAGGGGCGAGCTTTGCTCGCCCGCGGAACGACCGCAGGTCGTTCCCTACATACGGATTCGGGAAGTTTTCCTGCGGGCGACCGCAGGTCGCCCCTACAGGCCGCCATCGATAGAAATCCCATATGGATACCAAAAAACCAAACCGGAGCCCAGCGTAGCGGGTCCGGTTTGGAGAGGAGAGGCAAGGAAGCGGGCGCAGGGTTCCCCGATAGGGGGAACCGGAGCTAAGCGGACTTTGCCCCTACACTCCCCCGAAACCACACTGCGCTCTGTAGGGGCGAGCTTTGCTCGCCCGCGGGCGACCGCAGGTCGTTCCCTACATACGGACTCGGGGAATTTTCCTGCGGAACGGCCGCCGGCTGCCGCTGCATCTGCGAAATGATTAGAAAAGGTGGGGAATCTTATGATAACGCCAAAGGAAGACTGGACGGCATTTACCGGCGAGGAAGACCGATTACGGTATTACAGGTCATGGAATCTAATCTCGCCAAAAGCGACGGTCGTGAAGCCGGTTCTATATTCTGACAATCAGATCACTCGCCCAACCCTGTGCGAGATCGTAGGGCATCAGGGCGATAGCACTGCCGTGGTGTCCGTCGGCGGACAGCTGGGGTGCATCCATGGAGAGTACTTAGCGGAGCTGCAGCCCAGGGTGCAGCAGAAACTGCCAAGGGGCACGTCCTTTGTGGATGTCTTGTCGCATTATGTTGTAATCGACATTGAAACCACAGGATTTAGCTGGGGCGCAGATCGGGTGATTGAGTTCGCGGCGGCGAAGTATGCTTGGGGCGAGCGGTCCGATTCGTACCATACGCTGATAAATCCAGGAAAACCGATTCCAAAGGAGATTACGGATTTAACCGGAATATGCCAAAGCGATGTGCAAGATGCGCCGACGCTGGCGGCCGTGCAATCCACGATCCTAGCGTATATTGGAACCCTGCCCATCATCGGGCACAATGCGGCTTCCTTTGACATTCCCTTTTTGTCCCGCCAAATGGGCGTACCATTCGACAATGCGGTGATAGATACCCTTCCGCTGTCGCGGAGTGTCTTTACCCTGCTTCGTTGCCACAAGCTGGCGTACCTGAACCAAGCGCTGGCATTAAAGGGCGCGGTATCGCACCGGGCGCTGGCGGATGTGGAAACCACCAACGAATTATTGTGGGCCTGCCTATCCCCCAGAGCGTATGAATCGAAAGTATATGCAGCCGCATTGCAGTATATGGATGGACAGGTGAAGCAAACAAGGCATAAGGAAACCAAAACACAAAAAAGCGTCCAAGCGGTTAAACCAACAGATATCCGTATGCAGTATTCTAGACCAGGTGATTGACGAAATTCCAAAGGGGTTTGACGGCAGCTCCCGCTACGAAGCGGGCAGTGACGCGAAGCGGTGCATCAACCCCAACCAAGATCTGGCGCTTCGATGCGGGTATAAGAAAATAATGAAGCACGGTCGTATCTTTTATATGGAAAAAATCGCAACAGCGAGTGATCCCATTGTAAAATTTTCCTTCACAGTATCATTATGAGGGGCGTGGGTCGCACGCCCCTACATGGGATATCTATCGGCGGTGGTCTGTAGAGGCGGCCTGCGGCCGCCCGCGGGCGTGCAAAGCACGCCCCTACCGGATCATCCTTCGACCGTGCGCTGTAGGGGCTTAGCAGCGGCTCAATCCGTTGACACAAGGCTCGCGGTTACGAACAAATTACAAACACGGCAAATATCCGCCGGAGAAATATAGCTAAAAATGTTCTGAAAATGAAGAAAATCGCCCGGAATCCTGCGATTCCGGGCTGATTTTCTGGTGACCCGCTGGAGATTCGTTTGCCTTTTCGCCTATGGCGAAAAAGAAGGGCAGCCCAGCGTGCGCGCCGGGCTTCCGCCTGCCGCCGGCAGGCGAAATTTAATTTTTCGAATCTCCCGCTCAGAAAAAATAGGCAGATACCCCATTGGGGTATCTGCCTATTTGGTGACCCGCTGGAGATTCGAACTCCAGACCCATTGCTTAAAAGGCAATTGCTCTGCCAACTGAGCTAGCGGGTCGTGGCTGGGATGGCAGGACTCGAACCTACGGATGCCAGAGTCAAAGTCTGGTGCCTTACCACTTGGCGACATCCCAATACTGGCAACCGTCCGGCGACGGCAATCGGGAAAAGGGAAAAAACGGAGCGAATGGGGGCGTTTTATCCCCAGATAAAACGCCCCCGGAGCTTATGCCTTGCTCCGACATGGGGTGGATGAAGGGATTCGAACCCTCGATCTTCAGAGCCACAATCTGACGCCTTAACCAACTAGGCCACATCCACCATATTCTTTTCCTTATCTGGCAAAGGGGGTCCTGGTACGCCAGGAGGGACTCGAACCCCCTACCTACTGCTTAGAAGGCAGTTGCTCTATCCAGATGAGCTACTGGCGCATGTTGGAGCGGGCGACGGGAATCGAACCCGCGTATCCAGCTTGGAAGGCTGGTGTTCTACCATTGAACTACGCCCGCAGGTCGTGGACCATCAGCTTTCCAATTTTAGCATACCCTATGGTTGATGTCAAGGGAAAAATCCGCTTCGTTTGCGGGATTTGCCGGAAAATCCGTAACCTTGCCGGGTCAAAGTCTACTGTGAGCAAAACAACTCAAAATATACATTGAGCACCATCGGGCCGAATATTCCCTGGAAGGACCCGCCAGCTCTGATCCATAGGGAACGGCAGAGGCAATCCGCCGATGATGGACTGTAGGGGCGGCCTGTGGCCGCCCGCCGGGAAATTCACCGAATCCGGATGTAGGGAACGACCTGTGGTCGTTCCGCGGGCGAGCGCAGCTCGCCCCTACAGCAGTCGCAAATTTCAATGAGTCCGCCACAGACGCAGGTTCCGGCAGGGCCAGGGTCGCTTGCACCCTGGCCAACCGTGAGGCCGGGCCGTCCAGCAGGGTCCGGAGGGGATTCCAAAGGAGGGGCGTCATCGTCGGAGCAAAGTCCGCTGAGCTCCGGTTCCCCCGGTTGGGGAAACCTGCGCGTGCTTCCTTGCTCCTCCTCTCCCCACGAAGCCCTCTGGCTTCGCGGGGCCCCTTTGCGATTTCTTTCGACGGTGTGCCTGTCGGGGCGACCTGCGCTCGCCCCTACCGAGTCCAGTGTGGTTTTGCGGGATGTAGGGGCGACCTGTGGTCGCCCGCCGGGAAATTCACCGAATTCGGATGTAGGGAACGACCTGTGGTCGTTCCGCGGGCGAGCGCAGCTCGCCCCTACAGCAGTCGCAAATTTCAATGAGTCCGCCACAGACGCAGGTTCCGGCAGGGCCAGGGTCGCTTGCACCATGGCCAACCGTGAGGCCGGGCCGTCCAGCAGGGTCCGGAGGGGATCCCCAAGGAGGGGCGTCATCGTCGGGGCAAAGTCCGCTCCTGCTCCGGTGGCCAGGTAGGCCGCCATCCGCACCGCTTCCTTGCCCCTCCTCTCCCCGCGAAGTCATCCGGCTTCGCGGGGCCCCCAATTGCGGGCGTGCAGTTCGGTTTCGGGGGTGTAGGGAACGACCTGTGGTCGCCCGCCGGGAAATTCACCGAATTCGGATGTAGGGAACGACCTGTGGTCGTTCC
>CBCTHM010000049.1:0-7641 GCA_965146675.1 uncultured Eubacteriales bacterium | reverse complement strand
TGGGGGTGTAGGGGCGACCTGCGGTCGCCCGCGGGCGTGCAAAGCACGCCCCTACAGCGTGCAGTGTGGTTTTGGGGGTGTAGGGGCGACCTGCGGTCGCCCGCGGGCGTGCAAAGCACGCCCCTACAGCGTGCAGTGTGGTTTTGGGGGTGTAGGGGCGACCTGCGGTCGCCCGCGGGCGTGCAAAGCACGCCCCTACAGACGTTCTGCCGAAGGCGCGCGCCCTATCATTTTCTGCCGGGAGGGCATGCATATGAAAACGGAAAAAAAGATACTTTCCTACCTGGTCATTCTGTTCACGTCGGCTCTGGCGGCTCTGGCCTACGTGCTGTTTGTGTTTCCCAACCATTTTGCCCCCGCCGGCCTCAACGGCCTTTCCACCATGATCCAGTACCTCACCGGCCTGAAGGTGAGCTACCTGAACCTGCTGTTCAACCTGCCCCTGGCGGCCCTGGTGTTCTGGAAGGGCAACCGGCCCCAGGCCGTCCGCTCCATGACGTATGTGGTGAGCTTTTCCCTATTTCTCATGCTGTTCGATCTAGTGCCCCTGGGCCGGTTCGCCTACGAGACGGAAAACGGCACCAGTACCATCCTGGGACCCGTGGTTGCCGGGATCATCAACGGCTTTTGCTACAGTCTGGTGCTGCGCTGCGGCTCCTACACCGGCGGCACGGACTTTATCGCCATCCTCATCCAGCGCAGAGCCCCGGAGGCCAACTTTTTCTGGCTCACCTTCGCCCTGAACAGCGCCGTGGCCCTGGGCTCCTATTTTGTGTACGACTTTCAAATCGAGCCGGTCATTCTATGCATCCTGTACTGCTTCCTCAGCAGCAACGTCTCGGACCAGATCATGAAAAGCGGCAAGGCGGCCATCAAATTCGAGATTGTCACCCAGGACCCGGAGGCCCTCTCCCGGGAGATCATCACCCGCCTGGGCCACAGCGTCACCCTGGTCCCCGCCAGGGGCATGTACACCGGCGCGGCGCGGGATATCCTGCTGTGCGTCATCAACAAGCGGCAGATCCCGGAGTTTGAGGCCATTATCCGCCGGCACCCCGGCACCTTCGCCTATCTGTCTTTGGTGAAAGAAGTGATGGGCAATTTTAAGCACGTGAAGAAGAACGGCCAGGTGGAGGCGAGCCTGCTGGACGACGGGGCGGACGGCGCCTGACCATACCTCGCAGATTCCCCGGGCTTTTTCGTAAAGCCCGGGCAAACCATATTTGATTACAAGAGAAGCGGAGGAAACGCCATGGCCCACTACTGCACGGAACCATCCCACACCTTCAGCGAATACCTGCTGATCCCCGGCTACACCGGTGAGGACTGCATCCCCGCCAACGTGTCGCTCCGAACGCCTCTGGTTAAATACCGGAAGGGCCGGGAGGAGCCCCCGCTCCACCTGAACATCCCCATGGTCTCGGCCATCATGCAGTCCGTCTCCAATGACACCATGGCCATCGCCCTGGCCCGGGAGGGCGGGCTGTCCTTCCTGTACGGCTCCCAATCCGTGGAGGGCGAGGCCGCCATGGTGGCCCGAGTCAAGAGCTTCAAGGCGGGCTTTGTGGTCTCCGCCTCCAATCTGACCCCGGATCACACCCTGCAAGACGTTCTGGACCTGAAGGCGAGAAACGGCTACTCTACCGTGGCCGTGACCCACGACGGCACGGCCACCGGGCGTCTTTTGGGCATCGTCACCAGCCGGGACTACCGGGTCTCCCGCATGAGCCCCCAGGAGAAGGTGGGGGCCTTCATGACGCCCCTGGACAAGCTGGTCACCGCCCCCCAGGACACCACCCTGAAGGAGGCCAACGACATCATCTGGGACCATAAGCTGAACTCCCTGCCCATCGTGGACCGGTCGGGCAGGCTCATGTACTTTGTGTTTCGCAAGGACTACGCCCAGCACAAAGACAACCCGCTGGAGCTTTTGGACCAGAGCAAGCGCTACCTGGTGGGCGCGGGCATCAACACAAGGGACTATGAGACCCGGGTCCCGGCGCTGGTGGGAGCCGGGGCGGACATCTTGTGCATCGATTCCTCCGAGGGCTACACCTGCTGGCAGAAAAAGACCCTGGACTGGATCCGGGGTCAATATGGAGATAGCGTGAAGGTGGGGGCCGGGAACGTGGTGGACCGGGACGGCTTCCTCTTTTTGGCTGAGGCGGGGGCGGACTTTGTAAAGGTTGGCATCGGCGGCGGCTCCATCTGCATCACCCGAGAGACCAAGGGCATCGGCCGAGGCCAGGCCACGGCCCTCATCGAGGTGGCGGCGGCCCGGGACGAGTACTTCCGCAAGACCGGGGTCTACGTGCCCATTTGCTCCGACGGCGGCATCGTCCACGACTATCACATGACCCTGGCCCTGGCCATGGGGGCGGATTTCCTCATGCTGGGCCGGTACTTCGCCCGGTTCGACGAGAGTCCCACCAACAAGCTCATGGTCAACGGCTCCTACGTGAAGGAGTACTGGGGCGAGGGCTCCAACCGCGCCCGGAACTGGCAGCGGTATGACCTGGGCGGCGCGTCCAAGCTGAATTTCGAGGAGGGCGTGGATTCCTACGTCACCTACGCCGGCCCCCTGCACGACAACGTGGAGGCCAGCCTGTATAAGGTCAAGTCCACCATGTGCAACTGCGGGGTCCTGAGCATCCCGGATTTGCAGCGGGAAGCCAAATTGACCCTGGTCTCGGCCACCTCCATTGTGGAGGGTGGCTATCACGACGTGCAGCTCCGCTCCACTGGGACCAAAGCCTGAGCCCTGGGGCTTTGAAACCTGAATTTTGCCCATACAAAACCCCACCCGAACGGGTGGGGTTTCTTGTCCGCTTCGTCGCTGCTCCTCTCCCCACAAAACCTTGTGGTTTTGCGGGGTCCCCGATTGCGGGCGAGCACAGCTCGCCCCTACAGGGTGCTGTGTGGTTTCGGGGGTGTAGGGGCGACCTGTGGTCGCCCGCGGGCGTGCGCAGCACGCCCCTACATCGTCGGAGCAAAGTCCGCTCCTGCTCCGGCGGCCAGGTAGGCCGCCATCCGCACCGCTTCCTTGCTCCTCCTCTCCCCACGAAGCCATCCGGCTTCGCGGGGCCCTAATTGCGGGCGAGCACAGCTCGCCCCTACGGGAGGAAACCTCATGACCTGCAAAAGCCGGCGGCAGCTCCAGAGGCGAGCACAGCTCGCCCCTACGGGAGGAAACCTGATGGTGCGTCTGTAGGGGCGACCTGTGGTCGCCCGCATGGGCTGCTTCCCACAATAAAACTCCGACGGGCGAGCACAGCTCGCCCCTACAGAGTGCTGTGTGGTTTCGGGGGCGTAGGGGCGACCTGCGGTCGCCCGCCGGGAAATTCACCGATTTTGGATGTAAGGAACGACCTGCGGTCGTTCCGCGGGCGTGCTCGTCGGAGCAAAGTCCGCTCCTGCTCCGGCGGCCAGGTTGGCCGCCATCCGCACCGCTTCCTTGCTCCTCCTCTCCCCACGAAGCCATCCGGCTTCGCGGGGCCCTAATTGCGGGCGTGCAAAGCACGCCCCTACGGGAGGAAACCTGATGGTGCGTCTGTAGGGGCGACCTGCGGTCGCCCGCCGGCAAATTCACCGACTTTAGATGTAGGGAACGACCTTTGGTCGTTCCGCCTGGTACCGCCGGTTTAGCGGGCTTTGCGGGCGTGCAAAGCACGCCCCTACAGGATGTAGATTGATGGCAAGCTGTCGGGGCGGCCTGTGGCCGCCCGCAGGGTGGATCTTCCGAGCTTGTAGGGTTCGGCGGGCGAGCGCAGTTCGCCCCTACGGGATGAACATCGACAGTACAGGCTACGGGAGACGGCAGGCGGGCGACGCGCGTCCCCACATCAATTTAGCTTTCCGATTCTTTGGTGCTATAACGCCTCTGCTGGGCCTGGAGGAGCGCCTGGTCCGCAAAGTAGTCGATGCGCATGGCCCGTTTCACGTCGTCCAGGGTCTGCGCCGCCGCCTGCCGGGCCGTCTGGCTCCCGGCCCGGAGGATATCGTACACCGCTGAAATATCTCGCTGCCACGCCTGCCGCCGCTCCCGGATAGGCGCCAACTCCGCCTGAAGCACATTGTTCAGGAATTTTTTCACCTTCACATCCCCCAAACCGCCCCGCTGGTAGTGCTCCTTCAGGGCCGCCAGGTTGGGATACTCCGGCAAGAACGTCTGAAAATGCTCGTCCCGGCAGAAGGCGTCCAGGCATTGAAACACTGCGTTTCCCTCCAGGCTCCCGGGGTCCGACACCTTCAGGTGATTGGGGTCCGTGAACATGTTCATGACCTTCTGCCGCACCTCCTGCTCCGTATCCGACAGGTAAATGCAGTTGCCCAGGGATTTGCTCATCTTGGCGCTGCCGTCCGTGCCCGGCAGACGGCAGCAGCTCTCCCGGTCCGGCAGCAGGGCCTCCGGCTCCACCAGGGTCTGCCCGTAGGTCCCATTGAACCGCCGGACGATTTCCCGGGTCTGTTCGATCATGGGCAGCTGGTCCTCGCCCACGGGCACCGTGGTGGCGCGGAAGGCGGTGATGTCCGCCGCCTGGCTGATGGGGTAGGTGAAGAAACCCACAGGGATGCTGGCCTCGAAATTCCGAAGCTGGATTTCCGCCTTTACCGTGGGATTGCGCTGCAGCCGGGCCACGGTGACCAAGTTCATATAGTAGAATGCCAGCTCCGCCAGCTCCGGCACCTGAGACTGAATCAGCAGGGTGGATTTGGCCGGATCCAGACCGCATGACAGGTAATCCAGGGCCACCTCCAAGATGCTCTGCCGGATTTTGTCCGGATTGTCCGCGTTGTCCGTTAGGGCCTGGGCGTCTGCAATCATAATATAGATTTTGTGGTAGGATCCGGTGTTCTGCAGCTCCACCCGCCGCCGCAGAGATCCCACATAGTGGCCCAGGTGCAGCCGGCCTGTGGGCCGGTCCCCGGTGAGAATGATTTTTTCCATGGGCAACCTCCAATCTGAATAGAAAAAAGAGCCTCATCCACAAAGGATCAGACTCCAGCTGAAACACGCCACCCGTGCAGAACGCCCACCAACATGGGCTCCCCGGGTAACGGCCGGGGTACCGTCGGCGCCTACTGCAATTCGGGCCGCCCTCCGGAGCCCATTCGGGACGCGCAGCCTGCGGCCCTTGCAGCTACTGGGCCGCTCTCTGGAAAGCCGTTGGCGTCCGTACTCTTTCTCCATCCGCGGTTTGGCGATATTGTCTTTATTATAGCGGCCCCGGGGAAAAAGTCAAGGGGCGGCTTTGCCGTTTCAATTGCGTACAATCGTAACAGAATGCAGGCGATCGGTTTTCGAAAACGAACCGTAGGGGCGAGCTGTGCTCGCCCGTGGGAGAATTCACCGATTCCTGTTGTAGGGAACGACCTGCGGTCGTTCCGCGGGCGTGCGAAGCACGCCCCCTACAGGGTGCGGTCCAATTCGGAGGAATGTAGGGGCGGCCTGCGGCCGCCCGCGGGCGTGCGAAGCACGCCCCTACAGGGTGCGGTCCAATTCGGAGGACTGTAGGGGCGAGCTGCGGTCGTTCTGCGGGCGTGCGAAGCACGCCCCTACAGGGTGCGGAGTAATTTTGGTGGTGTTGGGGCGGGCTTTGCCGGACCCAACTTGATTTTCCGGCCGTTTCATTTTGTCTTGCTTTTTACCTACATTTTACTTAAAATGAATGCAGACTTTTCCTGGCTCGGGTATCATGGACGCAACAAACACTGGAGGACGCGAAATGGACGTTTTCGGTATATTCCGCCTGCTGGGGGGACTGGCGCTGTTCCTGTTCGGCATGCACTACATGGGCAAGTCCCTGGAGATGCAAGCCGGCGGCAGGCTGCAAAAGGTGCTGGGCAAGCTCACGGACAGCCCCGGCCGGGGCTTTTTGCTGGGCCTGGCCGCCACGGCGGTGATTCAGAGCTCCAGCGCCACCACGGTGATGATGGTGGGCTTTGTCAACAGCGGCGTTTTGACCCTGCGCCAAGCCATCAGCGTAATCTTGGGCTCCAACGTGGGCACCACCGTCACCAGCTGGATCCTCAGCCTCACGGGCCTGGAGGGGGACAGCTTCTGGCTTCAGCTCTGTAAACCATCCAACTTCAGCCCGCTCCTGGCCTTCGTGGGCGTCATCTTGTATCTGTTCTGCAAATCGGAGAAAAAGAAGGGCGCCGGCTCCATTCTCCTGGGCTTCGCCATCCTCATGACCGGTATGGACGCCATGGCCGGGGCAGTGGCCCCCTTGGCAGGCGAGCCCTGGTTCACCTCCCTGTTCGTCCGGTTTGAGAACCCCCTGCTGGGTCTTTTGGCCGGGGCCCTGCTCACTGCCGTGATTCAGAGTTCCAGCGCCAGCGTGGGCATCCTTCAGGCCCTGAGCGTCACCGGCGCCGTGTCTTTCGGCAGCGCCATCCCCATCATCCTGGGGCAGAACATCGGCACCTGCGTCACCGCCCTGATCTCTTCCGTGGGCGCCACCAAAAACGCCAAGCGGGCCGCCATCGTCCATCTTTATTTTAACGTCATCGGCGCCTTCGTGTTCCTAAGCCTATTTTATACCCTGCACGGGCTGCTGCGCTTTTCCTTCCTGGACCAAGCGGTGACTGTCACCGGCATCGCTGTGGTGCACACCGTATTCAACGTGGCCTCCACGGCCCTGCTGCTGCCCTTTGCCAAGGGTCTGGAGAAGCTGGCCGTGTTCACCATTCCCGACGCCGCCGCGCCGGAGCAGGTGCAACTGCTGGACCCCCGGCTGCTGGCCACGCCGGCGGCGGCGGTGGACCGCTGCTTCGTGGTTACCGGGGATATGGCCGACCTGAGCTGCCGCAGCGTGCAGCTGAGCATCGCCCTGTTGCACAAATGGAGCCAAAAGCAGGCGGACACCATCTTGCGTCTGGAGGATGAGACCGACCGGTACGAGGATGCGGTGGGCACCTACCTGGTCAAGCTCTCCAGCAGCAGCCTGAGCCAGCAGGACAGCCACCTGGTCAATACGCTGCTGCACGTCATCAGCGACTTCGAGCGTATGGCCGACCATGCCCGGAACCTGGTGGTCACGGCACGGGAAATCAGTAACAAAAAAATCGTCTTCTCGCCCCAGGCCCAGGACGAGCTGCGGACCCTGGAAAAAGCCCTGTCGGACCTGCTGCGTCTGACTACGGTGTGCTTTCACACCCGGGATCTGGAGGCGGCGCACCAAGTGGAACCGCTGGAGCAGGTGATCGACGAGCTGGTCCGGAAAATCAAGGCCCGGCACATCCTCCGGCTCAAGCAGGGGAGCTGCTCCATCGAGTACGGCTTTGTCCTGGAGGACCTGCTGACCTCCTACGAGCGCATGGCCGACCACTGCAGCAACGTGGCCGTGGCTCTCATCGAGGGCGCCGAGGGCAGCTTCGGCACCCATGAATATCTCACCTTTGTCAAAAGCGGCGGCAATCCTCAATTCGACCGGTTCTTTCAGTCCTTCCAGAACCGGTATCGCTTCTCGGATGAACAAAAATAGGCGGCCTTTCTCCGCGCTAGCATGCCTGTCGAGGCGGGCTTTGCACGCCCGCGGGCGACCGCAGGTCGCCCCTACATCCCCCGAATCCACACCGCACCTTGTAGGGGCGTGCTGTGCACGCCCGCGGGCGACCACAGGTCGCCCCTACATCCCC
>CBCTHM010000048.1:0-7745 GCA_965146675.1 uncultured Eubacteriales bacterium | reverse complement strand
CGCAGGTTTCCCCAACCGGGGGAACCGGAGCTAGGCGGACTTTGCCCCGACGATGACGCCCCCTTTGGAATCCCCTCCTGATCCTGTCCGCCCGACCGGCCTCACAATTGGCCAGGGTGCAAGCGACCCTGGCCCTGCCGAAACCTGCGTCTGAGGCGGGCTCTTTCCATTCTTCGACTACTGTAGGGGCGTGCTTTGCACGCCCGCGGGCGACCACAGGTCGCCCCTACACCGGAGTCGGTGAATTCCCCCGCGGGCGGCCGCAGGCCGCCCCTACAGTCCACCATCGATAGATATCCCGTAGGGGCGAGCTGCGCTCGCCCGCCAAGGTTCCAGTCTGGCGCGGAAGCCGTCGGGCGGCCGCAGGCCGCCCCTACAGACGAGCCATCGAGGGTCATCCCGCAGGGGCGCAACAAAACCAAACCGAAGCCCAGCGCAGCGGCTTCGGTTTGGAGAAAAGGAGCAAGGAAGCGGGCGCAGGTTTCCCCAACCGGGGGAACCGGAGCTGGGCGCACCTTGCTGCGACGAGGCGTGCTTGGTACGCCTGCGGAACGACCGCAGGTCGTTCCCTACATTTAATAATTGAAAATTTTTCTGGCGGACGCCAACGGCCGCCCCTGCAAGCCGGTATCGAATGGGATTCTAAGACAACACGCCCTCGGCCCGCAGTGCCTCCAAAACCAAAATCTTTGCCCGGTTCTGATTTACCGGCAGCGTGGCACCGGCGGCGGCCCGATGCCCGCCGCCCCCCAGGCGCAGACACACCGCGGCAGCGTCATACAGGGGCGCGCAGCGGACGGAGACCTTGGTGTCTCCCCCCTCTACGGTCCGCAGGGTAACCGCCAGGTCCACCCCCTCAATATTTCGGGCAAAATTGGATACATCCTCCAGATCATCCTCCGTAACGCCGGTCTCCCGCTCCACCTCCAGGGGTATGGGGCACAGGGCCACCCGTCCTGCGGCGTGCAGCTCCAAATGCTGGGCCAGGTAGGCGTTCAGGCGCAGCCGGGGGAGTCTGGTGGTCTCAAACAGGGCCTTGTTGATGGGATAGGCGTCGGCTCCCGCCTCCAGACAGGCCGCCGCCACGTACAGGGTCTCCGCCGTGGTATTGGAGTAGCGAAAGCAACCCGTATCCGTGGAAACCGCCACGTACATTGCCTCCGCCATGGGCTTGTCCAACGTGAGACCCAGCTCCTTCAGCACCGCGTATACCAGCTGGCCGCAGGCGGCGGCGCCGGGCTCCACCAGGCCCTGGGGCGCAAAGCCCCCGTTGGAGCCGTGGTGATCCAGAAGCAGGTCCACGGCAAGGCCCTGGGCCCCCTGGCACAGCATGTCCGCGCTGGCCGTATCCACGGCCACCACGCAAGCCCCTGGCTTGGGCGCTGGGCAGGTCAGACCCGCCAGATAAGGCCGGTACTTTTCCGTCAGCTGGGGATTCTCCAGGACCCAGGCCCGCTTGCCCAGAGCCCGGAGCCCCCTGCACAGGGCGGCGGCGCTGCCCACGGTATCTCCGTCGGGCCTGCGGTGGGTCAGGAGCAAAAAACTGCTTTTTGCTCCCAAAGCCCCTGCGAACTCAGCGGCCGTCAGCTTCTTCATGGTTTCCTTCCTCCGGCTCTTTGAGCGTACTGAGCAGCTCCAGCATCTGGGCGCCCTTTCGGATCGAGTCATCCTCCACCCACAGCAGCTCCGGCGTATAGCGAAGCTGCAAGGACGCGCCCAGGCTGCGGCGGAGATAGCCCCCCGCGGAACGGAGGCCTTTCAGCGCTTCCTTGGCCCGATCCCGGTCCAAAAAGCTCACAAAAATTTTGGCGTAGCGCAGATCCGGGGTGGTCTCCACGCGGGTGATGGAGATCATGGTCTGCTGGGCCCTGGGGTCCTTCAGACCCCGCAGCAGGGCGGCCAGCTCCCGCTGAATTTCCTCATTGATGCGGCCGATGCGATTGGATGCCATCTTGCAGCCTCCTTTGTGCATGTGTCAGACGGGGATGCGCTCCCCGGTTATGCGGTTAGTGTACCCAGCGGGCAATGAAATTCTCAGCCGCCGGAAAAACCGCCGGCCCATTTTCGGCCCGGCGGCTTGCAGCGGAACCCTTTTTTCCGGGCGGCCACAGGCCCGCCCCTACAGACCCACCATCGGCAGACTCCCGTAGGGGCGAGCCGCGCTCGCCCGCAATTAGGGGCCCTGCAAAGGCAGAGCCTTTGTGGGGAGAGGAGGAGCAAGAAAGCGGGCGCAGGGTTCCCGAACAGGGGAACCGGAACTTAGCGCACTTTGCTCCGACGACGTAGGGGCGAGCTGCGCTCGCCCGCGGAACGACCAAAGGTCGTTCCCTACAGTCCCATGCTGCGGGTTCTCCCAGACGGGCGGCCACAGATCTCGTTATCTGCAGATTAGGGCTTGATCTCCTCCATGACGAAGCACTCGAACACGTCGCCCTCTTTGATATCGTTGAACTTTTCCAGGGCAATGCCGCACTCGTAGCCCGCGGCGACCTCCTTGACCGTGTCCTTGAAGCGCTGCAGGGACCCCAGCTGACCCTGGTGTATGACCACGTTGTCCCGCAGGACCCGGACCTGAGCGTCCCGGGACACCTTGCCGTCTTTCACGTAGCAGCCGGCGATGGTGCCCACGGCGCTGGCCTTGTAGGTCTGGCGAACCTCCGCGTGGCCAATGATTGCCTCGCGGAATTTGGGGGAGAGCATGCCCTTCATGGCGGACTCGATCTCGTCGATGGCGTCGTAAATCACCCGGTACATGCGGGTATCCACCTTGGATCGGGCGGCGCTGGCCTGCGCCGCGGCGTCAGGCCGGACGTTGAAGCCCACCACGATGGCGTTGGCGGTGGAGGCCAGGAGGATATCCGACTCGTTGATGGCGCCCACGCCGGTGTGAATCACCTGCACCCGGACCTCCTCGTTGGACAGCTTCAAAAGACTGGTCTTCAGCGCCTCGGCGGAGCCCTGCACGTCGGCCTTGACGATAAGGTTCAGCTCCTTCATCTCCCCCTCCTGCATTTTGGCAAAGAGGTTATCCAGGGTGACCTTGGTGCTGCGCTTGGCGGCCTGGTCCTTCTCCGCCTGCCGGCGCTGCTCCACCAGCTGCCGGGCCATGCGCTCGTCGGAGACCGCGTCAAACTCGTCGCCGGGGGCGGGCACGTCGGCCAGGCCCGTGATTTCCACCGGGACGGAGGGGCCCGCGGTCTTCACCGTGCGGCCCTTGTCGTCGGTCATCACCCGGACCCGGCCCACGGCGGTGCCGGCGATGATGGCGTCCGATTGCTTCAGGGTGCCGTTTTGGATCAGAAGCGTGGCGATGGGGCCCCGGCTCCGGTCCAAGCGGGCCTCGATGACCGTGCCCCGGGCGGGTCGGTTGGGGTTGGCTCGGAGCTCCTGCATCTCCGCCGTGAGAATCACCATCTCCAGAAGCTGGTCGATGCCCTGCCCGGTCTTAGCGGAGATGGGGCAGACCACGGTTTCCCCGCCCCATTCCTCCGGCACAAGCTCATACTCGGTGAGCTGCTGCTTGATCCGGTCCGGATTGGCCCCGGGCTTATCCATCTTGTTGATCGCCACGATGATGGGGATCTTGGCGGCTTTGGCGTGGTTGATGGCCTCCACGGTCTGGGGCATGATGCCGTCGTCCGCGGCTACCACCAATATGGCGATGTCCGTGCACTTGGCCCCGCGGGCCCGCATGGAGGTAAAAGCCGCGTGGCCCGGCGTGTCCAAAAAGGTGATGAGGTTTCCGCCTATCCGCACGGTGTAGGCGCCAATGTGCTGGGTAATGCCGCCTGCCTCCCCGGAGACCACGTTGGTGTTGCGCACGGCGTCCAGTAGGCTGGTCTTGCCATGGTCCACGTGACCCATGACCACCACCACCGGCGGGCGGGACTGGAGCTCCTCGGCGGTGTCCACGTGGTCGTCGATGATCTGCTGCTCGATGGTGACCGTGACTTCCCGCTCCACCCGGCAGCCCATTTCCGTGGCCACAAACTCGGCGGTGTCGAAGTCCACGGTTTGGTTGATGGAGGCCATAATGCCATTGCGCAGCAGGGCCTTGATGACCTCGCTGGCGGTTTTCTTCATACGGCTGGCCAGCTCGCCCACAGTAATTTCCTCTGGGATCTTCACGGTCAGGGGGATCTTCTTCAGAACCTCCAGCCGGAGCCGGCGCATCTTCTCCTGCTCCTCGCTGCGGGACTTGCTACCCTGGAACCGGCCGCCCTTCTTATTGCTCCGGCTCTTGTTCCCGCCGATCTTCTGCTTGCCCCCGGAGATGTTTTGCACCTTTTCGGAAACCAGCTTATCCACCCGGTCGTCAAACCGGGCGGCGTTGACCTGCACGGCGGAGGTGTCCACCACCCGGCGCTCCCGGTGGCGCTGGGGCCCGGCGGGCTTGGGGGCCTCCGCGGGCTTCGGCGCGGCGCCGGAGGCGGCTGGCTGCTGGGGCCGGGTCTGCGGAGGCTGCGGAGCCTGGGCGGGTCTGGGGGAAGCGGCCTCCGGGGCTTTTTTGACCTGGGGCGCCTCCTGCTTCGCCGCAGCGAAAACCCGCTCCAGAGAATCAATCTGATTGTTCTGGGTGAGGGCGTCGAACAGCAGGTTCAGCTGCTCATCCGTGAGCACCTGACTGTTGCTCTTGGGCTTCTCAAAATATTGGGCGACTATCTGCGCCACGTCCTTGGGGGCCATGCCAAAGTCACTGGCCACCTCCCGAATCCGGTATTTAATAAAACTCATCGCTTTGCACCTCCATGTGACTTCTCGCCGTGCCTGCTGTCTTGTGTCCTGCGCTGCCGCTGCCCGCCGGACGTCTGCTCCGCCCCGGCAGGCCGGGGGCTGCCGGCGGACGGGCGCGCCGGGGAACGTTCTTTCACCACGCCCCGCCGGAGGTTGTTCCGGTGGGCCTTCGCTTCCTTCTGGCGCTGCCGCGCCCGCTGGGTCCTATGGGTGAGATCCGCCAGGGCGCCGGCATAGCGCTCCGGGTCCTCCAGAGCCTGTAAAAAGGCCAGTGACAGAGCCGAATCCGTCAGAGCCGCCAGAGACACCACGCTCCGGCCCAGGGCCTGCCCCAACTCCTCTTTGGAAAAGGGGACGGTGACGCAGATCCCTTGGCCGCCGGCAGTCAGGGCGCGGGCCCGGCGCAGGGTATGGTCTCCGGCGTCCCGGGCCACCACCAGCAACCGGGCGTGCCCGGCCCGAAGCGCGGCCACGGCGGGCTCCTCCCCCACCTGAATGCGGCCCGCTTTCCGGGCCAGGGACAGATAATTGCGGGCGTTAGCTTTCATGCGCCGCCTCCATTTCCTGGGCCAGCCGGGCCAGCAGCTCCTCCGGGACCGGGGTTTCCAGACTCCGCTCCAGGGCCTTGGAGCGCACGGCCCGCTTCAGGCAGTTGGGGTCGGGGCACAGGTAGGCGCCCCGGCCAGGAGCCTTGCCCCGGAAATCCAGGCCCACGGCCCCCTCAGGCGAACGAACCACGCGGATCAGCTCTTTTTTGGGCTTCCGCTCCCTACAGCCCATGCATTGGCGCATGGGAATCTTCTTTTGCATGCAGGCTCCCTCCTTTTCCCCGCGGCGGCGGTTTCAGTTTATGTGCGTTCTAGACGGCGAGCCGTCAACCCGGCAGGCCGGTCAATCCAGCTCCTGCCCGGGTTCCTCCTCCCGGAGCTCCTCCGGGGGAAGCGGTTCCTCCTGGGCCCGGGAGGCGGGCTTGATGTCGATTTTATAGCCTGTGAGCCGGGCGGCAAGCCGGGCGTTTTGGCCCTCCTTGCCGATGGCCAGGCTGAGCTGGTCGTCGGGCACCACGACCCGGCAGGCCTTCTGCCCAGGCAGCTGGTCCACCGAAATCACGCTGGCCGGACTCAGGGCCGCGGCCACGTACTGGCCGGGGTCCTCCGACCAGGTGATGATGTCCATCTTCTCTCCGTGCAGTTCGGAGACCACGGCGCCCACCCGGCCGCCCCGGGGACCCACGCAGGCGCCCACGGGATCGATGCCCTCCTGAGCCGCCCGCACCGCCAGCTTGGTCCGGGAGCCGGGCTCCCGGGCGATGTTCCGCACCTCCACCAGGCCCTCGGCAATCTCCGGCACCTCCAGCTCGAAGAGCCGGCGCACCAGGTTGGGATGGGTGCGGGACACGGCAATTTGCGGTCCCCGGGTGGAGCGGTGCACGTCCACCACGTAAACTCGGATCAGGTCCCCCTCCCGGTAGACCTCCCCGGGAATCTGCTCGCCGGCACGCAAAAGGGCGTCAGACCGCTCCGTGCCGGCGCCCACCCGGACGATCATATCGCCGGAGTTGGGGTCGATGCGCAGCACGGTGCCGGTGAGGATTTCCTGGGCCTTGGAGGAATAGCTCTCATAAATGGCGCCCCGCTCCGCCTCCCGAATGCCCTGAATGATGACCTGCTTGGCGGTCTGGGCGGCAATGCGACCGAAATTTTCAATTTTAACGGGAATCCGCACCACGTCTCCCACCTGGGCGGCGGGGTCCAGGTTCCGGGCCGCGTCCAAGGCGATTTCCAGGGCCGGGTCCTCCGGCTCCTCCGAGACGGTCTTCTGCTGCACCATGGACATGGCCGCTTCCGTCAGCTCCACCAATACGTTTTCCGCGGGCACCTCCCGGTGGTCCTCCCGGTCCTTCCGATAGGCGTTCACCAGAGCCTGCTTGATCCGCTCCACCATATAGTCCACCGGAATGCCCCGCTCTTTCTCCAGCATTTTCAGGGCGGCGAAGATCTCCGCCGGCTGGCAAAGCTCGGGCTCCGGATTTTTCTTTGCTTTTACGCCTCTGGCCATGATTCTTCCTCCTGTCAGAATTCCACCCGGAGCCGCACCAGGGCGATCTCCGATTTTTCAAAGGTGATGGGGCTTCCCCCCACCTCCACGGTCACATCGCCGTCCTGGTAGCCCCGGAGGATACCTGCGAATTCCTTGCCGCCGTTTTTGGGGCGGAACAGCTTCACCAGCACGGGGCTGCCAAGAAACCGCTGGAAATCCTGGGGCCGCTTCAGCGCCCGCTCCAGGCCCGCCGAGCAGACCTCAAAATGGTAGCTTTCTGCAATGGGGTCTTTTTCGTCCAAAATGGGGTCCAGGGCCCGGGAAATCGCCTCGCAATCCGAGATATCCACACCCCCCGCCTTATCGATATACACACGCAGATACCAATCCGCGCCTTCCCGAACGTATTCCACATCCCAGAGGCTGCAACCGTTTTCCTCCACCACAGGCTTGGCAAAGGCTGCCACCTGCTCAGACACTTTCATTACAACACGCCTTTCTCAGCAAGAAAGAGAGGGGCGCGCCCCTCTCTTTCGTAAGTCTTACGTTAGATTGTGAACATTATAGCACCTTTTTATCCAATTTGCAAGGGGGACTTGCAAGAAAATAAGCAAAAAATTCCGTCATAAGAAGCGGCAGCCGGCTTTTCTCCCCTCGGTTGGGCCGGTTTGCCGCGTCCCGGCCCAGCTTCCGGTATTCTCCCGTTTGTATGGGCGCCTTTGGCCGCCCGCAGGGAAACTCACCGATTCCGGTTGTAGGGAACGACCTGCGGCCGCCCGCGGGCTACAGCGTGCAGTGCGCTTTCGGGGGTGTAGGGGCGACCTGTGGTCGCCCGCGGGCGTGCAAAGCACGCCCCTACATCGTCGGAGCAAAGTCCGCTTTGCTCCGGTTCCCCCTAACGGGGAAACCTGCGCGTGCTTCCTTGCTCCTCCTCTCCCCACAAAACCTTGCGGTTTTGCGGGGCCCCTTTG
>CBCTHM010000047.1:0-7777 GCA_965146675.1 uncultured Eubacteriales bacterium | reverse complement strand
CGACCTGCGGTCGTTCCGCCGGCCCTTTGTAGGGGCGACCTGCGGTCGCCCGCGGGCGTGCAAAGCACGCCCCTACAGAGTGCAGTGTGGTTTCGAGGGTGTCGGGGCGGGCCTGTAGCCATCCGCAGAAAAATTCCCCAAATCCGGATGTAGGGATCGACCTGCGGTCGTTCCGCCGGTCCTTTGTAGGGGCGACCTGCGGTCGCCCGCGGAAAAATTCATCGATTTTGAATGTAGGGAACGACCTTTGGTCGTTCCGCGGGCGAGCACAGCTCGCCCCTACAGAGTGCAGTGTGGTTTCGAGGGTGTCGGGGCGACCTGTGGTCGCCCGCGGGCGTGCAAAGCACGCCTCGTCGCAGCGGACTGCGCTTGCGCAAATCCCCACCCACTCGGGTGGGGATTCTTGTCCGCTCCGTCGCTGCTCCTCTCCCCACAAAACTTTGCGGTTTTGCGGGGCCCCCAATTGCAGGCATGCGCAGCTCGCCCCCACAGGATGTAGTTGAAACCGCCGGTGCATTTTGCACCGGCGGTCTTCCGCATACTTATACCGCTCGATTCGCTACCCCGGCCGGACGCCCGTCCTGCGCCCCCTGAGCCCGGGGGATCCCGCCTCCCTTGTCGGCGGCCTGAAAGGTGAATTCATAGGCCACATATTCCGGCTGCGGCCCCTGGGTCAGGCGGAGCTCCGTAAAAAAGACCTGGCCGCCCTGCCAAACCGGATGGGTGAGCAGGCCCGCCGTGGTCTCGTCCAGCAACGCCCGCAGGGCCTGGAACTGGGTATAGGCCTGGGGGCCGGTGAAAGCCCCGGCGCCGGTAATGGTGCGATGTAGGGGGCCCAGGCCCTGAAACTGCACCGTGCCGTCGGCGGCCTGCTGATACACGGGGGACCGCTGCAGCTCCTCTCGGTAGGTCTGCGGATTTCTCGGCCAAACGAAGGTCTTAAACTGCATGCTCGTCACAGGCTCCGCACCTCCCGTTTCACTGCCTCCGCCTCCGCCAGGACCCCGCCGTTCCCGTTCCAGGTCCGCTCAAAGGCAGTCCAGTGGCAGCCGGTGTACAAAACGCTTTGGTCGTCGTCCCGGAGCTCCACAGTGAACCCCGTCAAATCCCCCAGCGCTCCGGCCGTGGGGGGCAGCTCCAGGCGCAGGCCGTACTGCCGCCTGCCCGGGCACAGCGCCGTAGGCTCGGCCTGTCCAAAGCTGTACCTGGGTTCTAGCGCCTGGTGCAGCCTCTCCGTGCAGGTCCAAGCCCCGGCCAGTGCCTGTCCTGCAACCAAGAGCTGGGCCCGGTCCAGAAACGCCAACTTTTGGTGGACCAGCGGGAACCGGGCCAGAACCCGGGCCCGGAAATAATCCCCGGGCCCGTAGTAGGCCGCTTCCCCCGCGGAGCAAACCGCGGAAGGCAGGCCCTCCAGGCCCTCGCTCAAGCCCTGAGCCACCGCTGCGGCCACCTGATTGCACAGGGGCCCTCCCCCCGCCTGGGGGGTGAACACGTCCACCGCCAGGCACAGCGTTCCGTTCCCCGCAGGCCAGGTGGCGGACTCCAGCCCCACGGCCAGCACCGGACCCGTGATCCGGGGCATCTTCGCCCCGGGAGCGGCCCAGGCCGCCCGATAGCCCGCACCCTGCAGCGCCCAGAGCACCTTTTTTATGAGAAGCTCCATTGGTCCTCGCCTCCCTCCGCCACGCACAGGCCCCACAGGTAGGCCACCGTGTTTCCCAGCAGCACCGGCTCCACCCGCCGGAACCGGTAGGTCTTGCCATTGCAGCACACCAAATCGTCCTGGGCCACCCTGGGCTCCGGCGGTCCGATGTACAGATACTGCCCCCGGGGCACCTGGCCCAGCCCGCCCAGCACGTGCTCCATGTTTTGCCAGCTCCGGGAGAGCACGGGCCGCAGCAGCCCCTGGACCTCCACGCGCCGGCCGCCCCTATCCACCGTAAGCGCCGTGCCGTACCGGCGCAGCACCCGGGCAAACAGCCGCGCCTTCAACTCAAACCCCCCGAAAGGAAAAGCCGTCGTTCATGTAGGGGGCCATGATGAGCTCCGCCTGTGTGAGTAGGCACCGCACGGCGGGAGCGCCAGCGGCCCTGCGCAGGGTGAAGTCCCCGGCGGAGACCTGCTCCACCTGACCCGTCTCGTCCAGCTCGGCCAGGGCCGCCAGAGCGTAGAGCCCCGCGGCCGCCACAAAATCCGCCAGGCAGTCCTTGGGCGTCAGCCCCGGACGCAGGTCCCGGGCCAGACGCCGGGCGGTGGTGCGGCACAAAAAGCCCAGCCGCTCCTCCTGCTGAGGCTCCAGGGGCCCCGCCAGCAGCAGGGCCTGGGCGTAAATCCGCTCTACGTCCGTCATGTCAAATCTCCAGGAGCTTTACGGCGTCTGCGCAGATCTTGCCGAAGCCGGCGATGGAGGTGATGGCGGCCCGCTCCAACTGCCGGTCAATGAGCTTGTCGTACTCCACCATTACATCCCCGGCCCGGACCAGCTCCAGAGCGTAGCGCCGGTCCAGTCCCAGGATTCTCTGGTCCTTCAGGCAGGCGGTGCGCAGGAGCTGCGCCCCCAGTGGGGTGGTGAGCTTGCCGGTGCCCTGAAAATTCAGGCCCGTCAGGGGATTTTGCAACTCCGGAATCTTCAGCATCTGGGTCATGGTGTCGCTGCTGGTCACCAGGGTGTTGAGCGCAAAGGGCTCGAACTGGCCCCAGAACTCCACCAATTGGTCGTAGGCCAGCTTTCCCGCCGTGCCGGAGATGGGGTGCTTGCCCACCTGTAGGACCTGGGCGGGATTTCCATTTCCGTCTCCGTTCTGGAGCACGTCCAGCGCGTCGGCCAGGTGCATCTTCTGAATGTAGCTGCCGATCTGCCGCAGCATGACGGAGAACAGGTCCAGCTTCTGGAACCGCACCGCCTCGTAGCTGGCCAGGAGCATGCGGCCCCGCTTGTGCAGGCTGATGAGGTGCTCCTTGGTCTTAACCTGGGTGGCTGGGATGGCGGCGCCCTCCGCCACGGCCCGCAGGGCCCGATCCTCGTCGGCAGGCACGGAGTAGATAGAGCGGTAATCCATGGCGTCGATCACTGTGGTGGTGGCAGTGATGGCCGGGAGGATGTCGTTTTCCTCCATGCCCTGGCGCACCGCCCGGGCGATGTACTCCGGGAACAAAACTGCCGAGTCCATGGTCTGGAAGAATTTTTCCACTGGAGAGGAGCCGGGTCCCTTCACCCGGATGTCGAACCGCTTGAGCTGCCGCTGGAAGGCGTCGGTGCCCTCCAAGCCCGTGCCCCGGTACCCCTCGCTGGGGTCCAAGGCCTCCAGCACCTGGGTGAATGGCTGGCCGGTCTGGCGGTACATGCCCTTTTCCAGCCGGATGTTGTCATATGCCATTGTTGCAACCTCCTTATTACAGATACAGGCAGACGGTTTTGGCGGCGGTGTCCGCCTCCACCACCAGATAGCTTTGGCCTGCGGCGTCGGCCTTCACGCCCCCGGACCCGTCGGCGGAGAGCCCGGCGTAGCCCACCGCCGGCGCCGTCCCCGTGTAGGGCACCTGGACAAACCCAGCCAGCGCCACCCCAGCGTAGCCGCCCCGGCGGGACAAAACCGCGCCGCAGAACCGGTCCCCCGTGGCGCAGGGGCGCACCGCGCCCGCCGCCGAGACCTTGCAGACCTGGCCCTCCGAGACCCCCGCGTCCAAAAAGGTGGCGCAGACCTGTCCAATCTCCTGAAATGATACGTTCATATTTTTCCCTCCTCAAATTAATGCACCGGCCCAGCCGGATAGGCTCAGATTAAAAATGCGGCCTCCACCGGCTTGGGCTGCGCTGCCTGGGTTCCGGGCAGCTGGGTCTGCAGGGGGTACAAGCTCGCCGTCTTTTCCTCCAAAACCCCCCGGAGCTGCTCCAGCTCCCCGCCGTCCAGCCGGTCCGCGACGGCCCGCAGGAGCCCCTCCGGCGCCTCCAGGGCGAGCCCCAGGGACACTACCTGCCGCCGCAGCTCCGCCTCGTACCGGTCCCCCAGCTCCGCCCGTTTTTCCAGCGCCCGGAGCCGGTCCCGGACCCAGGGCCCGGCCTTCTCCGCCAGCGCGTCCAGATCCTCCGGCCCGCCGGCCCCCAGAGCCTTGAGCACCCCGGCTTCCCGCTGGGCCGGCACCGCCACAAAGGAGAACTCGTAGGCGTCCTGGGGCTCGGTGAGCACCGCGCAGCAGAGCTTGCCCCCATAGACCTCCCCCTTTTTGTGCCCGCAGGTCCCGTAGGGCTCCCCGCAGACCGAGCAAAGGGCCTTGCCCATGGCGCAGCCCACGGAGACCTCCTTTTTGATGCCCGCCTCAATGTCCCGGATGAGGCCCTGGGTCTGCGGGCACCGCAGCAGGTAGGCCCAGGCTTGTAAATAGGTGGCCTCCCCCTGGGCCACGACCTGAGCCGCAAAAATTCGGGCCACCTGGCCCCGGGTGGACCACCGGTGATCGGCGATGCCGGTCTTTCCCACGAACAGCTCCGCCAGCCGGGCCAGGGCCCCGGTGTCGAACCGCTCGAAGTCCCGGTCCGGCTGATCGTCGCACAGCCGCAGGGAGAAGACGTACGCCTGCTCCGCGGTCAGGGGCGTCTTGGCCAGCCGGTTGATGGCCGCCAGCTGCTCCGGAGTAGGCGTTCCCGCCAGGCTCACTGAGGCCTCCTTATTGATTTCCATTGCAATCCTCCTCATTCCTCTTGTTCCGGGCCGACCGGCCTGGTCTCCGCCCGGCATTTGGCCGCCTGGGCACGGTTGAGCTCAGCCCGGGACTGCTCCGTGATGTCCAGCAGGCTGATTTCATCCCAGACGATCTGCGCTTTGTCCCCATAGCCCTCCAGGCGCAGCCAGGTATGGCAGATTCGCTCCAGCACCGGTTCCACAGCCCGGCGCAGGGCCCAGAGCTCGGAGGTCAGAAGGTCCGCCTGCTGGGTGCTCATGCGCTCGGTGGCGGACCAGCTCAGGCCCAGCAGGAAGGGGGGCAGGCCGGTCTTGGCCACCAACTGCTCGAGAATCTGCCGCACGGGCACCTGGGAGTCCAGAATCTGGCCATCGTGGCCGATGACCCGAATGTCCACATCCCCCACGGCTACAAAGTCCCGGACCGTGCCGCTTTTTCCGTCCTCCATGGCCTTGGCCCACTGCTGGGCCAGCTGTTCACCCCGCTCTGCGGCCAGGACTCGGTCCATGGGTTCGGATCCGGGCCGGTAGACCACGCTGTAGCGCAGGTTTCCCGCCCGCTCCCAGTTGACGCCTATGGTGTGGTAGATTTTCAGCAGGATCTCCCCCAAAAAGGGCATACCCCGCAGCAGGCTCACGCCGTAGGGGTTCTCCGGCTCCGGGTTCCAAGTGGTAAACAGCAGCAGATTTTGGTACGGCAGGGGCCGCAGGGTCCCTGCGTCGTCGGGAGCACAGAGCACCACTTCCAGGGGGGAGGACCCCTCCCGGACCTGCACCGCCTGCACGTCCCCCCAGCACACCGCCTCCAGACGCCCCCGGCTCACCACCATCTCCCCCACGGCCCGGCCATAGGTCAACAGGCTATCCAAGTAGGCGGCCAGGAAGCTGTGGATGCCCCGCTGGGCCCGTCCGCAGGGCACGGTCCGCAGAAAGTCCTGCAGCCGGGCCTGGGCCTGGGGATTCCCGCATCGGACCCGGAAGCCCCCTGTGAGGCGCACCAGCTTCCCCACCGCCCCATCCAGGATGGGCAGAGCCTCCCGCAGGGCGTGGTACAGGCGCTCCGGGTTCCCGCCCAGGGGCACGTACTGCCGCAGCGCGCCAAAGGGGTGCCGCTCCCCGGTGCGGAGCTGGGCCCGGGCTGCCGGCGGCGCCTTGCTCTTTCGTTTCATCGTCTTCACCTCATCCAAATTAGTCCCGCCCGGTTAGCTTCGCCGCTCCACGGCCCGGGCGGCGAAGCCCCCGGCGGCGGGGCGCGCCACTGTGGCGGCAAAATAGCGCATGTCGTCCATGGCGTGGTCATACTCCTTGCGCACCCGGTCCCGGTCTCCGGATTTCAGGTCCCAGCAGTAGGACTCGATCTCCCGCAGGCAGTCCCCGCAGGTGTCGCAGAGTACCAGCGCCCCGCTTTTTAGAAGGTCCGCGGTGATCCGGATGCCCCGGAGCACATCGTTGTCCGCCGGACGCACCCGCCAGCCCCGCCGCCGCAGGGTCTCCTGGAAGCTGGCCGCGGAGGGGTCCACAATCACGGCCTCCACAGGCCGGCCCCCCACCAGTTCCCGCAGCGCCGCCTCGTACTCCTGGTCCGTCATCTGCCGGCGCTCCCGGCGGGAGTCGAAGTAGAACTCCCGGACCCGATACCAGGTATCCCCCTGCAGGCCCCAAAGTCCCATGGAGGTGGGGTTCACGGTGCCGTAGTCGCAGGAGACGTACCACTGCCGGAAGGGCCCGGTCGGCACGGGCCTTGCCATGGAGGGCTCGTAGAAATCGTACACCCGCCCCTCCGCGGCTACCCACTGGCCCAGGATGTACCGCCGGTAAAACACGCCGGTGTAGAGCCGCCGGTACCGCTGCCGGATTTCCGGCGACAGCCCCGGGTTGTCTTCCAGGGTGAAGTGCAGGTGCAGGCAGTTCCGCCCCTGGGCCCCCTGGATCCACTGCCGGTAGAACCAGTGGCTGGGACCCTGGGGGTTGCAGTTGAACCAGAGCCGGGAGCCGGCCACGGAGCAGCGGGCGCAGGCCTGCTCCACGAAGCTCTGGGGCATGAGGGCCGCCTCGTCCAGCAGCACCCCGGCGAAGGTGCTGCCCTGAATCAGGGCAGCAGCCCCCTCGTCCCGGCCGCCGAACAGGTAAAATTGGTTCCGGTGCCCGGCTAGGGTCACGGTCAGAAGGTTCTCGCTGCGCTTTTCCCGGACCTCCGCCCCCAGGGCCTGGAGCCGGGGAAGCAGCTCCGCGAGCACGTTGCGCCGCAGGGCGCCGATGGTCTTGCCGCAGAGGCCGAAGCGGGTTCCGTCGAACAGAGTCATGGCCCAGAGGAAGAAGCTCAGGCCCATGGCCAGGGTCTTGCCGGACCGCACCGCCCCGTCGCAGACGATGGCTTCATACCCGGCGTTGGGGCCGCCGGGAAGCCACCAGGTCAAAACCTCCCGCTGCTTAGGGGAAAAGGCGGTGCCGCTCAGGGCCCCTGGCAGGCCGCACCCAGGGCCTGCAATAGCGCCGCCGCCGGGTCCCCGCCCGTTTCCCGGCTCAGCCGCCGGTCCAGCTGCTCCAGCACCGCCAGACGGTCCAGAAGCTTGATTTCCACCGCGCCCTTCTCGCTGCGCCGGATTTCCGCCAGCAGGCTCAGGTCCAGCCGGTCCAGCTCCCCCTGAAGCGCCGTGCCGGCCATCGCCAGCCGCACGCAGTCGTTGGCCCGGCCGTAGGCCAGCTGGAACAGCCTGCGGGTCACGTCCTGCGGCCCATAGTCCGCCGTCCCGGCCTCCGACCGGGTACTGCGCGGCTCTGTCTGTGGTTCCATTTCCTCACCTCGCTTTTCGCCCCCTCACCCGGGGGAGGAAACCCGCCGGTTGTTGCACGCGGCCGTACAACTCTCCCCGCGCGGTCTCAATCATCGTGGAAAATTTTCGCAGGGTCCTTCCCGGGATTGCCCGCGGGCGGCCAAAGGTCGCCCCTGCACCCCCGAAATCACACCGCACCCTGTAGGGGCGAGCTGTGCTCGCCCGCGGGCGACCGCAGGTCGCCCCTGCACCCCCCGAAATCACACCGCACTCTGTAGGGGCGTGCTTTGCACGCCCGCGGAACGACCAAAGGTCGTTCCCTAC
>CBCTHM010000046.1:0-7840 GCA_965146675.1 uncultured Eubacteriales bacterium | reverse complement strand
GAATTCCCCGGGGACCCTGGGGTCCGGCAGGCCCGGGAATGCCTTGGGGACCCTGTATGCCCTGAGGGCCTGTGGCTCCTTGCGGTCCGGTAGACCCGGCAGGGCCCTGGGAGCCTGTGGCGCCAGCGGGACCAGCAGCCCCCTGTGCGCCCTGAATTCCCCGGGGACCCTGGGGTCCGGCAGGCCCGGGAATGCCTTGGGGACCCTGCAGGCCCTGTATGCCCTGCGGCCCCGTGGGGCCGGGAAATCCCTGAGGGCCCGGCGGGCCTGGGCAACAACATTGCATTTGGTATGGCCAGCAGTTGGATGCCGGCTTCCAGGATTGCTCCAACTCCATTTCCTCCTATTTTGCAAAAGTCTGTTGCTTCAGACTATGCGGCCTGGCCGGAAAATGGGAAAAGAAAGGAGGCGCGCTAGTTAGGGACTGGAGTCGGGATTAGACCGGCCCGATGCCAATATCGCCGGCACGCTGCCGAAGCGTCTGCCGCCAGGGCGGTTTCGTCCAGGCCGGTCAGCCGTCCCTGGGCAACCGTAATCCGCCCCTGGACAACGGTATAATCCACCGGCCCTTTGAGGCCTACGGTGCCCAATAGGTTTTTTGGATCCAGGTCCGCGCCAACCAGCTCCAGGCGGTTCCGGCGGAGGAAAAACAAATCCGCGCACTTTCCCACCGCCACAGCGCCCAGCTCCGGGCGCCCCAGCAGGGCGGCGCCGCCCTGGGTGGCGATTTGGAGCAGCTGATAACCGGAAGGTGCCTGGGCCGAGGCATGGAGCCGGTGCAGAAGATACGAAACCCGAAGCTCCTCCAGCAGATTGGATCCATCGTTGCTGGCGCTGCCGTCTACTCCCAGTCCCACCTTGACCCCCAGCTCCAGCATCTCGGGAAGCCGCGCTACGCCGGAGGAGAGCTTCATGTTGGAGACCGGGCAGTGGGCAACGCCGGTGCCGGTCTCCGCCAGGCGCTGCAACTCCGCCGTTTCAAAATGGATGCCGTGGGCGAACCAGACGTCCGGTCCCTCCCAACCCAGGGAGGCCAGATAGGCCAGGGGACGCAGACCGTATTTTTCCAGGGTATAGCGCTCTTCGTCCTTGGTTTCGCACAGATGGGTGTGGAGCCGCACTTTGCGGGACCTGGCTAGTCTTGCGCTTTCTTGCAACAGGTCCGCCGAGACGGAGAAGGGAGAGCAGGGCGCCAGGCTCACCCGCGCCATGGAGCCAGGCGCGGGGTCGTGATAGCGGGAGATCAGGCGGTCGGAGTCCTCCATAATTCCCGTAACGGTCTGCACCACGGAGTCTGGGGGCAGTCCGCCGTCCTTTTGGCTCAAATCCATGGAGCCCCGGCTGGCCTCCATCCGGATGCCCAAAGTCCGAGCGGCAAGCAGCTGCCCACCCAACAGGTCCCCGCTTCCGACCGGGAAGACATAATGATGGTCAAAGCAGGTAGTGCAGCCGTTTTTCATCAGCTCTCCCAGGCCGACTAAGCTGGCGTAATACAGGGTCTCCCCATCCAGATGACGCCATATCCCGTACAAGGCTGTGAGCCAGTCAAACAGTTCCAGTCTCTGTACCGCTGGCAAATTCCGGGAGAAGATCTGATATAGATGGTGGTGGGTGTTGATTAGGCCGGGATACCCCAGCAGCCCGGAGGCATCGAGAACCTCCGCGCCGGGGGATTGAAGTCCGGAGCCCATGCCCCGAATCCAGCCGTCCTGACACAAAAGGTCCACCTGGCGCAGTACCCGGTCGTTTCCGTCGCAGGTGACCAGCGTGTCAATGTTCTTGATTAAAAGTGTGGACATGCCCGAGCCTCCTTTGTGATTCCAGTATCAGTCTGTCCATACAATAACAGACGTTGGGGCAGAAGACAAGGCCGGGCTGCGGGCAGACGGGTAATTCGCAAAATTTAGCCGCCCCAGGGCATTGCCCTGGGGCGGCTTCCGATTTATTTGGCCTTTGTCTCGCAGTACAGGCACCGGTAGACCCGATTTTTGGGCTCAGTGAGCCAGAAGATGTGGGGCAGCTCCTGCTCGGTCGTGGTAATGCAGCGTGGATTTTTACAAAAAATTACGTTGGTGAGCCGTTCCGGCAGGGACAGGTTCTTTTTTTCCGCCAGCTTGCCGTCCCGGATGATGTCCACGGTGACGCCCGGATCCACATAGCCCAAAATATCCATGTCCACGGCAAAGTCGGAGTCAATCTTGATGATATCCTTTTTGCCCATTTTCCGGCTGGACGCATTTTTGATGAGAGCCACGGAGCAGTCCAACTCATCCAGCCGCAGAAGCCGGTAGAGCTCCATGCCCTTTCCTGCGGTGATGTGGTCAATGACAATGCCGTTTTTGATGGAGTCGATATTCATATCACTGCACCTCCAGGAGCTTGAGAATCAGCGCCATGCGCATATACTTTCCGTTGCGGACTTGCTTAAAATAGCAGGCCCGTGGGTCCTCATCGATTGCCACGGCGATTTCGTTCACACGGGGCAGGGGATGGAGGATAGCCAGGTCGGGCTTAGCCCGCTCCAGCTTGGCCGGGGTGAGAATATAGCTGTCCTTCAGGCGAAGATAGTCCTCCTCATTGAAAAACCGCTCCCGCTGTACCCGGGTCATGTAAAGAATGTCCAGCTCCGGCATCACCGCGTCGAGGTCGGTGGTCTGCTTGTAGGGGATGCCCTTGTCCTTCATGCTCTGTTTCACATAGCTTGGGACCTTCAGCTCCTCCGGGGAGATCAGCACGAACCGCACGTCGGGGTATCGAGACATGGCGGCAATCAGGGAGTGAACCGTGCGTCCAAATTTCAAGTCGCCGCACAGGCCGATGGTCAGGTGCTCGAAGCCGCCCTTCTCCCGGTAGATGGTCAAAAGGTCCGCCAGAGTTTGGGTGGGATGGTTGTGGCCCCCGTCTCCGGCGTTAATCACGGGGATGGAAGCGTTCATGGCCGCCACCAGAGGCGCACCCTCCTTGGGGTGGCGCATGGCGATGATGTCCGCGTAACAGGAGACCGTTTTGGCGGTGTCCGCTACGCTTTCCCCCTTGGCGGCGGAGCTGCTCTGCGCCTCGGAAAAGCCGATGACGTTTCCCCCCAGCTCGTACATAGCTGCTTCGAAGCTCAGGCGGGTCCGGGTGCTGGGCTCAAAAAACAGGGTGGCCAGCTTCTTCCCCTTGCATTTCTCGCAGTATTTGGCCGGGTTGGCAATGATGTCGTTGGCGGTGGCGATAAGGGCCTCCAGGTCCTCCACAGACAAATCCAAAATGTCGATGACGCTTCTCATTTGGTACCTCCAATCCAGCTTTCATCCTCCGGGTGGTCCCGGAAGGCCAGTAGGCGCGCCACGTCCTGGGGCTGGATATAGCCCTGCTCCGCGGCTACCTGGGCGACGACGTCAAAATTGGTCAGGCTGACCTGACGGACCTGGGCCGCTTGTAGCCGGGACAGTCCCTTCTGCATGCCATAGGTGAAGATGCTTACAATGCCCAAGACCTCTGCGCCCGCGTTCCGGAGGACCTGCACCACCTCCAGGACGCTGCCGCCGGTAGAGATTAAATCCTCCACTACCACCACCTTCTGCCCCGGCAGGAGCCTGCCCTCAATTTGGTTCTGCCGGCCGTGGTCCTTGGCGCCGCTGCGGACGTAGCCCATGGGCAGGCCCAGCAGGTGCCCTGTAATGGCGGCGTGGGCGATGCCGGCGGTGGAAGTGCCCATGAGGACCTCCGCCTGGGGATAGTGCTCTCGGATCAGGACCGCCAGGCCCTGTTCCACGTCCGTGCGGACCTGCACGTCGGTGAGCGTCAGGCGGTTGTCGCAGTATACGGGACTTTGAATGCCGGAGGCCCAGGTGAAGGGTCGGTCCGGGCGGAAGAACACGGCCTGGATTTTCAGCAGATCCTTTGCAATGGCAACAGACAAATCCATTTGACATCCTCCTATTTTAAATGTATTGCAGCGTTTATCAAGCTGGACGAGGAGACTCAATCCACGAATTCCCGGACGCAACGGTCATAGGCGGCCACAGGGTCCAGGGCTTGGGTGATGGGCCTGCCCACCACAATGTAGTCGGAGCCCAGGACCTTGGCCCGGGCGGGGGTGGTGACCCGAACCTGGTCGCCCGCGTCTGCATCGGCGAACCGGACACCCGGCGTGACGGTGAGAAACTTGGGACCGCAGGCCGCGTGGACCTGTTCGGCCTCCAGCGGGGCGCAGACCACGCCATCCAACCCTGCCGCCCGAGCCAAACCCGCATAATGCAGCACCACCTGGGGCAGCGGCCCGGAAATCAGCAGCTCCTGCTGCATCCTCTCTTGGCTGGTGGAGGTGAGCTGGGTTACGGCGATGAGAAGCGGACGGGTGCCGTCCGGCCGGGTCAAACCCTCCAGAGCGGCCTCCATCATGGCCCGGGTGCCGGCAGCATGGAGGTTCACCAGGTCCACCTCCAGCCGAGACAGGATGGCCATGGCTTTTTTTACGGTGTTGGGAATGTCGTGGAGCTTCAGGTCCAGGAAAATTTGGTGACCCCGGGCCTTGATGGTTCTTACAATCTGGGGCCCTTCCGCATAAAACAGCTCCATGCCGATTTTTACAAAGGGCTTCCGACCCGGGAACTGGTCCAGAAAGGCCAGGGTTTCCGGGCCGCTGGCAAAATCGCAGGCGATGATGACGTCCTTACCCATGGTGTGCGCCTCCTATGATTTCATTGAGTGATTCTATTCGATAATCTTTCATGACCTGGGGCAGCTCATCCACGATCTTTTTGCAGGCGAAGGGGTCCACCAGGTTGGCAGCGCCCACTTGAACGGCGGTGGCTCCGGCGAGCATCATCTCCACTACGTCCCGGGCCGAGCTCACCCCCCCCAGACCCACGATGGGGATAGAGACCGCGGCATAGACCTGATAGACCATTCGCAAAGCCAGGGGGAAAAGAGCTGGACCGGACAGCCCGCCGGTGCCGTTGGCCAACAGCGGGCGCCTTTGACGCAGGTCGATGCGCATGCCCAGAACCGTGTTGATGAGACTCAGCCCGTCGGCCCCGCTGTCTTCACAGGCCCGGGCAATGGCTCCGATGTCCGACACGTTGGGAGAGAGCTTGATGAGCACGGGCTTGGAGGTGGCAGCTTTCACGGCCCGGGTGACTGTCGACGCCAGGCGGGGGTCGGTGCCGAAGCTCATGCCGCCCCCATGGACGTTGGGACAGGAGATGTTCACCTCCAGCCAACCTACCTGGGACTCCCGGTCCAGCTTCCGGCAGACCTGTACATATTCTTCCACGGAGAAGCCGGAGACGTTGGCCATAACCGGCTTGTGGAAAAACTGCTTTATGGCCGGCAGCTCCTGGGCAATCACGTGGTCCACACCGGGATTTTGCAGCCCCACCGCGTTGAGCATGCCGGCGGGGCACTCAGCGATGCGGGGCGTGGGGTTTCCAAAGCGCGGCTCCCGGGTGGTCCCCTTAAAAGAGAAGGTACCCAGGCAATTAATATCGTAGAGCGCGGCAAATTCGGCCCCGTAGCCGAAGGTTCCCGAGGCGGGAATCACCGGGTTGTCCAGGGGTACGCCGCACAGATTTACCGCTGTGTTCAAAATAGTACCTCCTCCCGGGAAAAGACCGGACCATCTTTGCAGACCCGCTTGGGTCCAAGCCGGGTCTGGATGGTGCAGCCCATGCAGGCGCCAAAACCACAGCCCATCCGTTCCTCCAGACTGTATTGACCGGGGGTGGCCGCCACAGCCTCTATGGCCCGGAACATGGGGCCGGGGCCGCAGGCGTAAAAATAGTCATACGAGAGCCCCGGCATCAGGTCCGAGACAAACCCGGCAGCGCCGAGACTGCCGTCTACCGTGGCCACCTGAACCGGAACGCCCAGAGCCTGAAAAGCGTCGACATAGAAGACCTCCGAGGCCGTATTAAAACCCAATAAAACCTGCGGCGTCTTCCCCTGAGCCAAGAGCCGGCGGCACAGACCGTACAGGGGCGGAACGCCCACCCCGCCGCCCACCAGCAGGGGAGAGGACCCGCTGAGAGCCAGATCGTAACCGTTTCCTAGGCCCGTCAAAATATTCAGAGCGGCGCCGGGTTCCAGGCGGGTCATGGCGTCTGTGCCCTGGCCTACGACCTTATATAATAGCGTCATGCCGCTCCCATCCCAATCGCAGACGGAAATGGGACGGCGGAGGAAGAACCCCTCCAAACGCAAGGCTGTAAACTGGCCGGGCGCCGTGAAGGCGCTGGTGTCCCCCAAAAGACGCATTTGCCACACATCCCGGGTGAGAGGCCGGTTTTCCGCAATGGTATAGACTCCTTGTTTCATATACGCCTCCTTTTCTGACTCAGGGCTCCTGCCATACGATGGCGCCATCCACTACAGTCATCCGGCAGCGTCCGAACACCCGCTCTCCCGCGAAGGGCGTAGCCCGTCCCTTGGAGCAAAATTCCGCCGGGTCTATCTGATAGCAGGCGTCCAGGTCCCAAATGCTGTAATCCTCCCCCGAGGGCAGGCCAAACCGCCGCCGGGGATTGTCCGACAGCAGGGCCACCAGCCGGGCCAGCGGCAAAATACCTGGCTTAACCAGGCCCGTATAGAGGACCGGAAACGCGGTTTCCAATCCTACCACGCCCATGAGGCTGTTCTTCAGCCCCCCGCTTTTCTCCCCTATGCTGTGGGGCGCGTGGTCCGTGGCAATCATCTCCAGGGTGCCGTCCAGAATTCCCTCCAGCAGGGCCTGGCGGTCCGCCTCGGACCGCAGGGGCGGATTCATCTTAAACCGGCCGTCCTCCTGCAAATCCTTGTCGGTTTTCAGCAGGTAGTGCGGCGCGGTCTCCCCACTCACGTCCAGGCCCTCTTTCTTGGCCCGCCGCAGAAGGGCCACACTTTCCTTGGTGGACACGTGGCACATGTGGTAGGCGCAACCGGTCTCCCGCACCAAGCGCAAGTCCCGAGCCAGGGGCCCCCATTCGCTCTCGGAGCAAATCCCCGGGTGCCCATGCCGCCGGGCGTATGCGCCTGCGTGGATATAACCGCCGTACAGCAGCCGGTTGTCCTCACAGTGGGCCACAATAGGGCGGTTCAGTCGCCTAGCCCGCTCCATGGCCTGGCGCATGAGGCTTTCGCTCTGCACGCCCCGGCCATCGTCGGAAAACCCGACAACGTAGGGAGCCAGCCCTGCCAGGTCCGCCAGGGCCTGTCCCTGCTCCCCGGCGGTAATGGCGCCGTAGGGATGGACCCGGACCCGAGCGTCTCGCCGAATCAGGTCCAATTGAGGCCGCAGGGTTTCTGAGCGATCCGGGACTGGATTTAAATTCGGCATGGCGCACACGTCGCTGTAGCCCCCCCGAGCGGCGGCTAGGGTTCCGGTGGCAATGGTCTCTTTATAAGAAAATCCCGGCTCTCGCAGATGTACGTGAACATCTACAAGACCCGGGAGAAGAAAACACGAGGAAAAATCAAAAACAGAAACACCACGCCCGCCCTGCTGCAGGGACGGCTGCGGCATCCGGGGAGAAATAACCAAATCCTGAAGAAGAAAAACACCGTTTTTGTAAACGCGGGCGTTCGCCAGGCGAATCTCCATGGGAATCCTCCTCTCCAAGGTAAATTTCATTGCAGGCATTTTACCATAAGCGCGGGGGCCTGTCAAGACAGGAAAATCCCCAAAAACCAAGGCAATGGCTGTTTGCCTTTCGGTACCTAAAACAAAAGCGCGGGGCCCGTGAGAGGATACAGAGGGCTCTCCCGCCATGCGCCAACGGCAGAAGCACCATATATGCACGCTTCTATAGGATAAATGCTAATGGTGCGTTTGTAGGGGCGGCCTGCGGCCGCCCGCAGGCGAGCAAAGCTCGCCCCT
>CBCTHM010000045.1:0-8143 GCA_965146675.1 uncultured Eubacteriales bacterium | reverse complement strand
GGCGGCCACAGGCCGCCCCTACAGCCGCGGCCATCGACTTTTATCCCGTAGGGGCGAGCTTCGCTCGCCCGCGGGCGGCCACAGGCCGCCCCTACAGCCGCGGCCATCGATTTTTATCCCGTTGGGGCCAGCTTCGCTCGCCCGCGGGCGGCCACAGGCCGCCCCTACAGCCGCGGCCATCGACTTTTATCCCGTAGGGGCGAGCTTTGCTCGCCCCAGGGGGTTCTTTCAGAAAATTCGGAATCTTCGGTTGCCCTGGAGACTATCTGGTGGTATACTTGTTTTATGTGAACCAAAAAGGGAGGACACCATATGCAGTATGCGCAGAAAATCATGGGCGAGGTCCGGAAAGCCGTGGTGGGGAAGGATCGGGTTCTCCTATGGGTCCTGGCTACCATTTTGGCCCGGGGCCATATCCTGCTAGAGGATATCCCTGGCGTAGGTAAAACCACCCTGGCTCTGGCGTTTTCCCGTGCCCTGGGACTTCGGTATGGTCGGGTTCAGTTCACGCCCGACGTGCTACCCTCCGATGTAACTGGCTATTCGATCTATGACAAGCAGACCGGCGTCATGACCTATCAGCCCGGCGCGGTTTTGTGTAATCTCTTTCTGGCCGACGAACTGAACAGAGCTACCTCCCGCACCCAATCGGCCCTGTTGGAGGCTATGGAGGAGGGTCAGGTCACAGTGGACGGCCAGACCCATCTCATCCCCCAGCCCTTTACCGTCATTGCTACCCAAAATCCAGTGGGGGCCGCGGGCACGCAGCTCCTGCCGGACAGCCAAATGGACCGTTTCACCATCCGGCTATCCATGGGGTATCCCGCGCCCAAGGACGAGCGCAACATGGTTCTGCGTCGGCAGGATGGCAATCCCCTGCAGAAAATTCAGCAGGTATTGCCTTTGCCGCAGCTTCTGGAGCTGCAGGATCAGGCTAGCGCAGTTTACGTGAAAGACGAGGTCGTGGATTACGTGGTCACACTCATTGGCGCTACGCGGAGTCACCCGGCGATCCTGCGGGGAGCCAGTCCCCGGGCCACATTGTCTGTCACGGCCATGGCAAAGTCCATCGCTTTTTTAAACGGGCGGGATTATGTGCTGCCCGCGGACGTGCAGACCGTATTTTGCGACACCGTGGCGCATCGTCTTCTGCTGTCGCCGGAGGCGGACGCCCGTGGCCTGACAGGGCGGACCATCCTGGAGGAACTTCTCAAGGCCGTCGCGGCCCCCAGCCTGTCCTGAACCATGCTGCGGAATCGGCTTTTGTATCTGGCCGCTCTGGCAGGCGGCCTGGTCTTCTACTGCTTTTTCTATGCTTGGTTTTCCTGGTACCTGCTGCTGCTTCTGCTGTGCCTGCCCTGGCTCTCCCTGCTGGTGAGCCTGCCGGCTATGCTTCAGTTCCGGCTGACCCTGAACGCAGACGCCGCTGTGCGCCGGGGGACCGCCGCCAAGGCCTGGGTCCGGGCTTCTTGTCCCCTGCCCTGTCCTGCCTACCGGGCCCGGATTCGGCTCCAGGCGGGATTTACCGGGGGCAAAGTCTTCCTCAAAATTCGCTCCAGCGCCCAGTGGAGCACCGCTCTGCCTACGGTACACTGTGGCCGCCTGATCTGCTCTCTGGAAAAGGTGCGGGTTTATGACTACCTGGGCCTGTTCCACCTGCCCCGGCGCTGTCCCGGCGACGCGGAAACCGTTGTGCTGCCCAAACCGCAGCCCCCGGCTCCCTTGCCCAACCTGTCTCAGCTCCAGGTGCTCTCCTACAGGCCCAAGCCCGGCGGCGGATTCTCCGAGGCTCACGAGCTGCGGGATTACCGGCCCGGCGACAGCCTCCGGGAGGTCCATTGGAAGCTCACCGCGAAAATGGACCGGCCCATCATCCGGGAGGCGCAGGAACCGGATCGAAATCCGGTACTGCTGACGCTGGACCTGCGGGGGAGCCCGGAAGACCTGGACAGCGCGCTGGACCAGCTATACTGGCTCTCCGGCTACCTTCTGGACCATGAGATCAACCATCTGGTCCGTTGGGCCGCGGCGGGCGGTTGTTTTGCCGCCTCCATAGAGGAACGGGCACAGTTGGAGCTTCTGACAAACCGGCTATGCCGCGCTATGCCGGTGGAGAAAGCGCTTACGGCGCAGGATTGGACCGGAGACGCCTTTTGGCACTATCATATCCTGCCTCAGGGAAAGGAGGCGCGGCTATGAAGAAAAGTGGCGCTCCATTTTTGTCCCTTCTCTCCTCCGTTCTGCTCAGCCTCGGTCTGGCCGGGGGCAGCGCGTTCTGCCTGCTTACGGCCTTCCACATTCCGGCCCAGCAGCCGGTTGTGCTGTTCGCCTGCGTTCTGCTGGCCCTGTTTTGGTCGCTTCTGTTCCGGCTGCGCCGGGCTTGGATTTTCGTCCTGCTGGTGTGGCTTTTGTGGTTGGGCGTATTAGCGCTGCTGGTTTGGCCCGCCTTTCTGAATGGGCTCCGGCTCCTTTATACCAAAATCACCACACTCTATAGCAAGGCCTACCCGGATTTATACCTCCCAGCATGGCTGCCCAGTGGAACCGGGGACAGTACGCTGGTGTTTCTGACTTTGGTGGCGTTTTTAACCTGTCTGTCTGCGTGGAGCGTACTGCGGCGCCAGACCGCTGTCCCAGCCCTGCTTTTCTCCACCCTGCCTCTTATTTTATGCGTGGTGGTGGTAGACACCCCGCCCAGCACCTGGTGCCTGTTGACGCTGCTGGGCGCCGCCTGCCTGCTACTGCTGACGCAAAACACCCGCCGCCGCAGCGGCGGGGATGGCGCGTTACTCACCCTGGGGCTTCTGCTCCCGGTGGCGGCTCTCATTGTGGGAATTTGTTTGGCCGTTCCGCAGCGGACCTATACCAGGTCCACTGACGCAGATCAAATGCAGCAATCCCTGGCGGATTGGTTCGCGCGGACCTTTCCCTTTGAGTTCGATGGTCAGGGCAATCTGCACCTGTCTGTGGGCGGCTCCTCAGACCCAAACGCCATCAATTTGAGCGTGACCGGTCCCCGGCAGAAAACCGGGCGGCCGGTGCTGGACGTGCTGACCCAAACCTCCGGGACCGTCTACCTGCGAGGCGCCGCCTATGGAACCTATACCGGGGCCAGATGGGAATCCCTGCCGGAATCGGATTTCAGCGACCTGGCAGACCCCGCCGAGGGCTTGCTGCTGTCTACAAATTTATTACAGGGCCTGTTTGCGCCTGTTGAAGAGACGATTTCCCTGCGAACCCGCAGCAAGGAAGAGGTGCTCTATGCCCCATACTATCTGACTGAATTGCCGGAAATTGGTCTTTCAGAACTGGATGCCCGGCTGTCCAACCCGGACGGCTTGCGGGAGTATACCCTCTCCTACCAGCTCTTGCCCGAGCTGGAGGATGCCTTCAGAATGGTCAGCCAAGGTCAGATTGTCATTCCGGTCTCTTACCTGCCGGAGCTCAGCGGGGAGGTCCTGGACCTGGACCGGCCGTATGCCAACCGCGTTCAGCAGGTCTATACCCAACTGCCGCAGAGCACTTCCGCTGCACTGCGGGAACTGGCGGACCAGGCAGGACTCACCAACCTTTCCTATGGGGACCTGCCGGAGGCTGTGGCGGCTTACGTCCGGGATTCCGCAAATTACGATCTCGGCACAGCTCGGATGCCCCGTGGGTCTGATTTTGCGGTCTGGTTTTTGCAGGACAGCGAAACCGGCTACTGCGTTCACTTTGCCTCTGCCTGTGTCACCATGCTCCGGGCCCTGGGGGTCCCGGCCCGTTTTGTCAGCGGTTATGTGGTCTACGCACAGGCGGATCAATGGACCACGGTCACCGGGGACAACGCCCACGCTTGGGCAGAGTATTACGTTCCCGGAATTGGCTGGCTTCCCCTGGAGGCCACGCCGGCGGGGGGCGTGTCAGATACCGCCGGGCAGGACAATCCAAATCCGGAGGCTACAGAACCTGCACCAGAGGCCACGGAAACGCAACCGGCACACCCGGATCAAACGGCGTCGGAGTCTACTGCGCCGCATGCACCTGACCAGAATAAGTCTGCCTCCTTTGCAAATTGGCTGGGCTGGCTTTTCGCGGGGCTGGGCGCGGCGGTCTCAGCTGTTCTATTGCGCAGGCCAGTCATACTCTGGCTTCGTCGCCGGAAGCGGGCAGCCGGGAGCAGGAACAGTCAAGCCCTTGCATTCTGGCAGCATTTAAACCGCTTGGCCATCCAGGCAAGAAAGGAGCTTCCGGCGGAGCTGGAGGCGACGGCTATGAAGGCCAGATTCAGCCAACATCCAATCACAGCGGAAGAGCTGGCGCTCTTCCGGGCCCAAGAAGCCGCCTTGCTGACGCAGCTTCAGCAGGCTGCCTGGTGGAAGCGACTCTATTATCGCTGGGTGCTGGTCCTGTTTTAGTCCGCGGCGTTGAACCCTGTTGAAAGGCCCCCACAGGGGAAGCGCCAAACGGCAAGGAAGGGCCCGCGGTCGTTTCCGATGTAGGGCGGCCTTCGGCCGCCCGCGGGCGAGCACAGTTCACACGATAGAGATTTCACAAACATGGGATTGTAGGGCAAAACCCGTCTTGCACCGGTTTCCCCGTGGGGGAGCTTCCTCTTTTAACCTGCAATTGCGCGGACGAAAACGGGTCCCCAGGATATCCCGGGGACCCTAAGCGTGTCAAAAAAGTCTCGCAGAGTTCGCCGCTCGCAGGCGGTGAAACGATATAGATCATTTTTCGCCGCGACAGGTGCGTGGCTGAAAATGCTGCTCAGGCTGCAAGTGTACGAGCTGTGCGCCTGCGGTGCACAGCTCGTACATATAGCAAACTGCAGTTTCTTTGTCGAAAAAACCCTACGGGGGTTTTCGACAGTCTGTGGGTCCCCGGGATTTCCCGGGGACCCTTTGTTTTCGGGAGCCTTCTTTGTCTCGGACGCGCCGAATCGCTTATTCCCCTACTACAATTTGATTATTTGCCTGGTCCAGAACCAGGGTCACGCCCTCGTTCCGGCAGGTGATCCTCGCCAGATCCGCCTGGGTCAGGGTATAGCCGTTGCCCACTACGGCCACACGGCCCGCCGCCGGCGCCGTCTCAAAGTAGAGTTCTAGATTTCCAGTCAGCGCGGCGCCAACCTTGCAGCTTGCCACGGTTCCCTTAAGGTATACCGGCTGGCCCGTGAAATCCAAGACCTTCCCGTCCTTCGGCGCAAAATTCACGCCAAAGTCCTTGACAAAGCTGCCGCCGCCGCAATAGCAGCCAAAGCCGTTGGCCATGGGATTGGGCAGACAGACGTTGTTCCGGAAGGTACCGCCATAGAAGTTCACATTGCAGGTTGTAAAGGCGTACAGGATCGCGCCAATGTAAGTATTGCCGCTGCCGGTGATCCGGTTGTTCTCGAACACACCGTCGTACACGTTGATTGTGCTCTGGTTGGCGGCGCCGTTAAGGTAAAACACCACGCCGCCGCCGGGGACGGCGCAGTTGGCGACCCGTCCATTGTAAAAGTTCAGCACGCTGGTATCGAAGAGGCTGAAGGCCCGCATTTCGCTGTCTACAAACTCGCCCCCGTACACGTTGACCACGGATGTGTCGTTGATATCTACCATGCCCGCAGACGCTGTGGGCGAGTTGCCGCCGCCGCCCCAGATCTTCGCGCCGTCATATACATTCAGGGTTGCGGCGTCATTGAGCTGAATAAACGCGCCCACACCGCCTGCTTTGGTGTTCTGCAAAACTGCGCCGGACTTCATGTTCAGCGTACCCAAGTCTGACAGGCGGAAAAGGCTCCCGCCCTGGGCTTGTTTCATGTAGTATCGGTTTCCATCTATGGTGATGTTTTCTAGCGTCAGAGTCCCTGTGACATACACCATCACCAGGCTGGTGTCCTCCTGCCGCTGCACATAGGCGTTGGGCACGTCCTCCAGGCTCCAGGTTTCGTTGCCCGTCACCGTGAGCTCACCGTACTTGCTGGAGTCTCCCAGGATAAAAATCACATTGTCCTGGGTGGCAGAGGCGTTTTTCTTGAGAATTTCCTTGGCACGGGCAAAGGTGGCCACCGGAGCCTCCATGCTCAGGCCGTCGTTGCTGTCCTCGCCGTTACCCGCTAGGTAAACCCCACAGCCCACGGTATGGCTGGCACGTACCACCATGGCGTTCTGCTCCGCATCCAGGGCTGCGCAGTACCAATCCGTCATCCCGGCGAAGGTCACTGCCTTTTGATCGGCCTCCGTGAGGGTATAATCCAGACCCATTACCAGAATCTGGTCCAATTGATACCCGTCCCGGGCCACGGTCAATCCCGGAACCTGCGCCGCAGGCACCGACAGGTAAACCTGGCAAGGGTAAGTGGCCGTGGGCGCTACGTTGTAAATCGGCGTATTTATCTCCAGCGCATCCTTTTCACAGGCGAACACCAGCTTGGTATTGGCGTGCATCACGCTCAGGTCGTCGCCCGTGCCATTGACCGAGGTATTGCCGGAGATAGAACCGGATTTCAAGGTACAAACCGGATTGAACCCGGCGTTGGTTCCGCCGCAGCTGACCATGATACCGCCGGCCGCGCCGCCGCGGTTATCGGTGATGGCGGCCCCGTCCAGCACAAAATCCACATTGGAGCTCATGGCAACGCCGCCGCAGCCTACGTTCAGGTTCCCCACATTGCCGGAGATCACCGCGCCCGCTTTGAGAATCACCTGCGCGCGGGCCTCCGACCCGCCGGCCAAATCCATGGCACAGCCATACCGCAGCACCGTAGAGGTGGAGACGGCTTGGGATACGTTGTTCGTAATCTCGCCGCCGTTCATGGTAATGCGGCCTCCCACGCTGTTCATGGAAATCGCGCCCACATTGCCGCCTCGGTTACCGGTGATCTTTGCGCCTGGGTTCATTTCCAAAACATTGCAATTGCCCTGCATGGAGATAGCCCCTGCCGGTGTCGTGTTACTCTTGGTGTATCCGCCGGTAATGACTGCGCCGTCGTTGAGGATCAGCGTGGGTCCTAACATCTGATTGAAGTCCCCGCGCATAGCCACAGGGGTATAGGAGATCAGCGGCTCTCCCGTGACCTGTTCCCAGTAGACTCCGCCGCCATCGATGGTAATGTGCTCCAGGGTCAGCTTGGCGCCCTTGTCCACCTTTACCATAAAGCCGGTGTTGGAGTTGGTGGAGGTAAAGCTGTTGTCCCGGACCACCCGGGCGTTGGGGTACTCCGCCAGGGACCAGAGTTCCGTCCCCGTTACCGTCACCATGCCGGAAATAAAGATAATCTCTTGGGAGGCCTCTGCCAGCAGCTCCTTGGCCTTGGCGAAGGTGGCCACCGCATCGTCGGCAGACATGCCGGTGTTCTCGTCCGAACCGTTGCCGCTGAGATACACGGCCTCCAGGGTCGCCTCTTTCCATCCGGCGTACAGATTCAAATCGCTATAAATCTGTGCCGGTTGATAGCGGATGGTACAGGCCTCGTCCTCATACCAGCCGTTGAATACATATCCGTCCGCCGGCTGCGGCCTGGTATCCGGTAATGACACGGTGGTTCCATACCGGAGCGTCTGGGTATGATAAAGCTCGCCGCGCACGTAAAAGTTGACGGTGTAATAGGTAATCGCCCATTTTCCGTACAGGGTCAGGTCTTCCTTCACCGGCGTGGAAAAATCAAAGGGTTCGGTGAACTCCTGGTCGTAATACCAGCCCTCGATATGGAAGCCGGTGCGTGTCGCCACCGGCTGTTCCGCACAAGCGCCCCAGGTCACATGCTGCGGCGTTTCCACCGTGCCATAATCCACCACGAAATTCACCCGCATGGTCATTCGTTTCGTGGTATAGGTCACGGTGACATCCTCTTGAAAATCAGAGAGGATGCAGACCTCACCCGCCTGAAGCAAGGTGCCGGCAGAAGCCACGGCCCGATCCAGCTCCATACCCACGGTTTTGTCCCCATAGATACCGAACTCCACATAGGGCTCCGCCGTGGAGACCTCGATTTGGGTCACCCGCTTGCCCTGGTATTTCACATAGCCGTTGTCCCCTACAAAGGTGATCTTCACCTGCTTTGCAGGCTCTGTGGTCTCCGTGGGCTCCGTCGTCTCCGTCGGTTCCGTGCTCTCCGAAGGCTCCGTACTCTCCGTCGGTACCGTGGGCTCCGGGCTATCCTTCGTCACCGCCAGAA
>CBCTHM010000044.1:0-8160 GCA_965146675.1 uncultured Eubacteriales bacterium | reverse complement strand
GGAACGACCGCAGGTCGTTCCCTACATCCGGAACCGGTGAATTTCCCCGCAGGCGACCACAGGCCGCCCGGGCAGGTGTGCCGTCGGAAGAAATCGCAAAGGGGGCCCTGCAAAACCGCAAGGTTTTGTGGGAAGAGGAGGGGTGAAGAAACGGTGCCGATGGCAGTGAAATAGGCGCCGGAGCAGGAGCGGACTTTGCTTCGACGTGGCCGTCCCTACAGTTGGAGATCGTCCGCAGGCCCGTTTTACATGCCATAAAAATTGCATGGGGCGGTCAGAGGCCGCCCCATGCACGCTTTGCTGCAATTGGCTCAGGCCAGACCCTTGCTCAGGTTCACCACGAAATCCTGCACGTTGGTGACGATGCCCCGGGCGGACAGGCTGCCCCGGTCGGCCAGCTTATTGACCACGAACTCGGCAATATCCACGCAGTAGAAATAGACCTGGCGGACGGTGCCGTCGGGCAGGACCCGGAACGAGGGGGTCATGTTGCCTGTGGCGATGGTGTGCAGCATGGTGGCCATGCAGATCACCGTGGTCGCGCCCCGAATTTGGTTGCGCATGGCGTCCTGGGCCCGGTACACGTCCGCGAACACAGCAGGCAAGGGGCCGTCGTCCCGGATGGAGCCCCCCAGCACATAGGGAATATTGTGCTTTTCCAGGCTGTAAATGATGCCGTTGTCAATGTGCTCTGCCTCGATAAACTTGGCCACGGAGCCATGGTACCGCACCCGGTTCAGCAGGTCCAGGTGATTGTAGTGGCCGTTGGGCTGGTTCTCCTGGGTGTAGATGTTCTGGCCCAGGGCCGTATGTAAGTATGCGCCCTCCAGGTCGTGGGTGGCCAGGGCGTTGCCGGCCAGCACCGCGTGGACATAGCCGCCCTCCACCAGCTGGGAAAAGGCATTCCGGGCGTCAAAGTCAAAGGCAAAGGCCGGGCCCATGACCCAGACAATTTTGCCGTGGTCCCGGTCGTGGCGCAAAATGTCGTAGAGCTCGTCGTAGTCCTTGGAGAAGGCTGTCTCCCGGGAGCGGTTCTGCCGGAAGGCGAACACGTCCTTTTGCGCCGACGCCTCCCGGAAGCCGTCGGGGTAGACGTAGATGCCGTCCTCGCAGTGCTCCGTCCGACCGGTAAAGACCAGGTCGCCGGCCTTCAGCAGCCGGAATTCCCGGACGAAAATTTCACCATTTTCCAGTACGGGCACGCAGTCCATGCGGCTCTCTTTGGCCAGGAGCCACTGGCCGTTCACTTTAAAATACTCGGGGAAAATGCTCATGGCGTGATAGCCCTCCGGGGCCACGCCGTCCTTGGGGGCCGGGCGGGCCGCGGCGTCGGGGGCGTTCCGGAACAGGGGCTGGCTGAAGTCCGGGGGCGTGTAGGGACGCAGTGCAAAGCTCATGGAAACCTCTCCTTTAATATAACAGTATTTTTGCGGGGCCGGGGCAGGGAACCGAGGATATGCAGGTGTATAAATTGATTGTATTTTATCATGCGTCCGGGCGTTTGTAAACAGGGAAAAGGCCTGGGATCGGGGCCGGCGTGCAGGGAAAGGGGCCGAATCCGGATGTAGGGAACGACCTGTGGTCGTTTCGCGGGCGAGCACAGCTCGCCCCTACAGCAGGTGCAGATTGGAAAGAGTCCGCCACAGACGCAGGTCTCGGCAGGGCCAGGGTCGCTTGCACCCTGGCCAAGAGTAAGGCCGGGCAGGTTGACAGGGTTAGGGGGGAGGATTCCCAAGGAGGGGCGGCTTGTAAAAAGCCCCGCCTTGGGCGCGTTCTTCCCTTCGCTTCTTGCGCGGGCAAGAAGCGAAGCCGCCGGAGGCACACGGGCGAGCGCAGCTCGCCCCTACAGAGAGCACTGTGGTTTCGGGGGATGTAGGGGCGGCCTTTGGCCGCCAGCGGGCGTCATCGTCGGGGCAAAATCCGCTGAGCTCCGGTTCCCCCGGTTGGGGAAACCTACGCCTGCTTCCTTGCCCCTCCTCTCCCCACGAAGCCCTTCGGCTTCGCGGGGCCCCCAATTGCGGGCGAGCACAGCTCGCCCCTACAGGGTGCAGTGTGATTTCGGGGGTGTAGGGGCTTACAGAGAGCAGTGTGATTTCGGGGGTGTAGGGGCGGCCTGCGGCCGCCCGCCTGGCTCGCCGGGTTTTGCAGGTTTGCCGGGCGTGGGAAGCACGCCCCTGCGGGATTTCTCAGAACACCGAATATCCAGAGAAAAGATTGGTATCCGGCGAAGAAAAATCACCGGCAGACGGATCGCTCCATCTGCCGGTATTTGCATTATTCGAATATACCGTCGGTGTCAAAAATATGATCCAATTCGTCGTTGGACATTGCACGCAGCACCTTGTCGCGCACGGCGATGTCTGTAAGGTCCAGTCGGATGAATCTGTTATTGCCGCCAGCATCCCGGGTCTTGTGGATCAACTGAATTCTGCTGATGCGCTCTTCTGCTTTTGCATACTCTGCCAGAGCTTTTGCCTTCGGCAGATTGTCAACATACTGATTGCCGTGAGGTTCCAGAATATCCACCACATAGTCGACCGCCGGATCGCTGCGCACGATCAGAAAATCGGGGTAGAAGGATTTTTTCTCGCCGCCGATGTCATAGGGCAGGCAGAGCGCCCATGCGGCTCTGGCTGGATTGCGCAGCCAGCAAACAAAATCGGCGCGACGCGCTTCTTCTTCAATCAGCGCGGCTTCCCAGCCATTTAGTTTGATTCTGGCAACGCCTGTGTCCGGGGCAGCAAGGAGATGGTTTTTGTATTCGATGCCATCTGGATCCGCTCTGACGCTGATGTTTTCTGGGATTGCAAAAAGCTGTTCACTGACAACGGCGCTATCGGCCATGATTTCGCGATACTTCTTCTTGCAAGCATCCGACTTGTTTGCGACGGCTACACGATATTTACGCGAGAATTCACGCAGCTTATTCTTCGCGTACTCACCAAGCTTGGCTCTGCACGCTTCGTCAACAGCGAAAAGAACACAGTCGATTTTGTGGGCATTTGGATGATCCTCGTCGTAATATCTGCCACCGTAGATGTTCGGAAATCCGTATCTACCGAGTTTAGCGTCGGCGTTACGCACCTGCCTGTCCAGGTCGGTCTCCGACATCCATGTGAAGTCGTTAAAGTAATTTTCTTGCAGTGCTTTGCCAAACGGGTCAAACACCTGCACGGACAGTTTAAACTGCAACACCTGTTCTGCCAAAGCATCATACCGTCCGGTGCGGTGAAGCTCGTCTACATACCCACGGATGAGCCCGACGATATCATCAATCACTTCGTCGCGCGCCCCCTGATAAATGACATTGTGTGTAAGCAGCGTAGCAAGATCAAGCAGGGATTTCAGGTAATCGTTGATCCGATCCTGACGGACGGAATATGACAAATAGCCCTTGGCGTTGATGAAATCAATGACCTCCACACGATCAAGCTCCGGCATAAACTCCAGTTGCTTTCCCTGCGGCATTTCTGCTGCCGTGACAACAGGCGTTGCCTGCGGAGCGCCGGAAGAAGCCGGAACCGTGACGGTTTTTGGAGGAACATATTCCGGTGCGCTGTTACCGCCAATGTTTGAGGCGGGTCTTACCTGCGGGGCATCTGTACCGATTGCAGATTTCTCTGCCGTAGAAGTTGTTGCAGCAGATGTTCCTCCCGGAGCATCCAAAATACTCATTTGATTCGGATCGGGGACAAACTGACGGGCGCGTCTGGGCGTATGCACCGTCCAAGTGATATAGGTCGGTTCTTCCAGTAACTCACCATTGATCTCGGTTGGAATCTCGCCACCTTCGCGCGCATGAAGCTCTTCCACGACTTTTTTTACAGTGTCCTTATTAAAATGGGGGAGGTACAGCTTCACATCGTTCAAAAATTCGTCGCGGGTAACGCGCATCTGCAGTGGTGTGCGCACCATTCTACCGAGAAGCTGTGCGATGTATGTGGGATCGTTTCTCACCGCGAAGGACATCATCGTCTCTGCTCTGGGGCAGTCCCAGCCGGTGGAAAGCGCTTCTTTGAAGAAAACGACCTTGATTTTGTGATCGTCGGCAATTTCCGATGCCTTTACATGCGGAATGGGAAGGCCGTTCCGCTCCAATGCAGCGCCTTCTCCGAAGCAGTGCACAACTTCGCCCGTTTTGAACGGCGTTCCAACCTTTTCTTCGATCTTGGCAAGAACATCTTCCAGATTGGTATCGGACAGCGCGCCTCCGGTGCCTTGGCATACCTGCACCACAAGCACGGGATCCACATTGGCATAATGCTGCTCAGAGGTATACTGGTACCATCTCTTGCACTTTTTCAGCCATTCTTCCACTGCTGTTTCCAAAAGCACAATGTCATTATTCTTCGTTGGATCCTCGGGATATGTGATTACAATGCGATCCTTCAGTAATCCAGACCCACGTACTTCGTCGGCTGTTACAACATATTTTTGTAATCCCACGTTGCTGGTGTTGCCGACCAATGTGTTGAATCGCTCTGCCGTAGCGCTGATGCCGAGAATGACCGGCATGGAACGCATCTTCCGCTTGATGCCATTCTCGGTGTATTCATATCCTCTGATAAAGCGCTGCATAATGGTTGTGTCCGTGCCTGCTTCCCGCTTACTTTTAGCGCCACGGTGCGCTTCATCGATAATGAAATATAGATGATCCGCTTTGTTTTGAATGGAGTTATCCAGCGTCTCCCATATCGTATACTGCCGATCATCAGAATGCTGTGTCAGCTTCCCGTTTCGACTGATTTTCTGCGTGTTTAGGAAGTAGACATGACCGTCCTCCAACATCTCCATGTCAAAGGAATCCTCTACGATGGTTACGCACTGGCCGAAACGCAGTTTGCTGGTTTTTAATTCAATTTTCTGCTTGGACTGCGCGTTCAGTTCCGGTGAATCCGAGAGCCAAACGAAAATTGCTTCCGGCTGCTCGTCAAAGGTAGTTCCGTCTGCAAGTGTCGATCCGAAGAAAATATCCTCGATCAGCGCGGCGGCGATGATGGTTTTACCTGCGCCGGTAGGCGCCTGCAGGGAGACGACCTGTGTTTTTCTTCTGCGTCTGTAACTGTCTAGTGCCTCAGCGATATCCATGCGCAGTTCTTTGACAGCTTTGTCCTGAAAGGATATTAAATTTACTTTCATCTGCTGTTCCTCCCTGCGTTGATTCTAAAGTTGTCCAGATAATCCCGGTACAACTGATAGGTTTTTTTGCCGCCTAGCGCCTGTGTCATGGCAACAAAGCTGGATTCGTAATCGGTGACGAGATATACGAACTCGATCTCCGGATGCTGCGCTAACTGCACTGCAAATTCTCCGAAGTGATTCTCGTCCCTGAGGATCGCCATTTTATTTTCCGGCAGAATGAGCATATCCGGTACGTTTGCCTCAATGGTGGGGCATCTGCCGATGGCACCAGACTTCATCCACAGCGTGGAGAGCAGCTCTTTAAACTGCATACCGAGGGATACTTTGGTCTTGTCGAGGAAGCCGAGCTTGAAAAAGACTGCGTTTGCTTTAAAGCCGTCTGCCATGGGAATATCGCTGCCGAGGTAGTTCCCTTTCAGGACATTGCCGTTTACGTCGTGGCCTTCCATGCTGCACACTGTGCGTGGCCATGTGACATAACGGGCGATACCGCGGTTTTCCCATTCCGGGTCGCCTTGCTTGATACCGCGCGCTTCGAAGTCTTTTCTTTCTTCCGCGCTGATCTCGTTGTTGGTGACCATAATGCAACGACGGTTGCCTCCATCCTCTGCGTTGAGGAGGTTGACTGCATGGAGGGTGGTGCCGGATCCCGCGAAGAAGTCAACGATGAGTGCATCCGGCTGGTTAGCAGTAAAGAAATATAGACAATCCTTTACCGCGTATAGGGATTTGGGAAATGTGAACCGCTTGTTTGCAAATATGTTCCCCAGCAAACGCGAACCATATTGTGTGGAATCGTGGGATGCTATTTTCCAAATATCACCCGGGGTTGCCATGGCATAGTCTGTATCCTTATCTTCCACAATCATTTCGTTGTTGATACCGCGGTCAATTACTGTGAATTCGCCTTTTGTGATCTTTGAATATTCCCCATCTTTTAAAATATAGACTGTGAATCCTTTGTTTTTGTTGCCGCCAATTCGCACTCTACCCTGCGCCATTCTCTCGATGAACGTAGCCGATGACCACTGCCAGTTTCCTTCCGTCCCATTTTTCCTAATTGGAAGAATCGGAACCAATCCGTCAATTTCTGGCGCCTGCGTAACATTTGGCGGTAGTGGTTCCCCAACCTTTTCAATTTTTCCGGTATCAGGATCTACGTATATTGCATAAAAACCACCCGGAGAATGCTTTCGCTCCGCATTCGTGCCGGAACGCTTTAACAAATCCCATCGAATGTTTCCTGTATGCGTGCGACCTTTACTTGACACCCATTCGCGGCTCACTTTTATTCTTTGCGGAGCGGCATTACCGAGCATGACAAAGAAGATATATTCTCCACTACGACCAAATTCCCCAGTTCTTGCTACATTGGCGGGATTTATCATGGTGCTGACCATTTGAATCCTTGCTCCCGAAAAAGTTTCCTCCAGCAAGCATCCAAGATGCAAATACTCTTTTTCGTCAATCGTAACGATCAGCACGGAATCGTTGGGGTTAAGAAGGCGTTTTGCAATTTCCAGTCGTTTCTGCATGAACGACAGCCATTTGCTGTGGCGGTATTCGTCTGTTCCATCCACATAGTCGTTATTGTACTTCCAGTCCTGCGCTCCCGTATTATAGGGCGGGTCGATGTAAATGCAGGTCACCTTGCCCGCATACAGATATTCAAGGAGCTGCAGTGCATGGTAGTTGTCTGCTTCGATCAGCGTGTGCCAAAGCGCCCTGTCCGGTGCGTTACACACGACACCCAAGGGCTGAAGATATGGATAGATCGGCTCGCCCAGCTCTGCCGTTGTAACAAGATCAACTACCTCAAACTCCGCCGCCTCGGCTCCATTTTTCGGCAGGCACAGCGCCTTGCCGTCCTCGATTTTCAAAACGGTGTAAATCTCGTTTGCTTTCCCGTTGCGAACAGAAACCTTGAGGCCCTTTCTAACGGGAATATCATACAGGGGCGTGCATTCCGGGAGATGTTCCTCGAACACGAGACCGAATTTCTTCTGCTTGGTCATCTTGTCTGCTGCCGCCTGAATCTGCGCGCGCAATTCCGGATTCTCAATTTTCTGTATTAGTTCATTTAATGCCGCCATATCTATTCTCCCTATCCTTGCGCCGCAAGCAGCGTTGTCAGTGTTATGCGGATTTTATCCAGCTCCATCGGATGATCCGAAATCAGTTTGGCAATGTCCGCAGGTATCTCGCTGCGGCCTTCTGCCGCCAAATTCAGAAATTTGTTGCGCTGCTGTTCGTCAACAGCCAAGCGTTCCAGCATTTTATACTGTATCTCCGGCGGCGGCGGATTGACCTTGCCGGATAGAATGTCATAGAAGTAGGGCTTTGTAATCTCTACCGCCGAATAAAACGCTGATTGTGATATTCCGGTCTGTTTGATCATCTCTCGAAGGAAATTGCCAAACGCCTGTTTGTCCTTGGCCAACCGCTTCACCTCCTGCTGTGAGTATGTAAACATACTAACATACTCTTTGTCAAAAATAAAGGCTTCTTAGCAAGTTCGTCTCGAAATTTCTCAAAAAACGGAAAAAGACCAGCCACGTCAAGCTACTGCCTGATCATGGCTGGCTTTTTGTTTGGTTGCCACTGGAAGGCGCCGTAAAAGTTCTTGTTGCGGTTTCACCCTTTTGGTGCCCTCTCATTCGGGTGGGGATTCTGATTCACTTCGTCTCTGTGCCTCTTTCCACGAAGCCCTTCGGCTTCGCGGGGCACCGTTTGGATCGTTTTAATGCCACGCTGTAGGGGCGGCCTTTGGCTGTTTCACGGATGGGCGATGCGCGCTCTGAACCTGAAACAGGTTGTGGCGACAAAAGATGGGAAAAAACACTTTTTCTCCAGCCGCCATGGGCGGAAAAGGAATAAGAGAAAAAAGTTTTGAAAAAATGAAAATTTCTAGTTGACAACCGGAAAACCATGTGGTAATATAAGCAAGCTGTCCGTGAGGGTGCGGGCGAATGTACCTTGTAAATTGAATAACGTGAGACAGAAAGCACCAAAAAGGAC
>CBCTHM010000043.1:0-8204 GCA_965146675.1 uncultured Eubacteriales bacterium | reverse complement strand
CCCCTACGGGAGGAAGCCCGGTGGTGCGTCTGTAGGGGCGACCTGTGGTCGCCCGCTGGGAAACGCTACTGGTTTGAAAGGTTTTGCGGGCGTGCAAAGCACGCCCCTACAGAGCGCAGCGTGGTTTCGGGGGTGTAGGGAACGACCTTTGGTCGTTCCGCGGGCGTGCGAAGCACGCCCCTACAGAGCGCAGCGTGGTTTCGGGGTGTAGGGAACGACCTTTGGTCGTTCCGCGGGCGTGCAAAGCACGCCCCTACAGAGTGCGGTGTGGTTTCGGGGATGTAGGGGCGACCTGTGGTCGCCCGCGGGCGTGCGAAGCACGCCCCTACAGAGCGCAGTGTGGTTTCGGGGGTGTAGGGGCGACCTGTGGTCGTTCCGCGGGCGAGCACAGCACGCCCCTACAAGGTGGTTTGTCGACGGTGGGTTGAAGGAAACGGCGGGCTGGCGGTACCGGTTGCGGCATAAAAATGGATGCGTTGCAAAAGCAGCGCATCCATTTTTCCGGCTGATCGCCGGGGAAAAGAGGGCGGGCCGGAAGGAGGGCCGGCCCGCCCGTCCGCCTCAGGCTGCGGCGCCTAGACCGGCGCGGCGGCGCAAGGGGATGTCGGATTGGACTGCGGCTCCTGGGCCTGGCAGGCGTCCCATAGGGCCTGGAAGGCGGGCAGGCTCCGGGTGATCATCTCGGGGCTCACGCAATAGCAGATGCGGAAGTAGCTGGGGCAGCCGAAGCTCTCCCCCGGGACCACCAGCAGGTTATAGGCCTTAGCCATCTGAGAGAAGGCCGCGCCGTCGCCGTTGGGCGCCTGAATAAACAGGTAGAAGGCGCCGTCCGGCTTCGCCATGGTGTAGCCCATGGCCGTCAGGGCCTGATACAACGCGATCCGGTTCCGGTCGTAGGCTTTCAAATCTGGCCGGACGCCGGCGCACCGGGCGATGACCTTTTGCAAAAGCGACGGGCAGCACACGTGACCGCTGGCCCTTCCGGCCCCGGCCACGGCGGCGTAAACCGCCTGGCTCTCCTCCACGCTGTCCGGCACGCACACATAGCCCACCCGCTCGCCGGGCAGGGACAGGGATTTGGAATAGGAATAGCAAATAATGGTGTTTTTATAATACTTGGGCAGGAAGGGCACCTGCACCCCGCCGTACACCAGCTCCCGGTAGGGCTCGTCTGAAACGACATAGATAGGATGGCCGAATTCCCGGCTCTTTTTCTCCAGCAGCGTACCCAGTTCCCGCAGGGTCTCGGCGGTGTACACGGTGCCGGAGGGGTTGTTGGGGGAGTTGATGAAAATGGCCTGGGTCTTGGGGGTCAGCCGGGCCTCCAGCTGGTCGAAGCGAATCTGAAAGTGGCAGGTGTCAGCGGGCACCACCACCAGCTTGCCGCCGTTGGACTCTACAAAGGGCCGGTACTCCGGGAAATAGGGGGCGATGACCACGAATTCGGCGTCCTCGAACACCTTCAGCGCCCGAATCACGGAGACCAACGCAGGGGCTGCGCCGCAGGTCATAAACAGGTTTTCCGCCCGGATGCCGGCTTGAAACCGCTCGTTCAGGTCGTCGGCAATGGCCTGCCGGGTCTCCAGGTCGCCGCCGGCGGAGGTGTAGCCGTGGACCAGGACACTGTCCTGCTCCCGCAGCACGTCCACAATGGCCTGGTTCACCTGGGGCGGGGCGGGGATGGAGGGATTGCCGATGCTGTAATCAAAAACGTTCTCGGGCCCAACGATTTTCGCCTGCTCGTGCCCGTACTCGAACAGGTCGCGGATGCAGGACCGGTTGGCGCCCAGGGCGTACATGCTGCTCTGTACCATATCCAAGGCCTCCTTCTCAAACAGCCCGGGCAGCTTCCAGCCCGGCCCGGAAGGCCCGCAGGTTCAGCTCCAGGAACTTGGAGGGCACGGTTTCCCGGATCACGTCCTCCCAGTCGATGGTCTGAAGGCCCAGCACGTGGGTCAGGGCGCCGAACAGGACGATGTTCATGCACTTGGCGCTGCCCAGGGAGATGGCGATGTCTCCGGCCTTCAGGGGGAAGGTCTGGAAGGCCTTCTGCATGGCCTCCAGGCAGCCGGCGGGATACTCGAACTGGCCGGCGGCGATGGTGGCCGAGGCCACCTCGTAGTCGTTGATGACAGCCACGCCGCCGGGCTTCAAAAATTCGGCGTACCGGACGGCCTCCATTTTCTCAAAGGCCACCATATAATCCGCCTCGCCCTTGCCGATCAGGGGGGAGTAGACCTTGTCACCCCAGCGGACCTGGGTGGACACGGAGCCGCCCCGCTGGCTCATGCCGTGGACCTCGGACATCTTCACATCGTAGCCTGCCCGCATGAGACCGTTGACCAGGACCTTGGCTGTCAGAATGGCGCCCTGGCCGCCGACGCCCACCAAAAGGATGCTTTTCACGTTGCTCATGGCTTACTCCTTTCTCGCAATGGCGCCCACGGGGCACACCTGGGCGCAGACCGTACAACCCACACAGAGGGTGGGGTCAATGGAGCTCTTGCCGTCGTGCATCACCACGGCGGGGCAGCCCACCTTCAGACATTTCTTACAGCCGATGCACTTGTCGGCGTCCACCACGCATTGGCCGATGTCGTGCTTCATGCGCTTGATGAGCAGGCACGGTCTGCGGGTAATGATGGCAGCGGGTTCCGTGGAGGCCAGGGCGTCGTCCACGGCCTTTTGCATGGCCGCAAGGTCCTGGGGGTCCACGATGATGATATTCTTAAAGCCGCAGGAAGCCAGCACGTCCTCCACGGCGATGCGCTCGGCAATGTCGCCCTCCAGGTTGTAGCCGCTGCCGGGATTGTCCTGGTGGCCGGTCATGCCGGTGATGGAGTTGTCCAGGATCACAGGGATCATGTTGCCCTTGTTGTAGATAATCTCCGCCGCGCCGGTCATGCCGGAATGGAAGAAGGTGGAGTCGCCTACCACGCCGAAGACCTTCTTGGACGTGTCGCCGGCCACCTCAAAGGCCTTTGCCATGCCCATGGCCACGGTGAAGCCGCCGCCCATGCAGACCACAGAGTCCAGGGCGTTCAGCGGAGCGGCGCAGCCCAGTGTGTAGCAGCCGATGTCGCCGGCCACCACGAAGTCCTTCCGCTTGGACATGGTGTAAAAGAAGCCTCTGTGGGGGCAGCCGGGGCACAAAACCGGGGGACGGGGCACGGCCTGGGCCGCCACAGCCCTGGTCTCGGGCTGCACGCCGAAAATCCGCTCCCGCAGGAGCTGGGGATTGAGTTCATAAAGAAGGCCGGTGAGCTCCTTGCCCACGCAGTCGATGCCGGCGGCCTTGATCTGCTCCTCCATAAAGGGGTCCAGTTCTTCGATGATGTACAGCTTCTCCACCTTGGAGGCGAAGTCCCGAATCAGGTCCATGGGCAGGGGATTGGTCAGACCCAGCTTCAGGAAGGAGGCGTCCGCCGGGAAGGCCTCCTTGGCGTATTGATAGGAGATGCCCGCAGTGACCACGCCGATTTTTGTGCCGTTCATCTCCACCCGGTTTAAGGGGCTGTTGCAGGCGGCCTTGGCCAGATCCTGCATCTTCTGCTCCAGGATGGGGTGGTTGGCGTAGGCGTTGGCGGGGGTGCTCACCCGTTTGCGCACGTTGCGCACGAAAGGCTCATAGGACAGCTCCTGCCGGGGCCCGAATTCCACCAGGCTCTTGGAGTGGCAGATCCGGGTGGTGACCCGGTACAATACGGGGATCTCGTACTGCTCGGAGAGCTCGAAGGCGGCCTTCATGAAGTCCACGCACTCCTGGGAGTCGGAGGGCTCCACCATGGCCAGCCGGGCCGCCCGGGCGTAATGCCGGTTGTCCTGCTCGTTCTGGGACGAGTGCATAGAGGGGTCGTCAGCGGAGACGATGACAAAGCCCTTGCCCACGCCGTTGTAAGCCGCGGTGAAAATGGGGTCAGCGGCCACGTTCACGCCCACGTGCTTCATGGCGGTCAGGCTGCGCACGCCGCCCAGGGAGGCGCCGAAGGCCACCTCCGTGGCCACCTTTTCGTTGGGGGCCCACTCGCAATACAGGCTGTCTTTGTACTGGGGCAGGTTTTCAAAGATTTCCGTGCTGGGGGTGCCGGGATAAGCGGAGCACACCTTGACGCCTGCTTCGTAGGCGCCTCTTGCCGCGGCCTCATTGCCGGAGAGCAAGTGTTTCATAGGAATCCCACCTTTCAAAATATTACAATCTGTCGCGATATGCAGAAGGTTCACTGGTAATGAAAGCGAATGTAGGGGCGAGCTGCGCTCGCCCGGGGCGAACCGGCCGAAACCGGGATGTAGGGGCGTGCTTTGCACGCCCGCGGAACGACCGCAGGTCGTTCCCTACAAGGAAACCGGAGAGGATGTAGGGGCGAGCTGCGCTCGCCCGGGGCGAACCGGCCGAAACCGGGATGTAGGGGCGTGCTTTGCACGCCCGCGGAACGACCGCAGGTCGTTCCCTACAAGGGAGCCGGAGAGGATGTAGGGGCGAGCTGCGCTCGCCCGCCGGGGGGCGTTGAAAATTTGCAGGGCAGGCGGGCGTGCGAAGCACGCCCCTACAGGCAGACGTGGATGGTTATGGACATCCCAAAGGAAAAACGGAAAACGATCGCGGGTCGTTGCCGACCAGAACTTTGGAATTTCGCGGGCGGCCGCAGGCGGGGCTATACCTTGCCGGCGGTGAGGGCGCCCAGGGCGATGGAGGCCAGCTTGCTCTCGGCGCTGTCCGCCCGGGACACTAAGACGATGGGCACCTTGGCCCCCAGGATGATGCCGGCGTTTTTGGCCCCGCCGAACAGGCTCATGGCCTTGCCGATGCCGTTGCCCACCTCGTAGGTGGGGACCAGCAGGATGTCCGCCTCCCCGGCGCCGGGGGCCTCAAAATGCTTGTGCCGACAGGCCGCGGGACTCACCGCCAGATCCAGGCCCACGGGCCCGAAGACCTGCATGTGGTAGGGGGCCCACCGCTCCGTCATGGCCGACAGGGCCTGGGCGTCCAGGGTGGACTGAATTTTGGGATTCACCACCTCGGCCCCGCAGATGCAGGCGGCGTTCATGGTCTCGTAGCCCAGAGCCTGCAGGACCCGGGCGGCGTTCTCCAAAATTTCCGCCTTCTTGGAAAGGTCCGGAAAGGTGATCATGCCCCCGTCGGTGAGGGCCAGCAGCTTGTGGCCCTGGGGCTCGTAGAGCATCACGTGGCTGATGAGCCGGCCGGTGCGCAGACCCGCGTCCCGGTCGATCACCGCCTTCATCAGGTCCCCGGTGCCCAGAAGCCCCTTCATCAGGAAATTGGCCTTGCCCAGCCGGACCTGCTCCACTGCCAGGGCGGCGCACTGCCCGTCGGTCTGGGCCTCCAGGATCGTATAGGACCCGGGGTCCTCCCCCAGGGTCTCCAGAATGGCGCGGATGTCCGCCCCCCGGCCGGTGAGCACCGCCTGGGCCACCCCGGCCCGCCGGGCGCCCGCCACCGCCTCCAGGACGTCTTTGTCATGGGCCGCGGCCACCGCGATGGTCCGGGGCTCCGGACTCCCGGCGGCGGCGGAGAGCAGCTTGGAAATGGAATCGAGTTTCATGGCGTTCCTCCTTGCCTCAATATTCCTTGGCCGGCTCGCCCCGGAGCACCCGCAGGGCGCCCTGGGCAAGCGAGCGCATCTCTTCCTCCCCAGGCAGGCGCAGGACGGGAGCCAGCGCCCCCACGTAGTCCGTAATCGCTTGGGTGAGTCGGTCAGAGTAGGCCATGCCTCCCGTATAGACCACAGCGTCCACCTGGAAGCGCAGCACCGCGGCCATGGCTCCGATATCCTTGGCCAGCTGGTAGGCCAGGGCGTCGAACACCAGCCGGCAGTCCTGGTCTCCATCCTCGAAGGCCCGGCGCTCAATTTCCTTGAAATCCTTGGTGCCCACGTAGGAATAGGCCCCGGCCTCGGTGCCCAGGCGTTTTTTTACCTCCTGCTTACTCAGGCCGGAGAAGCACAGGTTGATCACCGCGTTCACCGGCAGGCCGCCCCCCCGGTCCATGCCAAAGGCGCCCTCGTCCTTGACGTTGAAGTCGTCGATGGCCAGGCCGTTCTCGTGGGCAGCCACGGACACGCCGCCGCCCATATGTACCACGATCAGCCGGGTCTGCTCATAGGGTTTGCCCAGGAGCGCGGCGGCTTTCCGGGCGGTGGATTTCTGATTCAGGGCGTGGAAGAAGCTCTCCCGCTGCATGCCCCGGAAGCCCGTGACGTGGGCCACCGCGGACATCTCATCCACGGACACGGGGTCTACGAAGAAGGCGGGGATGCCCACCAGGTCCCCCAGCTCCCGGGCCAGGAGAACGCCCAGATTGGAGGCGTGCTCGCCGTAGGGCGGGTCCATCACGTCGGCAATGGCCCGGTCCGTGATGCGGTAGGTGCCGGAGGGGATGTGCCGCAGCAGGCCGCCCCGGCCGCACACCGCGTTGAAGTCCGACATGCAATAGCCGGCCTCTTCCAGGGTCTTCAAAATCAGGGCTTTGCGGAAGCCGCCCTGATCGATGACCCGGGCGAAGGGGGCCAGGTCCTGGGCCGTGTGCACGATGGTTTTTTTAAAAATTTCGTTCTCGTCCTCAAATACAGAGACTTTGGTGGAGGTCGCACCGGGGTTCAGGATCAAAACCTTCATAAAAATCCTCCTGGCGTCCAAATTTTCCGCTTTTCACGGACATTTGTCTGTCTTTAAATTTGTATGACCATATGCGGACACGTATGATGTCTATTGCTTCCATCTTAGCATGTAGCAAATCCTGTGTCAAGGAGCCTGTAAAATTTTGTAGGGCTGTGGGAGCGGGCAGCTCCTGCGCCCCTTGGGGCTCAGATGGTCGAAAAACCCCTACGGGGTTTTTCGATAAAGGAATTGCGGTCTGCTATATGCACGCGCCCTGCGCCTGTGGCGGCTCTGTTTTCACCTTTTCTTTCATCGGGCTGATTTTGGTTTTGCAACTCCTCAGCCGGGACTTTCCCGGCTTTAGACTGAGAACGTGGTACGGCAATTGGATTTTGATTTTCGCGATTGCCGCCAATATCTTGATGTTTTCGTTTATGAACGCAACCACCTGGGTGATCCATTCGATCGCGTTGGGGGTGGGCGCGCTTCTGGGGGCTGCATTCCTCCAGTGCCGAAGAGCCGCAGGCTAGCTGCTCGCGCTGCCGGGAAGACAGAGGCGCGCCAGGACGTTTCTGCATCCGCCGCTTTCATTTTAGTTGATTTATTCAAAGTTTTATGATAGAATAAAGCAGCTACAGATTGGAAATCCATCTGTAAAACTGCAAAAAGGGGAATTTGTTATATGAAGCGTATCCGTACCACGGTGGTTGTAGGCTGACCGGGAGGTCATGCGTACAGCTTCGCATCCGGCCTCCCAAAAGGTATCAATTTACTTTTTAGGAGGATAACCCGTATGAATCGGGAGAACAAGAGAAAAACATTTGAAAAGGGTTATTATAAAACGCATGCGTGCAACGATGCGTTTACCTGTAAGTCGTGCGGGAGATTGGTGGTTTCTGCGGGCGCGGGAAGTGAACATCGAAACCACTGCCCCAACTGCCTGTGCAGCCTGCACGTGGACCTGGAGCCCGGCGACCGGGCGGCGGACTGCGGCGGCCTGATGGAGCCCATCGCGGTTTGGGTCCGCAAAAACGGCGAATGGGCCGTCATCCATCGGTGCCGGATCTGCGGCGCGCTCAGCTCCAATCGGATTGCCGCCGACGACAATCCCGTGAAGCTCATGAGCATTGCCATGAAGCCGGTCGCCCTACCGCCGTTTCCCCTGGATCGGCTGCAAGATATGACGGATTAGGCGCCCCGCCCCAGGCCGGAGACACGGCCTGGGGCGTTTTCGAGCTTTCCCAAAGGTTTAAAAATGGCTTACCTGTAGTAGGGGCGGCCTGTGGCCGCCTGCGGGGAAATTCACCGATTCCGGATGTAGGGAACGACCTGCGGTCGTTCCGCGGGCGAGCTCGTCGGGGCAAAGTCCGCTTCGCTCCGGTTCCCCCGGTTGGGGAAACCTGCGCCCGCTTCCTTGCCCCTCCTCTCCAAACCGGACCCGCTTCGCTGGGCTTCGGTTTGGGTTTTATATGCCGGTGGCATCTTTCGATCATGGTCTGTAGGGAACGACCTTTGGTCGTTCCGCGGGCGTGCAAAGCACGCCCCTACAGCAATCGCAGATTACAATGAGCCCGCCTCAGACGCTGGTT
>CBCTHM010000042.1:0-8544 GCA_965146675.1 uncultured Eubacteriales bacterium | reverse complement strand
TGCACGCCCGCGGGCGACCACAGGTCGCCCCTACATCCCCGAAATTACACTGCACCCTGTAGGGGCGTGCTTTGCACGCCCGCCGTGCCTCCGGAGGGTGTCTTTTCTTGCTTGCCCAAGAAACGACACGAAAAGAAGGGCACCCAAAGGGGGCTTTTTACCAGACGCCCCCTTTGGAAACCCCTCCGTACCCTGCTGGAGGTCCGGCCTCACGGTTGGCCAGGGTGCAAGCGACCCTGGCCCTGCCGAAACCTGCGTCTAAGGCGGGCTCATTGAAATCTGCGCCTGCAGTAGGGGCGTGCTTTGCACGCCCGCGGGCGACCGCAGGTCGCCCCTACAAAGGGCCGGCGGAACGACCACAGGTCGTTCCCTACAACCGAAATTGGTGCATTCCCCTGCGGGCCGCCCCGGCGCGCCGGGGCGGCCCGCAGGATCCCTCACCCCACGATGTTCAGGTCTGCGGTGGTAAAGTCCCTGGTGTAGGGATTGCAGTATTCGTTCACCGTGTCCGCCACGCCCTGGGCGTCCAGGACGATGTAAGAGGCGCCGTCGATCGTGTCCCCGGCGCCGGGCAGGGTGGCACTGTGAATATTCCCCATGCCCGTGCGCCAGGCGGTCAGGGCGATCCACAGCAGGTTCCCAGTGCTCAAGTCGGAGGTGGTAGAGGCCTTTACGGTGGACAGGGCCTTGGGCAGCTTGCCCAACTTGCCCAGGGTCAACCACTGGTCCATACAGGCGGCCAGGAACTCCCGTTGGACCTCCACCCGGCCCAGGTCCTGGTTGGCGTAGCCCTTCCGGAACCGGACCAGGCCCATGGCCTGGTAGCCGGTGAGCTTCTGCTTGCCCGCCTTCAGGTCGATATACAAGTCCTGGGAACTGTCCTCGTAGAACATGTCTTGGGGCACGTCGAATTCTACGCCGCCCATCAGGTCCACCAGGTCCACAAAGCCCTGCAGGTCCACCAGCATATAGCCGTCAGGACGGAAGCCCACGATATCCTTCACATAGTCCAGCAGGGCCTCCATGCCCTCCTCCCCGCCGCCGTTGCGGCCATAGGCGGAGTTCAGCTTGGCGTTTTTGCCGGAAGTGGCATGGGTCAGGGTATCCCGGGGCAGGCTCACCATATTCACAGACTTGTCCTTGCTGTTGAGATACACCAGCATCATGGTGTCCGTCCGGGTACCCTCCTCATCCGTGCCGCACACCAGCACCGTGGCGGCTCCAGCCTTCCGGGTGCCGGGGCCCTGGCCGCCCTGGGGCGGATGGATAAAGCTCCAGGCCCACACCAGCAGACCGCCCAACAGCACCAGAAGCACCAGCAGGAAGTTCAAAAAGCCGTGGCGTTTTTTCTTCTTTCGCCTGGGCTTTTGCTTTTTTTGTGGGCGCGGCGGGGCCTCCTGCCAGTCCTCCTCGTCCTCCTCCAGCTCCCATTGGGGCTCTTGGCGGCGGCGTTGGGGCGCAGCGGAGGCCCGCTGTGGCCTGGCTCTTTGCTGCCGGGCTGCGTTAAAGTCCGCGTTGTAAGCGGGAATGGCGGGTCCGGCGGGCTCCGGCGGGTCCAGCTCCTGGTCCTCAAAATCCGAACGGCCATAGTGGTTGCGGTAATTGCGCAGGTCCCGGCCGTAATTGTTGCTGAAATTGGCGTACACCACCGGCTCGTCGGCGTCATCCCGGTTGGCGTTGGCCAAAATTTCGGGGAAGGGATCCTCCCGCTGGGGCTGCCGGTCCTCCTCCAGCACACGGTCCACTTGCCGGAGCAGATCCTCGAAGTCGTCTTGGTTGTCTTTTCTGTCGCGCATGGTATCCCTCCTTCTAGGGCCCTATTTTATCGCAAAACCTTTGCTTTGTAAACGGTTTTTCGCCGCCTGGAATTTATTTATGGATTTTTTAAGAATTTGTGCTATAATGGTCTTATATTTTGTATCCGGGGGAGCCCGGAGCGCGCCGGGGCGGGACCATGTGGTTCCGGCCCGTACCCGCGCGCCCAATGAACCGCTGCGGGGCCGGACCCCGCCATGCAGGAAAGGATGATCACCATGACGCTATCGGCCGCCGCACCCTGGCTGAACTTCTACGGCAAGATGCCGAAATCCATTGACTATCCCCGGAAGACCATGTATCAGATGGTCGCGGACACAGCCAGAAAATATCCGCAGAATATTGCTTACGACTTTATGGGCAGGCAGACTGATTACGCCACCTTCCTGCGTCGGATCGAGCTCACCGCCCGGGCTTTTTTGGCCATGGGCATCCACAAGGGGGACAAGGTCACCATTTGTATGCCCAACTCCCCCCAGGGCGTAGACTGCTTTTATGCCCTGAACCGCATCGGCGCGGTGCCCAACATGATTCATCCCCTGTCCGCGCCCCAGGAGATTGCCTTCTATCTCAACGTGTCCCACAGCAAGGCCGTGGTGACCCTGGATCAATTTTTTTATAAGATCGAACAAATCCTGCCCGATCTGCAGGTCTCCTGCCGCATCATCATCGCCAAGATACGCGATGAGCTGCCCGGCCTCAAAAAGGCCCTGTTTCCCGTGACCAAGACCGCGCGGGCGGTGCAGAAGCTGCCCCGGACGGGCTATATCCTGTGGAACGACTTTCTGGGCGCCGGCCGCCGGTACCGCAAGGACCTGCCTCCGGACGACGGCAGGTTCGACGACTGCGGAGCCATCTTGTACTCCGGCGGCACCACCGGCACCACCAAGGGGATTATGCTCTCCAACCTGAATTTCAACGCCCTGGGCCTGCAAACCATCGCGGCGTCGGGCTACACCACCGTGGCGGGGATGAAGATGCTGTCCATCATGCCCCTGTTTCACGGCTTCGGCCTGGGCATCGGCATCCACACGGCGCTCATCGGCGGGGCCACCTGCATTCTGGTGCCTCAGTTCAGCGTGACGATCTACGCCGACATCCTGAAAAAGCAGAAGCCCAACCTGATTCCCGGGGTCCCCACCCTGTTCGAGGCCCTGCTCCGGGCCGACTCCCTGGACGGGGTGGACCTGAGCTTCCTGAAGGGGGTTTTCTCCGGTGGCGACTCTTTGTCCCCGGAGCTGAAGAAGAAGGTGGACCAGTTCTTGAAGGACCACAACTCCACAGAGCAGATTCGGGAGGGCTACGGCACTACGGAGTGCGTCACCGCCTCCTGTCTGACCCCCAAGGACTACGCCCGGTCCGGCTCCATCGGCATCCCCTTCCCGGACACCTTCTATAAGGTCGTCAAGCCCGGCACCACCGAGGAGCTGCCCGCCAACACCGACGGGGAGATCTGCATCTCCGGGCCCACGGTGATGCTGGGGTATATGGACAATCCCGAGGAGACCGCCCAGACCCTGCGCCGCCACGCCGAGGGCCGCATCTGGCTGCACACCGGGGACCTGGGCCGCATGGACCAGGACGGGTTCATCTATTTCCGCCAGCGCATCAAGCGCATGATCGTCACCTCCGGCTACAACGTCTATCCATCTCAGCTGGAGAACATCATCGACGGCCATGAGAAGGTGCTGCTCTCCTGCGTCATCGGCGTGAAGGACCCCTATCGGGTCCAACGGGTCCGGGCCTACGTGGTGCCCATGCCCGGCGTGGAGCCCACGGAGGCCCTGAAACAGGAGATCCTGGTCTACTGTGAAAAGCGCATTGCCAAGTACGCCATGCCCCGGGAGATCGAGTTCCGTCCAGAGCTGCCCAAGACCCTGGTGGGGAAGGTGGCCTACCGGGTCCTGGAGGAGGAGGCAAACAGCGAGATCACCGGGCCCGCCCCAGCGCCGGAGGAGCCTCCGGAGCCCCTGGAATGAAGCGCTCTGGGCGCATCTGGGAGCTGGACGCGCTCAGGGGCCTGTGTATCGTTGGCATGGTGCTCGTTCACCTGATTTACGATCTGCGGGAGCTGCTGGCCCTGGCGGACTTCGCCTATCCGGCTTTCTTCGTTTTCATCAAGGACTGGGGCGGGATTTTGTTCCTGCTGATCTCCGGTATCTGCGTTACCCTGGGGAGCCACCCGGTGCGCAGGGGGCTTGTGGTGCTGGCCGGGGGACTGCTGTGCTCTCTGGTGACGGCGGGCCTGTACTGGCTTCACCTGCAGGGCCGGGAGATTGTGATCTGGTTTGGAATTTTGCACTGCCTGGGCCTGTGTATGCTGCTGTACCCGCTGGTCCGGCGGCTGCCGCCCTGGGCCCTGGGGGTTCTGGGGGCGGTGTGCCTGGCCCTGGGCTATTGGTTCTTGTCCTTGCGGGTCTCAGCGCCCTATCTGTTCCCCCTGGGGCTCACGGCCCCGGGCTTTGCCTCCAGCGATTATTTCCCTTTGCTGCCCAATCTGGGGTATTTTCTTCTGGGGGCCCTGCTGGGCAAGACAGTATACCGGCGGCGAGAGACCCTGCTGCCCCGGGTGAAGGCAGAACTGGGCGTGATCCGGTTTTTCTCCTGGTGCGGCAGGCAGTCCCTGTGGATTTATCTCCTGCACCAGCCGGCGCTGGCCCTGGTGCTGGAGGGATTCGCCCTGCTGACCGGAGCCGGGCCCTGACCCTGTCAGACGGCAGGCCCCGCGGTGATCCGCGGGGCCTGCCTTTGTCCCTTATTCCCCTTTTCTGTAGGGGCGTGCTTTGCACGCCCGCAATTGGGGCCCCACAAAGGCAACGCCTTTGTGGGGAGAGGAGCAGCGACGAAGCGGACAAGAATCCCCACCCGAATGGGTGGGGATTTGCGCAAGCGCAGTCCGCTGCGACGAGGCGTGCTTCGCACGCCCGCGGGCGACCACAGGTCGCCCCTACATTCCGCTATTAAGAAAGTGCCCTCAGCGGGCGACCGCAGGTCGCCCCTACATTCCGCTATTAGGAATCTTCCCTCGGCGGGCGACCGTAGGTCGCCCCTACATCCCGCTATTAGGAATCTTCCCTCGGCGGGCGACCGTAGGTCGTTCCCTACAAAACCCCATGGACAGATTCCCGTAGGGGCGAGCTGCGCTCGCCCGCGGAACGACCGCAGGTCGTTCCCTACATCCCCGCTATTCAGGACATCTCCCCGCCGGGGGCCTGCCCCGTCAGGGAGATGAAAAGGCCGCCGCGCAATCAGCGCGGCGGCCTTGATTTTTTACTCGTGCTGCGGGTGGGTTTCCTTTTTGCCCTCGGACAGCTCCCGCAGGGCGTCCTTGCGGCTGAAGTTGGCCCGGCCCTTCTCGTCGAAGCCCATGAACTTCACCCACGTCATGTCTCCCAGCTTCAGCACGTCCTCCACCTTCTCCACCCGGCGGTTCTCCAGCTTGGAGATGTGTACCATGCCGTCGTGGCCCGGGGCGATCTCCACAAACGCGCCGATGGGCAGGATCCGGACCACCTTGCCGTAGTACAGCTTGCCCACCTCAGGGACGAAGCAGATATCGTCCACCATCTTCTTGGCGGCCTGGGCGGCCATGGAGTCCACCGCGGAGATGAACACGGAGCCGTCGTCGTCGATGTCGATTTTGGCGCCGGTGTCCAGGCAAATTTTCTGGATGGTCTTGCCGCCGGTGCCGATGACCTCCCGGATCTTGTCCACGGGAATTTTCATGGAGATCATCTTGGGGGCATACTCGGAGACCTCGGGCCGGGGCTCAGAGATACAGGGCAGCATAACTTCCTGTAAAATCTCCAGACGGGCCTTGCGGGTCCGCTCTAAAGCGTCTGCGATGATCTCCATGGTCAGACCCCGGTTCTTCAAATCCATTTGAATGGCGGTGACGCCCTCGGTGGTGCCCGCCACCTTGAAGTCCATCTCCCCATGGAAGTCCTCCACGCCCTGGATGTCCGTGAAGGTCCGCCACTGCCCGGTCTCTTGGTCGGAAATCAGGCCGCAGGAGATGCCGGCCACAGGCCGCCGAATGGGCACGCCCGCGTCCATGAGAGCCAGGGTGGAGCCGCAGATGGAGCCCTGGGAGGTGGAACCGTTGGAGGACAGGACCTCCGAGACCACCCGGATGGCATAGGGGAACTCGTCCACCGGGGGAATCACCGGCAGCAGGGCCTTCTCTGCCAGGGCGCCGTGTCCGATCTCCCGGCGGGAGGTGGAACGGGCGGGCTTGGCCTCGCCGGTAGAGAACGCGGGGAAGTTATAGTGGTGAATATACCGCTTGGACTCCTCCGGATAAATGGTGTCCAGCTTCTGGGCCGCGGACAGGGTGTTCAGGGTGCAGATGGACAGCACCTGGGTCTGACCCCGGGTGAACAGGCCCGAGCCATGGACCCGGGGCAGCACGCCCACCTCCGCGCCTAAGGGCCGGATCTCATCCATCCCCCGGCCGTCCACCCGTTTGCCATCCAGCAGCCACTTTTTGACTACCTTCTTCTGCATCTTATACAGGCAGACCTCGATGTTCTGCTCGTAATCCTCGTATTTTTCCGCGAAGTGCTGGGCGAAGTCCCGCCGGACCTCCGTGAGCCGGGCCTCCCGCACGTTTTTGTCCGGTGTGTCCAGGCAGTACTCGATCTTATCCAGCCCGTATCCGCACAGCTCGTCCAGCAGGGCGTGGTTCACCGCGGCCTTTTCGAAGGAGAATTTGGGCTTGCCGATCTCCCGCACGATGCCGTCGATGAAGGCCACGATTTGCATGTTGGTCTCGTGGGCAATACGGATGCACTCCAGGACCATGGACTCCGGAGCCTCGTCGGCTTCGGTCTCAATCATGACCACCTTTTCAAAGGTGGAGGCCACGCAGACAAAACACTTGGCTCGTTCCCGTTGGTCGCTGGAGGGGTTGACCAGATAGTCGCCATCCACGCAGGCCACATTGGTGGTGGCGATGGGGCCGTTCCAGGGCACGTCGGAGTAGGCCACGGAGATGGAAGCGCCCAGAGAGGCCACGATCTCCACGGGGTTTTCGTTGTCGTTGGCCAATATGGTGCAGGTCACCACCACGTCGTTGCGCAGCTCGTCGTCGAACAGAGGCCGCATGGGCCGGTCGATGAGCCGGGAGTTCAGGGTGCCCCGCTCGGAGGGCTTGCCCTCCCGGCGGTTGAAGGAGCCGGGAATCCGGCCCACGGCGTACAGCCGCTCCTCAAACTCAATGGTCAGGGGGAAGTAGTCGATGCCGGTCTTAGGCTCCGGGGAGGCGGTGACCGTGGTCAGGACCACGGTGTCACCGTAGCGGCAGATACACTCGGCGTTGGCCAGCTCGGCCACCTTACCGGTCTCCACCGTGAAGGTGCGCCCGCCGATCTCGGTCTCAAAAATGTGGTGATTGGGAAATGTCTTATGGGTGATCAATGTTTTAACCTCCTGCAATGTGTTTTGTTCGGGAGGTTTAGCACTTGAAACCAACGCCGGACGCCCGGCGGCGCTTTCAACTGCTAAAATACTCCCGAACAGAAAATCTTGAAAAAAAGGGCGACCGAGGCCGCCCCAGCGCGACAAAAAAGTCTCACAGAGTTCGCCGCTCGCAGGCGGCGAAAAAATTCGGATCATTTTCCGCCGCGACAGGCGCGTGGCGGAAAATACTGCTCAGGCTGCAAGTGTACGAGTTGTACGCTACAGGCGTACAGCGCGTGCATGTAGCAGGCTGCAATTTCTTTTGTCGAAAAGCCCCGTAGGGGGTTTTCGACAGTCTGAGGGCGACCGAGGCCGCCCTTTTTGCTTCTTACTTCCGGATGCCCAGCTTGGCGATCACGACACGATACCGGTTGATGTCCTTTTTGGCCAGATAATCCAGCAGGTTGCGGCGCTTACCGACCATCATCAGAAGGCCCCGGCGGCTGTGGTTGTCGTGCTTGTGCACCCGCAGATGCTCGGTGAGCTCGTTGATACGGGCGGTAAGAATGGCGATTTGAACCTCGGGAGAGCCGGTGTCCCCCTCGTGAGTGGCGTACTCGGAGATAATCGAAGTTTTCTTTTCTTTCTGAATCATGGGAAGTTCCACCTTTCAAACTATTGCCCGGCCGCCAAGAATGGGCCAGTGGAGTGCTCCGCCGGAGCGTTGCCCCGAAACTGAGCGGCGGGTATTGCTAAAACTAGCTTTCCCATTTTAGCATAGAGATATCGAGTTGTAAAGGAAAATTTTGTGTTTTTCCGGATTTTTTCCCGGTAAAAGGCACCGCCGCCCCGATGCGCCGGGGGGCGGCCTGCGGCCGCCCGCGGGGAAATGCACCGATTTCGGTTGTAGGGAACGACCTGTGGTCATTCCGCGGGCGAGCGCAGCTCGCCCCTACAGCAGGCGCAGATTTTAATAAACCCGCCTCAGACGCTGGTTTCGGCAGGGCCAGGGTCGCTTGCACCCTGGCCAACCGTGAGGCCGGACCTTCCAGCAGGGTCCGGAGGGAGGATTCCCAAGGAGGGGCGGCTTGTAAAAAGCCCCGCCTTGGGGGCCCTTCTTTTCGTGTCTTTTCTTGGGCAAGCAAGAAAAGACACCCGCCGGAGGCACGGCGGGCGTGCAAAGCACGCCCCTACAGTGTGTAGTGTAATTTCGGGGGTGTAGGGGCGACCTGTGGTCGCCCGCGGGCGTGCAAAGCACGCCCCTACAGCGTGCGGTGTGGTTTCGGGGATGTAGGGGCGACCTGTGGTCGCCCGCGGGCGTGCAAAGCA
>CBCTHM010000041.1:0-9712 GCA_965146675.1 uncultured Eubacteriales bacterium | reverse complement strand
GCTTTGCACGCCCGCGGAACGGCCGAGGGCCGTTCCTACCCCCGTCATGGCCGGGTCTCTCCAGCGGGCGGGCGCAGCTCGCCCCTACAGACGCACCGTCGAGAGATATCCTGTAGGGGCAGCCCCAGGCTGCCCTACATCCCGGGGCCCGCCGCCCCGTTCAAAATCCGCCGTTTTTCCTGCCAAATGGAAGAAATTCGTTTTGACAAAGTGGGTACCATGCTTTATAATGTTCTTGCATGCGGGAGATTCCCCGCCTTCTTTCCGTGTCTTGAAATACCAGGAATGAAAGGATCAGGAATATGTACAAAATCGTCCGAAAAAAAGAGCTGAACGCCTCCGTCACCCTGCTGGAGATCGAGGCCCCCTTTGTGGCCAGGAAGGCCAAGGCCGGCCAGTTTATTATTTTCCGCATTGATGAGCAGGGCGAGCGGATCCCTTTAACCATCGCCGGCTACGACCGGGAAAAAGGCACCGTCTCCATTATTTTCCAGAAGGTGGGCTTCTCCACGAAGGCTCTGGGCGCCCTGGAGGAGGGAGACAGCATCCTGGATTTCGTGGGACCCCTGGGAAAGCCCACGGAGACCGAAGGCCTCAAGCGGGTCTGCGTGGTGGGCGGCGGCGTAGGCTGCGCCATCGCGCTGCCGTCAGCCGTGGCGTTTAAAGAGGCCGGCTGCCAGGTGGACGTGATCGTGGGCTTCCGGAGCAAGGATATTGTGATTCTGGAAGACGAGTTCAAGGCCTGCGCTGATAACCTGTACTTAATGACCGACGACGGCTCCTACGGGGAGCACGGCTTCGTCACCGTGAAGCTGCAACAGCTTCTAGAGGCCGGGAACCAGTATGACGAGGTGCTGGCCATCGGTCCCATCCCCATGATGAAATTCGTCTCCAAGACCACGGAGCCCTTCGGGGTCAAGACCGTGGTGTCCCTGAACCCCATTATGGTGGACGGCACCGGCATGTGCGGCGGCTGCCGGGTCACGGTTGGAGGCGAAGTAAAGTTCGCCTGCGTGGACGGCCCGGATTTCGACGGGCACCAGGTGGATTACAATGAGCTCATGAGCCGTAACGGCGTGTACCGGGACCGGGAGGCCCAGGTGGACAAGGAGCATGTCTGCCGCATCCAAGCAATGGGCAAAGCCCTGATTCAGTAAGGAGGAAGCTGCTATGGCCAACATGACGCTGACAAAAACCCCCATGCCGGAGCAAGATCCCCAGGTCCGGGCCAGAAACTTCCAGGAAGTAGCCCTGGGCTACACCCCGGAGATGGCCGTGGAAGAGGCCAAGCGCTGCCTGCAGTGCAAAAAGCCCCACTGCGTGGAGGGCTGTCCTGTCAATATCCGCATTCCAGAATTCATCGCCAAGGTGGCCGAAGGAGATTTCCAGGCCGCGTATGAAATTATCACATCCACCAACAGCCTGCCGGCTCTGTCCGGCCGGGTCTGCCCCCAGGAATCCCAGTGCGAGGCCAAGTGCGTCCGGGGCGTCAAGGGCGAGCCCGTGGCCATTGGCCGGCTGGAGCGGTTCGTGGCGGACTGGTACCGGGAGCATGTGAACGCCATGCCCGAGAAGGCCGCCTCCAACGGCGTGAAGGTAGCCGTGGTGGGCTCCGGCCCCGCCGGACTCACCTGCGCCTCCGACCTGGCCAAGCTGGGCTATGAAGTCACCATGTTTGAAGCCCTGCACACCGCCGGCGGCGTGCTGGTTTACGGCATCCCAGAGTTCCGGCTGCCCAAGGCCATTGTGGCCAATGAGGTGAAGAAGCTGGAGGCCCAAGGGGTGGAGGTCATGACCAACATGGTCATCGGCCGGGTTTTGTCCATTGACGAGCTCTTTGAGCAGGGTTACAAGGCCGTCTTCGTGGGTTCCGGCGCGGGCCTGCCCATGTTTATGCACATCCCGGGGGAGGCCCTCAAGGGCGTGTACTCCGCCAACGAGTACCTGACCCGGACCAACCTGATGAAGGCCTATACGGAGCAGGCGGACACCCCCATCATCAAGAGCCGAGCCGTGGCGGTGGTAGGCGGCGGGAACGTGGCCATGGACAGCGCCCGCTGCGCCATGCGTCTGGGCGCGGAGAAGGTGTACATCGTCTACCGCCGGGGCGAGGCCGAGATGCCCGCCCGGAAGGAAGAGCAGCACCACGCCAAGGAGGAGGGCATTGCGTTTTCGACCCTGTGCAATCCCGTGGAGATCCTGGGCGACGAGAACGGCCGGGTCAGCGGCATGCGGTGCATCCGTATGGAGCTGGGCGAGCCGGACGCCTCTGGTCGCCGCCGTCCGGTGGAGATCCCGGGCAGCGAGTTCCAACTGGACGTGGATACCGTGGTCATGGCGCTGGGCACCAGCCCCAACCCGCTGCTCCGCTCCACAACCCCGGGTCTGGACACCAACAAAAAGGGCTGTTTGATCGTGGACGAGAACGAGATGACCACGCGGACCGGCGTGTTCGCAGGCGGCGACGCCGTGACCGGCGCGGCCACAGTGATTTTGGCCATGGGCGCCGGCAAGAAGGCCGCCGAGGCCATCGACCAGTACATTCAGAACCAGAAATAACGCGTAAAGCGCATAAACGCCCCCGGAGAGAACCTCTCCGGGGGCGTTGTTTTTATTTGACATCTCGTGAGAGCGTGCTTTGCACGCCAGCGGGCGACCGCAGGCCGCCCCGACAGCGCCCCATCGATACACATTCCGTAGGGGCGCGCTGCGCTCGCCATTTCCCATCAGAAAGAAGTTGCAGATCGCCGCATTTTTTCAGCCGGGGAAAAAGGTGTGGTAAATCACCTCCATGGTCTTGCGGTAATCCGCCTCCTCCACGCCCAGGACGATGTTCAATTCCTTGGTGCCCTGATCGACCAGGCGCACGTTGATGCCCGCCCGGCCCACGGCGGCCAGAAGCTGTCCGGCCACGGCGGGCCGCCCGGCCATACCTCGGCCCACCACGGCGATCATGGCCAGGCCGTCCTCGATTTGCAGGGCGTCTGGCTGAACCGCCGCCCGAATGTCGGCCAGCAGGGACTGCCGCCGAGTCACGACCAGGGATGTGGGCGCCACCAGAGACACGCTGCCGATTCCTGTGGCCAGGTGCTCAAAGGGAATGCCGTTGCGCTCCAGCGCGGAGAGAATCCGGCGGCAGTAGCCAACCTCCCCGTTGGTCCCCTCCTTTTCGATCTGGATGGCAGAGTAGCCCGTGCGGCCGGCCAGTCCCGTCACCGCTCCGGCGGGGCTCCCGGCCTGGGCCACAATCCAGGTTCCCGGGGCCTCCGGATCGTCGGTGCAGCGGATATGGATGGGGATTCCGCCGGCCTTAACCGGGTAGATGGCGTCCTCGTGGAGCACCGTTGCCCCCAGGTAGGCCAGTTCCCGCACTTCAGCATAGGTAATGGCGTCGATGGGCGCGGCTCCCGGCACCACCCGGGGGTCCGCCGCCAGGACACCGGGCACGTCGGTCCAGTTTTCATAGACCGACGAGCCGGAGGCCCGGGCCAGCACTGCCCCGGAGATATCCGAGCCGCCCCGGGAGAAGGTGGCCACGGTACCGTCGGGCAGGCCGCCGTAAAACCCGGGCATCACCGCTTCCGTCAGGCCCTGCAGCCGGGCCGACAGGGTAACCTGGGCGCGCTCCCCGTCGAACCGGCCCGCCTGGTCAAAAAAGACGCATCCTGCCGGGTCCAGGAAGGGCCGGTTTAGCAGGGCCGCCATGATCCGGCCGCTGAAATACTCTCCCCGGCTGGCGCAAAAGGCCGCGCCCGCTCCCCGCTCCATGGCCCACACCGCGGCCCGGAACTCCTCCTCCAGGTCCAGGTCCAGCCCTAAGTCCCGGATGATGGATCGGAACCGCTCCGCTACCGGCGCGAAGATCTGGGCCACCGAACCGCCTTGCCTGGCCGCCTGGTGGCAGGCGTACAGCAGGTCTGTGACCTTCTCATCCCCCGGCGCCCTGCATCCCGGCGCGGACACCACCACGAAGGCCCGGCCGGGATTCTGCTCCAGAATGGCCTGGGCCTTACGGAACTGTCCGGCGTCCGCCAGAGAGGTGCCGCCAAATTTGACTGTTATCATGCGCTATCGCCTCGATTTCACCAGGTCCTCCATCCCATAGAGCCCGGCGGGCCGGTCTTGCAGAAAGGCCGCCGCCTCCAGCGCGCCCTGGGCGAACAGGGCCCGGTCATGGGCCTCGTGCCGCAGGGTCAGGGTCTGAGTCCCCGTGGAGATTATAACCTCATGGACGCCCACCAGGCTGCCCAGGCGCAGGGAGGAAATACCGATGTCGTCTTTCTCCCGTTTGGACTGCCCGGACCGGCCGCAGACCGGCCTGGCCTGAGGCCGGACCTGCTGCGCCGCCTGAAACAGCATCAACGCCGTGCCGCTGGGGGCGTCTACCTTCCGGTTGTGGTGGGCCTCCACGATTTCCACGTCCGCCTGGGGAAAGGCACGCACTGCCTCCCGGACCAGCCGGCATAAAACCGCGATACCCAGACTCATATTGCCGCTGTAAAACACCGGGATCTCCCGGGCCGCCGCCTCTACGGCGGCCTTCTCCGCCGGGGTGTGGCCGGTGGTGCCCACTACTAGGGGCAGACCATGGGCCAGGGCATAGGCCAGGGCTCCGGCGGTGGCGGTGTGAAAGGAGAAGTCCAGCACCGCGTCCGCCTCCGCCGTGACCTGATTAAAGCTTGTGACGATGCCCGGTCCACCCTGGGCGTCCACCAGGGCCGCCGTCTGGCCGCCGCAGTACCCCTCCGCCAGGAGCCCGCGTAGCGTCTGACCCATGGCGCCGGCTGCGCCGCTGAGTATGATCCTCACAGGTCTGTCCTCCACGCCCGGAGTTCCCGGAGGAGCCGCTCCCGGCAGGCGGGCTCCAGAGGCGTCAGCGGCAAACGGATGCCGCCTTCCCCGAAGCCCATGGCCGCCAGGGCCGCCTTTACAGGAATGGGGTTTACCTGGCAGAACAAGGCCTGAATCAGGGGCAGGAGCCGGCATTGCAGCTCCGCTGCCCCCGCTACGTCCCCGGCGAAGAAGCTGTCGCACAGGGCGACCGCCTCCTTGGGCGCCACGTTGGACAGAACCGAGATGCAACCCTGGCCGCCCATGGCCAGCAGGGGAACGATCTGGTCGTCGTTGCCCGAGTACAGGTCCAGCTTTCCCCGGGTCAGGGCCGCCAGCTCCACCACCTGGGCGATGTTGCCGCTGGCCTCCTTCACCGCCGCGATGTTCGGGTGCTCCGCCAGAGTCCGGCAGGTTTCCGGCAGCAGGTTGCAGCCCGTGCGCGAGGGCACGTTATACAGAATGATGGGCAGACGGCTTCCCGCCGCGATGGCGGTGAAGTGGGCCACCAAGCCGGGCTGGGTGGCCTTGTTGTAGTAGGGTGTGACGCACAGGCAGGCGTCGGCCCCCGCCTGCCCGGCAAACTGGGCCATGGCCACGGCCTTGGCGGTGCAGTTGCCGCCGGTGCCGGCAATGACGGGCACCCTGCCCGCCGCCCGCCGCACTGTGAAGGAGATGACCTGGCGGTGCTCCTCCTCGGTCATGGTGGCGCTCTCTCCGGTGGTTCCGCAGGCGACCAGGGCGGCTACCCCACTTTCGATTTGCCAGTCGATGAGCCGCCCGTAGGCGTCGTAGTCGATGGCGCCGTCCAGGCCCATGGGGGTGGCCAGGGCTGTGGCAATGCCCCGGAAGATGGTTCTTTTCATGGTAATTCCTCCTGTCTGTAATATCGGATGGTATTTAGATTTTTCTTAGAATTTTTCTTTTTGCATGGACCTGCACGGGGCAGTCGGCCGGAGAATCCCGTAGGGGCGCGCTTTGCACGCCCGTCGCCGCCCCTGTAGGGGCGTGCTTTGCACGCCCGCCAGCCCTACAAAATCAGCCGCGTCTCCCGGCGGGCGAGCGCAGCTCGCCCCTACAGACGCGCCATCAAAGGATATCCCGTAGGGGCCCCGCAAAACCGAAGGTTTTGTGGGGGGAGGAGGGACAAGGAAACGGGTGAAGGTTTCCCCAACCGGGGGAACCGGAGCGCAGCGGACTTTGCCGAGACGATGTAGGGGCGAGCTGCGCTCGCCCGCGGAACGGCCGCAGGTCGTTCCCTACAGACGCGCCATCGAAGGATACCCGTAGGGGCCCCGCAAAACCGAAGGTTTTGTGGGGGGGGAAGAGGGGCAAGGAGGCGGGCGCAGGTTTCCCCAACCGGGGGAACCGGAGCGCAGCGGACTTTGCCGAGACGATGCAGGGGCGAGCTGCGCTCGCCCGCGGAACGACCGCAGGTCGTTCCCTACAGACGCGCCATCGAAGGATATCCCGTAGGGGCCCCGCAAAACCGAAGGTTTTGTGGGGGGAGGAGGGACAAGGAAACGGGTGGAGGTTTCCCCAACCGGGGGAACCGGAGCGCAGCGGACTTTGCCGAGACGCTGTAGGGGCGAGCTGCACTCGCCCGCGGAACGACCAAAGGTCGTTCCCTACATGGGACCGGCGGGCGGCCGCAGGCGGTTTCCAACCAGGTTCCCCCGGCGGTCACAGGCTATCCAGAAACGCCTGCATTCGGTCCATGCCCAGCGCCAATTCCTCCATACCGCAGCAATAGGACAGCCGCACATAACCCTCGGCGCCGAAGCAGGTGCCGGGGACGGCCGCCACGCCGGCCTCCTGAATCATCCGGGTGCAGAAGGTCTCCGCGTCCATGCCGTACCTAGCAATGGAGGGAAAGGCGTAAAAGGCCCCCGCCGGCGGGACAAACGGCAACCCCATCCGCTCCAGCCGGGTGCAAAGGTACGCCCGCCGGGCCTCGTAGGCCCGGGCCATCTGACCGGTGTCGTAATCCAGAGCCGCCAGGCACGCGGCCTGGAGCATGGCGGGGGCGCAGGTGAGCACGTGGCCGTGCAGCGCGGTCAGCTTTTGAATCAGGGTCCGCTCCCCCATGAGGTACCCCACCCGCCAGCCGGTCATGGCGTAGGGCTTAGAAAAGCTCTGCACCGCCAGGAGCCGTTCTTGCAGGTCCTGATATTGCACGAAGCCCGGGCAGGGGCTCAGGCCCCAGTACACGTCGTCGCACAGAAGATAGATCGGCAGGTCCTTGACCGTGTCATAGACGCCGGCCAGGGTCTTGGGCGTGTACACCACACCGGTTGGATTGTGAGGAGAGTTGAGGATCAGGACCTTGGTCCGTGGGCTCAGCGCTGCTTCCAGGGCCTCCCGGGGCAGTTGAAAGCCGAAGGGCGCCGTGTTCAACGGCACGGGCACCCCGCCGGCCAGCCGAGTCACGGTCTCGTACAGGCCGAAAGCGGGGACGGGGATCACGACCTCGTCTCCGGGATTTAAGAGTCCGGTCAGGGCGGTGTATACGGCCTCCGTGGCCCCGGCGGTGATGAGGATCTGGTCAGCCGTGTAGCGAAGGCCCCGGCGGTCCCGCTCGAAGGCGGCGATAGCCGCCCGGAGCCGCAGGTCCCCCTGGTTCTGCGTGTAATGGGTGAGGCCCTGGTCCAGGGCCGCCTTACAGGCGTCCCGGATAGGCTCCGGGGTTTGAAATTCCGGCTCCCCCAGGGTCAGCGCCACGCAGTCGCCCCGGGCCTGGGCCAGGGCGGTATATTTTCGGATGCCGCTCAGGCGCAGGTCCTGTAAATTTTGGTTCATGGCATCCCCTCCGCGATGGTCTGGAACAGGTCCAGGCCCGTCTGCAGCACGCCCTCGTCAAAATTAAAGTCCGCCGCGTGCAGGGCCGGGGCCGGACCGCAGCCCAGGAAGAAAAACAGCCCGGGCAGGAATTGCTGATACCAGGAAAAGTCCTCCGTAATGAGGGCGGGCCTGGCCAGAGGCACCACGGGATACAGCTTTTGCACCTGCTCGAGAAGCGGGGGTGGATTGATCAGGGCGGGATACCCCTCGCTGAAACGCACCGCCACTTGGCAGCCGGTTTCCCGCTCCACCCGCTCGCCCAGGTCCTGGAGCTGGGTCTGAAGCCGTTGGTGCAACTGGTCCTGGAAGGTCCTGAGGGTCCCCTCCAGCCGGGCGCGGCCGGCCAGGGCGTTGCGCACCGTGCCCGCCTCCATGCGTCCGAATTTCAAAAGCCGGGGCGTACCTTGGGGCAAGCTCCGGTCCAAGGCTATGGCCCCCTGATACCAGGCGGCGCAGGCGGCTAGGGCGTCCAGCCCCTCCTCCGAGCGGGCCACGTGGGCGGAGCGGCCCGCTACCTCCACGGTGACCTCACTGGAGCGGGTCATCATGGGCCCGGCCCGGCTGGCCACCGTGCCTGCGGGCAGGTCGGGCCACAGGTGCAGGCCGAAAATGGCTCGGACGTTGTGCCGGGCGAACACCCCTGACTGACAAACGTCCTTAGCGCCGCCCCCGGTCTCCTCCGCGGGCTGGAACACCAACAGGACGTTGTGGGGCAGGTCGGAACGCTTGCTCAGATCCCGGGCCAAACCCAGAAGGATGGCCATGTGGCCGTCGTGGCCGCAGGCGTGCATTCTTCCGGGATGCCGGGAGGCGAAGGGCAATCCCGTGGCCTCGGCAATGGGCAGGGCGTCCATGTCCGCCCGGAAGGCCAGGGCGTCCGGGCGCCCAAAATTGAACAGCGCGCACACGGAGCTTCCCTCCGGGGAGAAAACCCGGCAACCCAGGCCGTCCAGGGCCCGCTCCAGGTAGGCCCGGGTTTCCGGCAGGTCCCGAACCAGCTCGGGGATCTGGTGCAGGGCGCGGCGGTCGTCCGCAAGACGCATGATCCATCCCTCCTGTTGTAATTCTCGGAAAATTGTGGTATCCTACTGTAAAAAGACGCTTCCGGGCAGGCCCGGAGGACGAAAAGGAGCTTACCATATGAACGCCCAGGAACTCATTGAATTCATCCGGACGGCGGAGAAAAAGACGCCGGTCAAGGTATACGTGTGGGAAAAAGAGCCCACGGATTTCCCCGGCGCCAGGGTCTTTCCCGCCGGACCCGGGGCAAAACTTGTCTTTGGCGACTGGAAGCAGGTGGGCCCTGCCCTGGAGGCCCAAACAGAGCGCATTGCGGACCTGGTGATCGAAAACGACTGCCGCAACTCCGCGGTGCCTCTGCTGGACAAAAAGACGGTCAACGCCCGCATCGAGCCCGGCGCCATCCTGCGGGATCAGGTGGAGATCGGAGACGGGGCGGTAATCATGATGGGGGCGGTGGTGAACATCGGCGCCGTGGTGGGTCCCGGCACCATGATCGACATGGGCGCGGTGCTGGGGGGACGAGCCACAGTGGGCGCCCGGTGCCACGTGGGTGCCGGGGCCGTTCTGGCCGGCGTGATTGAGCCTGCCAGCGCAAAGCCGGTGGTGGTGGACGATGACGTGCTCATCGGCGCCAACGCCGTGTTGCTAGAGGGCGTTCACGTGGGCCGGGGAGCGGTGGTGGCCGCCGGAGCCGTGGTACTCTCGGACGTGTCGCCGGACACAGTGGTGGCTGGGGTCCCGGCCCGGGTGGTGAAGCAAAAGGACGCCAGAGCTGCGGATAAGACCGCTTTGGTGGAGGCTCTGCGGGAGTTATAGCGCCCGCAGCCTCTATCACCTTTTATTATACTCTCAGGATTTGCATTGTACAGCAAAATTTCTGCCCTGTACAAGGCAAATCCTGCTTTCTTTTTCTAAGCGCCGGCGTGCGGGTTACAAAATGTAGGGTGCGCTTCACACGCCCGCGGGCGACCACAGGTCGCCCCTACACCCCGAAATCACGCTGCGCTCTGTAGGGGCG
>CBCTHM010000040.1:0-9999 GCA_965146675.1 uncultured Eubacteriales bacterium | reverse complement strand
GCGACCACAGGTCGCCCCTACATCCCCCGAATCCACACCGCACCCTGTAGGGGCGTGCTGTGCACGCCCGCGGGCGACCACAGGTCGCCCCTACATCCCCCGAATCCACACCGCACCCTGTAGGGGCGAGCTGCGCTCGCCCGCGGAACGACCAAAGGTCGTTCCCTACATCCGGAATCGATAAATTTCCCTGCAGGCGGCCACAGGCCGCCCCGACAGACGCGCCGTCGGAAGAAATCACAAAGGGGCCCCGCAAAACCGTAAGGTTTTGTGGGGAGTTCCCTACATCCCCCGAATCCGCACCGCACCCTGTAGGGGCGAGCTGCGCTCGCCCGCGGAACGACCAAAGGTCGTTCCCTACATCCCCCGAATCCACACCTCACCCTGTAGGGGCGTGCTGTGCACGCCCGCGGGCGACCGCAGGTCGCCCCTACATTCCCGCCGACCGCCAAAGCAGGCGGTCGGTTTTCCACAGGTGAAACCTTCTTTTTCCCACCCGCCCCGTCAATTCTTTATTATATAATGTGTCGGACAAAATATCCTTGTTTTTTCCACAGGTTTGTGGTACAATTTTCATTGTGAATCAATATGGATTCCGACCTTTTTCGCCGATTTTCCGGCTTTTCCAGATACCACTAGGAGAGGAGCAGTGCTATGTATTCATCCGCCTATGTCTGGGCCAAGGTCCTGAGCCATATGGAGAACCGGCTGACCCCCGCCGTGGTCTCCACCTGGTTCGATGACGCGGAGGTGGTGGAGCTCAACGACGAGCAGTTGATCCTCTACACCGCCTCCCCCTTCCGCAAGGAAATCATCCAGCGCCGGTGTACGGAGTACATCAAAGACGCCATGAAGGAGATATTCAACACCGACGTGGATCTGGTGGTGTTCGGTCCGGAGGAGCTGGACGAATATAAATCCAAGGGAAAAAGCAACACCGCCATGGACTTCAACCCCCAGTTTACCTTTGAGAGCTTTGTGGTAGGCTCGTCCAACCGCTTTGCCCGGGGCGCCGCCATCGCTGTGGCTAACAATCCGGGCCAGGTGTATAACCCTCTGTTTATTTACGGCCCCGCCGGCGTGGGCAAGACCCATCTGCTCTACGCCATCGCCAACGAGCTGCGCCGCCAGCACCCGGCTTATAAAATCGTCTATATCAAAGGCGACCAATTCACCAACGAGTTGATTGCCGCCCTGCAAAGCGGAAAAAACGTGGAATTCCGCAGCAAATACCGGGAGACCGACCTATTTCTCATCGATGACATTCAATTCATCGCCGGAAAGGACAGCACCCAGGAGGAATTCTTTCACACCTTCAACAAGCTCTATGAGGACCACAAGCAAATCGTCATGACCTCCGACCGGAAGCCAGGCGACATGCTGACCCTGGAGGACCGGCTGAAAACCCGATTTGAGTGGGGCCTGTTGGCGGACATTCAGCCCCCAGACTATGAGACCCGCATGGCCATCCTCAAAAACAAGGCCCTGTCCCTGGGGCTGGACCTGGGAGACGACGTGTGCAACTACATCGCCAATAACATCACCAACAACGTGCGGCAGATTGAGGGCACCGTAAAAAAGATTCTGGCCTACCGGGATTTAAACGACATGCCCTTGGACCTGGCCAACGTGTCCAGAGCCATCGACGACATGTTCAAATCCGAGGGCAGCGCCGTGCCGACCCCAGCGCTCATTATCAGCCAGGTGAGCCGGTTTTACTCCATCGACGAAGCGGTGCTCCGGGGCACTCTGAAAAACAAGGGGACCGCGGAGGCCCGGCAGATGGCCATGTATCTGATCCGCACCATGACCAACCTGAGCCTGCCGGAGATCGGCCGGGAATTCGGTCGGGACCACTCCACGGTCATCCACTCTATCCGCAAGGTAGAGATGACGCTCAAAGACCCCAACTCCTCCCTGCAGGACACCCTGCGGGACATCACCGCCAACATCAACTCCTCTTTGTAACGGCTTACCTCCTTCCACAGCTTCCTGTGGAGCGATTTTCCGCCGCCTGTGGAAAACCAGGTTCTGCTGTTTCCCGCCATTTCCCTGTGGAATACTTTCTTTTTCTCCACAGCTTCCTGTGGACCCGCAAAGCCCCGCCGTTCGGGGCCTGGCGGGGGTTTTCCACATAAGTTTTCCCTACTACTATTACTGCTAAAATTTTTCCTCTCTTTTTCTTACATAGAGAGAGATTGTAAAAAAGGAGCGCGCAATATGAGGTTTACCTGTGAAAAAAGCCCCCTGGTCTCGGCTCTGGGCGTAGCCAGCCGGACCGTGGCGCAGAAGAGCACCCTGCCCTCCATCGAAGGTATTTATTGCCAGGCAGACCAGGACCTGCAGCTCACCGGCTTCAATCTGGAGACGGCCATCACAGTCTCCCTGGAGGCGCAGATCGAAGAGGCCGGGACCTGTATCTTGCCGGCCCGTCTGTTTTTTGACATCATCCGGCGGCTGCCGGAGGGTCCCGTTTCTGTAAACGTGGACGGAAACTACAAGGTTTCCATCCGGGCGGGCCATTCCGTCTTTACCATCTCCGCCACCGGCGCCGAGGACTATCCGGAGTTGCCGGACGTGGCGGCCCGGGGCGGCATCAGCCTGCCCCAGAGCGTCCTGCGGGAGCTCATCAGCGGCACGATCTTCGCCGTGTCGGAGAATCAGAGCCGGCCCATTCACACGGGCTGCCTGTTCGAGGTGGACGATATGTCTGTCACCGTGGTGGCGGTGGACGGGTATCGTCTGGCCCGCAGGACCTACCACCCCAAGGAGCCCACAGGAAGGACCATGCGCTTCGTGGCCCCCGCCGCGGCCTTGAAAGAGGTGGAGAAGATTCTCACGGACACGGAGGAGCCCGTCACCTTCACCCTGGGGCCCAAGCACATTCTCTTTGAATTGGGCCGGGCCACCCTGATCTGCCGGCTGCTGGATGGGGACTTCCTGGACTGGCGGCGGGTGGTGCCCTCGGATTGTACCGGGAAGCTGGTGGCCAATGTGGCAGATCTGCTGGCTACCATCGAGCGGGTGGGTCTTGTGGTAACGGAGAAGCTGAAAAGCCCGGTGCGGTGCGTGTTCGGGGATAACCTGGCCACCTTCCGCACCGCAACCACCCTTGGCGTGGCGGAGGACCAGTGCAGCGTGGCAGGAAACGGCGGGGAGCTGGAAATTGGATTCAACTGCCGGTATCTGGCGGACGCCCTGCGGGCGGTGCCCGGAGAGGAGGTCTGCCTGGAGCTGACCAACGGTCTGAGTCCCATTGTGTTTACCCCGGTACGGGAGGAGGACGATTTTGCCTATATGGTCCTGCCCGTGCGCCTGCGGAGCAATTGAGAAGGGAAGCAAGCCGGCGCGTGAAACGGCCTATGGCCGCCCGCTGATTCATCCCCCTTCGCAAACTTGGCAGGCGAGCGCAGCTCGCCCCTACATCGTCGGGGCAAAGTCCGCTACGCTCCGGTTCCCCCGGTTGGGGAACCCTGCGCCCGCTACCTTGCCCCTCCTCTCCCCACGAAACCACGGGATTTCGTAGGGGCCCCAATGGGTTTTCTACTGATGCGGCTGTAGGGAACAGTCTCTGGCCGTTCCGCGGCACCTTGTAGGGAACGACCTTTGGTCGTTCCGCGGGCGAGCGCAGCTCGCCCCTACGGGTTGGACACCGATGGCGCGTCTGTTGGCCGCCGTCCAAATCCGACACAATCCACGCGTTGCATAAGCAAAGAAAGGAAGGATACAAAATGAAGGTAGCCGTGAAAAGGCGGGAGCCTCAGACCCGCGAGATTCCCATTTCCACGGAATTCATCCGGCTGGAGGCGCTTTTAAAGCTGGCCGACGCGGCGCCCTCCGGGGGCGCGGCCAAGCAGCTCATCCAGGACGGCGCGGTTTTGGTCAACGGGGCGGTTTGTACCATGCGGGGGAAGAAACTCCGGCCCGGGGACCGGGCAGAATGTCTGGGCAGCGTGTTTCTGGTAACGGCCCATGCAGATTGAGACCCTTGTTCTCCAGGGATTTCGAAATTACGCTGGGCTTACCGCGGCGTTTTCCCCGGGTATCAACCTGATTTTGGGGGACAACGCCCAGGGCAAGACCAACCTGCTGGAGGCAATGTGCTACCTGTCCATGGGGCGGTCCTTCCGGACCCGTCGGGAGCAGGAGCTTATCTTGTTCGGCGCGCCGTTTGCGGAGCTGTCCTGCCAGGTGGCGGGGGCGGACCGAAGCCAGACCCTGCGGATGCTGCTCTTTTCCGGTCGCCGGTCCAGGCAGCTGTTTTTAAACGGCGTGAAGAAAAAGACCATGGCAGAGATGGAGGGCGTGCTGCGCACGGTTTTGTTCTGCCCGGAGGATTTACAGGTTTTAAAGGCCGGAGCCGCCGCCCGGCGGCGCTTTATGGATCAAGCCCTGTGCCAGCTCAGGCCCCGGTATGAGGCGGCCCTGAACGAATACGGGCGTCTGCTGGAGCAGAAGAGCCGGATTCTCCGAGACCGGTTCGACAATCCCTCTTTGCTGGAGGTCCTGCCGGAGTACAGCCTGCGCCTGTGCCAGGTGGGGGCGCTGCTCATCTCCTACCGGGCCCGTTTTTTGCGGGAACTGGACCAAGCCGCCGCCCAGTATCACCGGTCCTTTTCCGGAGACCGGGAGGTTCTGTGCCTGCAGTACCGCACCGTGTCCACGGTGCAGGACCCCTTTGCGCCCATAGCCAAACTGGAGGAGGACCTGCTGGCCCACCAGCAGAGCCACAGAAAAGCGGAGCTGGAGTCCGCCCAGTGCCTCACAGGACCCCATCGGGACGACTTCGACGTACTACTGGGGGAGCTGAGCCTGAAGAGCTTCGGCTCCCAGGGTCAGACCCGCACGGCAGCCATCAGCCTGAAGCTGGCCCAGCGCGAGCTGTACCGGCGCGACGCCGGAGAGGAGCCCGTGCTGCTGCTAGACGACGTGCTTTCGGAGCTGGACCCCGGGCGGCAGGACTTTGTCCTGAACCAGATTCCCACAGGCCAGGTGTTCATCACGAGCTGCGAGCCCGGCCGGGTTACGCAGATTGGCACGACCATCCGGATCCAGGATGGCGCCATGGTGTAACGCCACGGTTCCATTGCCGTTCCCTTTTCCGGTGTTCCATGCATCGCCACTGCCGAAAAAAGGAACGACAACGGAGCCCTTTGCAAACGGTTACGGCATTCAATTGGGACTGCGCCGGCGCGGCGCCGTCCTGGTTTCCGGTGGCACCGGAGACTCAGTTTTTATGAAGGAGGTTCGCTCATGTCCGACGAGCTGAACACAGATAGAGTGGAGCAGGCCTATGACGCCGCGCAAATACAGGTGCTGGAGGGGCTGGAGGCCGTGCGCAAGCGGCCCGGCATGTATATCGGCTCCACCTCCGCCTCCGGCTTGCATCATCTGGTCTATGAGATTGTAGACAACGCCATCGACGAGGCCCTAGCGGGCTATTGCAAGCACATCACGGTCACCATCAACCCCGGAGACTCCATCACCGTGGTGGACGACGGTCGGGGTATCCCGGTGGACATCCAGGCTCAGACCGGAAGGCCGGCCCTGGAGGTGGTGTACACGGTGCTCCACGCCGGCGGCAAGTTTGGCGGCGGGGGCTACAAGGTCTCCGGCGGCCTGCATGGGGTGGGCGCCTCCGTGGTCAACGCCCTGTCCCAGCAGCTCAACGTCCGGGTCCACAAAAATGGGCAGATTTATGAGATGAAGTTTGCCCGGGGCGACATCACCCAGGAAATCCGGGTGGTGGGCCGGACGGATAAAACCGGCACCGAGGTCACCTTCCTGCCGGACCCGGAGATCTTCGACAATCCCGTCTTTGATTATGAGACGCTCCACACCCGGATGCGGGAGGAGGCGTTTCTCAACGCGGGACTCTGCATTACCATAAGGGATGACAGGACGGAGGACGGCCCCCGGGACACCATGTGCTACGAGGGGGGCATCCGGGAGTTTGCCACCTGGTGCAATCGGAACAAAACGCCCCTGCACAGCGAGGTCATCTATATGAGAGGGACCCGGGGAGAGGCCTCCGCGGAGGTCGCCGTGCAGTACAACGACGGCTTCAACGAGTTTTTGTTGTCCTTTGCCAACGACGTGCACACCCAGGAGGGCGGCATGCACGAGACCGGCTTCAAAACTGCCCTGACCCGGGTGCTCAACGCCTACGGCCTGAAGACCGGCGCCTTAAAGCCTGACGACAAGGTCTCCGGGGAGGACTGCCGGGAGGGCATCACCGCCATCATTTCCGTAAAGCTCACGGACGCCCAGTTCGAGGGCCAGACCAAGGCCAAACTGGGCAACGCCTACGTGAGAACCCTGGTGGATTCCATTGTCACGGAGCAATTGTCCACCTTCCTGGAGGAGCATCCCCAGGTGGCCAAAGTGATTTTAGATAAGGCCATGACCGCCAACCGGGCCCGGGAGGCGGCCAGAAGAGCCCGGGACTCCATCCGCCGGAAGACCGCCCTGGGCGGCGCGGCCATGCCCGACAAGCTGCGGGACTGCAACGAGTCTGACCCCAGCCTTACCGAGCTTTATATTGTCGAGGGAGACTCCGCCGGCGGCTCCGCCACCCAGGGCCGGGACTCCCGATTCCAGGCGATCCTCCCTCTGTGGGGGAAAATGCTCAACGTGGAGAAGGCCCGGGAGGACAAGGTCATCGGCAACGACAAGCTTCAGCCCGTGATCACGGCCCTGGGGGCCGGCATCGGGGAGGATTTCGACCTGTCCCGGCTCCGGTACCACAAAGTGGTCATCATGGCCGACGCCGACGTGGACGGGTCCCACATCCGGACCCTGCTTCTTACCTTCTTCTTCCGGTTCATGCGGCCGCTCATCGAGCACGGCTATGTTTACGCGGCCATGCCGCCTCTGTACAAGCTGGTCCGGGGCAAGGCAACCCGCTACGCCTTCTCCGACGAGGAGCGGGACCGGATCTCCGGGGAAATGCGGGGGGACAATCCCAACGCCAAGGTGGACATCTCCCGGAACAAGGGCCTGGGCGAGATGGACCCCCACGAGCTGTGGGAGACCACCATGGACCCCACCACCCGGACCCTCAAGCGCATCGAGCTCCAGGACGCGGTGCGGGCCGATGAGATTTTCACCCTGCTCATGGGGGAAAAAGTGGAGCCCCGGAAGGAATATATTGAACAAAACGCCAAATACGTGGCGAATCTGGACTACTAGAGGAGGGATGTCAAATGGCGCAGCATCATAAGGATTACAAGCCCGAGGACATCCGGTTCCCGGACCAGGCCATCATCACCTCCGAGCTGGTGGGCGAAATGAAGGACAGCTACATGGAGTACGCCATGTCCGTCATCGTGGGCCGGGCCCTGCCCGACGTGCGCGACGGGCTGAAGCCGGTGCACCGGCGGATATTGTACGCCATGTTTGAAGACAACCTGACTTCCGACAAGCCCTTTAAAAAGTCCGCCACCTGCGTGGGCGACGTACTGGGCCGATACCATCCCCACGGAGACCAGTCCGTGTACGACGCCCTGGTCCGCCTGGCCCAGGAGTTCTCCATGCGCTATATGCTGGTGGACGGGCACGGCAACTTCGGCTCCGTGGACGGGGATCCCCCCGCCGCCTACCGGTACACGGAGGCCAGGCTTTCCAAAATCTCCAACGAAATGCTCCGGGATTTGGAGAAGGACACCGTGGACTGGGACCCCAACTACGACGAGACCAGGAGAGAGCCCCGGGTCCTGCCCGCCCGGTTCCCCAACCTTTTGGTCAACGGCTCGTCGGGCATTGCCGTGGGCATGGCCACCAACATCCCGCCGCACAATCTCACGGAGGTCATCAACGCCTGTATTTGCGTCCTGGAGGACGAGAACGCGACCTTGGCCGACCTGATGGAGCACATCACGGGCCCGGACTTCCCCACCCGGGGCATCATTCTAGGCCGGGCAGGCATCCGGGCGGCCTACGCCACGGGCAAGGGCCGGCTGACCCTGCGGGCCCAGACCCACTTTGAGGAATTCGGCCAGGGCCGGACCCGGCTCATCGTCACGGAGATTCCCTACCAGGTAAACAAGCGCATGCTCATCAAGAACATGGCCGACCAGGTCAATGAGAAGCGGCTGGACGGCATCTCCGATATCCGGGACGAGACCGACCGTACGGGCATGCGCATCGTCATCGAGATCAAGCGGGACGCGAATCCCCAGGTGGTGCAGAACCGCCTGTTTGCCCAGACCCAGCTGCAGACTACCTTCGCCATCAACATGCTGGCCCTGGTGAAAGACCAGTCCCAGCCCAAGGTTCTGTCCCTGCGGCAGATTCTCGACGAGTATCTGGCCTTCCAGGAGGAGGTCATCGTCCGCAGGACCCGGCACGACCTGAAAAAGGCCCAGGAGCGGGCCCACCTGCTCGAGGGGCTGCTCATCGCCCAGGACAACATCGATGAGGTGATCAAAATCATCCGCACCTCCTACGATAACGCCAGGGAGAACCTAATGGAGCGGTTCGGCCTGTCGGAAGTCCAGGCCCAGGCTATTTTGGACATGCAGCTCAAAAGGCTGCAGGGACTGGAGCGGGATAAGCTTCTGGCCGAGTACCGGGAGCTGGAGGAGCGGATCGCCTATTACCAGAAGGTGTTGGGCGATCAGGAACTGGTCAAGGCGATTTTGAAGGAGGAACTCCTAGCCATCCGGGATAAGTACGGCGACGGCCGGAAGACGGAGATCCAAGACGTAGAGGACGAAATCGACATCGAGGACCTCATCGAGGAGGAGGATTGCTGCTATACCCTCTCCAGCCAGGGCTACATCAAACGCATGCCCGTGGACACCTACCGAAGCCAGCGGCGGGGCGGCCGGGGCATCAACGGCCAGAACCTCAAAGAAGAGGACTACGTCAAGAGCCTGTTCATCGCCTCCACCCACGACTTTTTGCTGTTTTTCACCAACACGGGCCGGGTGCATAAGCGCAAGGGTTACCTGATCCCCGAGGCGGGGCGCACCGCTCGGGGCACCGCCATCGTGAACGTACTGCCCTTGGAGCCCGGGGAAAAGGTCACAGCCATGCTGCTGACCCGGGAGTTTGGTGGCACGGAATACCTGGTGATGGTGACGCGCAACGGAACCGTGAAGCGGTTGCAGCTGTCCGCCATCGCCACCAACCGGAGAACCGGCATCCGGGCCCTGAGCTTGGAGGAGGGAGACCATCTGATCTCTGTGTTCCGGACTACGGGCCAGGATCAGGTCTTGCTGGCCACGGCCCAGGGCATGGCCATCTGCTTCCAGGAGCAGGACGTGCGGCCCATGGGCCGGGACGCCGCCGGGGTCAAGGGCATCAGCCTGAGCCCCGGGGACTACGTGGTGGGTGCGGAGAAGGCCGAGCCCGGCAAGTCCCTGCTCACCGTGACGGAGAAGGGCTTTGGCAAGCGCACGGAGCTCATGGAGTACCTGCGCCTGACCGACCGCGGCACCCGGCAGCCCCAGAACCGGGGCGGCAAGGGCCTGAAGAACTACAACATCACCGACAAAACCGGCCTGGTGGCCGGCTGCCGGGTGGTCTCGGAGTCCGACGACGTGATGCTCATCGAGTCCGGCGGGGTGATCATCCGCATGCCCGCCGCGGACATCAACGTATACAAGCGGGACACCCAGGGGGTCATCCTCATGCGGGTGGAGGGGGACAACCGGGTCATCTCCGTGGAGCGCATCGAGCAGGAGCCCGCCGAAGAGGCCGGGCCGGAGGCTTAGGGGGCGGCCAGAGGCCGCCCCCTGCACTCCCGAAACCACACTGCATCCTGTAGGGGCGTGCTTCGCACGCCCGCGGAACGACTGCAGGTCGTTCCCTACACCGGAATCGGTGCATTTCCCAACGGGCGACCACAGGTCGCCCCTACAGACGCACCATCGGGTTTCCTCCCGTAGGGGCGAGCTGCGCTCGCCCGCAATTGGGGCCCCGCAAAACCGCAAGGTTTTGTGGGGAGAGGAGGGGCAAGGAAGCGGGCGCAGGTTTCCCCAACCGGGGGAACCG
>CBCTHM010000039.1:0-10186 GCA_965146675.1 uncultured Eubacteriales bacterium | reverse complement strand
TGTCTTTCGACGGCGGGTTGTAGGGAACGACCTGTGGTCGTTCCGCGGGCGAGCAAAGCTCGCCCCTACATTTTTCTTTCGATACGCTTCCGTAGGGGCGAGCTGCGCTCGCCCGTTGGCTTCCCTGCCGCATCGGCACCCTGACGGGCGTGCGAAGCACGCCTCATCGGGGCAAAGTCCGCTTCGCTCCGGTTCCCCCTGGCGGGGAAACCTCCGCCCGCTCCCTTGCCCCTCCTCTCCAAACCGGACCCGCTTCGCTGGGCTCCGGTTTGGTTTTTTGTTGTGTCTTTGCAGGATGTCTTTCGACGGCGGGTTGTAGGGAACGACCTGTGGTCGTTCCGCGGGCGAGCAAAGCTCGCCCCTACATTTTTCTTTCGATACGCTTCCGTAGGGGCGAGCTGTGCTCGCCCGTTGGGCTTCCCTGCCACATCGGCACCCTTGCGGGCGTGCGAAGCACGCCCCTACAGAGGGAAACCGTCTCCGGGCCTCTTGTCCTTTCCCGCCCCGTGCCGCTAAAGCGGCGCGGGGCTTTCTTACCTGCGGCTAATCCAGCTTTTGGTAGTACCCCTCCAGGGGGCCCTCGTCCGGCTTCAGCCCCGCTAACCGCTGCAGCTCCAGCATCCACTCGTACCCGTGCACGAACGCATACCAATCCACGCTCTCCACCACCTTTCGCTCCAGAGCATAATGGTCTTGCATCCGCCTGCGTTTTTCCCGGGGCAGGGCCAGCAGCAGGCAGGTATAGCAGTCCTCCAGCTCCGTCTCCTCCTGGGAGCGCACCTTCTTCTGCGCGTCCCAGGGCTCCCGGTCATACGCCCCCGCGGCAGCCGCCATGACCCCCTGGACCCAGACCGCCCGGGTGTAAACCCCCTCCCAGGCGCCCAGCGCCTCCGCATAGGCCTCAAAAAGTCCCTTCAGCGGGTCGTTTCGCACCAGCTCCATGACCCGGAGCGCCTCCAGTTCCACCTGGAGCGCCTGATACCGGGCCGAGTGCTCCCTGCGATAGTACCAGATGTCCGTGTACGCCGCCAGCAAGTCGTTGCCCGGCCTGCTGAACCGTTTCCTGCCTCCTGTTTCGGTACCGCTGTGTTCTGTAATCGGGTTTTCTTTCATCGTGCGCCTCCTATGATAAATCGTGCGTGCGTTGGATCCGTTATTTGACGTGACATTCCACCGCTCCTAGGAACCTATATTCACAATGCTTTTTAGGGGCGACCACACAGTATTACAATTGCAAAAGCTAATTTAACACTGCCCCTTGCTCCAATATAAAAGCAATCTTTTAAGCATTTTTTCACGAAATTTCGAATACTTTGTCGGATACAATCATTTTTATAACTAATCGCGGTTATATTTTCTATATTCGTGTCTGGTTACAATATCAACACCAAGAAGAAATTAGGGTGGTGTTGGTATGTTTCAGTTAGATAATCAGTTTTTAAATGCGAACATTCCCCGTACAATAAGGTTTACTGACCGATTATTTGACGAATTAACTGTCATAGCAACAACAAACGATATGTCTTTCAATATGTTGGTCTTGCAATGTTGTCGCTATGCCATAGATCATATGCAGCCAAAAGATTCTGAAACAAAAACTTAAGTCACTGATATAGGGCACAAAAAAGGACGGTCTATGACCGTCCTTTGGTGTTGTAGGGGCGACCTTTGGTCGCCCGCGGGCGAGCGAAGCTCGCCCCTATAGATATTACATAAATTTCCTACGACATTGTACAAATATTTTTTTATATTGCCCGTATACAGGCAACATGGGTAAATTCTCTGTTATAATACATCTAGTTCAGGATTAATTATCAAGGCCGTGTTGATATGTTCCAGATTGATAAGAAATTTTCTAATGCCAATACTTCTCGCACAATTCGGTTTACCGAGGGTCTTTTTCAGGAATTACAGACCATTGCGAATACAAATGACGTCTCCTTTAACATGCTGGTGCTGCAATGCTGCCGGTATGCCCTGGACCATTTAGAACCGAATACGGACAAGAAATAAATAGAGAAGCAGGGCGGCCAAGAACCGCCTTGCTTTCTCCTATACATTATAATATAGAGAAACCCTGTAGGGGCGAGCTGTGCTCGCCCGTTTGGGCTGCCGGCTAAGACGGTACCTAAGCGGGCGAGCACAGCTCGCCCCTACATTTTTCTTTCGATACGCTCCTGTAGGGGAGACCTGCGGTCGCCCGTTTGAGCTGCCAGCCAAGACGGTACCTAGGCGGGCGAGCGAAGCTCGCCCCTACATTTTTCTTTCGATACGTTCCTGTAGGGGCGACCTGCGGTCGCCCGTTTGGGTTGCCTACCAAGACGGTACCTAAGCGGGCGAGCGCAGCTCGCCCCTACATTTTTCTTTCGATACGTTCCTGTAGGGGCGACCTGCGGTCGCCCGCAGGCGTGCAAAGCACGCCCCTACATTAGATATAGCTATTTTAATATGTATAACCATATTATGCAACCATTTTTAGGTTGTATTTTCGGCAGCTAAAACCGGTTACAATATTTTTATTAAAAAAGGTGGTGTTAATATGTTTCGCGTTAATAAACAATACCCGAACACCAATATTCCTCGCACAATTCGGTTTACCGAGGGCCTTTTTCAGGAATTACAGACCGTTGCGGATACAAATGACGTCTCCTTCAACATGCTGGTGCTGCAATGCTGCCGGTATGCATTAGACCATCTGGAGCAAGCGGATGAAAAGGAGCCGTAAATAAGCGCAAAACCCGGGTGGTCATGAACCGCCCGGATTGGGTTATACATTATAATATATATAACATGTAGGGACGGACTGTGGTCGCCCTTTTTTCTGATACATTATATATTATAATGTATCGGTGGCCTGCGGCCACCCGTTTGGGCTGCCTACCAAGACGGAACCTAAGCGGGCGAGCGCAGCACGCCTCGTCGGGGCAAAGTCCGCTTCGCTCCGGTTCCCCTGGCGGGGAAACCTCCGCACGCTTCCTTGCCCCTCCTCTCCAAACCGGACCCGCTTCGCTGGGCTCCGGTTTGGTTTTTTGTTGCGGTCTTTGTAGGATGTCTTTCGACGGCGGGTTGTAGGGGCGAGCTGCGCTCGCCCGCCGGCTTCCCTGCCACATCGGCACCCTGGCGGGCGTGCGAAGCACGCCCCTACAGAAGCATGACGAAAGATCTCTGTAGGGGCGAGCTGCGCTCGCTCGTTGGCTTCCCTGCCACATCGGCACCCTGGCGGGCGTGCGAAGCACGCCCCTACAGAAGCATGACGAAAGATCTCTGTAGGGGCGAGCTGCGCTCGCCCGTTGGCTTCCCTGCCACATCGGCACCCTGGCGGGCGAGCACAGCTCGCCCCTACAGAACCTTCTATCGGGGGTGCGTCGTAGGGGTGGCCTACGGCGGGTCTCCATTTTTTTGACGGGATATGGGTAAAATCCGCCGAAAACCTTGTTGTTCGGCGGATTTTGTGCTATAATTTGGACTATAATTCCAGAAACGGGGGGATTGGGCATGGAGTTGCCGAAGCGGAAGCGAATCCGGCTGGAGGGGTTCAATTATGCCTCCTGCGGCGGGTATTTTGTGACCATGTGTCTGGCGGGGCGCAGGCCGCTGCTCTGGGAAGAAGGGCAGGGCAACCCGGAGGCGCCGCCGGAACTCTCCCGCATTGGCAAAATCGTGGAGCAGGAAATTAAGAGGTGGAACGGGCTTTTCAAGCAGGTTCGAATTGACCCATACCAAATCATGGCCGACCACGTACACCTGGTGATTTTTATAGAGGAGAGCGGCCAAGCGCCGCCGCCCTCCCTGTCCCGGATGGTCCAGCAATTCAAGGGGGCGGTCACCAAAAGGGTGGGGCGCTCCATCTGGCAGAAATCATTTTATGACCATGTGATTCGAAATGATGAGAGCTACCTGGGGGTGTGGCGTTACATTGACGAGAATCCGCTGCAAGAACGGGAGCCATAGGGGCAGGTTTATATCCTTGTGATACACCTGCTGCCACCATAGATTAATGTAGGGGCGGCCTGTGGCCGCCCGTTGGCTAAACCGATACCCTTGCGGGCGAGCACAGCTCGCCCCTACAGTATCTTCTATCGGGGGTGCGTCGTAGGGGCGGCCTGCGGCCGCCCGCGGGCGAGCACAGCTCGCCCCTACAAATAAATAACGCCCCGGGACGCAGCTCTGCGCCCCGGGGCGAAATTTTTTGCAGCGTTAGGCCCAATCCTCCGCCTGATACACCGTTTTGCCGTCCTTCATGGTAGCCAAAACCCGGATATTCCGAATTTCCATGGGGTCTACCCGCAGGGGGTCCCGGTCCAGGACCACCAGGTCGGCCCGCTTGTCGGGCCGGAGGCTGCCCTTTTCCCCCTCCTCAAAATATTGCCAGGCGGCGTACCGCGTCACAGCCCGGAGGGCCTCCAGGGGGCTCACCCGCTCCTCCAACCCCAGGCAGCGCCCGCCCCGGGTAATCCGGTTCACCGCGCACCAGAGGGTGTGCAGCATATCAGGCTCGGTCACCGGGGCGTCCTGGTGGAAGGTGTAGCGCAGGCCCAGATCGGCGGCGCTTTTTACGGGGCTGATGGCCTCGGCCCGGTCCAGGCCAAAGTTTTGGAGGTGAACGTCTCCCCAGTAATACACGTGCCCCACAAAGAAGGAGGGAATCATGCCCAGAGCCCGCAGGGCGGGCAGCTGGTCCCGGCCCAGGAGCTGGGCGTGTATCATCACGGGCCGGATATCCCGGGGCTGGTCCAGCTCTGCCAGGGCCTGGGCGTACAGGTCCAGGTACTGTTGGGCGGCGGCGTCGCCGTTGCAGTGCGCCAGAATCTGCCGCCCCTCCCGCAGCGCCCGGCGGAGATACGTCAGAAGCTGATCGTCGGGCAGGGTGGGGTAGCCCCGGTAGCCGTCCGTAGCGCCGGCGTAGGGCTCCCGCATCCAGGCGGTGCGGGCCTGGGGCGAGCCGTCCAGGAAGGTCTTATATCCCCCCAGCTTAAAGTGGTCCCGGTACGCGCCCCAGTGGTCCCGGAATGCCTCCAGGAACCGGTAACTGCCCCGCAGGTCCCCATAGGCCACCACATCCAGCTCCAGGATGTGCTGCTGGCATAAATACCGGTACTGGTCCGTCATCAGGTCCATGACCACCCCGTCCTGGACCGTGGTAATGCCGTAGGCGGCATAGCGGCGCTGAGCCTGGACAAAGGCCTCCCCCATTTCCTGGGGCGAGGGCATGGGAACCCGCTGCAGGGCCTCGATATAGGCGTTCTCCTCCAGATAGCCCGTGGGCGCTCCGTTCTCCAGGGCCATCCTGCCCCCCTCCGGCACTGGAGTCCGGGCCGTAATCCCCAGCTCCCGGAGCGCCAGGGAGCTGAACACGCCGTTGTGTCCCGACTGATGCTGCAGGACCAGGGGGTTGTCCGGCGCCGCGGCATCCAGAACGTGCCGGTCCGGGGCCTTGCCCTCGGCTAAATGGGTGGGGTCCAGCCCCTTCACCGTCACCCACCGTCCCTTGGGCACCCGGTTTTCCCGAAGGAAGCGCCGGATGATTGCCTGTATCTGCGCAAAGCTTTTCGCCTCCCCCACCCCGGGCTGTAAAAGTGAGGTGGCATAGCTGGAGATGTGTCCGTGGGCGTCCAGAAACGCCGGAAGCAAAACGCCGCCTCGCAGGTCAATTCGCTGGGCGTCTCCGGCCTCCGATTCCAGCTTTTCCCGGCTTCCCACCGCCAGAATGCGACCGTTTTCCGCCAGCAGTGCCTGGGCGTAAAGCTCCCGCTCCATGGTGAGCACGCTGCCGCCATAATAAAACTGTTTTGCCATCGCAATCCCTCCCTGGCAGCCCAGCCGGGCCGCCGCTGTTTCCTAGCCTCATTATAACCCAGTTCCTGGCCTCTCACAAGGCAGAACCATTAGAAAATTCCTCCTTTTGCCGGTCGGACATCCTTTGGCGTCCCGGACCTGTAAGTTGGAGCGATTGCATCTTGAGAAACCTTGGGAACTGGGGTATAATAGGTATGATTTATCCGTTTCCTATTGGGTATGGCCTGCGGGCGTTCCGCGGGCGAGCACAGCTCGCCCCGGACGAATGCCTGCCAGCGGCCCTCCCCAGGCTTCCAAATTTCCTACGGGTGCTGCGGGTATCAGGGATAAACATGACACGATGTCAGGATGCGTCTGCCCGCCAAACGCTGCGGACAGGCCAATTTTATGCAAACCAAAGGAGGTTTGGACGGATGGAACAGAATCTCTTTCAGCTGGTCTCCCCCTACCATCCCACCGGCGACCAGCCGGAGGCCATTGAAAAGCTGGTCAAGGGTCTGGAGCTGGGACTGGACGAGCAGGTACTGCTGGGCGTCACGGGCTCCGGCAAGACCTTTACCATGGCCAACGTGATTGCCCGGTTGAACCGGCCCACTTTGGTGCTGGCCCACAACAAAACCCTGGCTGCTCAGCTCTGCTCAGAGTTTCGGGAATTTTTTCCAAAAAACGTGGTAGAGTACTTTATCTCCTACTACGATTACTACCAGCCGGAGGCCTATATCGCCCAGACCGACACCTACATTGAAAAGGACTCCGCCATCAACGATGAGATCGAGCGCCTGCGGCATAGCGCCACCTCCTCTTTGTTCGAGCGGCGGGACGTGATCGTGGTGGCTTCCGTATCCTGCATTTACGGTTTGGGCGACCCCATTGATTATAAAAACATGGTTTTGTCCCTGCGGGTGGGACAGGCCCGGCCCCTGGACCAGGTGTTGAAAAAGCTAACGGAAATCCGCTATGAGCGGAACGATCTGGACTTTTCCCGAAACAAATTCCGGCTGCGGGGAGATACCCTGGAGATCTACCCCGCCTATTGGAATGGCCGTGCCATTCGGGTGGAGTTTTTTGGGGATGAGATCGACCGTATTGCAGAGATCAACGCCGTCACCGGGGTACCGGACCGGTATATTGAGCATGTGGCGGTTTACCCGGCCAGCCACTATGTGACCACTCGGGAAAAAATGGAGCGGGCCATTGGGGAAATCCGCCTGGAATGCGACCGGCAGGTGGCGGAGTTCCGCAGCCAGAACAAGCTGCTGGAGGCCCAGCGGATCGCTCAGCGCACCAACTACGATCTGGAGATGATGAGCGAGATCGGTTTTTGCTCTGGGATTGAGAATTACTCCCGGGTTATTTCCGGTCGGGCGCCGGGCACGCCGCCCACCACCCTGCTGGACTATTTCCCCAAGGATTTTTTGATGTTCATTGACGAGAGCCACGTAACCATCCCCCAGGTCCGGGCCATGTACGCTGGGGACCGCTCCCGGAAGGAGAGCTTGGTAAGCTACGGCTTCCGGCTCCCCTCCGCCTTTGACAACCGCCCTCTGAACTTCCAGGAATTTACAGAAAAGCTCAATCAGGTGGTCTATGTCTCCGCCACGCCGGCGGAATATGAGCGGAGTCGGGCCGGTCAAGTCGTGGAGCAGGTCATACGCCCCACCGGCCTTTTGGACCCCGAGGTGGAGGTCCGTCCCATTCAGGGCCAGATTGACGACCTGATTGGGGAGGTGAACGCCCGTTCCGCCCGGAACGAGCGGGTCCTCATAACCACCTTGACCAAAAAAATGGCGGAGGATCTCACCATCTATTTACAAAAGGCCGGCATCCGGGTTCGGTATATGCACTCCGACGTAGGCGCTATGGAGCGGATGGAGATCATCCGGGACCTGCGTCTGGCGAAATTCGACGTGCTGGTGGGCATCAACCTCCTGCGGGAGGGTCTGGACTTGCCGGAGGTCAGCCTGGTCGCCATTCTGGACGCAGACAAGGAGGGCTTCCTCCGGTCGGAAACCAGCCTGATTCAGACCATCGGGCGGGCCGCCCGGAACGCTGACGGCAAGGTCATTTTGTACGCGGACAACGTGACGCCTTCCATGGACGCGGCCATCCGGGAAACCCAGCGCCGTCGTGGGATACAGGACGCCTATAACCAGGCCCATGGCATCGTGCCGCAGACCATCGTCAAGTCCGTGCGGGATTTAATCGAGATTTCCAAATCCAGCGCAGAGGTCCGGCGGAAGGACGGCGTGAAGATGACCAAGGTGGAGCGGGAGCGGGAAATCGCCAGGCTGGAAAAAGAGATGCGCCAGGCGGCCCGCATGATGGAGTTCGAGTACGCCGCCGTCCTGCGGGATCAGATCATTCAGCTGCGGGGCGAAAAATAGGTTTGCCCTGCGGCTCCGCCGCATTTCTTTGACATGGGCGCCGGTTGGTGGTAAACTATGGTAAGAATTCTGAAAGAGGGAGGACCTCAATATGTTTTATCTTCCCCTGGCCCTGTTTTCCCTGGTGATTGCGGGCCTGGACCAGCTCACGAAGTATCTGACGGTCTCTAATCTGTCCTACGGCGGCCACGCGCCGGGGCTGGAGGGCCTGTTTCATTTCACTTATGTGAAAAATTACGGCGCTGCCTTTTCCTCCTTTCAGGGGCAGAGGTGGCTGTTTATCCTGGTGTTCGTGGCCTTCACCGGGCTTCTGATCTGGGTTCTGGTGAAAAAATCCCTGCCCTTCACCCGACTGGAGCTCTGGTTTTTGGCCGCTGCCTTTGGCGGCGGTCTGGGCAATATCCTCGACCGGATCTTTCGGGGCTACGTGGTGGATATGATCGTCCTGGACTTCATCCCCTTCCCGGTATTCAATGTGGCGGACTGCTTTATCACCTGTGGGGCCATTTTGCTGCTGATACACCTTATTTTCTGGAACCGGGCCTTTTGGCGCGGCGACGGTCATGGAGAGCAGGACCATGAAACTTCTCTGTGAAATTGCGGGCCTCCGGCTGGACGTATTTCTGTCCCAGTCTGTGCCGGGTCTGAGCCGTAGCGCCGCGCAGCACCTGCTGGAGCGGGGCTGCGTCGCCTGCAACGGCGTTCGCGCCCGGAAAAACCAGCGGACCGCTCAAGGCGATGTGATTGAGCTCACCCTGCCGGAACCGGAGCCAACACAAATCCATCCCTGCCAAATGGATTTGGAAATCCTCTATGAGGACCAGGATCTGCTGGTCCTGAACAAGCCAAAGGGCCTGGTGGTTCACCCGGCGGCGGGTCACTGGGACGACACCCTAGTCAACGGTCTGCTCTATGCCCGGGGGGAGAGCCTTTCCGGCATCAATGGGGTTCTGCGGCCGGGCATTGTCCACCGCATTGACAAGGATACCTCCGGCCTTCTGGTGGTGGCAAAAAACGACCTGGCCCACACGGTGCTGGCCAGTCAGCTCAAGGATCACACCCTGGCGCGGACCTACGAGGCTGTGGTCTGCGGCGCTCTGCGGGAGGAGCAAGGTACGGTGGAAGCGCCCATCGGCCGGCATCCCTCCGACCGGAAACGCATGGCGGTTACCCAGCGCAATGGCCGCGCCGCTGTGACCCACTGGGAGGTTGTGGCCCGATATCGGGGCTATACCCACATTCGCTGCCGCCTGGAGACCGGAAGAACGCACCAAATCCGGGTCCATATGGCTTACCTCGGCCACCCAATCCTGGGGGATATGGTGTATGGTCACAAAAAACCGGAGTTGGGGCAGGATAGCCAATGCCTGCACGCGGCAACATTGTGTTTCCTGCATCCCCGGACGGGCTTGCCGGTCATCGTGGCCGCTCCGCTGCCTGCGTATTTCCAAACGGTGTTGGAGAAGCTGGAGCGCCTGGGGCGCTTGTAGTTGCGAAATCCCCCGGCAAACGAGCCGGGGGATTCGTAGCTATTGAGGCCCTCGTTTCGCAAATCCCGCAAAACAAATGCACCCAACCCGGGGGTGCAAAGCACGCCCCTACGGGATGTCTCTTGACGGCGCGCTGTAGGGGCGAGCTGGCGCTCGCCCGCACATCCCGCGAAACGAATGCGCCCGACCCGGGCGTGCAAAGCACGCCCCTATAGGAATTTTTCGGCACGCTTCTGTAGGGGCGAGCTGCGCTCGCCCGCCGTTCATACTGGGCACTCCCAATTTACAGGAAACGGCCTGCGATGGTTTTGCTGGCGCGCAAAGCCGCCTCAATGGGAAATCTGTCGACGATGCGTTGTAGGGGCGGGACCCGCGGCTGCCCATAGAATCGTATCCCCCATGCTGCGGGCCAGGCGACACGGCATGAAAAATGCCGGTATGCTCTCGCATACCGGCCTTCTTGTGTTGGCATTACCTATTTTCCCGTGCAGTCGCCCGCAAAGTATCGTCGGCGCA
>CBCTHM010000038.1:0-10665 GCA_965146675.1 uncultured Eubacteriales bacterium | reverse complement strand
GGGGATGTAGGGGCGACCTGTGGTCGCCCGCGGGCGTGCAAAGCACGCCCCTACAGAGTGCAGTGAGGTTCGGGGATGTAGGGGCGACCTGCGGTCGCCCGCGGGCGTGCGAAGCACGCCCCTACGCGCGCGGTGTGGTTTCGGGGATGTAGGGGCGGCCTGCGGCCGCCCGCCAGTCATTCCGCCCGCAGCTCCAGGGTAATGGTCTTTGTCCTGGGCTCCAGCTGCCGGTACCCCACGCCTGCGGAGTCCAGCATGCGTTTGGATGCCTGGGTGGCCTCGCTATCCGCGTACTTGTCCGACAGATACAAAACCTCCCGGACGCCGGCCTGAATGATGGCCTTGGCGCACTCGTTGCAGGGGAACAGCGCCACATATAGCCGGCTGCCCCGCAGGTCCCGCCCGCTGGCGTTTAAAATCGCGTTGAGCTCCGCATGGACCACGTAGGGATACTTGGTTTCATCCCCCTGCCGGTCCCAGGGATACTCGTCGTCGGAGCAGCCGTTGGGCAGCCCATTGTAGCCTGTGGAGATGATGATGTTCTCCGCCGAGACGATGCAGGCTCCCACCTGGGTGTTGGGGTCCTTGCTCCGGCGGGCGGCCAGCATGGCCACGCCCATGAAATACTCGTCCCAGGTGATGTAATCTTGCCGCTTCATGCGCCTCATCCTTTCTTTTTTGCCGTTATCGGTTTATTATACCAAAGCCCCCGCCCCCTTGCAAGTACCCGGCGGGGGGACAAAAAAATTCTTCTTGCTTTTCCCCGGCGCATGTATTACAATAGGTGCGCAATTGCATACGATACGGCGGCTGCGCCCCGGCGCAGGTAAGAAGGAATCCGGTGCGAATCCGGAACAGTCCCGCTGCTGTAAATGGATTCGGCGTGCCCAGGATGCCACTGCGCCCAGCGCGGGAAGGCGGGCAGGTCTTTGTCCATGAGTCAGAAGACTTGCCCCGTGTCGCTATACCCAATGGTTTCGAGGAAAGCCCATTGGCAGGCGGTCCCAGGCGCGGGTCCGCCCTTGCCCTGCGGTCCCGAATCCGGGTCCGCATTTTTTGCGCCTGTTTCACCGCCGCCGGGCACCCGCCCGGCACAAATGAAAGGAGCTTTAACATGAATCTTCGGAAATCCCTGCCGGCGCTGATCCTGGCGCTGGTCCTTTGCCTGAGCCTGGCCGCCTGCGCCGGAGACGGAACCGGCGCCACCAAGCCCGGCACCTCGCCGGCCACGACGCCGGTCACAGGCTCCGACGCCCAGACCTCCGCCCCCACGGAGCCCTCCTATCAAATCCCCGCCGACGGCTCCACCCTGGGGCAGGGAGCCCACAGCTTCACCTTTGAGGTCTCCTTGTCCGACGGTACCAGCTATCATTATACCGTACAAACAGATCAGGAGATTCTGGGCAAGGCCCTGCTGGATCTGGGGCTCATCGACGGGGAGGACAGCACCTACGGTCTGTACGTGGACACGGTTCTGGGCGAAAAGCTGGACTATAACACGGACGGGTACTGGTGGGCCCTGTATGAGAACGGGGAGAGCAGCGCCAAGGGCGCCGACGGCCTGACCATCACCGACGGCAGCACCTACGCTTTCCGCGCCGAGAAGGCCTGATAAAACCTAAAACTCCGCATATAATTACATGATAATCCGCGGATTTTCCTTCATTTAAGGGAAATCCGTGGATTTTTTATGGCTATTTTCACGACGGCTTTTGCGGGTATTTTCCCCGGTTCCCCCCTATACTGGCTTTAGGAGGGGAAGTACCATGAAAAAAAGGCGCATTCAGTTTATTTTGATCGCGGCGGCGCTGCTGGCCGCGGGGCTCTACACCAGGGCCCTGGCATCGTCCGCCCTGGGGCAGCTCCAGGAACAGTCCTATCCGCCCTTGCAAATTTGGGCCGCGGCGGGCTCGGACGTGACCATCGAGACGCCAGCCGGGCTTCCGGTGGCGTCCCTGCGCACGGACTTCCAGGGGCAAGCCGTTACCGAGCCCTTGGGCCCGGGCCGATACCTGGCCCGCTGGCCGGAGGGTCGGGTCTGCTTCACCTGGGACAAGGACCGGCAGCTCACGGTCCAGTACGGACAAGCCTGGGCCGAGGACGGCTGTCTGCACCTGGGGCAGGACGGGCGGGGCGCCGTCACGGTATTCAGTCCCGCCAGCGACTACGCCACGGTGTATTATTATGATCTGGTAGGCCCGGAGTTTTGCCAGACCCTGGCGGTGTGCTACGATCCCGAGGACCCGGAGGGCGGCAGCGCCACCCTGTACGGGGTGCCTGCGGGGAGCTACCGTCTGCTGGAGAACGGTGAAAACCGAGCCTGGGTCACCGTGGCGGAGGGGGAGGTCCAGATCACGGTCCTGCCAGGCAGCGCCTGGCCGGCGTCCCCGCCCCGGTAGGTGCTGGCAACGCGACCTGCGGCCATTCCGCGGGCTGCAGGATGTGGTTTGCCGGGGAGGCCGTGGGGCAGGGAACGCACGCCCTCACGGGAAGGCGGTAAATAAAAGCGGGGCCCACGCAGAATCTGCGTGGGCCCCCTGCATTCGCTCTACTCTCTCAGGCCTCCAAATTGACGCCGTTGTCCCGGCTGAACACGTGGGCCACGTTGCCGCCAAAGGTGAAGCGGATGGGTCTGCCCATGGGGAAGCCGCCGCAGGTGTGGCCCTCCAGGTCCATGGTCTGCACAATAATCACCACATCCTTGCCGCCGGCGTTGACATGCAGGTGCACGGCGGAGCCCATCATCTCGGACACGTCCACCTGGGCCGGAATGCCCTGCTCGGAAAGCATAATGTGCTCGGGCCGGACGCCCAGAATGACGTCCTGGGGCATCACGCCCTTCTGCGACAGCGCAGCCTGCTTCTCCGGGGAGAGCTCTACGGTGAGGCCTTCCACCTCCACCGCGTACCTGTCGTCGGCCTTGACCAGCCTGGCGTCGAACAGGTTCATCTGCGGCGTGCCAATGAAGCCCGCCACAAATAGGTTGAAGGGATGGTGGAAGACCTCCTGGGGCGTGCCGATTTGCTGGATATACCCGTCCTTCATGATGACGATCCGGTCACCCAGGGTCATGGCCTCAGTCTGATCGTGGGTCACATAAAGGAAGGTGGTGTGAATCCGTTCCCGCAGCTTGAGAATCTCCGCCCGCATCTGGTTGCGGAGCTTGGCGTCCAGATTGGACAGCGGCTCGTCCATGAGGAAGACCTGGGGGTCCCGGACGATGGCCCGGCCGATGGCCACCCGCTGGCGCTGCCCGCCAGACAAGGCCCTGGGTTTCCGGTCCAAATACTGGGTGATATCCAGAATCTCCGCGGCCTGGCGTACCTTGCGATCAATCTCCGCCTTGGGGGTGTTCCGGAGCTTCAGCGCAAAGGCCATGTTCTCATACACGGTCATATGGGGATACAGGGCGTAATTCTGGAAGACCATGGCGATGTCCCGGTCTTTGGGCGCCACATCGTTGACCAGGCGGTCGCCGATGTACAATTCGCCCTCTGTGATCTCCTCCAGCCCTGCCACCATGCGCAAGGTGGTGGACTTGCCGCAGCCCGAGGGGCCCACCAAAACAATGAACTCCTTGTCTTGAATTTCCAAATTGAAATCGTGGACGGCCACCACGCCCTGGTCGGTGACGGTGAGGTGGACCTCCTCGTCCTCCCCGGGCTCCTGATTCTTCCGCTTCCTTTTTCTGCCCTCGCTGCCGCTGAACGGGTAAATTTTTTTTACATTTTTCAGAGTTACACTTGCCATTTTTCTGACTCCGGCCCAAAGGCGTCCGCGCTTGGGGCCTCACGGTCGTCTATGCATGACGACACCGCATTGCGGCAGGTCTCCACACTGCCGCACCGCAAGTCCGGCGGGATTTGCAATTCCTCCTTTTTCCCGGGAAGGTCTAACGCATGAGGCGTGGAGTAGACGGTTCCCGCGTAAGATATCCATATCATACCATGCTTTTCCAGACCCCGCAAGCTGGGATTGCAGCGTAAGGGCCAAGTCTGGCTCTATTTTACACAATTGGGACCCGCTTCATTCCTAATTCCCCCGATCAACCCTGTAGGGGATGGGGTTACGGGATTATCCACCGATGGCGCGGCCGCCCGCCGATCCCTTGTAGGGAACGACCTTCGGTCGTTCCGCGGGCGCGCAAAGCACGCCCACCGTTTGGTTTGGGAGCCAACGGCACAAAAAACAGCCGGGACGGAAATCCGTCCCGGCTCAGGCTATTCGTTCGGTTCTGTATATTCTATGCCGCTCAGACGCCCAGCAGCAGCTTGGCCACGGCAAAATACACCAACAGAGACAGCGCGTCCACCACCGTGGTGATCAAAGGGCCCGCCATCACCGCCGGGTCGAAGCCCAGGCGCTTGGCCACCATGGGTAGGATACCGCCCACCACCTTGGCCAAAATCACGGTCACGGTCAGCGTCAGGCACACCACCAGGTTCACCGTCAAGGTGACATTGGGATTGCCCATCAGCAACCGATCCACCAGCAAAATCTTCAAAAAGCACACCGCCGCCAGGGTCAACCCGCAGGCCAGGGCCGTCCGGACCTCCTTCCAGATCACCGCCGCCAGGTTCCGAATGCCCAGCTCTCCCAGGGAGAGGCTGCGAATCACTGTGACGGAGGACTGGGAGCCGGAGTTGCCGCCGGTATCCATGAGCATGGGAATAAAGGCGGTCAGTGCCACCTGGGCCGCCAAAGCGTTCTCAAAGCCGGTGATGATCATGCTGGTAAAGGTGGCCGAGACCATCAGCAGCAGCAGCCAGGGGGTTCTCTGCCTCCACAAATCCCAAATGGAGGCGCGCATGTAGCTCTTTTCCGAGGGGCTCATGCCGCCCATGATCTCGATGTCCTCCGTGGCCTCCTCTTCCAACACGTCCATGGCGTCGTCGAAGGTCACGATGCCCACCATGCGGTGCTCCGCGTCCACCACGGGGATGGCCAGGAAGTTATACTTGGCGAACATGTGCGCCACTTCCTCCTGGTCGGTCTGGGTGGTGACGGAGATCACATGGGTCTGCATGATTTCCCGGACCGGGGTGTCGTCGCTTTCCGCCAGCAGCAGGTCCTTCACGCTGACCAGGCCCAGTAGGGTCCGGTTCTCCGTGACATAGCAGGTGTAAATGGTCTCTTTGTCCACGCCGGTGCGCCGGATGCGCTGGATGCTCGCGTCCACGGACATCTCCGGTCGCAGAGTCACGTACTCCGTGGTCATGATTGAGCCGGCGGAGTTCTCCGGATAGCGCAGCAGCTCGTTGATCGTGGCCCGCGTGTCCGGGTCCGCCTGGCCAAGGATGCGCCGGACCACGTTGGCCGGCATTTCCTCCACCAGGTCCACCGCGTCGTCCACGTACAGTTCGTCCAGGACCTCCTTGAGCTCGCTGTCGGAGAGGCCCCGGATCAGCAGCTCCTGGTCCTCGGGCTCCATTTCCACAAAGGTCTCCGCCGCCTGCTCCTTGGGCAGCAGCCGGAACAGCAGGGGAATGCGGTCCCGGTCCAGGGTCTGGAAAATCCCCGCCACGTCGCTGGGGTTCATGGTGACCAGAATGTCCCGCAGGGACGGGTACTTCTTTTCCTCCAGGAGCTTCAGGAGCGTCTTCTCCAGGATGGGGGCTTGTTTCTCCATAGTGTTTCCTCCTAATACGTAGTATTTGATGATTAGGAAGTAAAAACACATTGGGGGCCGATTCTTTTTCAGGGCAGGCCGCGCACAGGCGCAGTCAGGGAACGCCGCGGGCGGCAGGCCCCGGCTTACTTCGGCCCGCGGATGTGCCGTTACTACCTGCGTCCATGCTGTTCCCTCCTTGTTCAATCAAATCTGATGCGCAAACCCCGCGTTGCAATCTGCCGACGTAGCGCCGTGCAGGCGGCCAGGGTTTGCCGCTCAGCGTTCAGTATAAGCCGAAACTGGAGCGCTGTCAACCCATTTCAGGCCCGGGGGATGGGCGCGCCCACCAGCGCCTCGAACCGGGGCAGCAACCCCACGCCGTCCGGGTGGAACCGGGCGTTTTGGGCCATGTCGTAGCCGGGCAGGTTATTGCCCTCCACCAAAACGGGTCCCTGGGGCGTCACTGCCACATCCCAGCCCACATAGCCCAGCCGTGGCTCCACCAGCGCCGCCTTCCGGCACAGGTCCACCGCCTCCGAAAAGCAGGGCACCTGGAAGCCGGAAAACGGGGTGCCTGAGGCGGGGTGGGCGTCGTAATAGAGCCCGGTTTTGTCGCAGAAGGCGGGGTAGGTGAGGACGCCCTCCGGCCCCACCAGGGTGTACAGGCCGCCGCTGGAGATGTTGTCCACGGCGCAGTCCCCGCTGCCCATGCGCAAAAGGGCGTAGACGAACCGGGGCTCGCCCTGCACCAGCAGGGTCACCACCCGCAGGGTGTTCACGGAGCTGGAGCAAAGAAGGTCCAAATCCGGGTGCTGGACAATGGCCTGCTCCACCAGATACTGCTCCCGCTCCAGCAGGCGCGGGTACAGGGCCCCGAAATCCGTGTCCGGGCCCAGGTTCAGCTTCTCCACCCCTTTTCCCCCGAAGTCCGCGTGCCGCTTGGCGAAGACCGCGGGGCAGCCTTGGCAGAACCGGGCCAGGCCCGCGGCATCCGTCTGCCGCAGGTCCAGCCACCTGCGGCCCAAAAACGCCTGATAGCGGGCCAGAAATTGAAATTTGTCGTTGAGCAGAGGATAACAGCCGGGGTCGTTGACCATCCGGGCCAGGGCCACGTTGTGGCTCATGGTCATGAAGGTCTTCCGGTTGGCGCCCCGGTTCTCCGCGAAGCCGAACACATGGTACTCCAGGTATCCCACCCCGTACCGAAGGGTGCACCAGAGCATGTCGCAGAGCAGAAATCCCCGGTTTTTCCCGGTCTCTCTATGGATGGCGTTGAGGTGCCGCCCCATACGGCGCAGACTGGCCGTGCGCAGGCGCCCCAGAAATCGAGCGGCTTTGGATGTGAGTTTCATGGGCGTTTCCCTTTCCAGCGGCACGGCCGCTACTGTTATTTTGGAATCAAAAAATACCTGCAAGGAAGCAGTTTTCCTTGATACGCCAGGTCCTATTCCAGGTTCCTGGGAACCATCCCACACGTTTCCTTCACCCGGAAGCTGGCGGCACTCTCCACAAAGGCTCCGGCGGCGACCTGGAATATCCCCCTTGGAAAAGCGCGGAGAGCACGGCGCGCAGCGCTTCGTTGGCGTAGCCCTGGTTCTGAAAGCGCGAGTCTGCGTGTTGTGATCATAAGCGATTTCTTTTCTCTCAATTTTCTAACCAGAATTCGTCCGTTTCTCACGGCCTCTATTGTATTACAAAACGAATGATTTGTAAATGCCGTCCGAACATGGGGCGGCGAGAACCATGCGCGGCGGCGCCGGGACTCCAGCAACCCGTAGCTCGCGAAGCCGGTTGACTTCGTGGGGCGTTCCCTACGGACCACCATCGAAAGTTATCCCGCAGGGGCGAGCTCCGCTCGCCCCGTGTGCCCCCGGCGGGTGTCTTTTCTTGCGCGCCCAAGAAAAGGCACGAAAAGGAGGGCGCCAAAGGGGGCAAGATGGGGTCCCCGCGAAGCCGGAGGGCTTCGTGGGGAGAGGAGGGGCAAGGAAGCGGGCACAGGTTTCCCCAACCGGGGGAACCGGAGCTCAGCGGACTTTGCCCCGACGATGTCGCCCCCTTTGGAAACCCTTCCGTACCCTGCTGTACGGTCCGGCCTCACGGTTGGCCAGGGTGCAAGCGACCCTGGCCCTGCCGGAACCTGCGTCTGTAGCGGACTCATAGAAATCTGCGCCTTCTGTAGGGGCGAGCTTCGCTCGCCCGCGGAACGACCAAAGGTCGTTCCCTACAGCCGGATTCGGTGAATTCCCCTGCGGGCGGCCACAGGTCGCCCCGACAGGCACACTGTCGAAAGAAATCGCAACGGGGCCCCACGAAGCCGGAGGGCTTCGTGGGGAGAGGAGGAGCAAGGAAGCACGCGCAGGTTTCCCCGCCAGGGGGAACCGAAGCTGAGCGGACTTTGCTCCGACGAGCTCGCCCGCGGAACGACCAAAGGTCGTTCCCTACAGATATCGACGGGCGACCGCAGGTCGCCCCTACATTCGGATTCGGAGAAATTTCCTGCGGGCGGCCAAAGGCCGCCCCTACAGTGCACTTTGGGGGGAATTCTCGGGTTTTCGGGGCAATCGACCGGCGCCGCCTCGCGCCGACGCCTTGTTTTTGCCCGAAAAATCTGGTATAATTCCTTACAACGATTTTAGGCGCCGGGGGATCCCGGCTTGGGAGGCAGGAACTTGGGCTATTTGGCAGGAACCTATGACGTGGCCGTGGTGGGCGCGGGCCACGCGGGCATTGAGGCTGGGCTGGCCGCTGCCCGCCTGGGCATGCAGACCGTGGTATTCACCATCAATCTAGACGCGGTGGGCAACATGCCCTGTAATCCCGCCATCGGCGGCACGGGCAAGGGGCACCTGGTCCGGGAACTGGACGCCCTGGGGGGCGAGATGGCGAAGGCTGCGGACGCCTGCTGCATCCAATACCGGATGCTCAACCGGGGCAAGGGCCCGGCGGTTCACTCCCTGCGGGCCCAAGCGGACCGGCGGCGGTACCAGGCATATATGAAGCACGCCCTGGAGCTCCAGGAAAATCTGGACCTGAAGCAGGCCATGGTTACGGAGCTGCTGGTAGAGGGCGGCGCCGTCGCGGGCCTCAGAACCCAGCTGGGAGCGGAGTACCGGGCCCGGGCCGTGATCCTGGCCACGGGCACCTATCTGGACAGCGCCGTGATCACAGGCGCCTGCGTGGTGCCCTCGGGCCCCGACGGCATGCACGCCGCCCAAGGGCTCTCCGGCTGCCTGCGGGCCCTGGGCCTGCCCCTGCGCCGGTTCAAAACCGGCACGCCACCCCGGCTCAACCGCCGCGGCGTGGACTTCTCGCAGATGGAACTGCAACCCGGAGACCCGGAGCCGGAACCCTTTTCCTTCACCACCGCCCACGCGCCGGAAAATCAGGCCGTGTGCTACCTCACCTACACCAACGAGAAGACCCACGCCTGCATCCGCGCCAATTTGGACCGGAGCCCCCTGTTCGACGGCACCATCCAGGGGGTGGGTCCCCGGTACTGCCCCAGCATCGAGTCCAAGCTCGTCCGGTTTCCGGACAAGCCCCGGCATCAGCTGTTTCTGGAGCCCTGCGGGCTGGACACGGAGGAATTGTATCTGCAGGGCCTGTCCTCCAGCCTGCCCGAAGACGTGCAGGAGCAGATGCTGCGCACCATTCCGGGTCTGGAGCGGGCCCAGATCCTGCGCCCGGCCTACGCCATCGAGTATGACTGCGTGGACCCCACGGCCCTTTTGCCTACTCTGGCCTGCAAGCGGCTCCCCGGGCTCTACGGCGCCGGGCAGTTTTGCGGCACCTCCGGCTATGAGGAGGCGGCGGTCCAGGGCCTTGTGGCGGGGGTTAACGCCGCGTTGAAGCTCAAGGGCGAGCCCCCCATGCTCCTGACCCGGGACCAGTGCTACATCGGAACCCTGATCGACGACCTGGTGACCAAGGGGACCAACGAGCCCTACCGCATCATGACCAGCCGGTCCGAGTACCGGCTGCTGCACCGGCAGGACAACGCGGATTTCCGCCTGACTGCCGTGGGCTGCCGGGTGGGTCTGGTGCCCCCCCAGCGGCTGCAGGCGGTGGAGGAAAAATACGCCCAGGTGGCCCGCGAGATCAGGCGTCTGGAATCCGCCGGCGTGCCCGCGTCCCCGGCCCTGAATGGGGCGCTCTTGCAGGCCGGCACCGCCCCGGTGCAGCGCTCGGCCAAGCTGGCGGACCTGATCCGGCGGCCCCAGCTGGGGTATGACGACCTGGCCCCGTTTGACAAGGACCGCCCGCAGCTGCCCAAGGTGGTGCGGCAGCAGGTGGAGATTCAGCTCAAATACGCGGGTTATCTGGTCCGGCAGCAGCGCCAGGTAGAGGAATTTCAGAAGGAGGAGTCCCGCCGCCTGCCCCCGGACCTGGACTACCATGCCATCGAGGGCCTTCGGCTGGAGGCCCGGCAGAAGCTGTCCCAGGTCCGTCCCCTGTCCATCGGGCAGGCCGGGCGCATCTCCGGGGTGAGTCCGGCGGACATCGCGGTGCTGCTGATTTATCTGGAGCAAAACCCGCCCAAGGGGGCGGAATGAGGAAAAGGAGGCTCTTATGACCCAGTCCCATAGGCAGGAGATCCAGAACCCCAGCGCCTTTTTTGAGACGTACTGGGCCCGGGTGGCGGCCCAGGACCGGCAGGCCCTGGAAGAATATTTTACAAAGGACGCCCGGGTCCGGTGGCACTGCTCCGACGAGGAATTTAACGTGGAGGAATTTTTGTCCGCCAACTGCGACTATCCCGGGGCTTGGCGGGGAGCGGTCCGGCGGGTGGAACGGGCTGGGACGGGCTACGTCACCGTGGTTCAGGTGTTTTCAGAAGACGCCTCGTTCCACGTGGTCTCCTTTTTTCAAATGCAGAACGGCTTGATCCAGGAGTTGGACGAGTATTGGGGGGACGACGGCCCCGCGCCCCAGTGGCGGCGGGACCGCAAACTGGGCAGGTCCATCAGCCGGGGGTAAGCGGCCGCCCCGACACCCCCGGAACCACGCTGCGCTCTGTAGGGGCGTGCTTTGCACGCCCGCGGGCGACCACAGGT
>CBCTHM010000037.1:0-12947 GCA_965146675.1 uncultured Eubacteriales bacterium | reverse complement strand
GGGGCTTTTTACAAGCCGCCCCTCCTTGGGAATCCTCCCTCCGGACCCTGCTGGACGGCCCGGCCTCACGGTTGGCCAGGGTGCAGGCGACCCTGGCCCTGCCGAAGCCCGTTTCTGTGGGCGGTCTTTCAAATTGGCGACTGCTGTAGGGGCGTGCTTTGCACGCCAGCGGGCGACCAGAGGTCGCCCCTACAGACGCACCATTGAAAGACATCCCGTAGGGGCGTGCTTTGCACGCCCGTCGGAGTTTCATTGAGGGAAGCAGCCCATGCGGGCGAGCGCAGCTCGCCCCTACAGACGCACCGTCGAAAGTCATTCCCTAGGGGCGAGCTGCGCTCGCCCGCAAAAGCGGCCGTAGGCCGTTCCCTACAACCCGTCATGCCTCCGGCGGGTGTCTTTTCTTGCGCGCCCAAGAAAAGACACGAAAAGAAGGGCGCCCAAGGCGGGGCTTTTTACAAGCCGCCCCTCCTTGGGAATCCTCCCTCCGGACCCTGCTGGACGGCCCGGCCTCACGGTTGGCCAGGGTGCAGGCGACCCTGGCCCTGCCGAAGCCCGTTTCTGTGGGCGGTCTTTCAAATTGGCGACTGCTGTAGGGGCGTGCTTTGCACGCCCGCGGAACGACCAAAGGTCGTTCCCTACATCCAAATTCGGAGAATTTCTCCGCGGGCGACCACAGGTCGCCCCTACAGACGCACCAGCGGCAACAATCCCGCAGAGCACAATGCAGGAACGCGCCCCGAAGCCTTGGCTTTGGGGCGCGTTTTGCGATTAGGGCTTTAAGAGGATCTGGGCCAGGGGAGAATCCTCACCCAGAATAATGGTCTTCTCCCCGCCGCTGAGGGACTGCTGCAGGGCGTCCAGGGCCAGGGTGAATTCATAGAAGGACTGTTTCTCCTCGGTGTTGTAAGCCGCGGCCAGCCGCTTCATGTACTCGGCCTCGCCCTCGGCCTCCAGTTTGGCCGCGTCCGCCTTGGCGTTGGACAAAAGGATATTCACCTGTTTGTCCACATCGTTGCGCAAAATGGAGGCCTCATAGTTGCCGTCTGCGGTGTATTTCTCCGCGATCTGGTTCCGCTCGGAGATCATGCGGGTGTACACAGCGTTCTCGTTGGACTCCGGCAAATCAAACCGCTTGATTTTCACGTCCACGATTTGGATGCCGTAATTTTCCGCCAGCCGATCCACCCCGTCGGCAATGCCGGCGTAAATGTCGTTGCGGCCCGCCGCGTCGTCCATGTTGATGATGTCCGACTGAGACAGAGTGCCCAGGAAGTTCTTCAAGGTGTTGTAGGTCAAAGCGTCCAGCCGCTCCTCCGCCACCACCGTGGAGCCCAGGGACTGGTAGAACAGCAGAGGGTCAGAGACCCGCCAGAGCACGTAGCTGTCCACGGTCATGTTTTGCTTATCGGAGGTGAGCACCTCAGAGGGCGGGATGTCGTAGAGCATGGTGGCCTTGGGAAAATACTTTACGCTGTCCAGAAAGGGGAGCTTAAAGTGGAGTCCCGGGGTCTCGGTGGTCTCGATGATCTTCGAGAACCGGACCCGGCAGGCGTATTGATCCTCCGACACGGTATACATAGAGCCGAACAGGCAGATCAGCGCCAGGAGCGCCACAGCGCCCCAGATCAATTTCTTTTTCATGGATTTTCCGTTTCTCCTTCCGTGGTCTCCGGCGGGGTGGTGGGCTCTGAGCCGGTGTCGACGAAGCTCTCTAAGGGCAGGACCATGTCCACGCCGTTCTCGCCGGTGGTGCTGATGAACAGCTTCACCCCGGGCAGGGCCTGGGAGATGGCCTCATAGTACATGCGGGAGCGGGTGATGGACGGGTTGAGCCGGTACTCCTCGTACATGGCCTCAAACATGGCCACCTGCTCGACGGCCTCGTTGATCCGCGCCTGCTTCAGGTACTCCGCGTTTTGCAGGAGCTGGTCCGCCTGGGCCTGGGCCTGGGGAAGCTGGGCGTTCTGGTAGGCCTTGGCCTGGTTCACCACGGTATCGGCCTGCTGCTTGGCGGTCTCCACCGCCTTGAAGGCCTCGATGACCTCCTGGGTGGGGGGCTCGGAGTCCTGGATCTTCACATCCACCAGGGTCAGACCGATGTCATAGTCCTGGAGCACTTCCGCTACCAGCTCCTTGACCTGCATCTGCACGGACTCCTTGCCGTCGGTGAGCACCGCGTCGACCTGGGTGGAGCCCACCACGTTGCGGACCTGGCTCTGAATCAGGTTTCGCAGGATGCTCTCCGGCTGGTAGGAGCCAAAGAGGTATCGCTCCGGGTTGGAGACCTTGTACTCCACAAAAAACTCCACGTTGACGATGTTGTAGTCTCCTGTGATCATCTTGCTCTCGTTCTCCATCAGGTCGTAGCCCTCGGAGGCGGAGGCGTCCGTGCGGTAACCCAGCTCAATCTTCTGATATACGTTTACATCCACCTTCTGGACCTTTTGGATGCCCAGGGGCAGCTTGAAGTGGACCCCGGCGCCGGTGACGTCCGTGACCTTGCCGAAGGTGGTGACCACCGCCTGCTGCTTGTCGTCCACGGTGTACCAGCAGGTGGACACCAGCAGCAGGGCCAGCACCACGACGGCGCCGATGCCCAAAAATTTTCCCAGCCGCCGGGGGTCGGCCCGCCGCTTCTGGTCGCCGCCGGAATCCCCAGGACTCCAGCGATAGGTTCCGTCTTGCATGTTTGTTACGCTCCTTTTTCTATCTCGGCGGCCCGCTCCTGGGCGCCGGCGAAGGCCCGGACCATATGGTCGAAGCCCAATCCTATTTGTAAGTAAAAGCCCCGGGTCCGGTCCCCGGCGGTCCACTGCAAGTGGATGGCCCCGTCGGCGCCCTGAACCGGCGAGAGCACCGCCGTGCCGCCGGGCAGGTACAAGGTGACGGCATCCTGGCGGTCCGGCGCGCCCCCGGACCGGTACACGCTGCCGGCCATCAGATTGCCATAGTAGGCGGACAAGGCCATTTGGTCCAGGTCCGTCACTTGGCCCTGATACTGGGCCTGAGCGCCCTGGCTCCTGGCGTCCACAAAGGCCGATGTCAGCTCCTGCTTGCAGCTCTGCCAGGACCCGCTGGTCACTACGGAGCTGACCAACCAATAAAACACATAGCCGCACAGGGCCAGGCTCGCGATCAGCAGGACGATTTTAACCGCCCGCTTCGCAGCCTTTTTTCCCGACTTTTTTTCCATGCTTCCCGCGCTCCTCTTTTTACATCCCCAGCTCCTGGAGCTGCTCCTCCGCCTGCTTCTGGAACTGAGAGGAGAGGTAGGCGGTCACCATCACCCGCAGCGCCCCGGCGATTCGGGCCCGGTCCCCGGCGCAGGGCTCCTGGTAGTCCGCCAGCACTGCCTCCAGCTCCCGGTCCAGCCTGGGCAGGGGCAGCTCCAGTCGACAGCCGGCGGCCAGCCGCAGAAAATAAAGATAGAGCTGGCTGTCGTCGATGGTGTCGTCGCTCTCGTCGTCCAGCTGCCCGTTCACGTAGGACAAAAGCCTGCAGATGGCTTCCATGGGCAGGGCGGTTTTCAGCATATTGATGATTAGGATGCGGCACAGCTGCCGGCGGTTGTACTTCTTCCGCACCGGCGGGGCCAAAAAGCCCCGCTTTACCCAGTTCTGCACCGTGTAGGGCTCCAGACCGGTGATGCGGCAAATCTGGGACAAAACCAGGCCGCCCCCCAGGAACAATGAGGAGAACACCTCCTCCGCCGCCTCCGGTCGGTTCGGGTCCGCCTCCAGCACCGTCCCGGGCAAAATCCAACGCATTAGCATCACACCTCCACTTTTTGCGATAGAAAAATTATAACACATAGTTATGTGACTGTCAATATGGATTACAAAATTATTTTTAGCTGAAACAAGACCGCGAATTTGTCCTTGATAGAGGGTATCGGGAATTTTACACAGGTTTAACCGGCGCGTGGTGGGGGTTTTAACCAGCCCGGCCTATAATGAAGCCGTACCCGGAAGCCTGATAACCCAAGGAAAACGGGAAATACTACCGCTATAGGGTAGGAGAAAGGAAATGCATATGAAAAATAGGAAAAGGCAAGGGGCGCTGGCCCTGGCGGCTGTGCTGGCAGCCGGCATCCTAGCAGGCTGCGCCACCGCAGACCCGTCGCCCGCCCCCGGAACGAATTCCACCAACGCCCCAACCGGCGGCTCCAACCCGGGCCAATCCCAGCAGGGCGCCATCACCGTGATCTCCCGGGAGGAGGGCTCCGGCACCCGGGGCGCGTTCGTGGAAATCCTGGGCGTGATGGACGCAGAGGGCGACGACGCCACGGTACAGACCGCAGAAATTGTCAACGCCACCTCCGTGGTGACCCAGACCGTCGCCGGCAACCAGACCGCCATCGGCTACATCTCCATGGGCTCCATGGACGGCGGGGTGAAGGCGCTGGCCGTGGATGGCGTGAAGGCCACAGTGGAGCAGGTGAAATCCGGCGCCTACCCCGTGTCCCGCCCCTTCAACCTCTGCTACCGGGCTGACCGGATCACAGAGCTGGGCCAGGACTTTCTGACCTTTATTCAGAGCGGGGAGGGCCAGGCCATACTGGCTGAGAAGTATATCGCGGTCCAGGATCAAGCCCCGGCGTATACCCCTGGGGGCCTGCAGGGCAATCTGAGCCTCAACGGCTCCACCTCCGTGGGACCTGTGATGATGGAGCTGGCGGAGGCCTATATGGCGCTCAACAGCGGCGTCACCATCGACGTGCAACAGACCGGCTCCGGTGCCGGCATCACCGCCGCCATCGACGGCACCTGCGAAATCGGCATGAGCTCCCGGGAACTCAAGGAGGAAGAGCTGGCCCAGGGCCTGACCTCCGTAGCCATCGCCCTGGACGGTATCGCCGTGATTGTGAACCAGTCCAATCCGTTGGACAGCCTGAGCAAGGAGCAAATCCGGGATATTTTCCTGGGCCAAATCACCGACTGGTCGGAACTGGGCTGAGATATCCCCGCCCAGGAAATCGAACGATTGTAGGGCTTGGCGGGCGAGCACAGCCCGCCCCTACAGGGTGCAGGGATGTAGGGAACGACCTGTGGTCGTTCCGCGGGCGAGCACAGCTCGCCCCTACATCGTCGGGGCAAAATCCGCTTAGCTTCGGTTCCCCCTAGCGGGGGAACCTGCGCCCGCTGCCTGGCCCCTCCTCTTCCCACAAAACCTTGCGGTTTTGCGGGGCCCCTTTGAAACGATTCTCGCCCCTGGGGGAGGAAAATCGATGGTGGGTCTGTAGGGGCGACCTGTGGTCGCCCGCTGGGGATATCTTCCGGTTTTGTAGAGCTTGGCGGGCGAGCGCAGCTCGCCCCTACAGAAGAAACGGCGGGCGAGCGCAGCTCGCCCCTACAGGGTGCGGGGATGTAGGGAACGACCTTTGGTCGTTCCACGGGCGTGCGAAGCACGCCCCTATAGGGTGCGGGGATGTAGGGAACGACCTGTGGTCGTTCCGCGGGCGTGCAAAGCACGCCCCTACATCGTCGGGGCAAAGTCCGCTTAGCTTCGGTTCCCCCTAGCGGGGGAACCTGCGCCCGCTGCCTGGCCCCTCCTCTTCCCACAAAACCTTGCGGTTTTGCGGGGCCCCTTTGAAACGATTCTCGCCCCTGGGGGAGGAAAATCGATGGTGGGTCTGTAGGGGCGACCTGTGGTCGCCCGCTGGGGATATCTTCCGGTTTTGTAGAGCTTGGCGGGCGAGCGCAGCTCGCCCCTACAGAAGAAACGGCGGGCGAGCACAGCTCGCCCCTACAGAAGAAACGGCGGGCGAGCACAACTCGCCCCTACAGGAGAAACGGCGGGCGAGCACAGCTCGCCCCGACTGGATGAACAGCAATGGTGCGGTGCGCGGGTGGAAACGGGGGCCCACCAGGGATTTCAGCCGCAAGAGAACGAGAAAGGAAGCCTATGAGAAAATACAAGGAATCTGCCATGCGCGTTTTGTTCCTGCTCACCGCCTGCGTATCCATCGCCGCGGTGGCGCTCATCTGCGTTTACCTTTTGGGAAGCGGCATTCCCACCATTGGAGAGATCGGCTTCAGAAACTTTTTCGGCGGCACCTGGAGACCTGGCAAGGGCCTGTATGGCATCGCGCCTATGATCGTTGGCAGTCTGTACGTCACCGCAGGGGCCATCGCCGTGGGCGTGCCCCTGGGCCTGCTCACCGCCATGTACCTGGCCAGGTTCTGCCCGAAAAAGCTTTACCGGGTACTCAAACCTGCGGTCAATCTGATGGCGGGCATCCCCTCCATCGTCTACGGCTTTTTCGGCCTGGTGGTTCTGGTGCCTGTCATGCAGGCCCTCACCGGCACTTCCGGTAAGGGCCTGCTCACCGCCTCCCTACTTCTGGGTATCATGATCCTGCCTACCATCATCGGCGTGGCCGAATCCGCCCTCCGGGCGGTGCCGGAAAGCTATTACGAGGGCTCCCTGGCTCTGGGGGCCACCCGGGAGCGCAGCATGTTCTCCGTTGCGCTCCCCGCCGCCGCCTCCGGGGTCATGTCCGGCGTGATTTTGGGCGTGGGCCGGGCCATCGGGGAGACCATGGCGGTTATTATGATCGCGGGCAACCAGCCCATCTTCCCCCGGGGCCTTTTGCAGGGCCTTAGGACCATGACCGCCAACATCGTCATCGAAATGGGCTACGCCACAGGCCTGCACCGCCGGGCCCTCATCGCCACCGGCGTGGTGCTCTTCGTGTTCATTCTCCTCATCAACGCCTGCTTTACCCTGCTGAAACGGAGGGACGCCAAATGAAAACACCCAAAACGGCCGGGGAGATCATGAGCGCCTCCCGGCGGCAGTCCGTCCTCTCCGTGGTGCAGGCGGTCTTCGTCCGTCTGGCGGCCCTGACCGCCTTGCTCACCGTGGTCGTGCTCATCGGCTACATCCTGGTCACCGGGGTGCCCCACCTGCGTCTGGATCTGTTCGCCTGGCGCTTTACCACCAAGAACCAGTCCATGATGCCCGCCCTGGTGAACACCGTGTGCATCACCTTTTTGTCCCTGCTGGCGGCTGTGCCCATCGGGGTCTGCGCCGCGGTGTATCTGGCTGAATACGCCCGGCGGGGCAACCGGCTGGTGAAGGCCGTACGGCTCACCGCCGAGACCCTTTCCGGGATCCCCTCCATTGTCTACGGGCTGTTCGGCTATGTGTTTTTCAACATTGCCTGCGGCTGGGGCTATTCCATGCTCTCCGGGGCCATGACGCTGGCCATTATGATTCTGCCCCTGGTCCTGCGAACCACGGAGGAGGCCCTGCTCGCCGTGCCGGACAGCTACCGGGAGGGTTCGTTCGGCCTGGGAGCGGGTCGGCTGCGCACCGTGTTCCGGGTGATCGTGCCCTCCGCCACGCCTGGCATCCTGGCGGGGGTGATTCTGTCCGTGGGCCGGATCCTGGGGGAGAGCGCGGCGCTGATCTTCACCTCCGGCTCCGGCACCGCAGGCCTGGCTTTCGGCGGTGAGGGCAATTTTCTGGAGCGGTTTTTTGCCCCGCTGTTCCAGTCCACCCGGACTCTGTCCGTGCATATGTACAACTTAATGAACGAAGGGCTGTACCTGGACCAGGCCCGGGCCACCGCCGTGGTGCTGCTGGTTCTGGTCGTCGCAATCAACGCGGGCTCCTCTCTCCTGGCCAGGCGGCTGACCCGGGGCGGGGGCAAGGCGTAAAAGGAGGCACGCAATATGGCGCAATCCGCAAAGCCCGGCCGTCCGGCCCAGGCCCCTGCCGGGTCCGTCAAATTTGATATCGCGGACCTGAATCTGTACTACGGGGCGTTCCAGGCCCTCAATAGCATCAGCTTGCGGCTGCCGGCCGGGGAAATCACAGCCCTGATCGGACCCTCCGGCTGCGGCAAATCCACCCTGCTGAAGACCCTGAACCGGATGAACGATCTGGTGGAGGGCTGCCGCATCGAAGGCCAGGTCCTGCTGGACGGGCAGGACGTGTACGGGGCCATGGACGTGAACAAGCTGCGCCGGCGGGTGGGCATGGTGTTTCAAAAGCCCAATCCCTTTCCCATGAGCGTCTACGACAACGTCGCCTACGGTCCCCGGACCCACGGGGTCCGCAAGCGCGCCATGCTGGACGAGATCGTGGAAAAATCTCTGCGGCAGGCCGCCATCTGGGAGGAGCTCAAGGACCGGCTGAAAAAAAGCGCCCTGGGCCTGTCCGGCGGCCAGCAGCAGCGACTGTGCATCGCCCGGGCCCTGGCGGTGGAGCCGGAGGTCCTGTTGATGGACGAACCCACCTCCGCCCTGGACCCCATCTCCACGGCTAAGATCGAGGACTTAGCCGCAGAGCTAAAAAAGAAGTACACCATCGTCATCGTCACCCACAACATGCAGCAGGCTGTGCGGATTTCGGACCGGACGGCTTTCTTTCTCCTGGGGGAGATGGTGGAGTTCGGCCCCACGGAGACCCTGTTCTCCATGCCCCAGGACAAGCGTACGGAGGACTACATCACAGGGAGGTTTGGATGATGCGCAACCGATTCGATCAGCAGCTGGAGCGGCTACACGAGGAGCTTAAGGACATGGGCAAGCTCTGTGAGCAGGCCATCGCCGCGGCGGTGCAGGCCGTGGTCACAGGGGACGTGCAGACGGCCAAGGACGCCATCGCCGCGGACGCCCAGGTGGACCAGATGGAGCGGGACATCGAGAGCCTATGCCTGAAGCTGCTATTGCAGCAGCAGCCCGTGGCCCGGGACCTCAGGGCCATTTCCTCGGCCCTGAAAATGATCTCCGATATGGAGCGCATTGGGGACCAGGCCACGGACATCGCGGAGATTGCCCAGTATATCCGGGGGCGGCACCAGCAGTCCAACGCCATGATTCACAACATGGCGGAGGCGGCCATCGCCATGGTCAGCGAGTCCGTGGAGTCCTTTGTCCGGCGGGACCAGGCCCTGGCCCAGAAGGTCATCGGCGACGACGACGTGGTGGACCATCTGTTCGACGCGGTGAAAAAGGAGCTCATCGAGCGGGTAGGCAGGGACAGCCAAAACGGGGAGTATTACCTGGACCTTCTGATGATCGCCAAATACCTGGAGCGAATCGGGGACCACGCCACCAACATCGCAGAGTGGGTGCTGTTTTCCATCACCGGCCGCCACGTGGATTGAAGATCAGACAGAGATTTCGTAGGGGCGGCCGGTTTTTCAAACCAATAAAACCACGGATGAAATGGGAAAGGGAACCCTGACGGTTCCCTTTCCCACTTTTCCTCCCTCCGAATCCCAGGGCCAACCCCTGTAGGGGCGAGCTGTGCTCGCCCGAAAAGCCTATTAAATTGGATGTACTAGGCGCAACGACCACAGGTCGTTCCCTATTCCGGCCCGGCGCTCCGGCTCTGGATATACTCCAGGGTTGCGGCGCAATCGTCGGACACGTCCACGGAAAAATACCGGGCCGCGCCCCGATCCCCCGGCACCGAAAGGGCAAATTCCAGCCGCAGCGCCATCGCGGGCTCGGCTTGGACATAGGCGTCGGACTGCCCCAGGGACCCGGCCTGGATATCCTGCCACATGCAGTCAAACAGGGCCTGGGCCTGGGGCCGCTCCAGCAGGAGGCCCTGGGCCAGGGCCGGGTCCTCCGTGGCGCCTGCGGCGAAGACCTGGCAGGACTGGATCTGCCGCCGCAGGGTCTGCCGGGGCTGGTCCGTCCAGGTCAGACGGGCCAGGGCCTGTTCCGGGGCGTTGAGCAGCCGCCCCAGGCGGCTGGCCAGGCTGCCGGGATCCGAGAGCTGGTCGGGAGGGAAGCGGTACTGGTAATCCCGCAGCAAAACGCTTCCATCCCGGAGATGATAGGACAGGGTCAATTCGCCCCAGCGCCAGTCCGGGCCCAGCTCCACCAGGGACTCCTGATGCTCTTTTTCCCCGATCAGGTCCCGATGCAGGTCCAGCACCAGCGCCACCTGATCCGGGTCCGTGATGGGAAAGCCCTCCCGGTATCGGGAGTCGGAAACGGCTACGGAGAGCACCTGCTGGGCTTGGGGCATCCGGCGCTCCACCCCCGCCGGGTCCAGCTCGATGAGGGTCAGGGCGCTAGCCGCCAGGATCAGGCAGAGCCCGCAGCTCAAAAGGACCCGGGGCCGGAACACCCGCGCGCTGCGGGTGAGCAGCAACTCCGCTGTGAGCCGGGCCACCAGCGTGCCCGCCAGGAGCCACATCAGGCTTCGGCCCAGCCCCCGGTCAAAGCCGCCGTCCAGCAGATAGGCCAGGGCGTTGGCCAGAATTAGGCCGATGCCGAAGGTGAACAGGTATTTGAACACAGTGGCCAGGCCCCGGAAGGCCATGAAGTCCCCGGCCCGTTCGCTTTTCCGCGCCCGGTACAGTGCCAGAGCCAGACCCAAGAGCAGCACCGCCGCTCCCCCGGCGGCCCACAGATAACGCCAGGCAATGGAGCCGCCTAGTCCCTGCCCCGCCTGCTGGAGCAGGTACAAAGGCGGGCACAGCGCGGTCAAGGCAGCCGCAGGGCGGACCAGGCCATACAGCAGGGGGGTGGCAACGTTTTTGGCCATGGCCTCCAGGCACGGGGCGCCGAACAGGAGCGCCGCGTATAGAAGAACCGCGGCTGCCTTCGTGCCGGTGAGGACGCAGGACAGAAGGCTCAGGCTGAAAAAGAACAAAAACAGAAGCGCGGAGGCCCCTGCCCAGGCCAGCGCAGCCCCGGCGGCGCCTGGAAACAGACACAGTGCCAGAACGGTCCCCACGGAAAGGGGGAGCAGGGCAAACATAAGCCCCGAGCAAAGCTGGGTGAAGAACAGAGCGCTCCGGCGCAGGGGAAAGCTGTGGACCATGTTGGCGCTCACCGGGGAGAACAGGTAGCCCAACAGCAGCACGCCGCACAAAAGGCCGTAGCACAACATGCCGATGGGCATCAGGCTGGCGCAGGTGGCTGTCAGTTCCCGGGCCACGTCCTGGGGCGAGTTCCAGCGCAGGGAGGCGGACAGCGTGAGCATCATCACCGCTACGGCCAGGGTACAGCCGCTCCACAGGGGCCAGAACCGGGTAAGGCTCTTGCGAAAGAAAGCGGGGCTAAAGTACGATGTTCCGCAGCGCATTGCTGACACCTCCCAGCTCATAGATAAAGATCTCCTCCAGAGACAGCGGCAGCAGGTCGAAATACACGGGCTCAGCGGCCTGCAGGGCCGCCCGCACCGCCGTAGTCTCCCCCCGGACCACCAGGGTCTGGAGCCGGCCGGACCGGCTGCAATGCACCACGTCCAGATCCGGCGGCAGGCTCCCGTTCGGGGCCGGCACCAACTGGACCTTGACGATATTCTCCTGGAGCTCCAGCAGGCTGCGCTCGAGTAGCATCTTGCCCCGGTCCACAATGCCCACCCGGTCGCACACGTCCTCCAGCTCCCGCAGGTTGTGGGAGGACACCAGTACCGTGGTGCCCCGCTGCTCCACATCCGCCAGGAGCACAGACCAGACCTGCCGGCGCATGACCGGGTCCAGACCGTCCACGGGCTCGTCCAGCAGGAGCACCTCCGGCCGGACGCACAGAGCCAGCCAAAAGGCCGCCTGCTTCTGCATCCCCTTGGAAAATCGGCGGATGGGACTGCCCTTGGGCAGGGAAAACACCTGGCCCAGCCGCTGGAACAGCTCCTGATCGAAGGCGGGGTACAGGCGGCGGTAAAATTGCATCATATCCCGGATGCTGGCGTTGGGAAAGTAAAAGATCTCATCCGGGATGCAGGCCAGCCGGGCCTTGACCCCCGGATTCTCCCACACTGGGGCGCCGTCCACGGTTACGGTCCCCGCGTCCGGGCGGTAGGCCCCGGTGATGCACCGCAACAGCGTAGATTTTCCCGCGCCATTGGGGCCTACCAGGCCGTAAACGGAGCCCTTGGGGGCCCGCAGGCTCAGACCGTCCAGGGCCCGCAGGCCGTCAAATGACTTTACCAGGGATTGGACCTCAATCATGAATCTGCCCTCCCTGGTCCGCCAGACGCTGGGCCAGCGCCGCCCGGGAATACCCCAGGGCTTCCAGCTCCGCCGCCAGGCGGTCCAGCTCCTCCAGCAGCCCCGCCAGGCGGACCGCGCCGGCGGTATCGCTGTTGCAGACAAAGGCGCCCTTGCCGGGGATGGAGCAGACCCAGCCCTCCTCCTCCAGGGTCTGGTAGGCCCGCTGGAGGATGCTGGGGTTGATGGCCAGTTCTGCGGCCAGCTCCCGCACCGGGGGCAGCCGGTCCCCCTCCGCCAGAATCCCCAGCAGCACCCGGCGCCGCAGCTCCTCCGTAATCCGGGCGCACAGGGACGGGGCCTGCCGGTAATCTTGTTTCATCTACGTACCTCCCTCGTGATCGCAAAGTCTGCTGTGTCCTGACAGCGTATGGGCGAAGGCGTCCTTTCATGCCCATTGCTGCGGAAGTTCCTACCGTTCCGCACCCATGCACGCTGTAGCCCGCGGGCGGCCACAGGCCGCGCCCAGGCCCCCGAAATCACACAGCACTGTGTAGGGGCGAGCTGCGCTCGCCCGCAAAGCCTGTGAAACCGGATGTACCAGGCGGAACGACCGCAGGTCGTTCCCTACACCGGAATCGGTGAATTTCCCCGCAGGCGACCGCAGGTCGCCCCGGCAGGTGTGCCGTCGAAAGAAATCGCAAAGGGGGCCCTGCAAAACCGCAAGGTTTTGTGGGAAGAGGAGGGGCAAAGCGGAGTTTGCTCCGACGCTGTAGGGGCGTGCTTTGCACGCCCGCGGAACGACCGCAGGTCGTTCCCTACATCCGGAACCGGTGAATTTCCCCGCAGGCGGCCACAGGCTGCCCCAACCTGACATTTCGTCAGGTTGAGGCCGGTTTTTCAAACTGGTTTGAAAAACCGCGGATTGAACGCGAAAGGGAACCCTGACGGTTCCCGTTCCCTCCCTCCGAATCCTTTGGGCCGAAGCCCCTGTAGGGGCGTGCTTTGCACGCCCGCGGAACGACCGCAGGTCGTTCCCTAC
>CBCTHM010000036.1:0-13714 GCA_965146675.1 uncultured Eubacteriales bacterium | reverse complement strand
CGTCTGTAGGGGCGACCTGCGGTCGCCCGCGGGCGTGCAAAGCACGCCCCTACAGGGTGCGGTGTGGTTTCGAGGGTGTCGGGGCGGCCTGTGGCCGTCCGCGGGGAAATTCACCGATTCCGGATGTAGGGAACGACCTGTGGTCGTTCCGCCTGGTACATTCGGTTTGACAGGCTTTGCGGGCGAGCGCAGCTCGCCCCTACAGGGGTTGGCCCTCGGATTCAGAGGGAGGAAAAGAGGGAAAGGGAACCGGCAGGGTTCCCTTTCGCGTGCAATCCGTGGTGTTTCAAACAAGTTTGAAAAACCGACCCCTACAGAGATATGAATCAAGAAATCAGGCCCGCCGCCGGAGACTCGGCGGCGGGCCTAAGGGACCCGTAGTTTCCCGTCAGCCCTTGGGCTCGGGAACCAGGAATTTTTGCAGGGGGGTCTTGGTCAGCAGCCAGCCCACCAACAAAATGAGAACCGTGTCGATTGCCATGTAGAAGCCGTTGTACAAGGCCGAGTAGAACCACGGGCTGACCATAGTCAGGCCGAAGAAGGTCTCCGGCATGTATTCGGCCCAGATGGTGGCCCCCACCACATAGTGGACCAAAAAGCGCAGGCCGCAGGCCAGCAGGGTGCCGAAATAAAAGCCGTTTTTCCGACCGCTGAACAGGCCGGCTACCCCCAGCACCGCGTAGGCCAGGAGAAAGTCTCCTACGATGCTCTGCCAACCGATGGCGATGCCGCCCTCAAACAGAGCCTGGAGCAGGGCGTGGGCCACGCTTACCAGCATGCCGGGTCCAAAGCCCCAGCGCAGGCAGTACACCAGTACCGGCAGCATGGCCAGGTCGATGGACCCGCCCCAGGGCATCTTCCACAGGGGCAGAAAGCTCAAAATTTCCGCTACGGCAATGAGAATTGCGCCCTCACACAGAGCGCGGAGCTTGCGGTGGGATTTGCGGTGGGACGCTTGCGTTTGCTGCATTGTGATACCTCCATCGGGCAAATGCCCAAAAAATAAAACCGCATTGCAAACCAGCCGAGGCAGCAATGCGATTCTCTTGGTATCACATCTTTCCCTACGACGGCATGACCCGTATCAGGTTCGCGGGTTAGGGCACGCACTGCCCAATCTCAGCCGGAAGCGTCCGACTCCCCGAAGTATGATTTGTTCTGCGATTCGCACCTAGTATAGCGAAAGCAGGGGAAAAAGTCAAGCGCCCAGGCTCTTAATTTCATTGTGAATAGGCGCGAACCTGGGCTCTCCGGCGCCGGTTTGCTCCGGCGGCGCCCAAATCGGCCGATCGCGGGATACCAAAACCCTTTCGTCAGAAAATACATGTATGGGCCATGCTGCAGTCCCGACCTCCCGGCCGGCGGCTCGGAACGCTCTGCTTTCATAGCCTGCCCATGCCGCGCCGGGTCATGCGTCTCTTGGGCCCGCGCCCGCCAAACGGTTTAAAACCCGGCATATTTCCTGGGAAATATCTGGAAAGGGCCCGGACTCGCGCCCTTTGGCCCGGAACGGCGCGGAACACCGGCCGAATTGGTGGCAGCGGCGGAATATCTTCCGGCAGGCTGCGGATACTAAAAAGAAAAAACGAGAATGTATGCGCAGGAGGTTGCCATGAAACGTCTATGGACCGACGGCATTACGCCGCCCCAATTCCCCCGGCTCACCGGGGACGCCAGCACGGAGGCGCTGATTATTGGCGGCGGCATGGCCGGGGTGCTGTGCGCCCGGGCTCTTCAGGAGCGGGGGGTGCAGTGCCTGCTGGCGGAGGCCAATACCATCGGCAGCGGCGTGACCCAGGGCACCACCGCCGTGCTCACCGCACAGCACGACACCCTGTATTCTGACCTGATCCGGAAGTTCGGCCGGGAGAAGGCCGGACAGTATCTTCGGGCGAACCTGGAGGCGGTGGAAAAATTTCGGTCCCTGGCCGAGGGCATTGACTGCGACCTGGAGGAAAAGCCCTCCTACCTATACGCCCGGGGGGACGCGGATTTTCTCCGGCGGGAGGTGGGGGCAGTGCGCAGCCTGGGCTTCCCGGCGGAGTTCACCACCCAGCCGCCCCTGCCGTTCCCTGTGGCCGGGGCCGAGCGGTTCCCGGGCATGGCCCAGTTTCACCCCCTGAAGTTTCTCTACGGCGCGGCCCAAGGGCTGCCCATCTACGAACACACTATGGTTCGTAAAATTGAAGACGGCGCCGCCTACACGGACACCGGGCGCATCACCGCCCGGAAAATCATTGTGGCGACCCATTTTCCAGTTTTGAACCGGAGAGGCCTGTATTTTATGAAGCTCTACCAGCGCAGGTCCTTTGCAGTGGCGCTGGAGAACGCGCCGGACCTGCACGGCACCTACGCCGACACGGCTCCAAGCGGCATGTATTTCCGGAATTATAAGGACCTGCTTGTGGTGGGCGGCGGGGACCACCGGACAGGGGCAAAGGGTGGCGGCTTCGATGCGGTCCGGGCGTATGTGAAACAGCAGTTCCCCCAGGCCCGGGAGCGGTACGCCTGGGCGGCGCAGGACTGCATGAGTCTCGATGGGGTGCCGTATATCGGCCCTTACAGCCCGGCTGCCAAGGACCTGCTGGTGGCGTCGGGATTCAACGAATGGGGCATGACCTCCTCCATGGTGGCCGCATCCATCCTTGCGGACCTGGTCACGGGGCGAGAAAATCCCTTCGCGACGGTGTTTGCGCCCCAGCGGTCCTCCCTGCGGCCTCAGCTTTTTTCCAATCTGGGGCATACCCTGGCCGATTTTGCCATCCCCACCACACGGCGGTGTCCCCACCTGGGCTGCGCCCTGCGGTGGAACAAGGACGAGAGGACCTGGGACTGCCCCTGTCATGGGTCCCGGTTTTCCGCGGACGGCGCGCTACTCAACGATCCGGCACAAAAGGACGCCCGGGTTTAGGACCCTGGCAGGCCCGCGGAGAACGGTTGCTTCCGTTCTCCGCGGGCCTTTTGCGCGGGCTGCCCTGCCAGCCGCCGGTTTCCCACCTCCCCAATTCTGTTCGCGCTCTGTAGGGGCGTGCTTTGCACGCCCGCGGAACGACCACAGGTCGTTCCCTACAGCCCACCATCGATTTTCCTGCCGTAGGGGCGAGCTGCGCTCGCCCGCCAACCCCAACAAAGTCAGTGGCGTTTTTCTGCGGGCGACCACAGGTCGTTCCCTACAGCCCACCGTCGACAGACGTCCTGTAGGGGCGAGCTGCGCTCGCCCGCCAACCCCAACAAAGTCAGTGGCGTTTTCCCGCGGAACGACCACAGGTCGCCCCTACAGCCCACCGTCGACAGACGTCCCGTAGGGGCGAGCTGCGCTCGCCCGCCAACCCCAACAAAGTCAGTGGCGTTTTCCTGCGGGCGACCACAGGTCGTTCCCTACAGCCCACCGTCGACAGACGTCCTGTAGGGGCGAGCTGCGCTCGCCCGCCAACCCCAACAAAGTCAGTGGCGTTTTCCCGCGGAACGACCACAGGTCGCCCCTACAGCCCACCGTCGACAGACGTCCCGTAGGGGCGAGCTGCGCTCGCCCGCCAACCCCAACAAAATCAGTGGCGTTTTCCTGCGGGCGACCACAGGTCGCCCCTACAGCTCACCATCGATTTTCCTCCCGTAGGGGCGAGCTGCGCTCGCCCGCCAAACCCAACAAAATCAGTGGCGTTTTTCTGCGGGCGACCACAGGTCGTTCCCTACAGCCCACCATCGACAGACGTCCCGTAGGGGCGAGCTGCGCTCGCCCGCAATTGGGGTCCCCGCAAAACCGCAAGGTTTTGTGGGGAGAGGAGGGGCAAGGAAGCGGGCGCAGGGTTCCCCGACGGGGGACCCGGAGCTAAGCGGACTTTGCTCCGACGACGTAGGGGCGAGCTGCGCTCGCCCGCAAAGCCTGTGAAACCGGAGGTACCAAGCGGAACGACCGCAGCTCGCCCCTACATCCCGTTATTCAGAACGCGCCCTCGGCGGGCGGCCATAGGCCGCCCCTGCATCCTCCGGTTCCGTTCGCACTCTGTAGGTATAGGCGGTTCGTTTGTCAGCATCCCACAAACATAGAAAACAAAACCAGAAAAAATTTAGCATTTCCCAACAAAGCCTTTGACAAATGCCTTGAAATATTATAGTCTTAATAGTGGATGATTCCGCATTCTGAACCAAGCATGAGGTCTTGGAAGGAGGTCTTTCTCAGAATGAACAGAAAGAAAACCATGGACGGCAACGAGGCCGCGGCCTACGTGGCTTACGCGTTTACCGAAGTCGCCGGCATCTATCCCATCACCCCGTCGTCTCCTATGGCGGAAAAGACGGACGAATGGGCCGCAGCCGGGCGAAAAAATATCTTTGGGCAGACGGTTCGGCTGATGGAGATGCAGTCCGAGGCGGGGGCCATCGGCGCTGTCCACGGGGCCCTGGAATCCGGCGCCCTGGCGGCGTCGTTTACCTCGTCCCAGGGGCTCATGCTTATGATCCCCACCATGCACCGCATTTCCGGACAACGGCACCCCGGCGTGCTGCACGTGGCCTCCCGCACCGTGGGGACCCACGCTTTTTCCATTTTTGGAGACCATTCCGACGTGATGAACTGCCGGCAGACCGGCTTTTCCATGCTCTCGTCCGGCAGCGTCCAGGAGGTCATGGATTTGGGCGGCGTGGCCCATCTGGCCGCCATCGAGGCCAGCCTGCCCTTCCTGCATTTCTTCGACGGGTTCCGGACCTCCCATGAGATCCAGAAAATTGACGCCATCGACTATGACGACTTCCGTCAGATGCTGAACCAGGAGGCCCTGGAGCGGTTCCGCAGCCGGGCCCTGAACCCGGAGCACCCGGTCCTGCGCAGCATTGTGCAAAACCCGGACGTATACTTCCAGGTCCGGGAGGCCGCCGATCCCTTCTATCAGGCGGTACCCGGTATCGTAGAGCGGTATATGGAGAAAATCAACCGGCTGACAGGCCGGAATTACCGCCTGTTCAATTACTTTGGCGCCCCGGACGCCCAGCGGGTGATCATCGCCATGGGCTCCGTCTCCGGTACCGTGCAGGAGACCGTGGAGGCCATGTGCAGCAAGGGCGAGAAGGTGGGCTTTGTGCAAGTGCACCTGTACCGCCCCTTCTCTGTGAAGCATCTGCTCGCCGCCATTCCGGACTCCGTGCGTTCCATCGCGGTTTTGGACCGGGTGAAAGACGCGGGCGCCGCCGGAGAACCTCTGTACCTGGACGTGTGCGCCGCCTTCGTCAACCGGCCCAACGCCCCCCGGATCTACGGAGGCCGGTACGGCCTGTCCTCCAAGGACACCACCCCCGCCCAGATCAAGGCCGTGTTCGACAATCTGCTGCGGGAGTCTCCCAAGAGCCCCTTTACCATCGGCATCGTCGACGACGTGTCCGGCACCTCCCTGGATACGGATCCGGGCTTTTTCGTGGAGGACCCCCAGACCAAGAGCTGCAAATTCTGGGGCCTGGGCTCCGACGGCACCGTCGGGGCCAACAAGAGCTCCGTGAAGATCATCGGGGACCATACCCCCATGTACACCCAGGCCTATTTTGAATACGACACCAAAAAATCCTTCGGTATCACCAAGTCCCACCTGCGGTTCGGGCAAAATCCCATCCGCTCCACGTACCTGGTGAGCCGGGCAGACTTCGTGGCCTGCCACAACCAGACCTACATAGACAAGTACGACATCGTCTCCGAGCTCAAGCCCGGCGGCACCTTCCTACTCAACTGCGCCTGGACGCCGGAGGAGCTGGAAGAGAAGCTGCCCGGGGCGGTAAAGCGCTATCTTTACCGCAACCAGATCCGGTTCTACATCATCAACGGCAATCAGATCTCCCAGGACGTGGGCCTGGGAAACCTGGCCAACATGGTTTTGCAGGCGGCGTTCTTCCGGCTGGCGGGGATCATCCCCGTGGAGGAGGCCGTTGGCTACATGAAAGAGGGCGTGCGCAAGACCTACGGACGCAAGGGCGAGGACGTAGTGCGCAAGAACCTGGCCGCCATCGACCGGGGCGTGGAGGGCGTGGTGCCCATCCCGGTGCCAGCTAGCTGGGCAGATGCGCAGGACGCTCCGGCGGCAGCGGAACGCCAGCCGGAAATCATTGAAAAGATTCTTCGCCCCATCAACGCCCAGAAGGGCGACAGCCTGCCGGTCAGCGCCTTCCAGGGTCTGGAAGACGGGCACATGCCCCTGGGCACCGCCGCCTATGAAAAACGGGGTATCGCCACGCACCTGCCGTTGTGGAACCCGGAGGCCTGTATACAGTGCAACCTGTGCGCCTACGTCTGCCCCCATGCGGCCATCCGGCCCTACCTGCTCACCAAGCAGGAGCAGCAGGCGGCGCCCGCCGGCTTTGCCGCCGTACCGGCCAAGGGCAAGCTCTCGCATTACAGCTTCCGCGTGCAGGTCAGTCCTCTGGACTGCGTGAGCTGCGGCAGCTGCGCCGCGGTCTGCCCCACCAAGGGCGCCGCCCTGACCATGCGGCCCGTGGCCCAGGCTCAGGCGGACCCGACGCATTGGGAATATGCCCAGACCCTGAAAGAAAAAAAGGACGCCGTCGACTTCAAGACCGTCAAGGGCAGCCAGTTCCGCAAGCCGCTTCTGGAGTTCTCCGGGGCCTGCGCCGGCTGCGGCGAGACCCCCTATATCAAGCTCTTGACCCAGCTTTACGGCGATAAGATGTATTTTGCCAACGCCACGGGCTGCACCCAGGCCTGGGGCGCGGCCATGCCCAGCATCCCCTATACCACCGACGAGACCGGCCGCGGCCCCGCCTGGTCTAACTCTCTGTTTGAAAACAACGCGGAGTTCTCCCTGGGCATGTGCCTGGCAGTGAAGCAGCAGCGGCAGGCAGTGAAGCAGCAGGCCCAGGAGTTGCAGGGGCTGCTGGAGCCCGGCTGCCAGCTGGCCCGGGCAGTTCAGGCTTGGCTGGAGAACTACGACGATCTGGAGGGATCCCAGGCGCCCAGCCGGGCCCTGGCGGCGGCTTTGCAGGCCGAGGCCCTCTCCGGACGGGCCCGGGAGCTGGCCGAGGCTATGCTGCGGCACAAAGATCAGTTCACCAAGAAGACCATGTGGATGGTGGGCGGCGACGGCTGGGCCTACGACATCGGCTACGGCGGCCTGGACCATGTGTTCGCCTCCGGGGAGGACGTGAACGTGCTGCTGGTGGATACGGAGGTGTACTCCAACACCGGCGGCCAGTCCTCCAAGGCCACGCCCCTGGGCGCCGTGGCCCAGTTCCAGTACGCCGGTAAGAAAAGCAAAAAAAAGGACCTGGGCAAGCTTCTCATGAGCTACGGCAACGTTTACGTGGCCCAGGTCTCCATGGGCGCCAATCCATCCCAGGTCCTCAAGGCCCTCACTGAGGCCCAGGCCCACAAGGGCCCCTCCATCGTCATCGCTTACGCCCCCTGCATCAACCACGGCATCAAGGCCGGCATGCAGGCGGTGCAGGCGGAGATGAAAAAGGCGGTGGACGCGGGCTACTGGACTCTGTACCGGTACAATCCCGACCAGAAGGAGCACCCCTTTACCCTGGACTCCAAGGCGCCCACCCTGCCCTACCGGGATTTCCTGAAGGGCGAGGTCCGCTACGCTTCCCTGGAGCGCAGCTTCCCCGAGAACGCCAAGGCGCTTTTTGAGGAGGCGGACCAGGATTCCCGGGCTCGGTACGAGGAGTTCCGTAAGCTGGCCGGGCAGTCCTAAAAACCCGCGAGGAGAGTACATCATGGGATATCAAATGGAATATCAGCAGAAATTGACTACCCCCCAGGCGGCGGCCCGGCTGGTCCGGGACGGAGACTGGGTGGAGTACGGCCTGGGCCTGAACATCCCAGCGCTTCTGGATGGGGCCCTGGCCGACCGGGTGGGAGAGCTGCGGGACGTGAAGGTCCGGGGGTGCCTTTCCATGCAGCCCATCGCCGTGGTGGAGCGGGACCCGGAGCGCCGGAGCTTCACCTACAACAGCTGGCATATGAGCGGCATCGAGCGCCGGTATCATGACAAAAATCTGTGCAATTACATCCCCATGACCTTCCGCAACGAGCCCGTGCTCTATACCCGGTATCTGGACGTGGACGTGGCTATGATCCAGGTGACGCCCATGAACAAGCACGGCTATTTCAACCTTTCCCTGACCTGCGCGGCCACCCGGGCCGCCCTGCGGAAGGCCAAGAAGGTGGTCCTGGAGGTCAACGAGAACCTGCCCTGGGCCATGGGGGGGTATGACGAGTGCATTCATATCTCCCAGGTGGACGCGGTGGTGGAGGGGCCCCATGGGCCCCTGCCCACATTGCCCCCCGCCAAAGCCACGGACACGGACATTCAGATCGCCCGGCTGATCGTAGAGCAGCTGAAGGACGGGTCCGTGCTCCAGCTGGGCATCGGGGGCATGCCCAACACCGTGGGCCAGATGATCGCGCAGTCGGACCTGAAGGACCTGGGCATGCACACGGAAATGCTGTGCGACGCCTATTTGGACCTGTTCCGCTCCGGCAAGCTCACCAATCATAATAAGACCGTGGACCGGGACAAGGGCCCCTGGACCCTGTGCCTGGGCAGCCAGGAACTGTACGACTGGGTGGACCAGAACCCGGGCCTGGCCCTGACGCCGGTGGATTATGTCAACTCCCCCGCGGTCATGGCCCAGCATGACCGGATGGTCTCCATCAACAGCTGCATCGAGGTGGACCTGTTTGGCCAGACCTGCGCCGAGTCCTCCGGCGTGCGGCACATCAGCGGCTCCGGCGGCCAGTTGGACTTTCTCACCGGCGCCTTCATGGCGAAGGAGGGCCAGTCCTTCATTTGTATGTCCTCTACCTTCTTCGACAAGAAGGAGGGCCGGGTAAAATCCCGTATCGTGCCCACCCTGCCCGCCGGCGGTATCGTCACGGACCCCCGGAGCCAGGCGTTTTACCTGGTCACAGAGTATGGCATCGTGAATCTGGCAGGCAAGAGCACCTGGGAGCGGGCGGAGGCCGTGATCTCCCTGGCCCACCCGGACTTCCGGGCCGAGCTCATCCGGCAGGCAGACGCCATGAAAATCTGGAGAAGAAGCAATAAGAAGGAATGACCCCATGACGCAAACCATAGTAAACCGTCGCATCACCCTCATCACTGGCCACTACGGCAGCGGAAAAACCGAGTTCGCCGTGAACTATGCCCTGGCCCTGGCCGCCCGGGGGGATAAAACCGCCCTGGTGGACCTGGACATTGCCAACCCTTACTTCCGCAGCCGGGAGCGGCAGGCGCTTTTGGAGGCCCAGGGCATCGCCGTGTACAGCAACGTCTATCACACGGAGATCACCGCGGAGCTGCCCGCCATTACGGCGTCCATCCGCAGCCCCCTGGAGCACCAAGATGTGACCACCGTGGTGGACGCCGGCGGGGACGCCGCCGGGGCCATGGTGCTCATCCAGTTCCGCAAGTATTTCCAGGGGGACGACTGCGAGCTTTTGTGCGTCATCAACGCCAACCGGCCGGACACCGCCACCCTGGACGGGGCCCTGGAGCACGTGCTGGCCATTCAGGACATGGTGGGCATTCCCGTCTCCGGCCTGGTGAACAACACCCACATGCTCCGGCAGACCCGGCCCCAGGACATTCTCAAGGGCCAGCGCCTGTGCCGGCAGCTCTCCCAGCGGCTGGGGGTTCCCATCCGCTACACCTGCTGCATCCGGGATTTAGAGCCGGAGGTTAGACCGCTGCTGGCCCAGGAGCCCGAGCCCGTGAACTTGTTTGTCATCGAGGAGCTGAAAATGCGGGAGTCCTGGCTGGACGTGGCGGTGCGGCGGCCCTATCGATCCCCGATCTTTTAGGGGCGTTTGCCCAGTGAGACCCCAAAACCGGCCTTGCTGGTTCCAATATAAAAATATCGGCTGAAAGAGCCAACCATCAGGAGGAGTTGAACATGGCCAAATTTAAAGTCGTCTTTCGGGAGGACCACTGCAAGGGCTGCGAGCTCTGCGTCAGCGTCTGTCCCAAGCACATCTTGCAGATGCGGCGGGACGTGACCAACGCGAAGGGCTACAGCCCCGCCGGAATCACGGACCAGGAAGCCTGCATCGGCTGCGCCAGCTGCGCCCTCATGTGCCCGGACGGAATCATCAACATCTATTCAGAAGAGTAAGGAGCGGGGATCATGCGTGAGAAAGTTTTAATGAAAGGGAACGAGGCCTTCGGCGCGGCGGCTATCCTGGCCGGCTGCGACCTGTATTTCGGGTATCCAATCACGCCTCAAAACGAGCTGCCGGAGTATATGTCCAGAGAGCTGGGCAAGGCCGGCGGTACCTTCACCCAGGCTGAGAGCGAGCTGGCGGCGGTGAACGCGGCCTACGGCGGTGCGCTGTGCGGCAAGCGGGTGTTTATCTCCTCGTCCTCCCCCGGCATCGCCCTGATGCAGGAGGGCCTGTCGTTCGCCTGTGCGGCCCACGTGCCCTTCGTCATCATGAACGTATCCCGGGGCGGCCCCGGCATCGGCGGCATCCAGCCCGGTCAGGCCGACTACCGCCAGGTCACCAAGGGCGGCGGCAACGGGGACTATCACCTAATCGTCTACGCTCCGGCCTCCATCCAGGAGGCGGTGGACCTGATCGGAAAGGCCTTTGAAGTTTCCATCGAATACCAGAACCCGGTGATGATCTTCGCCGATGGCATGATCGGCCAGATGATGGAGCCCGTGCTGCTGCCGGAGAAGCGGATCGTGGAGACGGAGGAGGACATCGCCCGCCGGAAGCCCTGGGCCCTCACGGGACATAAAAATCAGCGGGAGCGCAAGTACATCTGTTCTTTATATCTGCAGCCGGATGAGTTGGAGGCCAACTGCGAGGCCATGGCGGAGAAATACGCCCGGGCGGAGCGGGAGCTGCCGGAATACCAGACCCAGGGCCTGGAGGGGGCCCAGGTGGTGTTCACCGCCTTCGGCACCGTGTCCCGGGTGACCCTGGAGGCCATGGAGCTGTTGGAGAAGGAGGGCATCCGGGCCGGCCTGATCCGCCCCGTGACCCTGTGGCCCTTCCCGGAGCAGGCTTTCCAGGAGATCGATCCCAAGACCACCAAACTGGTGATCTGCGCGGAGCTCAGCATGGGCCAGATGATCGAGGACGTGGACCGGGTGCTGAAGGGTAAGTATCCGCTGAAGCTCATTCAGCGCAGCGGCGGCATGATCCTGACCCCCAGTGAAATCGTGGAGAAGACAAAGAAGCTGTTATCGGAGGCGAAGTGAGATGAAAGCGATTTTTGAATACACCAAGGGCATGCGGGACCAGGACACCCACTATTGCCCCGGCTGCACCCACGGCATCGCCCACCGGCTGATCATGGAGGTTTTGGCCGAGCGGGACGCCCTGGGCGACACCATTGGCGTGTGTCCCATCGGCTGCAGCGTCAACGCCCACCGGTACTTCAACGTGGACGCCTGCGAATCCGCCCACGGCCGGGCGCCCGCGGTGGCCACCGGCGTCCGCCGGGCCCACCCGGATAAGTACGTCTTTACCTACCAGGGCGACGGCGACCTGGCCTCCATCGGCGCGGGCGAGATCGTCCACGCCGCCATGCGGGGGGAGAAATTCACCACGTTCTTTATCAACAATGCCATTTACGGCATGACCGGCGGCCAGATGGCCCCCACCACCCTCATCGGTCAGAAGTCCACCACCGGCGTGGACGGCAGAAAGAGGGAAATCTCCGGCATGCCCCTGCGGGTGGCCGAGTTGCTGGCCACCATCGACGGCGCGGTCTTCGTAGAGCGGGTGGCCCTGAACACCCCGGCCAACGTGCGCAAGGCGAAAAAGGCCATCGAGCGGGCCTTCGACGTGCAGGAAAAGCGGCTGGGCTTCTCTTTTGTGGAGATCCTCTCCACCTGCCCCACCAACTGGGGCCTGCCGCCGGTGGACGCTTTGCAGTGGCTCAAGGAAAACATGATTCCCTATTATCCGCTGGGCAACCTGAAATGCCCCGAGGAGGTGAAATAAGATGCGCACGCAGAAAATGATCTTCGCCGGCTTCGGCGGCCAGGGCGTGCTGCTCATTGGCCAGATGATCGCCTATGCCGGTATGTTCGAGGGCAAGGAAGTCACCTTTATGCCCTCCTACGGCCCGGAGATGCGGGGCGGCACGGCCAACTGTACCGTGATGGTCTCCGACAAAACCATCGCCTGTCCCATCGCGGACTCCATCACCACCCTGGTGGCCATGAACTACCCCTCCCTGGTAAAGTTCGCCCCCATGGTGGAGCCCGGCGGCGACATCTTCCTCAACGCCTCCCTGATTGCCCAGGATCCGGGCCGGCCCGACGTAAACGTGAGCCGGGTGGACGCCACCACTCTGGCCCAGGAGCTGGGCAACGCCAGGTGCGCCAACATCGTCATGCTGGGCGCGATTCTAAAAAAGACCGGCGTGGTGGAGCGGGAGACCATCATCCGCGTCATGGAGGAGAAGGCGTTTACCGGCCGGAAGGCCAAGTTCCTCCCCTTGAACATGCAGGCGCTAGACGCCTGGAACGGATAATCTCGGCCATTGGGCCGCAGCTTAGCAGCGGAAAGGAATGGTATGATCATGCAATATGAGTTTTCCATCACCAGGACGGAGCATCCCAAGCAAAAGCCGGCCCCGGACGATCTGGGCTTCGGCCGCTACTTCAGCGACCATATGTTTCTCATGGATTACAACCGGGAGCAGGGCTGGCACAACGGTCGCATCGTGCCCTATGGCCCCCTGAGCCTGGACCCGGCGGCGGCGGTTTTACACTATGGCCAGGAGATGTTCGAGGGTCTCAAGGCCTATAAGACCCCTGCGGGAAGAATCCAGCTTTTCCGCCCGGATATGAACGCCAAGCGCACCAGAAGGACCAACGACAGAATGTGCATCCCCGATATCGACGAGGACCTGCAGGTGGCGGCCTACAAGGCCCTGGTGTCCGTGGAGCGGGACTGGATTCCGGAAAAGGAGGGCACCTCCCTGTACCTGCGGCCCTTCATCATCGGCACGGAGGCGTTTCTGGGCGTCCGCCCCGCCAACGAATACCTGTATGGCATCATCGCCTCCCCCTCCGGCTCCTATTACAAGGGCGGTCTGGCCCCCACCCGGATTTTCGTGGAGGATGAGTACGTCCGTGCCGCCCCCGGCGGCACAGGCTACGCCAAGGTGGGCGGCAACTACGCCGGCGCCCTGAAGGCCCAGGAGAAGGCCCATAGCATGGGATGCTCCCAGGTTCTGTGGCTCGACGGGGTGGAGAAGAAGTATGTGGAGGAGATCGGCACCTCCAACGCCTTCTTCGTCCTGGGCGATGAGGTGATTACCGCGCCCCTGGACGGCACCATCCTGCCCGGCATCACCCGGGATTCCGTGATTCACCTGCTGCGGCACTGGGGCGTGCAGGTCACGGAGCGGAAGCTAAGCATTGAGGAGGTCTTCCAGGCCCAGGCCCAGGGGAACCTGACCGAGGTCTTCGCCACCGGCACCGCCGCGGTGATCTCCCCGGTAGGGGAGCTGATCTGGAAGGACCGGAGCATCATGGTTCACAACAATGAGATTGGCGCACTGGCCCAGAGGGTCTACGACCAGATTTACGGTATGCAGTGCGGCAAGGCCGAGGACCTGTTCGGCTGGCTGGTGCCCGTGGAATAAGGAAAATTTCATACGCCTCGCCTGCGATTCTACAGAAACCCGGCGCGGCGGCCCATCAAGGCCGCCCCGCCGGGAGTCTAAACCCCGCCATACAAATTTAT
>CBCTHM010000035.1:0-14121 GCA_965146675.1 uncultured Eubacteriales bacterium | reverse complement strand
ACGCACCATCGGGTTTCCTCCCGTAGGGGCGAGCTGCGCTCGCCCGCAATTGGGGGCCCCACGAAGCCGGATGGCTTCGTGGGGAGAGGAGGGGCAAGGAAGCGGGCGCAGGTTTCCCCAGCAGGGGGAACCGGAGCGAAGCGGACTTTGCCCCGACGAGCACGCCCGCAGGCGGCCAAAGGCCGCCCCTACAGCCCGCTATTCAGAACGTGCCCTCGGCGGGCGGCGGTCGGCCGCGCCAACCGGAGCCGCGGGAGCCCCAGGCCATTTCATGCAGACACCGTGTGCCATTCCCGTTCCCTGTGAACATTTACAAATTATTGATGATTTGCCGCCCCGCCGGGGCTATAATAAGACGTTAAAATGATCGGTGTTCGGCAACGTCTAGGGTGTAACCCGGCGAAATGGAGTGAATATGCATGTCCTTTGTGGAATTTCAGAAGGTGGGCAAGGTCTACCGGTCGGGCGAAGTGTCGGTGGAGGCTCTGCATGACGCCACCTTTCAGGTGGAGCGGGGGGAACTGTGCGTGATCGTGGGCCCCTCCGGCGCCGGGAAGACCACGCTTTTGAATATCTTGGGCGGGATGGACACCCTGACCGAAGGAAGGGTCTTTTTGGACGGGGCGGAGGTCTCCGCCTTCACCAAGCGGCAGCTCACCGCCTACCGTCGGCAGGACGTAGGCTTCGTGTTCCAGTTCTACAACCTGATTCCCAATCTGACTGCTCTGGAGAACGTGGAGCTGGCCAGCCAGATTTGCAAGGACCCCCTGGACCCCATGCAGGTGCTCTCCGACGTGGGCCTTGCCCAGCGGTTGAAGAATTTTCCCGCCCAGCTCTCCGGAGGAGAGCAGCAGCGGGTGGCCATCGCCCGTGCCTTGGCCAAAAATCCCAAGCTTCTTTTGTGCGACGAGCCCACCGGAGCCCTGGACTACTTAACAGGTAAGGCGATTTTGAAGCTGCTCCAGGACACGGGGCGCAGGACCGGCATGACGGTGATTATCATCACCCACAACTCCGCCCTGACGGCCATGGCGGACCGGGTGATCCGGGTGAAAAACGGCACAGTGACCTCCAACGCCGCCAATCCCGATCCCCGGCCGGTCTCGGAGCTGGAATGGTGATGGGCCGGTCGATGCGGCGGGACCTCTTCCGCTCCATTCGGAATTCTCTGGGCCGGTATCTGGCCATTTTGGCCATCATCGCTCTGGGGGCCGGGTTCTTCGCCGGCCTGCGCTCCACCAAGAGCGCCATGCTGGCTACGGCCCAGCGGTATGTGGACGACCAGGCCCTGTTTGATTTTCGGGTGCTGAATACCTATGGCTACACCCAGGAGGCGGTGGAGGCCCTCTCCGGTGCGCCGGGGGTGGACCGGGCAGAGGGGGCGGTCTCCCTGGACGCGCTGCTGCGCCGGCAGGACCGGGAGGAGGACCAGGTCTTCCGGCTGCACAGCCTGACCCGGCAGGTCAACGTAGTGGAGCTGCAGGCAGGCCGTATGCCTCAGGCGCCCAACGAATGCCTGGCCGACGGCTATTTTTTCAGCCAGGCCGATCTGGGTGCCACCCTGAGCCTGTCTCAGGCCAACGACCCGGAGACCGTGGAGAAGCTGGCGCAGACGGAGTTCACCATCGTGGGCCTGTGCAGCTCGCCCCTTTACATGAGCTTTGAGCGGGGCAGCACCACCCTGGGCGACGGTACCATCGCCACCTTCCTGTATTTGCCCCCCGAGGCCTTCCTGCTGGACGGGGTCTATACCGAGGTGGCTTTAAAGCTGGACCAGGCCTACGCCCTGTATGCTCCGGCCTATGACCAGGCCCTGGAGCAGGCGGCGGACCCCCTGGAGGACCTGGCCGAGACCCTGGCCCAGGACCGCTTTGCCGCCGTGCAGGCTGACGCTCGGCAGGTCCTGGCTGACGGGGAGGCGGAATACCAAAAGGGCCTGATTCAGTATCAATCGGAAAAGGCCCAGGCCCAGGCGCAGCTGGAACAGGCCAAAACGGAGCTGGACGACGGTTGGTCGGAGCTGGACCAGCAGAAAAAGACCCTGGACGAGGCCGAGGCGGCCTTGGCCCAGGCCCAGGCCCAGGCGGATCAGGGCTCCCGGGAGCTGAGCCAGGGGGAGATCCGGCTCCAGCAGGAAAAGGCGAAGACTTACGCCCAGCTGGCAGATACGGAAGCCGCCCTGTCCCAGCGGTATCAGCAAGCCACGGACGGCCTGCGGCAGCTCAAGGACGGGTTGGCCCAGGTGGAGTCGGGTTTGGAGCAGCTGGACAGCGGGCTGGAGCAGATCGCATCGGGTCTGGAGCAGCTGGACAGCGGGCTGCGTCTTGTGAATACGGGCCTTTCCGCCGCCCGGCAGCTGCTCCAGGTGGTGGAGCAGAGCCTGGCAGCTGCGCCGGAGGACCAGGGTCTTCTGGCGGCGAAGGCGGAGCTGGAGCAACGCATCGGCGATTTGGAGCGGCAGCAAGCGGACCTTTCAAAGCAGCAGGCGGAGCTTTTGACCCGGCAGGAGGAGTTGCAGGCACAGCGGGACGACCTGGCCGAGCAGGAAAGCGCCCTGACCGCCGAGAAAAAGGCTTTGGAGGATGGCCTGGAGCAGATTCAGGCCGGATTTCTCCAGTTGGACGCGGCCCGGGGCCAGGCAGACGACCAGTTTGCCAGTGCCCAGGCTCAGCTGGAGGCCAGCCGCCTGGAGCTGGAGGCGGGCCAGGCGGAGATCGACCAGGGCCAATCGGAGCTGGAGGCGGGGAAGGCCCAGTGGGACCAGGGACAAAGCGAGCTGGAGGGAGCCCAGGCGGAATTCGACGTGGCCCAGGCCAAGGCGGACCGGGAGCTCTCCCAGGCCTGGGAGAAGCTGGACCAGGCGAAGCGGGACCTGACGGACGGGCGGCGGGACCTGGCGGAGCTCCAGGCGCCGGACACCTACGTCCTGGACCGGAACACCAACGTGGGCTACGTCTGCTTTGAAAGCGACGCGGACATCGTGGCCGGGGTCAGCCGGGTATTCCCTCTGTTTTTCTTTTTGGTGGCGGCTCTGGTTTGCATCACCACTATGACCAAGATGGTGGATGAGGAGCGGACGCAGATCGGCGTGATGAAGGCCCTGGGCTATGACAGCGCCGGCATTATGGCCAAATACCTGGCGTATGCCGGCAGCGCCGCCCTGCTGGGCTGCCTAATAGGGGTGGTAGGAGGCTCCATCGTCTTTCCCCAGATGATCTGGCAAGCGTATACCATCTTATATCACTTTTCATCCAGAGTCCGCCTGGCCTTTGACTGGCCCCTGTGCGGCATCGTGGTGGTGAGCTATACCCTGAGTATGCTGGCCGTCACTTGGTTCTGCTGCCGCCGGGAGCTGCGGGCTGTGCCCGCGGACCTCATCCGGCCTAAGAGCCCCAAGGCCGGCAAGCGTCTGGTGCTGGAACGGCTGCCCTTCTGGGGCAGGGTGGGTTTTCTGCATAAGGTGGCCATCCGCAACATCTTCCGGTACCACAAGCGCCTGGTGATGATGCTCGTGGGCATCGGCGGCTGCACCGCCCTGGTGCTCACGGGATTCGGTATCAAGGACTCTATCGCAGGCGTGGTGGACCAGCAATTCGAGACCGTGACCGTGTACGACATCGCCGTCAATTTTCAGGCAGACCAGGACCGGGCGGCCCAGGAGGCCTTCCGCGCCCAATGCGGCGGCGCCGTGCAGGAGGTCCTGTTCCTGCACGAGAGCGTGGTGGACGTGAGCGCCGGCGGGACCGTCAAGTCCAGTCACTTGATCGCCGCCGACGGCTCCCTGGAGGGCTTTGTGGACCTGCACCGAGGCGCTGAGAAACTGGATTTCCCGGGCCTCGGGGAGGCGGTAATCAACAATGGGGAGGCCGAGGCCATGGGGCTTTCCGTCGGGGACCGAATCACCGTGCGCACCGCGGACCTGAAGACGCTGGAGCTCACGATCAGCGGCATTTTCGACAACAACGTCTATCATTACGTCATCGTCTCCCAGGAGACGGTGCAGGACCAGTGGGGCGCGCCGGCGGCTGAGGCCGCGGCCTACCTCACCGTGGACCAGGAGCAGGACGTCCACCAGGCCGCGGCGGTGGTGGCCGCCCAGGAAAATGTCCTAAGCGTCTCCGTCTCCCAGGATATGCGGACCCGGGTGGGCAGCACGATGAAGAGCATGGACGCCATTGTCGTGCTGGTGGTGTTCTGCGCGGCGGCCCTGGCCTTTATCGTGCTATACAACCTCACCAACATCAATATCACCGAGCGGGTGCGGGAGATCGCCACCATCAAAGTCCTGGGCTTCTTCCCCCGGGAGTCGGCCTCCTATGTGTTCCGGGAGGGGCTGGCCCTGACCGGCATGGGCTGCGCGCTGGGCCTAATTGGAGGCAGATTCCTCCACGCCTTCGTCATGGACCAAATTCGGATTGATATGGTCCATTTTACCGCTCAGGTGGCCTGGACCAGTTACCTGTGGTCCGTGGGGCTGACCTTCCTGTTCGCCTGCATCGTGGATTTCTTTCTGTTCTTCAAGTTGGAGGCGATCAACATGGCAGAAGCGCTCAAATCCGTGGAATAGGGGAAATGTGGGAATAATTGGCCCAGGCCTGGGCATCCTAGAAATTGCCGGAAAGTCGGAGCCGCCGCGTCGTTCGGCGGCTCTGGTTTTCTGCTGCGGCTCCGGGTCTCTTTGGTCAATGTGACAGAAAATTTCCTCTATTTTTGTAAGATTTGATAAAATTTGAACCAGGCGCCGGAAAACGATTGCAAATAAAAATCAGCTGCGTTATACTGAAATCAGCGGAATTGGAAACGTTTCCAATTTTGTGGATCGGGCCGAAGGGCCCCCATCAGATAGGAGGAACGAACATGAAGAAACTCATTGCCATAGCTTTGGCCGCCGTCATGGCCCTGGGCCTGCTGGCCGGCTGCAACACCGGCAAAGGCGGCCAGACCCAGCCCAGCCAGGGGACGCAGACCACCGCCCCCACCCAGTCCCAGCCCTCAGACAGCACGAACCCCAGCGGCACGCCCGCTGCCGGCTCCGTGTACTACCTGAACTTTAAACCCGAGCAGGATGGGGACTGGCAGGCTCTGGCCAAGACCTACACGGAAAAGACCGGCGTACCTGTCACCGTGCTCACCGCCGCCTCCGGCACCTATGAGGAGACCCTGATGGCGGAGATGGGCAAGAGCAAGGCGCCCACCCTGTTTCAAGTCAACGGTCCGGTGGGCCTGGCCAACTGGAAGGACTACTGCTATGACCTGTCCGGCTCCCAGCTGTACGGCGAGCTCACCTCTCAGGATTTTGCCCTCTCCGAGGATGGCGCGGTTTACGGCATTGCCTATGTCATCGAGACCTACGGCATTATTTATAACAAGCAGCTTTTGGAGCAGGCCGGGTATACCCAGGACGACATCACCAATTTCGAGACCCTGAAGACCGTGGCGGAGGACATCACCGCCCGGAAGGATGAGCTGGGCTTCTCCGCCTTCACCTCCGCGGGCATGGACGGCTCCTCGGATTGGCGCTTTAAGACCCACCTGGCTAATCTGCCCATCTATTATGAGTACGAGAACGAGGGAATCCACGCCGAGGCCATCCAGGGCACCTATCTGGACAACTACAAGGCCATCTGGGACCTGTATATTCAGAACGCCACCTGCGCGCCCTCCGAGCTGTCGGCCAAGACCGGCGACGATGCGGTGGCGGAGTTTGTAGGCGGCAAGGCCGTATTTTATCAGAACGGCACCTGGGCCTACGACGACGTGAAGAGCCTGGGCGATGAGAACCTGGGCATGCTGCCCATCTATATCGGCGTGCAAGGCGAGGAAAATCAGGGCCTGTGCACCGGATCGGAGAACTACTGGTGCGTGAACAAGGACGCAGCTCAGGAGGATATCCAGGCCACTCTGGACTTCTTGTACTGGGTCGTCACTTCGGACGAGGGCACCTCCGCCCTGGCCGACGACATGGGCTTTGTGTGCCCCTTCAAGTCCGCCAAGCAGACCACCAATCCCCTGGTGGCCATCGCCAACGACTATATTGCCGCGGGCAGGAAGTCCGTGGACTGGTTCTTCCCCACCATGCCCTCGGAGGAGTGGAAGAACGGCGTGGGCGCGGCCCTGACCGCCTATGCTGCGGGCACCGGCACCTGGGATGACGTGGTCACCGCCTTTGTGGATGGCTGGGCCAGCGAATACCAGCTGTCCAACGGTTAAGACCGTCATATTCCGGAGGGCGGGCATCCTGCCCGCCCTCCATTTCTTTCTATCCCCGCCTCCAGCCGGAGGGCGGGGAGGCCACGGAGGAAACCACGGCGGGGCGGGGGCGCGTGTCCCGGCAGGAGGAGACGCGCCCCTGTCCCGCGGCGGAACTACAGAATAGGAGGGAGCTCCCTTGGTCAAGACAATCAAAAAATGGTGGCCCATTTTTGTGATTCCCACGCTCTCTGCGTTTGTGATTGGCTTTGTGGTGCCCTTTGCGGAGGGGCTCTACCTGTCCTTTTGCAGATTTACCACCGTCAACAAGGCCCAATGGGTGGGATTCAGCAATTACCTGCGGGCGTTTCAGGACGCTCAGTTTCGCAGCGCCTTCTCCTTTACCGCGATGTTCACCGTGCTGTCCACCCTGCTCATCAATGTTTTTGCCTTCGCCATCGCTCTGGCGCTGACCCGGGGGCTCCGGGGGACCAACACCTTCCGCACCGTGTTCTTCATGCCCAACCTCATCGGCGGCATTGTGCTGGGGTATATCTGGAACATTCTCATCAACGGCGTTTTGAGCCTGGCGGGAAAGCCCCTGCTGCAGCTCAACACCCCTGCCGGCTTCTGGGGCCTGATTCTGCTGATGTGCTGGCAGCAGATCGGCTATATGATGATCATTTATATCGCGGGGTTGCAATCGATCCCAGGAGAGCTCTTGGAGGCGGCCCGCATCGACGGGGCCAACGCCTGGCAGACCCTGTTCCGGGTGAAAATCCCCAACGTCATGCCTTCCATCACCATCTGCCTGTTTTTGACCCTGACCAACTCCTTTAAGCTGTTCGACCAAAACCTGGCGCTTACCGGCGGCGCGCCCAACCACGCCACGGAGATGCTGGCCCTGAATATTTACAACACCTTTTACGCCCGGTCTGGCGCCCAGTGGAAGGGCATCGGCCAGGCAAAGGCGGTCCTCTTCTGCATCCTGGTCATCGGTATCTCCATGATCCAACTCCGGACCACCCGGTCCAAGGAGGTGCAGCAGTGATGACGAGAAAAACCAAGTGGAGCGGGAGCTTGCTCACGGCGCTGCTGGTGGTGCTGTGCGTGGCCTGGATCTACCCTGTGGTGATGATCCTGCTGAATTCCCTGAAGCTGGAGACCACCATCACCACCTCCGGCGCCTTTCAGCTCCCCACGGCCCAGACCTTCGCGGGCCTGAGCAACTATGTCAACGCCGTTTTGTCCAAGGGCTTCGCCGCCGCCTTCGGCACCAGCCTTATAATCACTATCACCTCTGTGGCCCTGATTCTCCTGTGCTGCTCTATGTGCGCCTGGTATATCGTCCGGGTCAACAACTGGCTGACCAAGCTCCTGTATTTTTTGTTTGTCTTTTCCATGGTGGTGCCCTTCCAGATGCTTATGTTTACCCTGGCCGCCACCTCCGACAGCCTGAAGCTCAACGCGCCCTGGAACATCTGCGTCATTTACCTGGGCTTCGGCGCGGGCCTGGCGGTGTTTATGTTCTCGGGCTTTATGAAGTCCATTCCCATTGAAATCGAGGAGGCCGCCATGATTGACGGCTGCAACCCCCTGCAAACCTATTTTCGCATTGTCCTGCCGGTTTTAAAGCCCACCCTGATTTCCGTGGGCATTCTGGAAACCATGTGGGTCTGGAACGACTATCTGCTGCCCTATCTGGTCCTGGACCGGACCAAGTACCAGACCATCCCCATCCTGATTCAGTACTTCCGGGGCAGCTACGGCAAGGTGGAGATGGGCCCCATGATGGCCTGCATCATGCTCACCGTGCTGCCCATCATTGTGGTCTACCTGCTGGGGCAAAAGCACATCATCAAGGGCGTGGTGGCCGGAGCTGTCAAGGGCTGATGCGACTTGGCCCCGCCACCCAAGACCGCCGGCGGCCCGGCAGACAGGAGGTTCGCCGGAAGGCGAGATATAAGCATGACCATTAAGGATTTATCGGCGCAGACCGGCTACTCCGTGGGCACCGTGTCCCGGGTGCTTAACAACCATCCCAATGTGAGTCCCCAGGCCAGGCAGGCGGTTTTGGCGGCAGCTGCCCGCTGCGGCTTTCAACTCAATGCCAACGCCAAGCACCTGCGGCAGCAGCATGCCACCACCGTTCTGGCGGTGGTGAAGGGCACCTCCAACGAGCTCTTCGCGGCGCTGGTGGAGCAGATTCAGCGCCTGGTGGAGCGGACGAAGTATCCCCTGCTGGTGGACTACGTGGACGAGGACGCCAACGAGGTTCTGCGGGCCTTGCAGCTCTGCCGGGAGCGCAAGCCCGTGGGGATCCTGTTCCTGGGGGGCAACCGCGGCCATTTCGCCGCGGATTTTGAGAAGATCGGCCTGCCCTGTGTGGTGGTGACCAACAGCGCCTCCGGCCTGGGCTTTTCCAATCTGTCCAGCGTCACCACCGACGACCAGCAGGCGGCTTCTCGTGCCATCGACGGCCTGGTGGCCCTGGGGCACCGGCACATCGGCCTTATCGGCGGGGACCGGGCGGTTTCCGACACCGCCCGGCTGCGCTTTTCCGGCTGCATGGAGGCGTTCGCCCGGCATAAGATCCCCTTCGACCCGGAGCGGTCCTACCGGGGCGTCCGCTTCTCCTATGCCGGCGGCTACCGGGCCGCCCGGGAGCTGCTGGCCCTGAACCCGGAGATGACGGCGATTTTCGCCGCCTCCGACGTGATGGCCATCGGCGCCATCCGGGCCCTGCGGGACTGTTCGCTGGGGGTGCCGGAGGATGTCTCCGTCATGGGCTTTGACGGGTTGCCCATCGGGGAATACTTCGTGCCCAAGCTGTCTACCATCGCCCAGTCCGTGGAGGACCTAGCCCAAAGAAGCGTGGAAATTCTGCTGGACTGCGTAGAAACTGGCCGCGGCGCCCGGTACCTGACGGTGCCCTTTGCCGTACACTGGAAGGAGAGCGCCCGGGTCCTGCCGGCGGGGAACGAGACAGGATAGTGGGAGGGGCCCCCAGAGGGTGTCTTTCGCGTTTTACCAAATGATCATCCAAGCTGGAACAAGGCTTGGAACCTGCGCGGCTTAAAACAAAGCAACAGGCCGCGCGCCCAGGCACTGGGCCGGGAGGAGACGAGACCATGCGTGCAAGCGGTATCTTGATGTCCATTACATCCCTGCCGGGGCCCCACGGCATCGGGACCCTGGGAAAAGGGGCTTTTGACTTCATCCGGTTTCTCCGGCGGGCGGGCCAGACCTACTGGCAGCTTTTGCCCCTGAGTCCCACGGGCTATGGGGATTCGCCTTACCAGGCCTTTTCCACCTTTGCCGGCAACCCCTACCTCATCGACCTGGAGATCCTGGTGGAACAGGGGCTGCTCCGGCGCCAGGAGGTGGATGCGGTACAGTGGTGCCAACAGGAGACCTCGGTGGATTACGGGGCCCTGTACCAAAATCGGGGACGGGTGCTGCATCTGGCCTACCAGCGGTTCCTGGGTATGCCAAACCGGGCCTTCGGGCAGTTTATCCAGACTCAGCAGGACTGGCTCCAGGATTATGCCCTGTTTATGGCGCTGAAGGAGGCGTTCGGGGGCCGGGACTTTTTGGCGTGGCCGGAGGAGATCCGGCTGCGGAAATTTGACGCCATGACCAGGTACCGCGAGGAATTAAAGTATCAAATCGTCTATCAATACTTTTTGCAATACGAGTTTTTTGAGCAGTGGAACCGTCTGCGGGCCTTTGCAAAAGAGCAGGGCGTGCAGCTCATTGGAGACGTGCCCATTTATGTCCCCCTGGACTCGGCGGACGCGTGGGCGTGCCACGAGCTGTTCCAGTTAGACGAGGACCGCCGACCCCGGCAGGTGGCCGGTTGTCCGCCGGACGCTTTTTCCGCGGACGGGCAGCTCTGGGGGAATCCGCTGTATGATTGGCAGAGGATGCGGGAAACCGGCTATGCCTGGTGGCTGCGGCGGCTGGGAGCCGCCGCCCGGATGTACGACGTGGTACGGCTGGACCACTTCCGGGGCTTTGAGAGCTATTGGGCGGTGCCCGCCGAGGAGAAAACCGCCCGGAACGGCCAGTGGCTGCCGGGCCCCGGGATGGACTTTATAAACGCGGTGCGGGGGGCCCTGCCGGACCTGCGGTTTATCGCGGAGGACCTAGGCTTTTTGACCCCGGAGGTCCGCAAGCTTCAGCAGGACTCCGGCTATCCCGGTATGAAGGTGCTGGAGTTCGCCTTTGACTCCCGGGAGCCCAGCGACTACCTGCCCCACCGCTACACAAGCGATTCCGTGTGCTACACCGGCACCCACGACAACCAGACCCTGCTGCAGTGGTTTCAGGAGGCGGAGCCGGAAGACGTGGCCTACGCCAGGCGGTATCTGGGCCTGAGCCAGGAGGAGGGCTATGTCTGGGGTATGATCCGGGGGGGCATGAGCTCCGTGTCCGACCTGTTTGTGGCTCAGATGCAGGACTATTTGGAGCTGCCAGGGGAGGCCCGTATGAATTTTCCAGGTACACTTTCCAATCAAAACTGGACATGGCGAGCGAAAAATGGTATAATAACCGACAAGCTGGCCGACAAAATTCGGGACATGACCCAACTGTTCGGCCGGCTTCCACCCGATTTCCCTGGACGGGAACCCGAAGCGCCGCCCAGGGGCAAGGAGTTGCTAGAATGAACCTAAACTGTAACAATATTTTAAAAATGACGGAGGCGCAGCTCAAATATCAGAGCGACGTGACACTCCGGGAAGCCACGCCCCAGGAGCTCCACGAGGCCCTGTCCCAGGTCATCATGATGTCCATCAGCGACGACTGGGGGGCCAGCAAGCGCAGCCGCACCCAGGGCCGGAAGGCCTTTTATTTCTCCGCCGAGTATCTGATCGGCCGGCTGGTGTATGGCAATTTATACAACCTGGGCATCTTGGACGAATTAAAGAAAGCCTTCTTGGAGGCGGGCGTGGATCTGGCCTGCCTGGAGGATATTGAGGACGCGGCCCTGGGCAACGGCGGCCTGGGCCGGTTGGCCGCCTGTTTCCTGGATTCCGCCGCCACCTGCGGAATTCCCTTGTCCGGCTACGGCCTGCGGTACCGGTTCGGCCTGTTCAAGCAGAAGTTTGACGCCGACGGCAGCCAGAAGGAGACGGCAGACGACTGGAGCAAGTTTGGGGACCCCTGGTCCTACCGGCGGTATAACCACGCGGTCCGGGTGCAGTTTGCGGACCAGACGGTATTGGCGGTTCCCTACGATGTGCCCATCCTCGGCTATGAGACCCCCAACATCGGCACCCTGCGCCTGTGGCAGTGCGAGGCGGAGGAGGAGCTGGACTTCGACGCTTTCAATGCCCAGGACTACCAGCGGGCCCTGGACGCCAAGAACAAGGCCGAGGACATCACCCGGGTTTTGTACCCCAACGACTCCACCTGGGAGGGCAAACGCCTGCGGGTGAAGCAGCAGTATGTGCTCTCGTCGGCGTCACTGCAGGATATCCTGCGCTCCTATAAGGAGGCCCACGGCTCCGATCTGAGCCGTTTTGCGGACTTCACCGCCATCCAGCTCAACGACACCCACCCGGCCATGTCCATTCCGGAGCTCATCCGCCTTCTGATGCACGAGGGCATGACCTTTGACCAGGGCTTCGCCATGGCCCAAAGGATCTTCTCCTACACCAACCACACCGTCATGGGCGAGGCCCTGGAGAAGTGGAACCTGGATTTGCTGCGTAGCGTGGTGCCGGAGATCTGCGAGATCATCGTTCGCATCGATGAGAAGCTCAAGGAGGAGCATCCGAACCTGTATATCATCCGGGATAACACGGCCCACATGGCGTTTCTGTCCGTGTACGCGGCCTCCTGCGTCAACGGCGTGGCGGAGCTCCACACCCAAATTCTGAAAGACGACCTGTTCCGGGATTGGTACGCCGTATACCCGGAGCGGTTTCAAAACAAGACCAACGGCGTGACCCCCCGGCGCTGGATGGGACTGTGCAACCCGGAGCTAACCCGGATGATCAAGTACCGGGTGGGCGGGGATTTCCTGCTGCATCTGGATAAGCTGGAGCACTTAAAACCCATGATCGACGACGACATGGTCCGCCAGTTCAACCAGATCAAGCGGCAGAAGAAGGAGCAGCTTGCCGCCGTGCTGGAGAAGCGGGAGGGGATCCGGGTGAGTCCGGATTTCCTGTTTGACGTGCAGGTCAAACGGCTCCACGAGTATAAGCGCCAGCTTATGAACGCTTTGTCCATTGTGGATATCTATTTTCGTCTGAAGGACGGCAGCCTAAAGGACTTTCATCCCACGGTGTTTCTCTTCGGCGCCAAGTCTGCGCCTGGTTATGTCCGGGCCAAGGCCATCATCCGCTATATTAACCGGATCGCCCAGCTCATCAACAACGACCCGGCGGTCCGGGACCAGCTCAAGGTGGTGTTTGTGCAGAATTACAACTGCTCCTACGCCGAGCATATCATTCCCGCCGCCGACGTATCCGAGCAGATCTCTCCGGCGGGCACCGAGGCCTCCGGCACCGGAAACATGAAGCTCATGCTCAACGGGGCTGTGACTCTGGGCACCCTGGACGGAGCCAACGTGGAGATCGTGCAGAAGGCGGGCCGGGAGAACAACTACATTTTCGGCGCCACGGTGGAGGAGCTGCAGGCCGTCCGGGACAGCTATTGGGCCCGGAGCATCTATGATTCCAACCCCCGGCTCCGCCGGGCCGTAGACACCTTGGTGGACGGCACGGTCCCCACGGACGAGGAGCAGCGGGAGCTATACACCGCCCTTTTGGATGGGGCTTCCTGGCACCGGCCTGACCACTATTTCATCCTCAAGGACTATGACTCCTATCTGGAGGCCAAGCTGCGGGCCAACCGGGATTACAAAGACCGCCTGGCCTTTGGCCGCAAGTGTCTGATGAACGTGGCCTCCGGCGGCAAGTTTTCCTCGGACCGCACGGTGGGCCAGTATGCCCAGCAGATTTGGCACGTGGAGGCCCAGCGTCCCTGAGTGCCTGTCGGCCGCGGATACCTTCTGATAACGGGTTGTAGGGGCGACCTGCGGTCGCCCGCGGGCGTGCGAAGCACGCCCCTACAGCAGGCGCAGATTTCAAGGAGCCCGCCACAGGCACAGGCTTCGGCAGGGCCAGGGTCGCTTGCACCCTGGCCAACCGTGAGGCCGGACCGTCCAGCAGGGTCCGGAGGGGTTTCCCAAGGGGGCGTCTGGTAAAAAGCCCCCTTGGGGCCCTTCTTTTTGTGTCTTTTCTTGGGCAAGCAAGAAAAGACACCCGCCGGAGGCCCGCGGGCGAGCTCGTCGGAGCAAAGTCCGCTCCTGCTCCGGCGGCTGATTCGCCGCCATCCGCACCGCTTCCTTGCCCCTCCTCTCCCCACAAAACCTTGCGGTTTTGCGTGGCCCCAATTGCGGGCGAGCGCAGCTCGCCCCTACAGGGTGCAGTGTGGTTTCGGGGGTGTCGGGGCGGCCTGCGGCCGCCCGCTGGGGAAATGCACCGATTCCGGTTGTAGGGGCGACCTGCGGTCGCCCGCGGGCGTGCGAAGCACGCCCCTACATCGTCGGGGCAAAGTCTCGTCGCAGCGGACTGCGCTTGCGCAAATCCCCGCCCCTTCGGGTGGGGATTCTTGTCCGCTTCGTCGCTGCTCCTCTCCCCACAAAGGCGAAGCCCTTGTGGGGCCCCCGGATTCCTGACAGGGAAACCTGCGCCCGCTTCCTTGTCCCTCCTCTCCAAACCGGACCCGCTGCGCTGGGCTCCGGTTTGGTTTTTATATGCCGGTGGCATCTTTCGATCATGATCTGTAGGGAACGACCTTTGGTCGTTCCGCGGGCGTGCGAAGCACGCCCCTACGGGATATTTATCGAGGGTGCGTCTGTAGGGGCGGCCTGCGGCCGCCCGCTGGGGAAATGCACCGATTCCGGTTGTAGGGGCG
>CBCTHM010000034.1:0-14259 GCA_965146675.1 uncultured Eubacteriales bacterium | reverse complement strand
AGGGGCGTGCTTTGCACGCCCGCGGAACGACCGAAGGTCGTTCCCTACAGCCCCAGCCTCCACAGACATCTTGTAGGGGCGTGCTTTGCACGCCCGCGGAACGACCAAAGGTCGCCGCTTATTCCCGGTTCTGGGCCGCGCGGCGCTGGGTCAGGCGGATAATTAGGCCAGCTGCCAGCACCGCAACCGCAGGCAGCAGACCAAGGACGAGAGTCCTCACTGAGAAGCCCACCACAAAAGACTGCCAATGCAACAGCAGTTGCTGCAAACCACAGAGCAGCGCCCAAGCCGGCAGCGCAAAGCTCATCCGGCGCCCGCGCACCCCCAGGAAACAGGCAACCGCGGCGCACGCAAGGAGCTGGGCCAGCAGCAGCCAAGGGAAGAAAACGGCCTTTGTCAGGTCCAACCAAAAGCCGAGAGGAACGCATAAGACATAAAGGATAAAATAATACCCCCAGCCCACGTCTTCTGTCGTAAGCTTCCGCACAAGCAGGAAAAAAAGCTCCACCACCAACAGCAGCACAGCGGGAAGACAAGCCAGCAGAAACAGCCAGAGGTAAACCACCCCCTGGGTGACGCCCCCAGACCATGCCCAAATCAGCGTCACCAAGCCATGGCTCACGAGAACCAGCAGGGGCAAACTCCAGTCAAATCGTTTTTCCCGCGCGGAAAAGATACACCCAATCCCCACGAGGAATAGAGGTTCAATGATGATAGATACCGTCAGGCTCAGATCCAGATTGTTCAGCTGGGCGCAGCCAATCAGGGGGAACACAGTGCCGCAGACTAATGCGGCCAGCCAATACGGCCACTGGCCGCTCCACTTCATTTTTCTCCTATCTTTCATGGTATCCCTCCAATCCAATTTGTTCATCACATCAGTTTCGTGATGAACCTGTAAAATATAGATGCTGCTTGCGCCCGTGTGGAACTAGATTTGGAGGATAACGTGGTTGTCGTAGTTCCAAAAATGAAACCTTTTGAAACCGCCCATTTCATCGCGTCAAGCGCAAACGCGCTAATTTGAGTTCTATCTGTGTAACTGGTAAGTGCTGTAGCGGAATAAGTAACACTAAAACCCTTATATTTAACAAATCTATATAAAAATGTTACCAATGGTCACAAATTACGCCTGCAACGTCCGGACAAACGCCTCCGGATGCTCCGTCTGAAAATAGGCGGACCCGGCTACCAGCACGTCGGCCCCATTTTCCTTGCACAGCCGGGCGGTGGCCTCGTTGACGCCGCCGTCCACCTCCAGCTCGCAGGCGGGATTATCCCTGTCCAGAAATGCTCGGATGGTCCGCAGCTTTGGCATCATGGCCTCCTGAAAGCGCTGGCCACCAAAGCCCGGCTCCACGGTCATGACCAAAATCAAATCGCAAAGGGGCAAAAAGGGCAGCACGGCCTCTGCCGGCGTGCTCGGCTTCACACTCACCGCCGGCCGGACGCCGCAAGCCCGGATTTTTCGCAGCGCCGCCAAGGTGTTCTGTTCGGAGTCCGCCTCCACATGCACGGTCAGAATGTCCGCACCCGCCCGACAGAACGCTTCTACGTACCGCACAGGCCTGTCAATCATTAAATGCACATCCAAGGGAAGCTCCGTTACCCGCCGGATGGCGGCAACAACCGGAATGCCGATTGTAATATTCGGCACGAAGCAGCCGTCCATTACATCCACGTGGACATAGTCCGCGCCCGCTGCGGTTAAGCCCCGGATGTCTCGCTCTAAATTGACAAAATCTGCCGATAAAATAGACGGGGAAACCTTTGCCATAGAAAAACCTCCGTTTGTATCAATTTACCATGCACCCAAACGAAATCTGGGGCATACTAGTGAATGTGCGGGATCACCGCAGCTTTCGCTTCCAAACGCCGATGCAGGCGCTGTGGGGCCCGCTGGATATAGGGGCTGCTGCGGCAGCCCCGGTTGCCCTGAAAATTTTATCACAATTGCCAGGAAAAAGCAATTCTCTTCCGCTTTTTCCTGGCAATTCCTGTCATATCCCCCAGGGTTTTGCAGAATGAACCGCCTCCAGCCGGATATACTATGCCTGAACCCCAAAAACAAAGGAGGCTGTCATTGATGAACAACTGCCAAGCCAACAAAGCCATTGAGTGCACGGTGACCTCTTGCGCCAACCACTGCAACGAAGCCAACTACTGTGCTCTGGAAAAAATTCTGGTCGGCACCCACGAGTGCGATCCCACCGTGGAGCAGTGCACCGACTGCATGTCCTTCCGCAAAAAGTAAGGACGCCAGAAAAGCGGGACAGCTGGGCTGTCCCGCTTTTATTTTGCCCAGCCTAACCGGTTGGGCGCCTATTTTCCGGAGCATTTGACGGATAGTATTTTTCTGATATCCTCCAAATGCGCCTGACACGTGACGCGGTATTGAATCCATCCGCCGTCACTGCAGGGATACTTATGGTCGATATACTCCTGCGAATAGCGCAATAGCTGCTGGTAGACTGATTCAAATTGCGCATTGGTTAACCGTACCATCACCGAAAACGCGCCGTCTTCCGCAAATACATTACAGACAAGCTTTTGTTTTTTCCGGTGCGCTATTCCCCACCCATATTGATTGCCATAGGGAAACGTGATTTTCTGTGCCGTTCCGTACGTTTCTACAAGCCAACCATTTAGTAAGGTAAAGTTTCCCGCGCTTTCCCCACAGTATGCCGTCATCTCCGCTAGCGTCGGCTCTTTTTGTTTGTTCAACATCCTTTCGTACATTGCAACCCACCCTAATTAACTGTTCAGAAGCTTGGTCAAATCTTCCACGGAGGCATCCATTTTGACCGATATTTCTTCCATCGTCATGCCGGAAGCAAGGAACCGGCGGATCACCATCTTCATTTCTTCCCCAACCTCCACGATATGTCCGTCTGGATCATAAAACCGGACAACGCGCTGGCCCCAGCTGTGTTCCATGACGCCGCCCAAATACACCAGGCCGGGATATTCTTTCAACTTTTTCAAAAAGCCGTCAAAATCCGCTTCCTCGAAGCAGATTTCCATGTTGTTCGCTTGGTTTCGCACCTTGTCCTTTGGCAGATTGACGAGCCAGGCAAAGTTCTGTTGCAGGGACAAGCCGCAGGTAAACGAAATATTGATGCCATAATCCTGATACAACTCCAGACCGAACAAGTCCTCATAAAATTTTCTCGCAGCCTTGATATCCGTTACGGATAGAACCACACAGGTGTGTTTCATCTTCCTACCCCTTCATATCCCGTTGTTTACTTATTTTTTATGCTGGGAATCTCCGCTGGAGAAGCCAGCCGCCTGTGCCAACTGAAGCACGATTTCCCGGGCCGCCCGCAACTGCAGTACCCGCACCGGGCGGCTTTGTCCCGGCAGCGCGCTCACAGGCTCCAAATTAAAGACGCCGGTAAAGCCGATCTCCCGCAGCGCCTCAAAAATCTCGTCCCAGTCCAGGCCTCCATAGCCAGGGAACAAATGCAGGTCCTCATAAATGGGACCGATTTTACCATAATTATCATTGAGGTGCAGCGCCTGCAGCCGGCCCCCATAGGTCCGGATCATGCCCGGCACATCCTGGCCCGCGATGTTTCCGTGCCCCGTATCCAGGCAAAGACGAACCCAAGGGCTGTTCACGCCGTCGCATAGCTCCACCATATCCTTCGGGGTGGTGAAGGGGAACGGCGGTCCTCCTGCCGGCTGAACCCGCCGGTAGTCAAACAGATTCTCCAACTCCGCGGTAACCCGATACCGCTCCAGATCTGGCAGTAGGGCACGGAACCATTGGACATTCCAATCCATCACCCGCTGCCGGCCCGCCTGATCCTCCGTCGGGAAAAAATACAGCGGGGGATGAAACACCAGCTTCTCACAGCCCAAGGCGCGGCACGCGGCGATGGTTCTGGGGTAAATCGGCTCTGGCGGCGCCTCGTGCAAATCCCGTGGAATCGCCTGGTCCCAGGCAGCGTGGGCCTGGGTCACGCGAAAGCCCATCCCCACCAACGTCAGATTTAAATCCTTCGCCCAGCGCAGCCAATCCGGCTGCCGCAGCGGGGAATCCGGCGCACGGCTGAAGACGCTCAGTGGAAAATCCAGCAGCTGAAATCCGGCCTCCGCCGCCGTTTCCAGAGCCTCCTGCAATTCTACGGCCCGCAGCAGGCCCGCAATTGAAGTACTAACGGAAATTTCCAAAAAAACACTTCCATTTTCCCAAGATTCTCAGTATAATAATGCTAGTATTACACAAATGAAAAAGAAATGCCGTCTACCCCCGGTCTCATTTCGACAAAGGGGGCGGTTTTCTGCTTTCAGTATATCGGATTTGTCAAAAAAACGCAAGCGCTGGCAGGCCGGATGGGGCCGGCAGATAGGGGGAAGTACATGAAGCAACAGAAAACCTTTCGCCGCAGGCTCTCCAGACTTCTCGATATGATTCACAGCCTCACCAGCCTGGACGTGCCGATTTTCGCGGCAAACGCCTCATACTTTATGGTTCTGTCCGCATTTCCTACCGCTATGCTGCTTCTAAACCTGCTGAGCTATACCTCCCTGGGCAGTGGCGATTTGCTGGAAATTTTGGAAAATGTGATTCCATCGGCTCTCATGCCCTCTCTGACCCGCCTAATCAACAACATGTTTGCCAGCAGTTCTAAAACCCTGGTATCCGTCTCCGCCCTGGCTGCCCTCTGGTCCGCCTCCCGGGGCATCCACGGCATGCTCACAGGACTCAACCGGGTCTATGGGGTCAAGGAGGACCGGGGCTATGTCTTTACCCGGCTGCTAAGCTTGGTCTATACCTTTCTGTTTTTGCTGGTTCTGCTACTGACTCTGTCCCTGCACGTATTCGGGCAGACGCTCTGGGCCCGGCTCCCCCAGAGTGACAACCCGCTGATTGTATTTTTGACCGATATCCTGCCCATTCGATTCCTGATTTTGCTGCTCTCTCAGACCGCCCTGTTTACCGCCATGTTTATGTTTCTGCCCAACCGCAGGAATTCATTCTGGGCCTCTGTACCCGGCGCGCTGCTGGCATCCCTGGGATGGCTGATTTTCTCCGACCTGTTTTCCATTTATGTGGAACACTTTGGCAACTACTCCACAGTCTACGGCAGTTTGTCCGCCATCGCCATCAGCATGCTTTGGCTTTACACCTGTATGTCCATTGTCTTTTACGGCGGAGCGCTCAACAAATACCTGACCGACGTGGGCTACCAGTTGCGCCGGGAAAAAAAGCTTCCGGCCAAAGACAGCCGGGCGCCCGGCTCCAGAGGGTAAGCTACGGCATCGATGAAGGCAGAATAAATCCTTATATTTTGAAAAATTCCTTGAAACGATGTTCACAAACGGGCGAATGCATGGTAGAATAAGAAAAACTCGGTGGGAGGCTGGGCCCGTTGTTTGGATATGTCATGGCCGATTCGGAGGAACTGACCCAGGCGGAGCGAGCGCGGTACGCCGGGTGCTATTGCGGCATCTGCCGCGCCATCCAAAAGAACGCCTCCAACGCCTGCCGCCTTGCCCTGAGCTATGACATGGTCTTTCTGGCCCTGCTGCTGTCCTCCCTATACGAGCCGGAAGAGGGCCTGCAAACCAGGAAATGCGCGCTGCATCCCTTGCGGAAGCAGTCCTGGCTCCAGAGCGATATCATTTCCTACGCTGCTGACATGAATGTGGCCCTGGCCTATTATAACGCTGACGACCACTGGCGGGACAGCAAGCGGCTGGACGCTTTGGCCCAGCGGGCTCTGCTGCGGCGGCACTGCCCCGCCGTGTCCGCCCGCTATCCCAGGCAGTGCAATGCCATTGCGGACGAAATCGCCGCCCTTAATTTGCTAGAACAATCCCACTGCGGCAACCCAGACCTGCCGGCCAACTGCTTTGGCAGGCTCATGCAGCAGTTATTCCTCTATCGGCAGGACCAGTGGTCCCAATATCTGTCCCAGATGGCTATGGCGCTGGGCCGGTTTATCTATTTGATGGACGCCGCGGTGGACTACCGCAAGGACCTGCGGCAGGGCGCCTACAATCCCCTGGCGGCCATGGACGAGCATGCGGACCCCGCTCGCTGGGAGCAATACCTGGTGCTTGCTATGGCGAAGTGCACCCAGGCCTACGAGATGCTGCCCCTAGTGCAGGACAAGCCGCTTCTGGACAAAATCCTCTACAGCGGCGTTTGGATACCATACCGAAAGAAACAGAAAAAGGCGCAGGAGGACCCAACATGATGGAAGACCCCTACAAGGTCCTGGGACTGGAACGCGGCGCCTCCGATGAGGAGGTCAAGCGGGCCTACCGGAAGCTTGCCAAGAAATATCACCCGGACGCCAACCCCGGCGACGCTGAGGCCGCCCGGAAAATGCAGGAGATCAACGCGGCTTACGAGCAAATCAAGGACCCGTCCAAGCAAGCTGAGAACCCTTATCAGGGCGGCTCGTATGGGGGCGGTTCAAATACCGGAGACCCCTTTGGGGACATATTCGGCCAGTGGCGGCGGCAAGCCCAGGAGAACGCCAGATTTCGGTCCTCGGAAGAGACGGCCGCTTACCGCTACATCCAATACGGGCGGTTTCAGGAGGCGCTGAACGCTCTGTCCGGGGTGAGCGCCGGGCAACGAACTGCAAGCTGGTATTACCTCAGCGCCCTAGCCAACGACGGCCTGGGCAATCAGGTCACGGCTTTGGAGCATATCCGGCGGGCCGTGTCCATGGAACCGGATAATTTGGAATACCAGCAGGTCTTGTCCGCATTGGAAAGCGGCGGCACCGTCTACCAGCAGCAGGCTGGGAATTTCCGTGGCTATCGGGGTACCCTGTCCAACTTTTGTCTGCCCCTTTGCTTTTGCTGGAGTGCCCAGTGGTGCTGTTGCCCGCTCCGGACAAATTGACCAGCTCCAACGGCGTGTTTTGCAATCCGCAAAACACGCCGATTTTATTCTCTTTCCAAGAAACTACATTCATACTGTCTCTGTGCGTTCTGCGCAGCCAAAATTAAACAATCCTTAAAGAATCGTCCCCTTTATTCTTAAATCTTCCCCCGTTATAATGAAATACGAGAGGTGAGCGTATGTATAACATCCTGATCTGCGACGATCAAAAGGACATTGTCAACGCCCTGAAAATTTACCTGTCTGCGGAAGGTTACCGTTTGTTTGAGGCGTACACCGGACAGCAGGCCGTCGACCTGCTCCGCACCCAAGAAATGCATCTGATTCTCATGGACATCATGATGCCGGAAATGGACGGCATAACGGCTACCGCCAAAATTCGGGCATTTTCCAATGCACCGATCATTCTGCTCACCGCCAAAAGCGAAAACGAGGACAAGGTCCTGGGGCTGAACATCGGCGCGGACGACTACATCACCAAGCCCTTTGTGCCGGTGGAGGTATTGGCCCGCGTCCGGTCCCAGCTCCGACGCTATACCATGCTGGGCGGAAAAGCGCCGGCCGCGCCCAGCCAGCTGGCCATCGGCGGCGTGTCTCTGGACAACGACGCGAAGACCGTCATGGTGGACGGGGAGCCTGTGAACCTGACGCCCATTGAATTCAGCATTTTGCACCTGCTCATGTCCAGTCCGGGGCGAGTCTACTCCTCCCGGGCCATTTACGAGGCGGTGTGGAACGAAGCGCCTTTGGGCAGCGAGGGGGCCGTGGCTGTTCACATCCGGCATCTCCGGGAAAAAATTGAAATCAATCCCTCCGATCCCAGATACCTGAAGGTGGTTTGGGGCCAGGGCTATAAAATGGAAGGGGAGAAAGCGCGTTGAATCGAAAATCCTGCAATCTCGCGGTGAAAACCGTGTGCTTTATCCTGCTGCTCTTCACCCTTTTGGGCACGGTCTTCAATATTGTAGGGGCCTGCTATATGGCCAGTGAAAATTTCTACACGCAAAGCGCCGACGCCCTTATAGAAGAAAAACTGGTCAGCAGGGTCCAGTCTCTTGGCAACAACATTGCAAATGCCTACGCCCAGGAGACTCTGTCCGGCACATCCCAGGAGCTATTAGAGCGCAACTGGGGCTTTTACAGCTATGAAGGCGAAAATCATCTGTATCCTAAGGTTTATGCAGGGGAAAGTAATTACCGCTATGAAATTAGAGATGAAGCCGGAACCCTGTTAAAGGGCAACTACAAGCAGGAGCCGGTTCTGGCCACTGTCGTCAGCGAGGAGACCGGCCAGTACGTGGAGGTAGTCCGGGAGGACTTGGTGTGGAAAACCGGCGGAACCTATCATGTGACGGGCTACGTGCTGCAAAGCCTGGAATACGAGGACGAATTTTTCTGGCAGGTTAAGCTGGTACGGGACCTTTATTCCTACCGGTATACCGCCATCGTTCTGGCCGTGGTCTGCCTAGTGGCCCTCATTTGCCTGCTGGTCTATCTCCTCAGCGCCGCCGGGCACCGTCCCGGACGGGACGAGATCGCATTAAACCTTTTGGACCGCATTCCCGTCGACCTGTATCTCGCCGCCGTGGTCCTTGGAATAGGCGGGCTGTGGCAGCTCTTCTACGACTCCACCTACTGGTCTGACACCTGGGTCAGTGTGGCTCTGGCTCCCTGCTGCCTGGCCCTGGCCGGCATGCTGGTTGCAGGTTTTTTGATGAGCCTGGCTACCCGCTGCAAATACGGCCATGGCTACTGGTGGCGCCATTCGATTCTGGGGGGCGCGATCCTGCTGCTCCTGCGAGCTTTGAAATGGCTGGGCCGGGGGATCCGTTCTTTGTACCGGATGCTACCCATGATCTGGCGGTGGCTGGTTATCGGTCTGGCCCTGTGGCTTCTGGTACTGCTCACCCGGGATCCCTATCGCAATTCCTTACCCTTCGTCCTGGTGAGTCTCATCGGCGTCGCCCTGATTTGCTATTCCGCCTGGTCCTTTGGAAAGTTGCGCACTGCCGCCTCCCGAATGGCGGCGGGGAAGCTACAGGAGAAGCTGGACATCCGCCAGCTTCACGGGGCCTATCGGGAAATGGGGGAAAACCTCAGCGCCCTGGGGCAGGGGGTGAATTTGGCGGTGGACCGGCAGTTAAAATCCGAGCGCATGAAGACGGAGCTAATTACCAACGTCTCCCATGATATCAAAACGCCCTTGACCTCCATCATCAACTATGTAGACCTATTGCAAAAGCCGCACACGCCGGAGCAGAGCGAGGTCTATCTGGAGGTGCTGGCCCGGCAATCCCAACGGCTGAAAAAACTCATCGAGGACCTGGTGGAGATGTCCAAGGCCACCACAGGCAATATTCCTGTGGAGCTGGTCCCCACCAATGTGGTGGAACTGGTCAATCAGGCTCTGGCGGAATACGAAACCAAGCTGGCCAGAGCCGATCTTACCGCCGTTTGCACTGTGGGTGCTGAGGAGATACCCGTGCTCTCCGACGGCAGGCTCTTCTGGCGGGTCATGGACAATCTTTTGGGCAATATTATTAAATACGCCCAGCCCGACACCCGGGTCTACATTGATGTAGTAAAATATGAGAAAAAGGTTATGATTTCCCTGAAGAATGTCTCCCGGGAACGCTTAAATTTGCCTCCGGAGGAGCTGATGGAGCGATTTGTTCGGGGAGATAAGGCCCGGAACACGGAGGGCAGCGGCCTTGGGCTCAACATTGCCAAGACGCTGATGGAACTGCAAAAGGGCCGGCTGAATCTGGTCATTGATGGGGACCTGTTCAAAGCGGTGCTGCTGTTCGATGTCCTGCCTCCATCCCCGGAGGCGCAGCCGCCCAAGGCATAAGGCGGATACAACCCGCCTGAAAAGGAATTGTGGTGCACATGACGAAACGGAAAAAGAAATGGATCTTAGCGGGTATCTTGATTTTTGTTTTGGCCCTCACCGGAGCTGTGGGCTATTTTGTGGGGCGCCCCATGGTCCAGCTTGCCTCTAATCCGGAGACGTTCCGGGCCTGGGTGGATGGAAAGGGCGCCTGGGGGCAGCTCCTGTTCGTGGGTATGGTGATTTTGCAGGTGATCATTGCCCTGATCCCCGGCGAGCCTCTGGAAATCGGCGCAGGCTACGCCTTCGGCGCCTGGGAAGGCACCCTTTTGTGCCTGGCTGGCTCCACCATAGGCGGACTCCTGGTTTTCCTCCTGGTACGCAAATGGGGCATGAAGGTGGTGGAGCTGTTCTTCTCCCGAGAGAAGATTGCGTCTCTGCGATTCATGCAGGACAGCAAAAAACTTAAGCCCATTGCCTTTTTCCTCATGTTTCTGCCTGGCACCCCAAAGGACCTGATCAGCTATTTCATGGGGCTGACCAAGCTAAAGTTTTCCGAGTGGGCGCTGATCAGCACCATTGCCCGGATTCCCTCCATCGTGACCTCCACGGTAGGCGGCAGCGCCCTGGGCGTTCAAAATTACAAATTCGCCGTCTTCATCTTTGCGGGGACACTGCTGGTTAGCTTGGGCGGCTGGTTTTTGTATAATCGTTACACCAAACGCCACCAGGCTGCGCATCCCGCCGTCAAACCCCAGCCCAAGCAGCAGCAAAACGGCTAAATTCGCGGCAAAGCCACAGTAATTCCATCACCGTTTCAAGGGAGGTTAGTATGGTTTCCCATTCGGATCTTTCAGAATTCTTTTTCCTTGTCCGCCAGACCTCGCTACAATCCCAGCTGCGCGCCGAACAGGCCTTTCCTCAGCACGGCACCACCGTCTGCCTTCTGCACAGCGTAGCCGTGGCCTACTATTGCAGCCGAATCGCCCGGGCGCTCTCTCCTCTGGGATTCCGCCGGACGGAATTGATCCGCGGAGCCCTGCTCCATGATTATTTTTTGTATGACTGGCATGACCCGGACCCCAACCATCGCCTCCACGGGTTCCACCACGCGGCGCGGGCTCTGGCCAATGCGGAACGAGATATTCCGTTGACCACAATCGAGCGAAACATCATTTTGCGACATATGTTCCCCTTGACCCCGATCCCGCCCCGGTACAAAGAGAGCATCCTCGTGTGCCTGGTGGACAAGGCCTGCTCTTTCTATGAGATATTTGGACGCCGCACCTATCCAAACCGTCAAATCCAAACAGCAATGGCTCTCATTTCCTCGTGTCCATCCACACAGGCGCGGAAATAAAGGCTTCCCGCATTCCCCGTAGCATCGCTTGGGGCGCGGGAAGCCTTTTATTTCCGGGTCCGAACGGCATAGGCGTAGGCCAGCTCAAAGTTGCCCAGCTCTCGATAACAGGCCTCCAGCTTCGGCCAGAGCGCTAGCAAAGTCTTTTGATCGCCGGCCCGCTCCGCGGCCATCTCCGCCAGCCGAAGCTGCTCGAGCGCCTGCTCGTAAGCGCCCGCAGTAAACAGGATCTCGCCCCGCAGCAGCTCCGCGTCCGGCAGCTCCTGCAACAGCTCCAGCGCCTTTTTCGTTTCCCCCCTGGTCAGGGCCAGCTGGGACAATAAACGCCGGTCCCGTTGACAAGACAGCGTCTCTTCCCATGCCTGGGCCGCTTGAAGGAACTGCTTTGGCGTTTGCGCCAGTTCTGCCAGCAGGCGCAGGCCCTGGCTGCGAAGCGCCTGGCTGGTATAGCAGCTCTTAGCATCCCAGGCAAGCGCCCGCTCCGCCAGCGTTCTGGCGTAGGGCCCGCGCCCCTGTGACGCGGCGCGCTCCGCCATCAGCAGGCAAACTCTGGCAGCCAGTAAATAGTATTCGTCGTCAAAAATCGGGTCGCCGGCCGTGTAATCCTCCAGGCTCTGCCTAGCCTCCTCCCAGTGCCCCGCCGCAAACTGCGCCTTAGCCCGGGCTAAGATCGTGAGATTGGGGGAGCTGATTGTAGCTTCCTCCAAAAAATAGCTCACCGGACGGTTCAGCCGCGCCGCCAAGTATGTCAGGGTCTCGATGGAAGGATTTGCCGTTCCATGCTCAAGCTGCGAAAGCATGTTCCGGGTAATTTGATTGCCGCAAAGCTGTTTTTGGGATAGTCCGGCTGCTTCCCGGGCCTGCTTCAGTTTTTCACCAAGAGACATGGGACGCCCTCCCGGTCCAATCAATTTCCCTCATTATAGCGGATTTTCCTCTCTTGCGCCAGAGCTCCCAAAAAAAGATTTGCTATTTCTCCGATTTTCTCGTACTATAATAGTGTTCACGCTGAACCCGTCCGCCGGCTGCGGCAACCGGGTCGGCAGGCCCAAAATTAAAAAACAAAGGAGGCGCTTGGAATGGAAAAATGGGACATTCGAGCCCTGAAGCAGTCCGCAACCGAAGCGTTGCAGCAGGCGGACTTCTCCCCCCGCAGGCTCGTTTTGTTGCACAGCGCCATCGCTGTCGCCGCGGCTCTGCTTGTCAATTTTCTTAACCTGCTCGTTACACATCAGGTCAACGGGATGACGACTCTGTCCAGTCTGAGCTCTCGGTCCACCCTCACAGCGTTGCAGTACAGCCTGAGTCTGGTCTTTACGCTCTTGATCCCTCTATGGGACGCTGGATACACGGCCGGCGCCATGCAGCTCTCCCGCCGGAAGCCGGCCCGTTACCAAATTCTGCTGGACGGCTTTCGAAATTGGAAAAAATTTCTGACCTGTGGCCTTTTGCTGTTGTTGCAGGCATTGGCGCTGTCCTATCTATCCCTCCTGCTGGCCTCCCTCCTGGTCTCTCTGCTCGGCAGCGGGCTAGCGCTTACCGGCACCAATCCAACCGCGCAGCAGCTTTCCATGGTGATCGCAGGGTTTATATGTGCAGGCGCAGCCATGGTGTACCTGTTCTACCGGTATCGCCTGCTCTATTATGTGATCCTGGATTATCCTCATACGCCGGCCAGTCGGATACTCTGGGGGGCGTCACAAATGATGCGAGGCCGAAAGCTGCAATTTCTCCGGCTGGATGCCAGCTTTTTGTGGTATTTTATTCCCCTATTTCTCATCAACAGCATTCCCTATGGGGATATTCTCTTGGAAAAGGCAGGGTACCGGCTTCCCATCTCCTCTTCTCTGTTGTCAATTCTGTTGTATCTGCTTTATGCCGGCTGTATTCTCGGCCTCTATCTATGGAAGAAGAACAATGTCAGCGTTACCTACGCCGCGGCCTACAACGCGGTGCTGCAGGAGGAGGCCTCCATGGGTCAGTCTCCTACCACGCCGCAGCGCAGTCCCCAGGGCCAATAAATTTAACTTTTAAAATGCCGCCTGCAAAAAAGCTGGCGCCGGGCCATAGGCCCGGCACTACAGCCTGTCGAAAAAGTCTTTTCGACAGGCTGTAGCAGTTTTTCAAACTTGTAAAAAGTTTGAAAAACGAACCAATTGAACGCAAAAGGGAACCCTGACGGTTCCCTTTCACACTTTCCTTCCCTCCGAATCCCTTCCGCTTGCGGGTTGATCTGCCTGTAGCGCCGGGCCATTGGCCCGGCACTTTCATTAATATGCCGGTTCATTCCTCTGACCGGACTTGGAGAACCCGCAGGGACCCGGCGCCGTTTTTCAGCAAATCCTGACTCCGATCCAGCGCCGCTTGCAACTCCTCCAGGGCCGCACCCAAAGACTCCGCAGCGGCAGACATTTGCCCCTGATTTTCCTCCAGCCGCATACCCAAGTCCGCCACCAGGCCGTTCAACTGGTCGTACAACTGGCTCACCCTGACCTTGGCTTGCCGTTCCATTGCTTCCGCCCGGCGGTAAGCGGCCAGTTCCTCTTCCCTCCAGTCCATCTTTACCGTTGGAGCCGGCTCCTTCACCGGGGCGGCCGTCGCCTGCTCCAGGTCAGACAAAAACTGGGTGTTCTCGGCCTGGAGCTGCGCCACCTGCTCCTGCAGGGCGTTTACCTCTTCCCGCAGCCGATCATTCTCCGTTTGGAGCGTCTCATCCGGCTGTTGACACCTTTGCCGCAACGCATCCAGCTCCTGCTGCAGCCGGAGCTGATCGTCCTTTAGCTGATTTACCTCCGCCGCGTGACGGGCGGTCACCATCTCCAGAAATTGCACCACGTCCTCTCGACGGAAGCCATGAAAGGCAGCACGGAAATTTTGAACAGGTTCAGCCATTGCAGTCCCCTCCGGTCAGCAAATTTTAAAAGCCGCTGGCATCACCGGCGAACTTCTCACTTTGCAGCTATTATAGCACAGCGTTTTTGGGAAAACAACAAATTTTCGGCTGTACCGCTTTCCTTTTTCACGTAACCCGCAACTCCGATTTATTTTTTAGGGGCGGCGAAAAAACTCTTTACAAATCTGGAACTCTCTGCTATAATGAATAGGCTAAAAATCTTGATATGCGCCAGTAGCTCAGTTGGATAGAGTGACTGACTACGAATCAGTAGGTCGGGGGTTCGAGTCCCTTCTGGCGTACCA
>CBCTHM010000033.1:0-14492 GCA_965146675.1 uncultured Eubacteriales bacterium | reverse complement strand
TCTTTTGGCGGTGCGTCTGTCGGGGCGATCTGTGGCCGCCCGCTGGGGAAATCCACCGGTTATGTAGGATTTTGCGGGCGAGCGCAGCTCGCCCCTACGGGATGTCTTTCGGCGGTGCGCTGTAGGGGCGAGCTGCGCTCGCCCGTCCGTGCCTTGTTGGGAACGACCTGCGGTCGCCCGCAGACGTGCAAAGCGCGCCCAGACATCCCCGTCACCGACAGAATCCCCGGCCGGATGGCCAAAGACTGCCCTTCTTCTCTCATTTTGGCGGAACTCCGGTTAAAAAAATTCGTTTTTTTGCCTAAACCCATTGTATTTTTTTTGTATATGTGTTATATTCTACAGTCGAGAGATTTCGGTCGAACATGGAAGGAGCTACCTGATTTATGGCGAAGCAGGAGAACATTCGCAACATTGCCATCATTGCCCACGTGGACCACGGCAAAACCACCCTGGTGGACCAGATGCTCAAGCAGGGCGGCATTTACCGGGAGAACCAGGCCACCGTGGAGCGGGTCATGGATTCCGGCGATCTGGAGCGGGAGCGGGGCATCACCATCCTGGCCAAGAACACCGCCGTGCACTATAAAGGATATAAAATTAATATTGTAGACACCCCGGGCCATGCGGACTTCGGGGGCGAGGTGGAGCGGATTTTGAAAATGGTCAACGGGGTCCTGCTGCTGGTGGACGCTGCCGAGGGGCCCATGCCCCAGACTCGGTTTGTGCTCCAGCGGGCCCTGGAGCTGGGCCATCGGGTTATCGTGGTGGTCAACAAGGTGGATCGCCCCGACGCCCGGGTTCACGAGGTCATGGACGAGATTTTGGAGCTGCTGCTGGACCTGAACGCAACGGACGAGCAGTTCGACTCCCCCACCGTCTTCTGCTCCGCCCGACAGGGCACCGCGTCCTACGGCCCGGACCAGGCAGGTTTGGACCTGGCGCCCCTGTTTGAGACCATTCTCCAGTATATCCCCGCGCCCCAGGGCGACCCGGCGGGTCCCCTGCAGGTGCTGGTGAGCTCCATTGATTACAACGACTATGTGGGCCGCATCGGCATCGGTCGCATCGAGCGGGGCACCCTGCGGGTGAACCAGGAGGTGGCGGTCTGCGACTACCACGACGAGACCGTAAAGGACAAGGGGAAAATTGCCGCCCTGTACGAATTCGACGGCTTGGGGAAAGCCCCGGTGCAGGAGGCCTCCGCCGGGGAAATCGTGGCGCTCTCCGGCATTGCCGACCTGACCATCGGCAGGACCTTGTGCGATCCGGAATGCCTGGATCCATTGCCCTTTGTGAAGATCTCCGAGCCCACCATTGAGATGACCTTCTCCGTCAACGACAGCCCCTTCGCCGGCCGGGAGGGTAAATACGTCACCTCCCGGAACCTGCGGGACCGTCTGCAGCGAGAGCTTCTGAAGGACGTGTCATTGCGGGTGAGCGAGCAGGGCACCGACGCGTTCAACGTAGCCGGGCGGGGCGAGATGCATTTGTCCATCCTCATGGAGACCATGCGCCGGGAAGGCTACGAGTTTGCCGTCTCCACCCCCCGGATTCTCACCAAGCTGATCGACGGCCAGGTGTGCGAGCCCATCGAGCGGATGGTGGCGGACGTGCCGGACGGCACCATGGGCGCGGTGATTGAGAAGATCGGCGCCCGGAAAGGTGACCTAGTCTCTATGACGCCTGTGGGCAGCCGCTACCGGCTGGAATTTCTGGTACCGTCCCGGGGCCTGTTTGGGTACCGGAACGAGTTTCTCACCGACACCCGGGGCGAGGGCATTTTGTCCTCCATCCTGGACAGCTACGCCCCCAAAAAGGGCGAGATCACCCGCCGTCTCACCGGTTCCCTGGTGGCCTTTGAGTCCGGGGAGACCAGCTCCTACGGCCTGTTCAACGCCCAGGAGCGGGGCGCCCTGTTCGTCGGCCCCGGAGTCCAGGTCTACGCGGGCATGGTGGTGGGCATTTGCAGCCGGAACGAGGACATGACGGTGAACGTCTGCAAGAAAAAACAGCTGACCAACATGCGGGCCTCCGGCTCCGATGAGGCCCTGCGCCTCACGCCGCCCCGCATTCTCTCCCTGGAGCAGAGTCTGGAATTCCTGGCCGACGACGAGCTGTTGGAATGTACCCCCAAGAGTCTGCGCATCCGCAAGCGGGTTTTGGATCACGCGGCCCGGATGCGGGAAATTATGAAAAGCCGGGGCTGATCCGAAGGTATCCCGTAGGGGCGTGCTTTACACGCCCCAGCCTGTCGAAAAAGTCTTTTCGACAGGCTGGAGTAGTTTTTCAAACTTTTTCAAAGTTTAAAAACGCACTGATTGAACGCGAAAGGGAACCCTGACGGTTCCCTTTCGCACTTTCTCTCCCTCCGTATCCTTCGGCGGGAGGGTTTGTCGACAGGCTGCGGGCGAGCGTAGCACGCCCATACGTCCCATGGCCAAGAACGTTCCCCCAGCGGGCGGCCAAAGGCCGCCCCTACAGTCGCGCCACCGAAAGACATCCCGTAGGGGCGAGCTGTGCTCGCCCGCGGAACGACCAAAGGTCGTTCCCAACAGGGGAAGACTGGCGTGCTTTACACGCCTCAGCCTGTCAAAAAAGTCTTTTCGACAGGCTGGAGCAGTTTTTCAAACTTTTTCAAAGTTTAAAAAACGCACTAATTGAACGCGAAAGGGAACCCTGACGGTTCCCTTTCACACTTTCTCTCCCTCCGTATCCTTCGGCGGGAGGGTTTGTCGACAATCAGAGGCGGGGAGCGTTTGGCTCCCCGCCTCTTCTTCGTTTCTTATTTCCCAAAATACCGCTTCAGCAGGCCCTCGAAGGCACGGCCGTGCCGGGCTTCGTCCCGGGCCATCTCATGCACGGTGTCGTGGATGGCGTCCAGACCCAGTTCCTTGGCCTTCTTGGCAATGTCCATCTTGCCGGCAGTAGCGCCGTTCTCCGCCTCCACCCGCATCTGCAGATTCTTCTTCGTAGAGTCGGTGATAACTTCGCCCAGGAGCTCCGCGAACTTGGCTGCGTGCTCGGCCTCTTCATAGGCGGCCTTCTCCCAGTACAGGCCGATCTCCGGATAACCCTCCCGGTGCGCCACCCGGGCCATAGCCAGGTACATGCCCACCTCGCTGCACTCGCCTTCAAAGTTCGCCCGCAGGCCCATCTTGATCTCCTCCGGGGCGTTGGCGGCCACGCCTACCACATGCTCGGCGGCCCAGGTCTTCTCCGCGCCCTGCTCAATGAACTTGGAGCCGGGGACCTTGCACACGGGGCACTTGAAATCGGCGGGCATTTCCTCTGCCTCGTAAACGTAACCGCAGACAGGACAAACAAACTTCTTCATGAACATTTCCTCCTAAATAATATTTTTTATGATTGGTTTCCCGACCGGGGGATGGTTTCTCCCCGGAGGGAATTGGGAATACTTTCCTGTAGGCAGGTGTGGCACAGGCCCTCAAAGCAGAGGCTGCAGCCTGTCACCCGCCCCCGGACCGCCCGAACGGCCTCCTGCCGCAGAGACAGGGGCACCTCCATGGAGGGCAGGTCCAAAACTGCTCCGCAGCCCGTGCAGATGAAGTGCACATGGGGCTGCACGTTGCCGTCGAATCGCTCCAGCCCCTGCACCACACCCAGGGAGATAATCTGTCCCTCCTGCTTGAACAGGGCCAAATTTCGATATACCGTGGCCAAGGACAGGTCCGGAATTCGGGGCTTGAGCTGTTGGTATACCCACTCAGCGGTGGGGTGGCAGTCGGTGCCGCGGATGCACGCTAGAATCGCGTCCCGTTTGCGGCTGTGTTTCCGGGCTCGCTCCATCGGCATCACCTCTTAATCAATAATAATTATCATTTGCATTATTAGAATATCATAAATCCTTCCATTTGTAAAGAGGGAATTTTAAAATCTTGCGACTTATTTTCATTTTTTTGTTCCTCTTCCGGCAAATGCTTTTGCACACTATCCACTTCGCCTTTAAAAGCCTCAAAATTTACCGGGGACGGTTGAAATCCCCCCCGGCTTCCGCTATAATGTTACTCATAAAACTGGCTTATGGGGAGGTGTAGACCGTGGGGGAAGTGATTGCCGTGCTCTCCGGCAAGGGGGGAACCGGAAAAACCTCTCTCTGCGCGGCGCTGGGAACCAGTCTGGCCGCCGCAGGCCAGCGGGTCCTGTGTGTGGACGCGGACGTGGGGCTGCGGAATCTGGATATCTCCCTGGGCCTGGCTGAGGTACCAGCCCTGGCCTTTACGGACGTGAGCCAGGCGGGAGCCCCTTTGACTCAGGCCGCCCGGCACCCGCAATTCCCCACGCTCTTTTTTCTCACTGCACCGGTGGGTCGGAGTCAGGCGGAAATCGACCGGGATGCCTTCCTTCGCATGACCGATCAGGCCCGCGCCGAATTTGATTTTTGTCTGCTGGACGCCCCTGCGGGAGTGGGCGCACTGTTCGCTATGGCGGCCCAGGCCGCCAGCCGTATCATCCTGGTGACTGGCCCTGACCCCGCGGCGCTGCGGGATGCGGCCCGCACTGGGGAGCTTTTGGAACTGATGGGAAAGCGGGAGGTCCGCCTGGCCGTGAACCGGGCGAGTCCGGATCTCTACGACCGCATGCGACTGACCGTGGACGATGTGATGGATTGGGTCGGCCTGCCCCTGCTGGGGGTGGTGCCGGAGGACCGGAACGTAACGCTGGCCGCCGCCCGGGGCAGGCCCCTGATTCTGTATTCCCGCCGGGGCGCGGCCGCCGCCTGCCGGCGTATGGCCCGCCGGCTGTTGGGCCTGCGGGCGCCGCTACAGAAAATGAAAGTGAACACCTGATGGGATTGGAGTGATACCATGAATATTGCGTTTTTGGCACATGACAAAAGGAAGGAGCTCATGGTGCAGTTCTGTACCGCCTACAAGAGCATCCTCTCCAAGCAAAGTCTCTATGCCACGGCCACCACGGGGCGCCTTGTGGCGGAGGCCACGGGCCTGCCCATCACCTTACTTCTGTCCCACAAGCAGGGCGGGCATCAGCAAATCAACGCCCGCATCGCTTACAATGAAATCGATTTGGTGCTGCTGTTTACCAATCCGGACGCCACGGACCCCTGGGACGGGCAGCAGATGTTGGAGACCATCCGCTTCTGCGATAAGCACAACGTCCCCGTAGCCACCAACCTGGCCAGCGCGGAAATGCTGATTCTGGGGCTGCAGCGGGGCGATCTGGACTGGCGGGAAATGCTCCGGTCCAAAAATACCCTGCGGTAGGTCCGTCATTTCGTTGGGGTGTACCGTCGTTAGATATTCTGTAGCCCGCGGAACGGCCAAAGGTCGTTCCCTACATTCCTATTACAGGAAAGTTCCCCCAGGCGGCCATTGGCCGCCCCTACCGTACGGGATTGCAGGATATCACAGGCACGCGAAGGAGAACAAACATGGAGAAAATTAAGCCCCGGACCCTGTCCGGCTTTATGGAATTGCTGCCCAAGCCCCAAATGCAGCTGGAGCGGATGCTGGAGCTTTTGCGCAGGACCTACGCCCTGTATGGATTTACGCCTCTGGACACCCCGACCATTGAGGCGGCGGAGGTGCTGCTGGCCAAGGGCGGCGGAGAGACGGAAAAGCAAATCTACCGCTTTTCCAAGGGGGACGCGGACCTGGCTCTGCGGTTCGACCTGACGGTTCCCCTGGCCAAATACGTGGCCCTGCACGCTGGAGAGCTGAGCTTCCCCTTCCGCCGGTATCAGATCGGGAAGGTCTACCGGGGCGAGCGCGCCCAGCGGGGCCGGTTTCGGGAGTTCTACCAGGCGGACATCGACATCATCGGGGACGGCAAGCTGGACATTCTCAACGAAGCCGAAATTCCCTCGATCATCTACCAGACCTTCCGCTCCCTGGGCCTGACCCGGTTCCAGATTCGGGTGAACAACCGGAAAATTCTCAGCGGCTTTTACGCCATGCTGGGTCTGGAGAACCGGGCCGGGGAAATTATGCGCACCGTGGACAAGCTGGACAAAATCGGGCCGGACAATGTCCGCCGAATTCTCCTGGAGGACTGTGACCTGACGGCGGACCAGGCCGGGCAGGTGCTCAGCTTCATTGCAATCTCCGGCACCAACGCCCAGGTTCTGCAGGCTCTGGCCCAGTATCAGGGCCGAAACGAGATCTTTGATCAGGGATTGGCGGAGCTGCGCGCCGTGGCGCGGTATCTGAGCCAATTCGGCGTGCCGGAGGAAAACTTCGCCGTGGATCTGACCATCGCCCGGGGGCTGGACTATTATACCGGCACCGTCTACGAGACCACGCTTTTGGACCACCCGGAGATCGGCTCCGTGTGCTCCGGCGGGCGTTACGACAACCTAGCGGGCTTTTACACGGACCGCCAGCTCCCCGGCGTGGGCATTTCCATCGGCCTGACCCGGCTGTTCTTTGTGCTGGGGGAGGAAGGTCTGCTGAATCCTGACCTGCCCACGGCGCCGGCGGACGTGCTGGTGCTGCCCATGACCCAAGATCCGGGCCCCGCCATCGCCCTGGCCACCACGTTCCGGGCGGCCGGCCTTCGGACCCAACTCTATGGGGAGCAAAAAAAATTCAAGTCCAAGCTGAGCTACGCGGACAAATTGGGGGTGCCCTTTGTGGCTCTGCTGGGGGAGGACGAAATCGCCCAGGGAAAATGCTCGGTGAAGAATCTCTTCACCGGGGAACAGGAGACCCTGTGGCCGGCGGAGGCCGTTCGGCGCATTGCCCAGGGCGTTGCCGCCAAGGAGAAGGGCTTTGTCATTCAGGAGACGTAAGCGCGGGCCCGCGGTTTCCGATAACGAATGTAGAGGCTTCGACCCAAAGGGTTCGGAGGGAGGGAAAGGGAACCGTCAGGGTTCCCTTTCCCGTGCAATCCGAGGCTTTTTAAACGGGTTTGAAAACCTTGCCCCGCCCGTCGCGTTTCGACGGGCGGGGCGTAATGCGGGGAGTATCGGGGTGGCCTTCGGCCGCCCGCCGGTTCTTGTAGGGAACGACCTTTGGTCGCTCCGCGGGCGTGCAAAGCACGCCCCTACGATACGTTATAGGGAGAATTTACCGAGCGAGCGCGGCGCACCCCTGCCGGGGCTTCCAAGATCCGATCCTTAGAACGAACGAAATCGGGGGCCCGGGGCTCCCAAAAGTATACCAAAACCGGCGCGTGGTTTCCCACGCGCCGGTTATCTATTCTCAACCCAAAAATTTCCGCATGGACGGGGATGCCTGCTCCGGGTCGTCGGAAACCGTAATGGTGAAATGCATCTCGTTGGCGGCGCCGAAGCGCTCGCACCAGGTCACGAACTCCTCCACCGCGGCGCGGTCCGTGCCGATGATTTTGCACAAACTTTCCAGAAATACATGGGTGATGTCAAAGTTGCCGGCATGCAGGCCGCTGATGAAGCCCTCCAGCAGAGTCAGGTTGGATATGCCATATTCCTGCGCGTCGATCAGGCGGACGCGGTAGTCGATGTCGTAGGTGAGCTTTTTGCCGTACTCTACGCAGACGACGCTGCCGCTTTCGTTCCGCACCGCCTCGTTGATATCCTGGACCAGCTGCTTTGTCTTGCCGGAGCCCTTGAGCCCCATAATTACCTTAACCATTGGTATCTCCTCCTTGCTGCACCGGACGGCCAGTTAGTGATTTCATTTTACCAGCTTGCCATGGGATTTGCAACTGTTTTCACGGAAAATTCACAGGGGTCAGACCTGCTCATAGCCGGGTTTTCCCAAAAGCTGGAACATATTGCGCTTATAGAATTCTACCCCGGGCTGGTCAAAAGGATTCACCCCCAACAAATAAGCGGACACGCCGCAGGAGAGCTGGAAGAAATAGAACAGCTCGCCCAGCTTGCCGGGGTCCAGCTCCCCTGCGTCCATGGTAATCACAGGCACGCCACCGTCCACATGGGCCGCCACCGTGCCCCGGAAGGCCTGTTCGTCCACAAAATCCAGGGCCTTGCCCTCCAAGTAATTCAGGCCGTCCAAATTTTTCCAGTCAGAGCCCACCGCCACCCGCTCCACCGGCGGGGTGAATCGGACCATGGTCTCAAATAAATTGCGCCGGCCCTGCTGAATCATTTGACCCAGGGAGTGCAAGTCCGCGGTGAACTCGGCATACGCGGGGAACAGTCCCTTGCCGTCCTTGCCCTCGGACTCCCCAAAGAGCTGCTGCCACCAGAGGCCGAACAGCCGGAAGCCCGGCTCAAAGGAGGTCAGAAGCTCGATGGCCTCGCCATGCCGGTACAACAGGTTCCGCACGGCGGCGTATAGCCAAATTGGATTCTCAAAGGAGCGCAGGTCATATTCCTTCCGCGCGCGGGCGGCGCCCAGCATCACGTCGCAAATGGGGATGCCCGCCACGGCCATAGGCAGAAGCCCCACCGGAGATAGGACGCTATACCTTCCGCCCACATCGGGAGGAATGATAAAGGTCTCCCAGCCCTCTTCCGCGGCCATACGCCGCAGGGCGCCCTTAAAGGGGTCCGTGACGGCGTAGATGTGGCTCTTTGCGCCGTCGGTACCGTATTTGCGCTCCAGCATCCAGCGCAAGGCCCGGGTGGCGATGGCCGGCTCCGTGGTGGTCCCGGATTTGGAGATAAAGACCACGGAGAGGTCCTTCCCCTCCAGCAGCTCCAGCAGCTCGTTCCAGGCCCGGGTGGACAGGCTGTTGCCGGCGAAAAAAATCTGCGGATTGCCCTTGGTACCCCGCCGGAGGTTGTACTGCGCGCCCTCCAGCAGCTCAATGGCCGCCCGGGGGCCCAGGTACGACCCGCCGATGCCCACCACCACGAAGGCCTCGGAGCTCTGGCGGATGCGGTCCCCGGCCATACGGATTCGCCGCATCTCCTCGGTTTCCTCAAAGGTGGGCAGGTCCAGCCAGCCCAAAAAGTCGTTGCCCGCACCGGTGCCCTCGGCCAAAGTTTTATGAGCGGAGAATACGTCCCGCTCCATGGCCAACAAGTCCGGCAAAGACAGTTGCCCCCATATATTGGAAATATCTACTTTTATCATAAATCACTGCACGTCCTTTCCCTGGGTTTGCCTGAGTGTGATTCAAACGTCCCCTATCTTAATTATGCTACCGTAAATCTAAGACAAACGCAAGAACTTTTTGCTTCGGGGAAAAAATAAGATTGTGCCCGCAATTCTTTGGAAGACCCAGCGGTTGATTCCGGCGCCCGAAACTGTAGGGGCGACCGCAGGTCGCCCCTACAGATGCGCCGTCGAGAGATAACCCGTAGGGGCGAGCTTCGCCCGCCCGCCATGCCTCCGGCGGGTGTCTTTTCTTGTACGCCCAAGAAAAGACACGAAAAGAAGGGCGCCCAAGGGGGCAAGATGGGGTCCCCGCGAAGCCGGAGGGCTTCGTGGGGAGAGGAGGGGCAAGGAAGCGGGCGCAGGTTTCCCCAACCGGGGGAACCGGAGCTCAGCGGACTTTGCCCCGACGATGACGCCCCCTTGGGAAACCCCTCCTGACCCAGCCGGACAAACCGGCTTCACGGGAGGCCAGGGTGCAAGCGACCCTGGCCCTGCCGGGACGCATTTGTTGGGAAATGTACCAAGCTTGCACCTGTAGGGGCGACTGCGCTCGCCCGCAATTGGGGCCCCGCAAAGGCGCAGCCTTTGTGGGGAGAGGAGGGGCAAGGAAGCGGGCGTAGATTTCCCCGGCAGGGGGAATCGGAGCTGAGCGGACTTTGCCCCGACGACGTAGGGGCGAGCTGTGCTCGGCAGCCGTACAAAACGCCGGGAAGCGGCCCAACGGCCCGCTTTCCCGGCGTTTTATTATGGATCATTCTAATGGACCGTTCCGCCGACCGGTAACGCCCCGTTACACCGCCTTGTCGTACTGGCTGGCGTAGAGCCGGGCATAGAATCCGCCCTTGTCCAAAAGCTCCTGGTGCGTCCCTTGCTCCACGATATCCCCGTCGTTGATAACCAGGATCCGGTCGGCGTTCACAATGGTACTGAGCCGATGGGCAATGACAAAGCAGGTCCGGCCCCGCATGAGCTTATCCATGGCTTTCTGGATCAAGATCTCCGTTCGGGTGTCCACGTTGGAGGTGGCTTCGTCCAGGATCAGCAGCCGCCGGTCGGACAGAACCGCCCGGGCGATGGTGAGCAGCTGCTTCTGCCCGCCGGACAGGGTGGTGGTCTCGTCTCCGATCACCGTGTCGTAACCCTGGGGCAGGGTCCGGATAAAGTGGTCGCAGTAAGCCTCGTCGCAGGCCGCTACGATCTCCTCCCGAGAGGCGTCCGCCCGTCCATAGGCTACGTTCTCCGCCACCGTGCCCCGGAACAGCCAGGTCTCCTGGAGCACCATGGCAAACAGCTCCCGGGCCTGATCCCGGTTCATATCGGACAGCGGCCTGCCGTCCACAAAGATCTCCCCGCCGCTGATGTCATAAAAGCCCATAAGCAGGTTGACGATCGTGGTCTTGCCCGCCCCCGTGGGTCCCACGATGGCGATGGTCTGCCCCTGCTGGGCGGTGAAGCTCAGGTCCCGGATCAAAGGCCGGTCCGGGCTGTAGGAGAAGGCCACGTGCCGGAACTCCACCTGGCCCTGAACCGTGGCCGGGTCCACTTCTCCCCGCTTGGGGTCCTCCTCCGGCTGGTTCAGCATGTCAAAGACCCGCTTGGAGGCAGCGGTGGTTCGCTGCATCTGGCTGAAGCCCTCGGCGATCTGCTCCATGGGCGCGGAAAACTGCCTGGCGTAGAGGATGATCGTGACCACCACACCCACGGGCAGCGCGCCCTTTACCACCAAATAGCCGCCCACCAGGTTCACCGCGATGTAGGTCAGGGCGTTGGTGAGCACGATAACCGGCTGGACCAGCCCCGCGATGAAGGCGGCCTTCGCCTGCACCCGCCGGGCTCGCTGATTCACGGCCCCGTGCTTGCGCTGCATCTCCGGCTCCAGGTTGTAGGCCTTAGTGGTAGAAAAGTTGGTGTAGCCCTCCTCCACCACGGAGTACAGCGCTGCGCCCTCCCGAAACATGGCCCGGTAATACTTCTCGCTGGCGTTGGAGATCCACACGGAGAGCAAGACGGAAAATGGCGTGGTCGCCAAAACGATGAGGCCCAGCCGCCAGTCCTCCACCAGCATGGCCACGGCGATAAAGAGAATTTGCAGAACACCCTGCATCAGCGTATCAATAATCTGATGGATGGAGTTGCCCATGGCGGACACGTCGTCGGTCATCTGCTCCAGGATCTGCCCCACCGGGGTTCCATCCACAAATTTCACCGGCAGGCGCCCGATTTTCTCGGACATGCGGATGCGGATGGCGCAGGTGTAGTGCCGGCTGACCACGTTGTTCATAAAATACATGTTGATGTATTTGACAATGGAGGACAGCAGGTACACCCCCAAAAGGGTCAGCAGCGCGGGCAGGATCTGTCCCGTGAGGCTGCCCAGGGCGCCGGCCCCGGACATCAGGTCCTCCCAATAATCGCAGATAACGTTGGTGACTTGCCCCGTGAGCTTGGGACCCACCACGGCGCAGGTGATGATGATCACACAGAGAAGGCAGCTGAAAATCAGCCATTTCCAGATGGGCCGCGCCTCCTGAATCAGCTGCTTGTATAAATTCATTCGATCCTTGCCCTTGATTGCCGTTTCTTTTTCCATGGGCAACTGTTCTTGGGGTGTTTGACTCAAGACGCTTCACCTCCTGTCTGGGAGACATAGATCTCCCGGTATACCTGACACCGGGGCAGCAGTTCCTCGTGCCGGCCCCAGTCGATAATCCGCCCCTGGTCCATCACAAAAATACAGTCGGAGCTTTTGGCCGTGGTCACCCGTTGGGTCACCACGATCTGGGTCTTGCCCCGCAGCTCCTCCCGCAGCCGGGCCCGGAGCTTGGACTCGGTCAGAAAATCCAGGGCGGAGAAGCTGTCGTCAAATATGTAAATGGCCGCGTCCTTCAGCAGGGCCCGGGCAATGGCCAGACGCTGCCGCTGCCCACCGGACAGGTTGGAACCGGACAGCTCCAGTCTGTGATCCAGGCCCTCCGGCAGAGAATCCACAAAATCCCGGAGCTGGGCGATTTCCAGGGCCTTTAGAATTTCCTCCTCCGTAGCGCCGGGCCTGCCCATGGCTACGTTCTCCCGGATGGTGCCGGCATAGATGGCGGTCTTTTGCAGCACACAGCTGATCTGCCGCCGGACGCAGGAGCCGGACAGGGTCTGGGCGTCCCGGCCGTCAAAGAGGATCTGCCCTTCTCCCGGGTGCTGGAAACCCAAAAGAAGCTTCACCAGAGTACTCTTCCCGCTGCCGGTGCTGCCGATGACTGCCACCCGCTTGCCGGGATAGATCTCCATGGACGCATCCCGCACCGCGGGCTCCGCGCCCTCCTCAAAAGAGAAGGTCACATGCCGCAGTTCCACCCCGCCGCGGAGCTCCGCCTCGCCGCCGGCCTCCCGCACGTCGTCGGGCAGGTCCATAACCTGGAGGATCCGGCGGCAGGCCACCGCCGCGTGAGGCACCATGACCACGGCGAAGGCCGCGGAGAGTACGCCGCTCATGATGAGGGCCACATACTGGATCAGAGCCAGAATGTCGCCGCCAGAGGCGGCGGAGGCTCCGGACTCCATGCGGCTCGCGCCCACGAACAGGATCACCAGGGTAGCCGCGTTGAGGCAGAAGGAGGCAAAGGGATTCAAGGCGCCCATGGACACGTTGGCCTTAATGATATTGTGGGCCATCACCTCCGTGGCGGAGGCGATTTTCTTCTGCTCGTCGGGCTCCCGGCGGAAGGCCCGAATCACCCGGATGCCCCGGAGCCGCTGGCGCATGAGCTCGTTCTGCCGGTCCACGTAGGCGTCGGATTGCTCCCACAAGGGCGATATTTTTTTACCGATGAAAAACACCGCCAGAAACACCAGCGGAACAGCGGTGAGCACGATCGCCGCCAAAACCGGATCCTTCAAAAACGACAGCACTACGCCGCCCACAAACAGGGCGGGAATGGAGATGATGCCGCCGGAGAGCATCTCCGCCACCCAGGAGACGGTATTCACATCCTGGGTGGAGCGGGTTACCAGGGCGCCGGTATCCATTTGGCCGAAGGCCGCGTGGCTCATACCCATGGCCTTTTTAAAAATCCCGGCCCGCAGGTCGGCGCTGAAGCCGGCGGTGATCTCCGCTCCCAGCTTCCGGCCCAGGATCGTAGCAGCCAGGCCCACCAGGGCGATTGCCAGCATTTGGCCGCAGTACAGCACAATCAGCTGAAAGTTTTTTTGGTAAATCCCGTTGTTGACCACGCTGGACATAAGCGTGGGCAGCAGCAGCTGGCTCAATGCCGACACCGCCATGAGAATGGCCGCCAGCAATCCCTGCCCCACATAGGGGCGCAAATAGCAAAATATCCGTTTCATACGCACTCCTCCTTCCTGCTCCCGCCCCGCGTGCGGGACGCACCCAACCCAATCTGCGCCGACCCTTTTTCTATGCAAACATTTGTTTGTTTCGCAAAGGGCACAAAAATACGGCGCAAGCCAAGGCCGCACCGCAAAAACCGCCAAAAACCGCAGATTTACCGCAAAGTAAACGGCGAGAGCACGTGCAAGCCCCTTTGTCCGGCATTTACGCCGAAATTTGCCCGCATAAACATTCCGCTGCGCAGCCTTGCCATGTGTCTCGCTCCCTTCCTTTAAAATACTAAAACGCATTGTATCACCCGGCGTTCCATTTGTCAATCCAGAAAGGGAAAAAACACAAAACTTCTTTTTACAACAGCGTTGGCCGCCGTGGCCAACTGCGTAACAGTGTTATATCTGAATTTTAACATAGTTACGCCGGCTTGTCAAGCCCCGTCTCCGCTCCCTCAGTAGGACTTCGTCTTTGCGGACCCGGAGATGTCCGGCGACGGCGCGCCCCTGCGGGAGGAATGACGATGGTGGGCTGTAGGGGCGAGCTGCGCTCGCCCGTTGGGAACCGCATCCGGTTTTGCATGGTCTGGCGGGCGAGCGAAGCTCGCCCCTACGGGAGGAGTGTCGACGGCGGGCTGTAGGGGCGACCTGTGGTCGCCCGTTGGGAAACGCATCCGATTTTGCATGGTCTGGCGGGCGTGCAAAGCACGCCCCTACGGGAGGAATGACGATGGTAGGTTGTAGGGGCGAGCTGCGCTCGCCCGTTGGGAAACGCATCCGGTTTTGCATGGTCTGGCGGGCGTGCAAAGCTCGCCCCTACAGGGACTTCGACCAAAGGATTCGGAGGGAGGGAAAGAGAGAAAGGGAACCGTCAGGGTTCCCTTTCGCGTGCAATACAAGGCTTTTCAAACCCGTTTGAAAAGCCGCCCCAGCCCGTCGAAACACGACGGGCTGGGGCGACCTGTGGTCGCCCGCTGGGAACCGCAGCCGGTTTTGCTGGGTGGCGGGCGAGCGAAGCTCGCCCCTACGGGAGGAGTGTCGACGGCGGGCTGTAGGGGCGAGCAAAGCTCGCCCCCACAGGGACTTCGACCAAAGGATTCGGAGGGAGGGAAAGAGAGAAAGGGAACCGTC
>CBCTHM010000032.1:0-14519 GCA_965146675.1 uncultured Eubacteriales bacterium | reverse complement strand
AAGTCCGCTCCTGCTCCGGCGGCCAGGTAGGCCGCCATCGGCACCGCTTCCTTGCTCCTCCTCTCCCCACGAAGCCATCCGGCTTCGTGGGGCCCCAATTGCGGGCGAGCACAGCTCGCCCCTACAGAGAGCAGTGCGGTTCTGGGGGTGTAGGGAACGACCTTTGGTCGTTCTGCGGGCGAGCACAGCTCGCCCCTACAGGGTGCAGTGTGATTTCGGGGGTGTAGGGAACGACCTTTGGTCGTTCCGCGGGCGCGCGCAGCACGCCCCTACGGCACGTCTACCCGTAGCGCGCACGACCGGGGAATTGCAGAAAATGGCAATACAAGGACGCGCAAGGTCCCCAGTGGGATTTGGCTTCCGGGGGCCCCGCGGGCCGATTACCGCAATTTCTTTGCCAAATTTTGTCGAAGCACAGTTTTCCTCCCATGGATGATGCAAATATGATACAATGTGGATGCATTCTAAACCACAGGAGGAATGACCATGCTGAAAATTTTAATTGTGGAGGATGAGCGGCCCATCGCCAACCTCATTGACTGGAATCTCTCCAGCTGCGGCTACGAGTGCCAGAAGGTTTACGACGGGCTGGCCGCAGCTGATCTCATCACAGAAAACAATTATGATTTGATTCTGCTAGACATTATGCTGCCCGGCATTGACGGCTACAGCCTGCTGGAGCAGATCAAACCCACAGGCGTGCCGGTGATCTTCCTCACGGCCCGGGGCTCTGTGGCGGACCGGGTCCAGGGCCTGCGGGCGGGCGCCGACGACTACCTGGTCAAGCCCTTTGAGATTGTGGAGCTCCTGGCCCGGGTGGAGACCGTCCTGCGCCGGGCCGGCAAGACCGACGAGCGGATTCAGATTGACGACGTGGTCATTGACGTCAAATCCATGCAGGTGACCAAGGCGGACGCGCCGGTCCCCCTGACCAAAAAGGAGTTTGAGCTTCTGCTGCTGTTCGTGCGGAACCAGAACATCGCCCTGTTCCGGGAGACCATCTACGAGCGGGTGTGGGAGGCGGAGTACTTAGGCGACAGCCGTACCGTGGACCTGCACGTCCAGCGCCTGCGCAAGAAGCTGGGGTGGCAGGACCGGCTTGCCGCGGTCTACAAAGTGGGCTACCGGCTGGAGGTGAGGCCGTGAGGCTCTCCTGGAAGATGATCCTGGCCACCATCCTCATTGTCACGCTGTCCGTGGGCGTCAGCGGTTACTGCATGGTGCTCTCCAGCTTTCAAGCGGAGCTGGACAGCCAGACCCGGGCCGCGGCGGAGGAGAGCCAGCTATTGTGCCTGACCCTGGGCACCATGAGCGCCGGCGGCGGGGACATGGAAAAGGCCCTGCTGCGCCAGCTCTCCGGCGGCTCTTTTCAGACCTACACCCTGACGATTTTCCGGGGGGACGGCGGCGTGCTTTGGCGCAACCACGACAGTCGCCTGTCCCTCTCCCCCGGCGATATGGGCGCCGATACCCTGCGCTACCGCTTCCGGCCCGGCCCGGATGGCAGCGCCCGGCAGCTGGAGACCCTCCAGCGCCTGGTCCTGGGGGGCCAGACGTACTTCGTGGGTCTAATCCGGGACGTGAGCGCAGTGTTCCAGCTCCGGGACCAGAACCTGCGCACCTATCGGGTGGTGGTGCTCTCCGCTGTGGCGGTGAGCAGCCTGGCCATCACCTTGGTGGCTATGGTACTCACCAGCCCCATCCGGAAACTGTCCCGGTCTACCCGGGCCATCGCCGGCGGCCAGTACGCCCGCCGGGCCAACGTCCGGACCCGGGACGAGCTGGGTCAGTTGGCGGAGGATTTTAACCACATGGCCGACAGTCTGGAGGCCAAAATCCAGGAGCTGGCGGAGGCGGCCCAGCGCCAGCAGGATTTCACCGCCTCCTTCGCCCATGAGCTGAAAACCCCCCTGACCTCCGTAATCGGCTACGCGGATACCCTGCGCAGCCGGGAGCTGTCCCGGCAGCAGCAGGTGGAGGCCGCGGACTACATCTTTTCTGAGGGAAAGCGGCTGGAGGCCATGTCTCTGTCTCTACTGGACCTGTTCGCCCTGGAGCGGCAGGCCCCCCAGATGGGGCCGGTGCAGGCGCAGGCCCTGGCCCGGGCCGTGGCGGACAGCAGCCGGTACCTATTGGAGGAGCGGCAGGTGCAGCTGATGGTGTCTGTGGAGCCTGGACAGTTTCAGGGGGAGCCCAATTTGCTAAAAACCCTTTTGTACAATCTGGTGGACAATGCCCGGAAGGCGTCCCAGCCCGGCGGAGTCGTGGAGCTTTTGGGCGCCGCGTCCCGGAGCGGATACGCCTTCTGCGTGGCCGACCACGGCCGGGGCATCCCCTCGGAGGCCCTGCACCGGATCATGGAGCCCTTTTACATGGTGGACAAGTCCCGGGCTAGAGCCCAGGGCGGAGCGGGCCTGGGCCTGGCCCTGTGCCAGCAAATCGCGCAGGCCCACGGCGCCCGCCTGCATTTTGAGAGTCAGGTGGGGCAGGGCACCCGGGTCACTATCGTCCTGGGAGGTGTTCAGGCATGAGAAAGTGGTCCGTTCTGGCCCTTCTGCTGGTGGCTTTTGCCCTGCTGGCCGCCGCGCTGCTGCCGGACCTCCTGCTGGAGCAGCGGGAGCAGCGGCTGTTTCAGCAGACCGGCACCCTGGAGGCGGAGCCGTACCGGTTCGACGGCGAGGGCGACAGCACCCTCTACCAGCGGATTTCCGCCCGGCTGTCGAGCTATTATGATTTGGAGTTTTCGGCGGGGGCCTCCTTGTATTACGACAAGCAGGGGCTGGTCTGCCGCTTCCTGGAGGAGCTGGAACTTCTGGCTGAGACCAACCTGGCCGGGCGAGCGGTCCTGGAGGCCCTAGAGGCCAACGTGGGAACCCCGGAGGAATTGAAGCTGGAGGAAATTGGCGAGAATTTGACCGTGAGCTATCTTATGGCGGTGGACCGTTCTACCGGCGAGACCTATCTGCTGGGGCGGCTGAACCTCTGGAACTACGGCACCTTTGCCCTGGAGATGGACATGGTCTCCGGAAAGATCATCAGCCTGGAGGCGAATCTGGACAATATCATCGATGCGTTCCTGGAGGATCCCGAGGCCTTCACCCAATTTGCCGAGAGCTACGCCGCCTATCTGGGCCTGACGATTCTAGGGGAGACGCAGCAGGCCTGGGAACAAATTAGCCAAACCTTTTCAGCCAGCGTGGACATGGCGGACCCCGGGAACCCGAACCAGTTCTTGCGGTTCAACCTGTTTCTGGCGTCGGATTACATGCAATTCCGGCCCTGACGTAGCCCCAGATTCTTGTTCGCCCGTTACCCATATCGCTGCTTTGCCGCTCCTCTTTAAACCGAACCCGCCTGCGCTGGGCTTGGGTTTGGGCGCCGGTTTTTAAAAATAAAATGTAGGCCGGCGGGGGAACCGGCGCGCGCTACAACCTTGTAACGTTCACAGATTTGATGCAATTTAGAAGGGCCTCCGATACAACTATTTCGTACGTTTTCTCCACCGGGCGCAGGGCGGCGCGGACCGTCCCTTACAATAAAAATGCGACGCCCGAAACCAAGCCCGGTCGGCCCGGGCTTGGTCAGGCAAGGAGATCAGGTGTATAATGATTGAATTCGTCGGCTTGGACCACAGCGCAGCGCTGGACCGATTTGTGCAGGCGCATCCCCGGGGGCACTTTATGCAGACATCCTGCTGGGGCCGATTTAAGGCGGAATGGGATTGGCGGGGCATTTTATGCCGGGACGGCGGAGGCCGCATCCTGGGCAGTATGGCCGTGCTGCTGCGCAGAGTCCGAGGCACAGGCTACCGACTTTTATACGCGCCCCGGGGCCCTATTTACACCCCGGGAGACGGACGGACGCTGGGGGCCCTGGTGGCGGCCGCCGTGGAGCTGGGGAAAGGCATGGGCGGCTACCTGCTGCGCATGGACCCGGAGCTTCTGGCCGCGGACGATATCGCCCGCCGGCAGGTGGAGCGCCTGGGTTTTGCCATTCATCCGATCTCGGATTTTTCCAGCTTTCAGCCCAGGTTGATTTATCAAATTGACCTGCGGGGCCACACCCCGGACTCGCTGTTTTCCTCGTTTCACAGCACTACCCGCTATAACATCCGTCTGGCTCAGCGCCGGGGCATAACCGTGGAGCTGGCAGGGCCGGAGCAGGCGGACTGCTTCGCCTCTCTCATGGAGCACACAGCCCGCCGGGACGGCTTCCACCCCCGGCGGCAGGACTATTTTCGGGATCTGCTGGAGGCCTTCCCGGACCAGGCCCGGATGTATCTGGCCTTGTATCAGAGACAGGTGATTGCCGGAGCCATCTGCCTGCACATGGGGCGGCGGACCTGGGACCTATACAGTTGTTCCGGCGGCATGGAGCAGCACAAGCCCAACGAGCTGCTGAAATGGACCGCCATTCAATGGGCCCTGGAAAACGGCAGCGATTGCTTCGACCTGCGGGGCGTGGAGGGCTATCCCATGGAATACAACCCCAAAATCGGCCTGCACCGTTTCAAGCAGGGATTTCACAGTGAATTTGTAGAGTACATAGGGCAGTTAGATTTGACGCTCAAGCCCGTGATAGCCCGGTGTATCGATCAGTTGCAGCACCTGGCGCTGTCCTGGGGACAGAAAGGAGAACGTACATGAGACAGGCAACTAAAAAGCGCCGCCGGCACCGCAAATCCCGGGCGCCCCTGTGGGGGGGGCTCCTGGCCCTGGCGCTTCTCCTTCTCTTTCTTTGGTACGGCGGGAGGACGAAAGACGCCGCCGTGGCGACGCCCCCGGGCGGGGGACAGGCCTCCGCTCGAACGCCCCAGTCCGGCCAGTCGGGCGCGGAGCCGGGGGCCGATTGCCCGCAGGTTTTAAAGGACCTGCTGGACCGGAATCCGGAGACCGCCGATTTTGTCGCCGGCTATCCCGGGGCGTCCCCGGGAGAGATCGACCTGTCGGCGGACTTTACGCCAGGAGAAATTCCAGCCCTCTTTCAGTGGGACACCCGGTGGGGTTACGGACTTTACGGCGGCAATGAGGTGGGGGACCTGATGGGCCTGTCCGGCTGCGGTCCCACGGCGCTGTCCATGGTGGCGGTGGGTCTCACGGGAGACATAAACTACAATCCCTGGGCCGTGGCGCAGTACGCGGGCCAGGCCGGCTACGCCGTACCCGGCCAGGGCACGGCTTGGGCCCTCATGAGCGAGGGATGCTCCCACTTTGGCCTGACGGCCCGGGAGGTCCCCCTGTGGGAGAATGATATGATTCAGGCTCTGGAGAACGCAGAGCCCATCATCTGCTGCGTGGGGCCCGGGGATTTTACCACCAAGGGGCATTTTATTGTCCTATACGCCTATGAAGACGGCCAGTTTTGGCTCCGTGACCCCAACTCCAGGGAGAACAGCAGCCATGGCTGGAGTTATGAGACTTTGGAGCCGCAAATCCTGGCTTTGTGGGCCTACAGCTTGGAGGGAGGAGCATGAACAGTATCAATCCCGTCATTTGGATCGACCCCGCCCGGTTGATCGTTTCGTTTCACCCGGCTCCCGGCTTTTCTCTGGAGCGGTTCGCCACCCAGGCCCAGAAGCTGGCGCGGCTTCACATCCTGGCCCAGGCGGGCTACCGCTTTCAATAAGCACCAGGTGCCGCCGTGGAAAACATCCCGTATAGATACCCAAGAACCAAACCGGAGCCCAGCGTAGCGGGTCCGGTTTGGAGAGAAGGGGCGACCACAGGTCGCCCCTACACCCGCGAAACCACGCTGCACGCCCGCGGGCGACCACAGGTCGCCCCTACATCCCCGAACCTCACTGCTCTCTGTAGGGGCGTGCTTTGCACGCCCGCGGGCGACCGCAGGTCGCCCCTACATCCCCGAACCTCACTGCTCTCTGTAGGGGCGTGCTTTGCACGCCCGCGGGCGAGCGCAGCTCGCCCCGATAAGCGCCGTCGAAAGAAATTGCAAAGGGGTCCCCGCAAAACCGCAAGGTTTTGTGGGGAGAGGAGCAGTGACGAAGCGGACAAGAATCCCCACCCGAAGGGGCGGGGATTTGCGGTAGCGCAGTCCGCTGCGACGAGGCGTGCTTTGCACGCCCGCGGGCGGCCGGGGGCCGCCAGTGTCGGGTATCCGAATTGAATCCCATGAGACCGCCGTGGACCTGTCCGTGTGGGCTCTTTTTTGAGCTTCCCTTACATAATCGGCCCACCCTGGGACACACTAGCCCCGAGGTGTCGGACATGATATTATCCTATCTTCGAACTATTTTTCTCTATCTTGTTTTAATTGTCGTGGTGCGGCTCATGGGCAAGCGTCAGATCGGCGAGATGGAGCCGGCGGAATTTGTGGTGACCATGCTCATTGCCAACCTGGCGGCCATCCCCATGCAGGACAGCGGGATTCCCCTGCTTTCCGGCCTGATTCCCATCCTCACGGTTCTGGGGGTTCAGCTAATCTTAGCGGTGGCCTCCCTGCGCTGCATCTCCTTCCGGCAGCTGCTGTGCGGCAAGCCCGTCATTTTAATGCAGGACGGCAAGATCGACCAGCGGAACCTGCGCCGGGCCCGTATCACCCTGGACGAGCTCACGGAGCATCTGCGGGAGCAGAATGTTCTGGACCTGGCCCAGGTCCAGTATGCCATTCTGGAGACCAACGGCCAGATCTCCGTCTTCCCCTACCCCCAATACAAGCCCGCCTCGGCCAAGGATGCGGGTATCCAGGCCAAGGAGCAATATCTGCCTGTGACCTTGATCACCGACGGCCGGCTCCTGACCAAGAACCTGGCCCTGTCCGGCCGGGACCGGGCCTGGCTGGAGCAGGAGCTGCGGAAGCGGAGCTGTCCCCTGGAACAGGTTTATCTCATGACGGTGGACAAGAGCGGCACGGTCTTTTTCGTGCGGAAGGAGGCGCTGGCATGAAACATCTGGCTCTTGGCGCGGGTATTTTGGCCGCATTGCTGGCGCTTTCCCTGTGGGCCATGGGGACCCTGGGCCGGACTGCCGGCCAGGTGACGGACCTGCTCCAGACCGCCTGGGAACAGGCGTCCGCCGGGTCTTACGACCAGGCCGCGGAGTCCACCCGCCGGGCGCAGGCCGTTTGGGAGAAGTCCTACGGCCTGGCGGCATCCATGGTGGACCACGAACGATTGGACAAAATCAGCCAGGGCTTCACGGACCTGGAGGCTTGGAATGCTCTGGCGCAACGGGAGGAATTTTCCCGCCAGTGTCTGGCCCTGGCCGAGCTGGTCCGCAGCATGGCGGAGGCGGAGCAGCCCTATTATTATAACATTCTGTAGTGGCAAGCCCCCGGGAAGGAGACCTCCCGGGGGCGCGGCCTGTTTTACGGTCTCGTCGCTTCGTCGCTGCTCCTCTCCCCACAAAACCTTGCAGTTTTGCGGGGCCCCTCTGCAATTTCTTTCGACGGTGCTTATCGGGGCGACCTGCGGTCGCCCGCCGGCGTGCGCACCTCCCCCCTATGGGAATCTGCCGGTGACGGGTTTTGTAGGGAACGACCTTTGGTCGTTCCGCGGGCGTGCAAAGCACGCCCCTACAGCGTGCAGCGTGGCTTCGGGGGATGTAGGGAACGACCTTTGGTCGTTCCGCGGGCGTGCGCAGCACGCCCCTACAGCAGGCGCAGGTTTCGGCAGGGCCAGGGTCGCTTGCACCCTGGCCAACCGTGAGGCCGGACCCTCCAGCAGGGTCCGGAGGGAGGATCCCCAAGGAAAAGAGGGAAAGGGAACCGTCAGGGTTCCCTTTCGCGTTCAATTTGCGGTTTTTCAAACCAGTTTGAAAAACCAGCCCCACCCTGACGAAACGTCAGGGTGGGGCAAAGTCCATTCTTGCTGCCGCAGCCCGCTTGACAAACCACCGCCCCCAGGATAAACTGGAGTTCAGGATCACGCGACTGAATTCCAGATAAGGGGGACGTTTTATGGCATCTAAGGTGTATTTCGCGGACTTCCACGCCACGGTGGACGAGTCCATCCCAGCTAAGCTGGCCCGGCTCATGCTCACCGCCGGCATGGACCAAATCGACTTTCAGGATAAATACGTGGCCATCAAGCTGCATTTTGGGGAGCCTGGGAACCTGGCCTTCCTGCGGCCCAATTACGCCAGGGTGGTGGCGGACGTGGTCAAGGACCTGGGCGGAAAGCCATTCCTCACCGACAGCAACACCCTGTACATAGGCGGGCGTAAGAATGCCCTGGACCACCTGGACAGCGCCTACCGCAACGGCTTCGTGCCCTATGCCACGGGCTGCCATGTGCTCATTGCCGACGGCCTAAAGGGTACGGACGAGGTGGACGTGCCGGTGGAGGGGGGCCAGTATGTGAAGTCCGCCAAAATCGGCCGGGCTGTGATGGATGCGGATATCCTCATCTCCCTGACCCATTTCAAATGTCACGAGGAGGCGGGCATCGGCGGGACCATGAAGAACATCGGCATGGGTTGCGGCTCCGGGGCGGGGAAACGGGAGATGCACGCAGACGGCCGGCCGGTGACGGACCGGGATCTGTGCGTGGCCTGCGGCGCCTGCGCCAAGATCTGCGCCCACGACGGGCCCAAGCTGCACGATGGAAAGATGGAAATCGACTGGACCGCCTGCGCGGGCTGCGGCCGCTGCATCGCCGTGTGTCCTGTGGAGGCCATCCGGACGGCCTACGCCCAATCCACGGAGATTTTAAACTGTAAAATCGCGGAATACACCAAAGCGGTGCTGGCGGGCCGGCCCAGCTTCCACATCAGCCTGGTGCAGGACGTGAGCCCCTACTGCGATTGCCACGGGGAGAACGACGTGCCTGTGGTGCCGGACGTGGGCATGTTCGCCTCCTTTGACCCGGTGGCCCTGGACCTGGCCTGCACGGAGGCGGTGCTGCGCCAGAAGCCCCTGGCGGGCTCCATGCTGGAGGCGGTGGCGGGTCGTGGCCCGGACCACATCGCCGCGCTGTTCCCCATCACACAATGGCGGGCCCAGATCGAGCACGCTAAGAAAATCGGCCTGGGGCAGGACGATTATGAGCTGATCCCAATCTGACGGACACCGGGCGGCCATCCCGACGGCGCGCCACCTTGCAGATGTAGGCAACGACCTGTGGCGTTCCGCCGGCGTGCGCAGCCTGCCCCGATAGGGCCGCGGTTGGGGAAACCTTTGCACCTGCGAGCCTCGCAAAATTACAAAATGGCTGCAAACCCTCGTCCATTTTGCATAAATCTCTTTTTTTAAAAAGAAAAAGATTCATTCAGGATTGACAAACCCAAATTTTCTGTTATAATATGCTTCTAGATGAAGCCATATTTTTCGGCTTTCCTTTCTCTTGACCATCGGCCACAGCGCGCAACCCTTCTTTGTGTGAATCTGTCTCCACAAGCTCCGCTGCGTCTGTTCAAGAGCGCTCCGGCCCGCGGCGTATCTGCGGCCGGCAACCATCAGCGAATGCGGCATTGCCGTTCGCATAGATCCCTGAATGACGGACCAGCAAATTACTTGGTGGGAGCTTTACGGGGCTATTCACAACTAACCAAAGAGAGGTAACAGCAAAATGTACGAAGACAAAACTTTAATCTGCAAAGAGTGTGGCAAGGAATTCGTTTTTACCGCCGGTGAGCAGGAGTTTTACGCAGAGCGCGGCTTCCAGAACGAGCCTCAGCGCTGCAAGAACTGCCGCGACGCGCGGAAGAACGCTGCCCGTGGCCCCCGTGAGTACTTCACCGCCACTTGTGCGCGCTGCGGCGGCGAGGCGAAGGTTCCTTTTGAGCCCAAGTCTGACCGGCCTGTGTACTGCAGCGAATGCTTTGCGCAGATGCGTGGTAACGGCTAATAGTTGTAGGGTAGGGGCTGCCGCTTATTGCGGCAGCCCCTTGTCTTTTTCTTCCCGAACGCCAGCAGATGGCCGCAGGCCGCCCCCTACAGGCGCAGCGTCGGCGTCTATCCTGTTGGGGCGTGCTTCGCACGCCCGCGGAACGACCACAGGTCGTTCCCTACAACTGGAATCGGTGCATTTCCCGGCGGGCGGCCACAGGTCGCCCCGACAGGTGCACCGTCGAAAGAAATCCCACATGGATACCAAAAAACCAAACCGGAGCCTAGCGTAGCGGGTCCGGTTTGGAGAGGAGGGGCAAGGAAGCGGGCGAAGGTTTCCCCGCCAGGGGGAACCGGAGCTAAGCGGACTTTGCCCCGACGAGCACGCCCGCGGAACGACCACAGGTCGTTCCCTACATCCGAATTCGGTAAATTTCCCTGCGGGCGACCACAGGTCGTTCCCTACAAGGGATCGGCGGACGGCCGCAGGCCGCCTCTACATATCCATCAGATAGCCTACCGGGGTCGGCGGCCGCCGCCAGAACCGGAGGGGACGTCAGAAAGGAGGAATCCGATGCTTCGTGTGGCGGGAACAGCTACCACCGGCAACGCCGGCGGCCGGGACGCCCGGCGACTCCTGGACCAGCTCTACCGGGAGCAGTTGGGGACGCCCATGCCCAGGCTGCTGCGGCACGGCCGGGGCAAGCCCTACTTCGAAACCGGAGAACTGCACTGCTCCATCGCCCACACCCGTTTTATGGCCTTTTGCGCCCTATCGGATTTTTCCCTGGGGCTGGATGCGGAGGCGCTGGACCGGCCTGTGCGGCAGGGCCTTCCGGAGAAGGTCCTCTCCCCCCAAGAATACAAGGCCTGGCAGCGGGCCCGGCGGCCCGACCGGTATTTTCTCACCCTCTGGACCCTGAAAGAGGCCTGTGTAAAATACACCGGGGAGGGCCTGCAAGGCTTTCCCTCTCATCTGAGCTTCGACCTGTCGGGTCCCCGTCCGGTCCTGGAGGGCAGCGGCCTGTATTTTGCCCTGCAAACCTGTGCCGGCCATGTGGTGGCGCTGTGCGCCCAGCAGCCGATTGAGCTGCGGGTGGAACTCCGAAGATTTGTTTAAGATTTTCCCAGCGGCTTGACAGGCCGCGCAGGTTTGCTATACTAAAATCAGCGGAGGGTGCTCCGCAGTCTGTAAGGAGGTGGCTGTTTTTGATTCACGCGGTTTATCAAAAGGTCTTCGCGATGCTGAAAACCAAGCCCGTTCGGCTCTGGGGTATCAGCCTGTTGAGTCTGTTTTTAACGGGCGTGGCGTGCGCGGGCTTTATCGGCATTCCCGCCGTGTCGTTCGTGCTGATGCTGGCGCTGCAATCGGCCATGACGCTGCTGTTTCTCCGGGCTTACCGGAAAGAGCGGGTGGAGACCGAGGACCTGTTTGCAACCTTTACCAAGGAGCGGTTTTTCCACGTGGTGGGTGGCATGGCCTGGATGGTCCTGTGGGTGGTCCTGTGGGCGCTGATTCCCATTGTGGGCGTGGTGTTCGCGGTGATTAAGCTCTATACCTACCGCTTTGTCCCGTATATCCTGCTGACCCGGCCGGAGGTGAAGGCCACGGAGGCCATCAAGGTCTCAGAGCGGGAGACCGCCGGCTACCGGGGCAAAATGTTTCTGGCGGAGCTGTTGTTCTGGGGCGTGATCGTCTCAGTGTTTCTGGTTTTGACGGCGCTGGCCTGGACGCCCTTCTTGGGCTGGTTTTTCGTCCTGGTGGACGTGGCGCTGGTGTTGGCCGTCTGGGCCTTTGGTAGCCTAATTTTGGGCCTGGTGCAGGCGGCTTTCTATGATGAGGTGCAGCGCTGCAATGCCGACCCCGCGTACCGCGCCCAGTATTTCCCGCCGGCGCCCCAGGGCTTCCCCTATGAGGGCGGCGCCCAAACCCCGGGTGGCGCGGCCTGGGCCCAGGCCGGACCCGGCGAGTCCCAGGGGTCTTCCGCCCACCAGGGGCAGACGCCGCCCAGCCAGCCGGCGCCACCTTCTGGGGAACCGGAGCAGGGAGAAGCGACCCGCTGCCCGGTGTGCAACACGCCGGTTTCCAAGGGCTCCAAGTTCTGCTACAATTGCGGCACGGAGATTCCCCAAAACCCGTAGGGTCTGCCTTGTCCCAGCGGACTGCGCTGCCGCAAATCCCCGCCCCTTCGGGTGGGGATTTTTGTCCTCTTTGTCCGGGCTCCTCTCCCCACAAAACCTTGCGGTTTTGCGGGGTCCCCTTTTCTATCCAAACCGGACCCGCTGCGCCGGGCTTCGGTTTGCGTTCTTGTCCCGGGGTTCTCTGTAGGGAACGACCTTTGGTCGTTCCGCGGGCGAGCGCAGCTCGTCCCTACAGGTTGCAGCCGGGAAAAATGGGGACTCAATAAAAGGGGGCCAGGGCGCCCCGGAACCCGGGGTCGAGGCAAAGAATAAAAAAGCCGATTCCAGAGAGCCTGGAACCGGCTTTTTGCTTGCTTGAATGTAGGCTTGCGCTCAGCGCTTGGAGAACTGGGGTGCGCGGCGGGCGGCCTTGAGGCCGTACTTCTTTCTTTCCTTCATTCTGGGGTCCCGGGTCAGGAACCCGGCGGCCTTCAAAGCGGGACGGAACTCCGGATTTACGTTCAGCAGAGCCCGGGACAGGCCATGCCGGATGGCGCCGGCCTGACCGGTGACGCCGCCGCCGGCCACGGTGCACACGATGTCCACCTTGCCGCCCATATCCGTGGCATTCAGGGGCTGCCGGACCAGAAGCTTCAGGGTGTCCAGGCCGAAGTAATCGTCGATATCCCGGCCGTTGATGACGATAGAGCCGGTGCCGTTCTCATAAACGCGGACCCGGGCGATGGAGGCCTTCCGCCGGCCGGTGCCGTAGGCATACTTTTTTTTACTCTCGTACATATTGCGTTACACCTCCAAATCAGTCCAGGGTCCAGGGTTCGGGCTTCTGCGCGGCGTTGTTGTGCTCCGGGCCCTTGTAGAGCTTCAGCCGGGTCAGGGCGGCCCGGCCCAGGGAGTTCTTGGGCAGCATGCCCTTGACGGCCAGCTCCATGGCGTAGTCGGAGCGCTTTTCCATCATCAGGCGGGCCTTGGTCTCCTTCAGGCCGCCGATCCAGCCGGAAACCCGGCGGTACAGCTTCTGCTCACCCTTGTTACCGGTGAGGATGGCCTGGTCGGTGTTGAGAATGATGACAAAGTCGCCGCAATCGACGTTGGGGGTAAAATCGGGTCTGTGCTTACCCCGCAGCAGCTTGGCTGCGACCACAGCGGTCCGGCCCAGGGGCTTGCCCGCCGCGTCGAGCACGTACCACTTGCGCTGTACGGTCTCCTTCTTGAGAAACGTTGTGGACATGGTGACTTCCTCCATAGGAAGGGGAAAACCCCTCCGAAAAATTTTTGACTTTTCCAATGCCCTGGCGTACAATAATCCAGGCGCGCTTGTCTTTTATATCACAGGAAAAAAGCGATGTCAAGTCCAAAGTGAAAGAAATAAACTTCCACTGGAATAATCTCCTGAATACTTTTATTTCCTCTTTTAAACTCCCTTATACTCCTGTTCTATTTTTCAATGGAAAGGTTGGAATTCCATGCAAAAGCTCGTAGGTTTGGTCCGCCGGTGCGTGGACGATTATCAGATGATTCAGCCAGGGGACCGGATTGCGGTGGGCGTTTCCGGCGGGAAGGACTCCCTGACTCTGCTGGTGCTGCTGGCGGAGCTCCGGGCCTACTACCCGAACGCCTTTGAGCTGGAGGCGATTACCGTGGACCTGGGCCTGCCGGGGATGGACTTTGGTCCGGTGGAGGCCCTGTGCCGGGAGCTCCGGGTACCCTATACCCGTGTGCCCACCCAAATCGGGCCCATTTTGTTTTCTCACCGGCAGGAGAAAAACCCCTGCTCTTTGTGCGCAAAACTCCGGCGGGGCGCCCTGCACCAGACGATTTTGCAGCATAACTGCAACAAAGTGGCGCTGGGGCATCATTACGACGACGCGGTGGAGACCTTTTTGTTGTCTTTGTTCTATGAGGGCCGGATCAGCTGCTTTCAGCCGGTGACGGATTTGGACCGGACCGGCCTGGTGCAACTCCGGCCTCTGCTGTACCTGCCGGAGCGGACCCTGGAAAATTTCGCCCAGCAGGCGGCCCTTCCCGTGGTCCACAATACCTGCCCGGCGGACAAGCACACCAAGCGCCAGGAGGTCAAGGAGCTAGTTTACACCCTGTCCGCCGTTTATCCCGACCTAAAGGAGCGGATTTTCGGGGCCATGCAGCGGCTGCCTCTGCCGGCCTGGGAGCCGAAGGGCCGATACCGCCGGCCCAGAGTGCCGGAGGAATAAATGGATGGGCGGGCGGCATCGTCGGAGCAAAGTCCGCTCAGCTTCGGTTCCCCCTGGCAGGGAACCCTGCGCCCGCTGCCTTGCCCCTCCTCTCCCCACAAAGACTGCGCCTTTACGGGGACCCCAATTGCGGGCGAGCGAAGCTCGCCCCTACGGGATATCTCTCAACGGCGCATCTGTAGGGGCGGCCTGCGGCCGCCCGCGGGCGTGCGAAGCGCGCCCCTACAGCAGGGTTCAGGTATGGAAAGCATGGGCAGAACCGGCCTGCGGCAGGGCCAGGGTCGTTTGCACCCTGGCCAAATGTGAGGCCGGATTGTCTGACAGGGTCAGGAGGGGATTCCCAAGGGGGCGTCTGGTAAAAAGCCCCCTTGGGCGCCCTTCTTT
>CBCTHM010000031.1:0-14819 GCA_965146675.1 uncultured Eubacteriales bacterium | reverse complement strand
TGGGGCAGAAGCTCAGCACCAGCGCCACGACTAAGGCCATGGACACCAAACGCTTGCGCAATTTCATTGACCGTACTCCTTCCTTTTCTTGGCGGGAGGGGCGGACGGCCCCTCCCGCACCACAACCTTACAGTATCGTTCTCTTTCTAGACTGGTTATGGATTGTCAATGATTTTGCCCTATTTCAGTCAGTGTTCTTGTAATTAAGCAACGTCTGCGCTACCTGGGCCCGGGTTGCCGTACCCTTGGGAGAGAGCCGGTTGTCGCCCACGCCGTTGATCACGCCTCTGGCCGTGGCCCATTTCATGGCGTCCAGCGCCCAGCCGGCAACCTGATTTTTGTCCACAAAGGATTCAAACTCCACGCTGGAAGGCGTGCCCTGGCCGCCCTGCAGCCGCCAATACCGGTACAGCATGGTAGCCATCTCCTGGCGGTTCACGTCCTTGTTGGGTGCGAACAGCTGCTTGCCGTATCCGTTGACAACACCGTTTTTGCTGGCCCAAATAACTGCGTCGGTGTACCATAGGTCCTCGGCCACATCCGTAAAGGGGGCCTTGCCCTCTACCTTGGGCGAGCCGGCCATCCGGTAAACGATGGTAGCAAACATCGCCCGGGTCAGGTTCTTATTGGGCGCAAACAGATTTTCCCCTACGCCATCCATCAGGCCGTCCTGGTACGCCGCGTAAACCGCGTCAAAGTACCATGCGCTCTTGTCCTGCACGTCCAGGAACAGATAGGGAATCTCCAGCACGGCCTCGATGGTCTCACCGGTCTCCGGCAGGGTGATCTGGGCCTTGTGCTCCCCATTCTTGCCCTCGAACTTCAGTTCCAGAAGCTCCACGTCCTTCTGCGCCGTGTCACTGGCCCAGGCAAAGGAAATGGTCCCGGTCTTGGAGGTATCTAAATCGCTGATCCCGCTCTCCTCGGGGAGCTTGCTCTGTGCAGAGATAAGCTTCAAGGTGTCCGGATAAGTAAAGACGATCTTGCCGTTTTTCAGAGCGGCCTCCGGCGCTGCGTATACCCCCACCGTAATGCTGTCGATGGTGGTGTCCAGGGTCTTCACATAGACGCTGTCTTTCGTTTCGGCAGCCAGCGCCACCGTGCAGCAGCCCAGAACCAGAACCACGGCCAGCAGGGAGCAAATCAATTTTTTCATCATATTGGTTAGCCTTCCTTTCTTCGTCATAGCCGCTCAGGCTCAGCGGCCCAGCTCAGGGAGCCGATAGGATGCGATATTCTTCGGCGTGCTGGCCGCCACCGCATGCTCGGTGGACAGCTCCAGCAGCCCGGCCAGCTCGGAAACGCTGTTGGTCCCGGATTTGGCCGAAGCGCCGTAAATACTGATCGGGGCGGAATTGACAGTGCCCAGCTCAATTTCAGAAGTGGAGGTGCCGGACAGGTCGATGTAGCTCAGCTTGGAGCCGGAGCCCGTGAAGCCGCTCACAAACAGCTTGCCGTCGGCGGTGCAGTACATGCTGGAGCCGGCAAAGGTGCTGCCCGTAATACCGGAAACCTGTGCCAGGGGCTCCAGAGCGAACATGGTGTACTTGCCTTCAGCGCTGTTAAAGGTGTAAGCAGTCTGATAAATGGTCCCGTTGTTGCACAGCAGCGCGAAAATATCCACGTCGCCATAGTTGGCGTTCTTGGTGGTGGTCAGGTAACTCAGGCCCACCACAGACACGTTGGAGCCGATTTGACTCGACAGATCCCAGACGCCCCCATAATTCCCGGTGGCGGTATCCACGACCAGCACGTACTTTCCGTAGGTCGCCATCAGGGAGCCGCCCTTGACCGTGGGTGCCCAGGACATATCCGTGTAGCCCAGCTCGGAGGTGCCAATCTTGGTCATGGCATAGGTGCTCTCGTTCACGGTGTACAAAGACGAGACGGTATAGCCCTCGACGTCCTTCTCGTTGGTCGCCACATACAAGGTGCCCTTGGCGTCCTTCGCCGCGGACAGCAGCTCCGTATTCAGGGCGGACGAGTTCTTGGTGGTGATGCTGGTCAGATCGTCGGCGTCGATGTCCGCAAACCACTGGCCCTTGCTGTCGGGCAGGGTGGCATGGAGGATAGTATTGGTGGCGGGCCTCTGGACCTCGCCGCCGAAGTTCACCTCATACACCGTGTTGTTGCCGGCGTAGTCAAACAGAGAGACCTTGAAGCTGTTGCTATAGATTTTGGACAGGTCGAAGTTCACGGTGGTTGCTTTGTTCTTCTCGGTCTGGTTCACCGCGCTCTCGGCCAGAAGCTGGGTTCCCTCGTTGTTGATGAGCTTGACGGCAGACACATAGCGATTGTCCTTCACGGTAACCGCCAAACTCCGGGCGCCGGTGACGGCGTCGGTGGTGTAGGTGATGCCGGTGGCCTCAGGCTTGGTGTTGTCCATGGTGAAGGTGGTGGTCCAATAGGCGCCTTCTGCCAGCTCGCCCTTCACCGCCTTGTTAAAGCGGTCCCAATACAGCTCCGGCACGGCCCGGGCTGTTACCTTGACTCGGGTGCCGTCTTCCAGCTTCTTGCCGTTGGCGTCGGTGAACTGCCAGCCCAGGCTGGCGTTGCTGGACGCGCCGGACCAGGCGCTGCTGGAAGTAGACCAATAGGCGCCGGTGATTGAGCCCTTGTCATAGGTCTGATAAACTTCACCCGTGTCTGCGTTGGAGATGATAAAGCTCAGATTGTCCGTATTCCGAAGCATGGTTACCACGGCGCCGTACAGGTTGCTGGTATTGGCCATGGCGTTCCGGTCCGCGATATACTCGTCGTCCTGGGCGTAGATATTAGGCTGATACTTATAGGTCGTCGTGGAGCCCTTCAGCCGGAAGGTTAAGTAGTTGGTGTCGTTTGTCACGTAGCCAGTGGCGTTCTCATTATAATAGTCGTCCAGCAAGACATAATGCTCAAACATGCTGGACTCAGTCCAGTTGCCGTAGTAGCCGAACACAGGAATAGACATTTGCTTTTCGTCGCCGTTCTGCGAGTTCGTATACAGGTAGCCTTCCACATAGCAGCCGTTGGCATAGTGCTCATCCAAATAGGCCTTGTCTTCCTGGGACAGGGCGATGGTGGCCTTTACCTGGATACTGCCGTTGGCTGGGACCTGATAGGCCTTCTGATTTACGTCAAAGTAAGTCGTGTCCCCTTGCAGGGCCGCCAGATACAACTGAGCGTCGGCGGTGGTAATAGCGCCGTCTGCGTCAAAGTCGCACATAGCCGTCAGGTTGTCCGCCAGCGCGGCCCGGGTGCCGTTGGCAATCTGCAGAAGGACCTTGGCGTCCTGGGCGTCCACCTTACCGTCGCCGTTTAGGTCGTAGACATAGACAGACTGCGCCGCCGTCTCAAAGGTAACTTGGGGATTCAGGCGGTAAGCCTGCTTGGACATATACTCCTGACCGTCAATCACCTCCACCTTCATGGTGGAGATCAGGCTGTCCAGAGTATAGCTCAGAGGCTGGTCGGTCAGGTTGTTGATGGAGAAGCTGTCGCTGTAAACACCGGTCCGCTGGGGATCGTCGCCAAATTCCATTTTGACCTTGCCGTCGTTGCCCTGCTTGTCGCCCACCAGCAGATAGGCGGGGGAGGTCACGGCCTCATAAATTTGGGTCAGGCCGGCGCCCTGCTGCCGCACGGAATAAGGCAGGTCCACCTTGTCGTCCGTCAGAGGCTGGGCGGTTCCCATCAGCAGGGCAATGGCCAGGGTCCGCACGTTCAAGCCGGTTTTCTCGTTGAGCTTGTTCTCTTTGATGTACTGCGCCACCACAGCCACAGAACCCGTCACAGAGGGGGCCGCCATGGAGGTGCCGCTGTTGGTACCATACTTTCCGCCGTCCACGGAGGACCAGATGTTGCCGCCGGGGGCGATGATCTCCGGCTTCAGGCCCAGGTTTTCCGTGGTGCCCCAAGAGCTGAAGGAGCTGGGCTTGTAGGCGTCGGCCTCATTGGGCATGATCTGAACGCCGCCCTTGATCAGCACTTTGCCGCCAAACGCGCCGCTGTCGTCCTTGGTGCTGGCGGCCAGAACGGCGCCCATATCAGGCAGGGTGATGGAGACGGCAGGCTTGTCATAGGTATAGCCGGTCAGGTCCATGTTGATGGTGCCGTCCACGTTGTTGTAAACAACCACGCCGGCTGCGCCCGCGGCGCAGGCCCGGTTGGCCTTCTCAAAGAAGGATACGTCGCCGCCCCGGGAAATCAGCACGATCTTACCCGTGAGGTCCAGGCCCTCAAAGTCGGCCTCCTGCGCGTAGACACCCTCCTTTGTCTCGGGATTGCCCAGGAATACGTAGGGGTACTCCGTGCCGTTGAGATCGGCGGAGACATCCAGGGACTCGAAGGGCGCCGCACCGTACTCGCCGCCCCGATCGTTGACCACCACGGGCACATTATTAAAGATACCGGCAATGCCGGTGACGGTGGTGTTATCCACGGAGGCCACGGTGAAGGAGTTCGTATAGGAGCCGGAGCTGCCGCCGGTATGGGTTCTAATGTCCTCGGTCCGGGTCAACCCGTTGCCAGTAAGGACATTATCGGCCCAGGCGGCGTTGTTGCCGGCGGAGAAGACCACCGTGGTATCGGTCGTCAGGAAGGACGCAAAAACGTCTTCGTAAGTGGATGTGTAGCTCTTGCCGGCGGAGGGGGAACCCAAAGACAGGTTCACACTGTCACAGCGGAGCCAGATGGCATCCTCTACGGCGGCCATATAGTCGGCCTCATAGGCGCCCCAGCCGTTGCTGAAGACCCGCATGGTGAGAATCTGCGCATCAGGCGCAATGCCCACCACGCCCTCTTTCTGGGTGTCGTAGTAAGTATCGCCGTCGGCATCCTGATAAGGGACGTACCGGTTGGCGGTGGCGATGCCGGAGACATGGGAGCCATGGTCACCGGAAGCCGCGTCATGATTGACGTTTAAATTGCCGTCGATGTAATTGAAGCCGAAGGCGATTTTCTGGTTGAGATACAAATCGTCCGCGGTCACGGCGGGCATCTTCTGCAACGCGTTCAGATGCGGCAGAACCTCAGCGATTTCCTCCTTGGTCAGGAGGTTATAGTCCGAAATGTTCTTGTGGAACTTCGCGGCGCTGATGGCCAAGCCATACAGAAAGCCTCCCTCGGTGAAGGAGGGGTGATCTGTATCCAGGCCGGTGTCGATGATCGCAATCCGGGAGCCGGCGCCGGTGTAGCCGTCGGCCCAGGCGCTGTACGAGCCCACCATCTCGCCGGAGGCGGCCGTGTTGGGATCCGCTACCTCGTCGTCCTGGATCTCGTACTGTTCTTCCACATGCACGTCCTTGACGCCCTTGACAGCCAGAATATCCGAAATCTGACCGTACTGCACCGTGGTGGCGATGCCGTTGACGCCAATCGTGAAGTTGTAGCGGATATCCAGAGCCTGTCCATTCAGCGCCTGGTCCGCAATCCGCTTCGCCATGTTGGCCTGGGTGGCCTCCAGCTTATCGCTGTAGGAGACCGCCGCCCGGTTGTCAGGCAGATTCTTCGTGGAATATCCCTTTTCTATCACGGACTTTTCGTCCAGAATAATGATGACCCGGACTTCCTCATCGTCCGCCGGGACATCTGCGTCAGGTTCCTCCTCCACCTTAGCGTCGCCATTGGTGACGTCCGCCTTGATGACGCTGGGATCCACTTCCGTAAAATCCACAGCGGAAGAGGTGCTTGCAGCCTGGCTGACCATCGGCATGAGTGTGAACACCATGCAGATCGTCAATGCTAGGGCCAGGATGCGCAGTTTGCTTTTGCCTTTCGTCATTGCTTAAACCTCTTTCCTTTTGATTATGCAGCCGCTGCGGAACACAACGGCTGTCTTTATCGCAGGTATTCATTTATGCATTCATTTTAATGAATACCTGGCAATAAACTAAATTAGGAAATCTATTGATGCATTGCTTCATTGTAAATGATTGGTAAAAAATTATTGCTATGCTATTCGACAGTCATCGATTTCTGCTCCATTTTTCGCCCGAATTTCGGCACGGATCCGTTTATTCCTAAAATTCATGACCATTATATCACATCACCTTTCTGATGTACAGGGCGGCCTTATTGAATTTTTGAAAAAATTTTTGCTTGCATTTTTGTCTATTCAGTATAAAAATACAGCCCGTTTCACTTATTCGCGGTCAACCTTCCCCCTGGCATGGACGAGGCCCTTAGGCTGCACTCTGTCCTTTCCGGAAAGACGCGCTCACCCATGCCTGCATCGTCATCTTACTTTTTTTCGTCGCCGCTCTATTTTTTCGGCTTTGCAGCATCGTCCAGTCCCTATAGCGCGGACAGGCACTTCCGATTCCGGGACGACCCGGCTTCGCTGATTTCCCGGCCCAGGAATACCCGGATATTCCTGGGTCTTTCTTGAAGACAGCTAATTTTTTTACAATATTTTTAGGCAATATTTTTTTATCCTTCCTATAGCTTTTTGTGGTACGATTCGCTATAATGTTCTTACAGCAGAGACTCCCAATTTATTGTGTATGCTATATACAGACATCTGCATCTATAGGACGTAAGGAGTGAGAAGATTGCGCACTGGTACCATGTGGGCCCTGGTCAAAGACAAACCAGAGATGGGCCTGACAATGAAGCAGGTGGAAATCCCCACCGTTGGCGATAACGACGTCATGATCAAAATCCATAAGACAGCGATTTGCGGCACGGACGTGCACATCTGGGACTGGAACGAATGGGCGCAAAACACGATTCGGCTCGGCACCACCGCCGGGCATGAGTATGTGGGCGAAATCGTGGAAATTGGCCGGAATGTCAAAGGCCGCCGGGTGGGCGAGCTGGTTTCTGGAGAAGGGCATATTGTCTGCGGCATGTGCCGGAACTGCCGCTCCGGCCGAGGACACCTGTGCAAGGCCACCCGGGGCGTGGGGGTGGACCGGGACGGCGCGTTTGCCGAATATCTGGTGATTCCCGCCAGCAACGTCATCCCCTGCTCGGAGAAAATTTCAGAAGAGCTTTACGCTATTTTTGATCCCTTCGGCAACGCCACCCACACCGCCCTGTCCTTCAATCTTTTGGGTGAGGACGTGCTGGTCACAGGCGCCGGACCCATCGGTATCATGGCCGCCGCCATCGCCAAGTTCTCCGGCGCCCGGAATGTGGTCATCACGGACCTCAACGACCACCGGCTGGAGCTGGCCCGGCGCTTCGGCGTCACCGCCGTCAACACCAAGCAGACGGACCTGCGGGAGGTCATGAAGGAGCTGGGCGTTCGGGAAGGGTTCGACGTGGGCATGGAGATGTCCGGCAGCCCCGTGGCCCTGCGCCAGCTCATTGACTCCATGTACAACGGCGGGCGCATCGCCCTGCTGGGCCTGCCCAACCGCAACATGGTGGAGCTTCCCTTGAATACCATTATCTGGAACGGCCTGACCCTACAGGGCATCTATGGCCGGGAGATGTTTGAGACCTGGTACAAAATGCAGGCCATGGTGGAGGCCGGCTTCCCCCTGGAACGGATTATCACCCACCGGTTCCCCATCCGGGAGTATCAGCAGGGCTTTGAGGCCATGCGCTCCGGCCAATCCGGCAAAGTCATTTTAGACTGGTCTAATATTTGACCGTTCGCTCCGTTTTTGAATTCCATATTTACTTAGAAAGGATGCGGTTTTATGAACAAACAGGAAGCTTTCGCCTACTATCAGGGCCAACTGGACGATATTCAGAAAGCTGGCGTCAAAAAAGCCGAGCGCATCATCACCACGCCCCAGAGCGCCCATATTTTTGCTGACGGCAAAGATCTTCTGAACATGTGCGCCAACAATTATCTGGGTCTGGCGGACAACCCGGAGCTGATTCAGGCGGCCAAGGCAGCCTATGATGAATATGGCTACGGTCTTGCCTCGGTCCGGTTCATCTGCGGCACGCAGTCCATTCACAAAAAGCTGGAACAGGCCGTGGCCCGGTTTCTGGGCACCGAGGATACCATTTTGTACTCCTCCTGCTTCGATGCCAACGGCGGTCTGTTCGAGGTCCTGCTGGGCCCGGAGGACGCGGTCATCAGCGACGAGCTGAACCACGCCTCCATCATCGACGGCGTTCGCCTGTGCAAGGCCAAGCGGTACCGCTACAAAAACAACAATATGGCGGATCTGGAAGCCCAGCTCCAGGCCGCAGACGCAGCCGGCGCCCGGATCAAGCTCATCGCCACCGATGGCGTATTCTCCATGGACGGCATCATCGCCAACCTGAAAGGGGTTTGCGATCTGGCCGACCAGTACGGCGCTATGGTTATGGTGGACGACAGCCACGCCACGGGCTTCGTGGGACCCCGGGGCCGGGGCGCCACGGAGCACTGCGGCGTCATGGGCCGGGTGGACATCGTCACCGGCACCTTCGGCAAGGCTATGGGCGGCGCCTCCGGCGGCTTCACCACCGGCAAGAAGGAAATCGTGGACCTGCTGCGGCAGCGGAGCCGCCCCTACCTGTTCTCCAACACTCTGGCCCCCGCCGTGGCTGCCGGAACCCTGAAGTGCATTGAAATGCTGGAGGCCGATACCAGCCGCCGGGACCACCTGGAGGCGATTACCGTGGGTTACCGTCAGGCGCTGAAGGACGCTGGCTTCGACATCATCGACGGCACCCATCCCTGCGTTCCCATCATGCTCTATGACGAGCACAAGGCTGCCCGTATGGCGCAGAAGCTCTACGAGCTGGGCATTTATGCCGTGAGCTTTACCTACCCCGTAGTGCCCAAGGGCAAGGCCCGCATCCGCACCCAGGTCTCCGCCGCCCATACCCAGCAGGACTTGGACTTCGCCGTCCGCTGCTTCATCGAGGCCCGGCGGCAGATGGAGGCCGAGGACGCGGCGCAATAGAAAGATCAAACCGCTTCTGTAAAAGGCGGCATGGCCGTTATCGCCATGCCGCCTGGTTTATCCCGGGGCCGCCGCAACAAGGGCGCAAGCCCTGCGGCAGTCCTCCCGCGGAAAGTGAGACGATCTATGAAGAAGCTTTTCACCAGCCGATGGACCTGGGTCCTGCTGCTGACCCTGCTGGGTCTGGTCTTTTGGCTCTGGATTCTGCCCTACCGCTTTACGGCCCTGGCTTTGTGGGGGGTGGCCGCGGCCCTGACCGCCTATGGCCTTGCAGCCCGTCTGACCCTGCAGAACCCCAAGGCGGGCCGCAGGGCGCGAGCCGCCTTGACTGTCTGTCTGTACCTGGTACTGGCTGCCATGGCGGTGACGGAGGGCTTCATTCTCTCCGCCGCCGGGGGAAACCGAAACCCGGAAAGCCCCTATGCGGTGGTGCTCGGCGCGGGGGTTCGGGGCACCGAACCCTCCCGAGCCCTGTCGGAGCGCCTGCATGCGGCGCTTGCCTACCTGGAAGACCATCCGGAGGCTATCTGCGTGGTCACCGGGGGCCAAGGTGGCGGCGAGAGCGTGACGGAGGCCCAATGTATGTATGATTGGCTCACGGCACGGGGCGTAGACCCGGACCGGATTTGGCGGGAGGAGCAGGCCACCTCTACCCAGGAGAACCTCCGGTATTCCCTGGCTCTGATTCAGGACAAAACCGGCGCCAGGCCGGACGCCATCACTGTGGTCTCCAGTGAATACCATCTGTTTCGAGCCGGGCTGATGGCCCGGGATCAGGGCGCGGAGCTCCTGGGCGTTCCGGCCCGGACGCATCCTCTGCTTCAGCGGATTCACTACGAATTCCGGGAGATCTTCGGCGTGTGGTTCTACTTGCTCTTCGGGCGGTAGCCGCAAGCCCCAGCGAACCTACTTACGAAACCAAATAATTTGAAGGAGGAACCCACATATGAATCAAACCTACGCAACCTTTGCCGCGGAAAAGGCGGCGGAGCTGCTGGCCGTGGACAGTCCCACCGGCTTTACTCACCTGGCGGAGGCCTGGGTGATGGAAGCCTTCTCCGCCTTGGGCTATCCTGTCCGCCGCACCCTGAAGGGTGGCATTCTGATCGACCTGGGCGGCAAGGATGAGCAGGACGCCCTGCTGCTGGAGGCCCACACGGACACCCTGGGAGCCATGGTGGCGGAGGTGAAGGGCACCGGCCGGCTCCGGCTCACGGGTCTGGGCGGCCTGAATCCCAACAACGCCGAGGCGGAAAACGTCCGGGTCTACACCCGGGCCGGCAAGGTCCTGGAGGGCACGTTCCAGCTCTGCAACGCCTCCATTCACGTCAATGGGGACTACAGCACTGCTAAACGCAGCTTCGACACCATGGAGGTGGTGCTGGACTATCCCGTGACAAACGCGGAGGAGGCGGAAAAGCTGGGCGTGCAGGTGGGGGACATCGTCTGCTTCGACCCCAGAACCCGCATCACCGAGACGGGCTACATCAAGAGCCGGTTTTTGGATGACAAGCTCTCCGTTGGCATTCTTCTGGGCCTGGCGAAATACCTGAAGGACCAGGCGGTCACGCCGGCCCGCCGGGTCTATGTCCACGTGACGATCTATGAGGAGGTGGGCCACGGCGGCGCGGCCTCCGTACCTGCGGGTGTGACCGAGGCCATATCCGTAGATATGGGCTGCGTGGGCGACGGCCTGAGCTGCACGGAGCGGCAGGTGAGCATCTGTGCCAAGGATTCCGGCGGCCCTTACTCCTATGAAGTGGTAAGCAAACTTCTCGACGCGGCCAAGCGGGAGGGCGCGGATTACGCCGTCGATATCTATCCCCATTATGGCAGCGACGTGGAGGCCACCCTCAGCGCCGGCTTCGACCTGCGGCACGGCCTGATCGGCGCCGGGGTTTACGCCAGTCACGGCTACGAACGCAGCCATGTGGACGGCGTGTACAACACGCTTTTGGTTTTGAAGGGCTATCTCAATGTTTAATCATGACGGAGGAACCATGGATAACTTTACCTTTTCAACGTTGCAGTATACCAGGCCGGACATCTCCGCGTTGCAAGAGACCCTGACAGGACTGAAAAAGCGGGTGGAGTCGGCCACGTCTTATGCGCAGGTACGGCAGGCGCTTCTGGAGCTGGACCGGTATGCCTGCGAATTTCAGACCATGTGTGTCATTGTAAACATCCGGCACACCCTGGACACCACGGATTCGTTCTACGAAGGGGAGAACGAGTACCTCAATGAGGTCATTCCCACGCTAATGCCACATTTTATTGCCCTGAGCCGCGCCTTCGCCGGAGGTCCCTTCCGGGGCGAGTTAGAGACGGAATTCGGCAAGCAGTATTTTGTGGGCTTGGAGCTTCAGGACAAGAGCTTCTGCGAGGCAAACATCCCCCTGATGCAGCGGGAGAGCAAGCTCACCGACGAATATCAAAAAATCATGGCCACCGCCGCCATTGCCTTTGATGGGCAGACGCTGAACCTCTATGGCCTCCAAAAGTACTTTGAGCACGCTGACCGGCAGATCCGGGCTGCCGCTTTCCGGGCCTTTTCCGACTTCTATGCCTCCAACGAGACCCGGCTGGAGGAGATTTGGGATGAGCTTATTACAATCCGGAACCAAATGGGCCGGAATCTGGGCTTTGATCATTTCATCCCCCTGGGCTATTTGCAGCAGGGCCGCACGGATTACGGCATGGAGCAGGTAGCCTCCTTCCGAGAGCAGGTGCGCAGGGAGCTGGTCCCTTTGTGTCAGAAACTCTACGAGGCCCAAGCCAAGCGGTTGGGGCTGGACCACGTGATGGTATACGATGAAAAACGGGTGTTCCCCGACGGAAACGCGGTGCCCGCAGGGGACGACGCCTTCCTGGTGGAGGCCGCCCGGCAGATGTACCATGACCTGAGTCCGGAAACCGGGGAATTTATTGACTTTATGATCGCTCACGAACTCATGGACCTGAAAAACAAGCCCGGCAAGGCCTCCACCGGCTATATGACCATCCTCCCCACCCTCAAGGCTCCCTTCGTCTTCTCCTGCTTCAATCAAACCATTGGGGACATTCAGGTCCTGACCCACGAGCTGGGCCACGCCTTCGCCGCATATATGGCCATGCGGAATCAGCCGCTCTCCGACTACTATATGGAGTCCACGGATATCGCAGAAATCCACTCCATGACCATGGAGCAGTTCGCCTATCCCTATGCCGGGAAGTTCTTTGGGGACCAGGCGGATAAATTCCGGTTTGCCCACCTGCAGGAGGCCCTGACCTTCGTGCCCTTCGGAGTGGCCGTGGACGAGTTCCAGCACATCTGTTACGCCCATCCGGAGCTGACGCCCAAGGAACGGACCTGGAAGTGGCATGAGCTGGAGGAAAAATACATGCCATGGCGGCGGTATGAAGACGATGCGTTCATGGATCGCGGCGGTTTCTGGTACTATAAGCTCCATATCTATCTATACCCCTTCTACTATATTAATTACACGCTCACCACCATGGGCGCCTTGGAATTCAAGCAGAAAATGGCGGCTAACCACGAAAAGGCCTGGACCGACTACCTGAACCTTTGTAAGGTGGGCGGCAGCCGCAGCTATCTGGAAACCCTGCGGTATGCCAATCTCTCCGTGCCCTTTGAGGAGGGTGCCGTGGCTCGGTCTATCGCCTATGCGCGGGACCTGCTCCTGCAGGCCATTGCTTCTTCCTGAGCCTGTCTCTTTTGCCAATGCCCTTGTGCCGAACTTTAGATTGGAGGTATTCCCATGAAGTTTTCTGAAATGCCTTACGAGCGAATAAACGTGGAGGCGCTCAAGGCGGAGCTGACGGCCATCACGGAGCGGTTCTGCGCTGCGGAAACCTGGGACGCTGCGGATCGCGCTTTTGTGGAGATGAATCAGGCTCAGGGCCGGCTGCTAACCATGGGCCAGGTGGCGCATGTGCGCCGGGATATTGACACGCGGGATCCCTTTTACGATGGGGAAGTGGCCTTTTACAATCGAGCCCTGCCGGAACTCCAGCCCCTGCGGCAGGCCTGGGTTCGGGCAACCCTGGACAGCCCCTACCGGAAGCAACTGGAGAAAAAATACGGCGCCGTCACCTTCCTGAATGGGGAAATGAGCCTCAAAACCTTCTCGCCGGAGATCATTCCTGAGCTGCAGGAGGAAAACGAGCTGGTCTCCGCCTACACAAAGCTCCTGGCCTCGGCCCAGATTCCCTTCGCCGGCTCGGTCTACACTTTGGCTCAGCTGGGGCCCTACAAGCTGGACCCGGACGATCAGACGCGGCTGGCCGCCTGGACCGCAGAGGGCCGATGGTACAATGAAAACGGGGAGGTCCTGGACCGGCTCTACGATCGATTGGTCCGGCTCCGGGACGATATGGGCCGAAAGCTTGGCTTTCAAGGATACACCCAGCTGGGCTACTACCGCATGGAGCGCAATTGCTATGATCAGGCGGATGTGGAGCGGTTCCGCTCTGCGGTGCGGACCTACTTGGTCCCTGTGGCGGATCGGATCTATCGGCAGCAAGCCCAGCGTCTGGGAAAGCCCTACCCCATGAACTTCGCAGACAACGCCCTGGAATTCCGGTCCGGCAATCCCAGGCCTGCCGGCGACCCACACGCTATCTTAGAGCAGGGCGCCAAATTCTACACCGAGCTGAGCCCGGAAACCGACGAATTCTGGCGCTTCATGCAGGAGCACGAGATGATGGACGTACTCTCCCGGACTGGAAAGGCCGGCGGCGGTTACTGCACCTGCCTGTACGACTACCGCGCCCCATTCATCTTTGCCAACTTTAACGGCACCTCCCACGACGTGGAGGTCATCACCCACGAGGCCGGCCATGCCTTTGCCGGCTATATCAACCGCGATCGGATTCCGGCGGATACCATCTGGCCCAGTCTGGAGGGCTGCGAGGTACACTCCAAATCCATGGAGTTCTTCGCCTGGCCCTGGGCGGAGGGCTTCTTTGGGCCGGACGCCCGAAAATACCGCTACACGCACCTGTCCGGCGCCCTGACCTTCATCCCCTATGGCACCATGGTGGATCACTTCCAGCATCTGATCTATGAAAAGCCGGAGATGACCCCGGTTCAGCGCCACGAGACCTGGAAGGAACTGCTGGGAATTTACATGCCCTGGATGAAGCTGGGCGAAATCCCCTTCTACGGGGAGGGAAAGGGTTGGCAGCGGCAAAGCCACATTTATAAAACCCCCTTCTACTATATAGACTACTGCCTGGCCCAGACCGTCGCCCTAGAACTCTGGGTGAAACTGCAGCAGGATCCAAAGGCGGCGTTCCAGACCTATCTGACCTACACCAAACTGGGCGGCAGCATGGTCTTTACGGACCTACTGCGGGCGGCGGGTTTGGAGAGTCCCTTTGATGAAACCTGCCTACGCACGGTGTGTCAGGCCGCCCAGGCCTGGCTGGAGGAGTTCGATCTGTCCGGCCTGCAGTAAGCCGTTTTAACGGCAGAGCATTCTGCAGGGGCGAACGGATCTCATTCTCAGAACGGTCAAAGGTTGCCCCTAAAGGGGTTCGGCGGGCGGCCAAAGGCCGCCCCTACAGCCCGCTATCGATAAAAATCCCGTAGGGGCGAGCGCAGCTCGCCCGCGTGCCTCCGGCGGCTTCGCTTCTTGCCCGCGCAAGAAGCGAAGGGAAGAACGCGCCCAAGGCGGGGCTTTTTACAAGCCGCCCCTCCTTGGGAATCCTCCCTCCGGACCCTGTCGACCTGCCCGGCCTCACGAAAGGCCAGGGTGCAAGCGACCCTGGCCCTGCCGAAGCCTGCGCCTGAGGCGGGCTCATTGAAATCTGCGCCTTCTGTAGGGGCGAGCTGCGCTCGCCCGCGGAACGACCACAGGTCGTTCCCTACACCGGAATCGGTGCATTTCCCTACGGGCGGCCATAGGCCGCCCCTACAACCCGCCATCGATAAAAATCCATCGGGGCCCTGCGAAGCCGGATGGCTTCGTGGGGAGAGGAGGG
>CBCTHM010000030.1:0-15369 GCA_965146675.1 uncultured Eubacteriales bacterium | reverse complement strand
GGGGCTGTAGGGAACGACCTTCGGTCGTTCCGCGGGCGTGCAAAGCACGCCCCTATAAGATGTTCGTGGAGGCTGGGGCTGTAGGGAACGACCTTCGGTCGTTCCGCGGGCGTGCTTTGCACGCCCCTACAAGATGTTCGTGGAGGCTGGGGCTATAGGGAACGACCTTCAGTTGCTTCACGGGCGAGCGCAGCTCACCCCTACTTCCAATCAATTTTTGCGCAGCGGCGAATTATTTCGCCGCTGCGCGAATCTATTTAAAACAATGGCAGATGCGTGATCAACTCTCCAGTCCGGGCGCCGGCGGGGCGTCTGGAACGCCGTCCGCGGAACCGTCCTGGGCATCCTGGGCCGGAGGCGCCGGTGTGGTTTCCGGCAGGGCCGGATTCCCCTCTGCCTTGACGTAGCGCATGAGCTCGTCGCCGGTAATGGTTTCCTTGGCCAGCAGGTACAGCGCCACCTCGTCCAGCAGGCTGCGGTGCTCCGCCAGAAGCTTCTGCGCTTCTTCGTAGCAATGCCGCAGGAGCCGCTGCACCTCCTGATCCACCTCCGCGGCGGTGGCCTGCGAACAATCCAGGTAGGATTGGCTCTCCAAATATTCGTTTTGTACTGTGGACAGCGCCATCAGACCGAACCGACTGCTCATACCGAACTGGGTCACCATTTTTCGCGCCACATCCGTGGCCCTTTGAATATCGTTGGAGGCGCCGGTGGTCTGCACGCGAAAGATCAGCTCCTCCGCGGCACGGCCGCCCAGCAGAGTTCGCAGCTCCGTGAGCAGCTCATCCCGGGTGCTAAGATACTTTTCTTCCTCCGGCATCTGCATGGTATAGCCCAGAGCGCCGGAGGTGTGAGGCACGATGGTGATTTTCGAGACAGGCTGGGTGTGCTTCTCCAGGGCAGCCACCAGGGCGTGGCCCACCTCGTGGTACGCGACAATCCGCTTTTCAATGTCCGTCAGGACGGTGTTCTTTTTTTCCGTACCGGCGATGACCACCTCAAAGGAGGTCATCAGGTCCTCCTGATTGACCGCCTGCCTACCCAACCGGACCGCCCGCAGGGCCGCCTCGTTGACCAAATTGGCCAGGTCCGCGCCCACGGCGCCGGCGGTGGCCTGGGCGATTTTTTGCAGGTCCACGTCGTCGGAGAGCTTGATCTTTTTCGTGTGGACCTTAAGAGTATCCAGACGCCCTTGAAGATTGGGCCGGTCCACAATGATGCGGCGGTCAAACCGGCCCGCTCGGAGCAGCGCCTTGTCCAAAATTTCCGGCCGGTTGGTGGCGGCCAGAATGACCACGCCCTTGGAAGAATCAAAACCGTCGATTTCCGAAAGCAACTGGTTCAGGGTCTGCTCCCGCTCGTCGTTACCGCCGAATTTGGAATCCCGAGTTCTGCCGATGGCGTCGATTTCGTCAATGAAGATGATACACGGGGCAACTTTGGCGGCCTGCTGAAACAGGTCCCGCACCCGGCTGGCGCCCACGCCGACGAACATCTCCACAAAATCGGAGCCGGAGATGGAGAAGAAAGGAACGTTGGCTTCTCCGGCCACCGCCTTGGCCAGCAGGGTCTTGCCGGTGCCGGGAGAGCCCACCAACAGCGCGCCCTTGGGAAGCTTTGCGCCGATGGCCGCGTATTTTTGCGGGTTATGCAGAAAATCGATGATTTCCTGCAGAGATTCCTTGGCCTCGTCCTGGCCAGCCACGTCGGCAAAGGTGACGCCGGTTTGCTTCTCCATATACACCTTGGCCTTGCTCTGCCCAATGCCGCCCAGGCCGCCGCCCATTCCGCTGCCCATCTTTCTCATTAAGAGGCTCAGCAGGAAGAAGGTCAGGCCCAAGATCAAAAGATTGGAGAGAATAAAGCCGATGATGGAGTTGTCCTCCTGGGGTTCCTGATACACTGAGACGCCCTGCGCCTGGAGCTTTCCCACCAGCTCCGTATTGTCGGTGTTGGTGATCAGTCCAGTGTAGTAGACAGTCTGCATGGAACCGGATTTCTCCGCTTCTTCCTTGGTGATGAATTTGACCCGGTCCGGCTCGAACCGTACCTCTGCCAGCTGATTTTCCTCCACCATGGTCAGAAACTCGGTATAGGTTTTCATTTTCAGCTGCGCATTGGAGATAGAATTGTAAATGAGGTTAAACAGCAGGACGATGACCACAGCCAGAATTAAAAGGGGAATGCCGGTTTTCAGTGGGTTGCGGCCATTTTTTTCGTCTTTTGGGTTTTTGTTGTTGGGATTGTCGTTATTCATCGAAAATTGGCACCCTCCTTTGCCGCCGCACAGGCAGGACGCGGTCCTAAAAGGCATGCGGCAAAAAATCGTAGTTTTTCTTTCATCATATCACACAAAATAGTTCCCTGCAATGAATTCTCCGCATTCGTCATGAAATTTTTGTAAATTGTTTGCAGGGACCGGGGGACGCATGGCTGAATTTTGCGAAAGTTACAAAGTGTTGTTGTCCCAGAGGAAGTTGTCTGGTATAATATTTCAAAAATGACTGCCAGGGTCGGCTGCGGCATCCTTGTGTTCCGCAGGCGGCGCCTGACAGATCCAGGCACGCCGAGAAAAAGGCGCGCCCGGGCTGGAGGCGATTGTATGGCCAGAGAAAGGCGCGTAGCATCCCAGGCAGAGGAGAACCAGGCGCTGGACGAGGGAATGCTGGAGGGCCGCAATGCGGTTATGGAGGCCCTGCGTAGCGGAAGAACCATTGATAAGGTATACCTTGCCGCCGGGGAGACGGACAGCGGTTTGGCCCGTCTGGCTGCAATGGCCCGAGAAGCGGGCGCTGTGGTCTCGCCGGTGGATCGGAGAAAACTGGACCGGATGAGCGTCACAGGCGCGCATCAGGGGATCATCGCCCAGGCGGCGGCCCATGCATATGTTTCCATGGAGGAGATGCTGGAGCTGGCGGCCCGGCGGGGCGAACCGGCCCTTTTGGTGGTCTGCGATGAGCTGAGCGATCCCCACAATTTAGGGGCGATTTTGCGTTCTGCCGAGTGCGCCGGGGCCCACGGCGTGGTGATCCCCAAGCGGCGCGGAGTCGGCCTCACGGCCACTGTGGCAAAGGCCTCCGCCGGGGCGGTGGAGTATATGCCCGTGGCGCGGGTCCCCAACCTGGCGGCCGCACTGCGGGAGCTGAAATCGCGGGGGGTCTGGGTGTATGGTACTGCCGCCGGCGGCGCGGTGCCGCTGTATCAGGCGGATTTGAAGGGGCCGACGGCGCTTGTCATTGGCAGCGAGGGCGGTGGCATGAGCCGCATTGTGGCGGAGACCTGCGATCTGCTTGTTAGTATTCCCATGAACGGAAGGATTTCTTCCCTCAACGCCTCTGCCGCTGCGGCAATTTTATTGTACGAGGCTGTGAGGCAGCGGCAATAGGCACAGACTGGCGGACCGGGGCGGAATCGGAGGACATGGATCACATGAAAAAGAAGAAAAACCAGGCGCTTCCTCTGGAACAGCGGCAGCCGACGGACCAGGTCCGGGAGGCGGAGGAGCAGTTTACCCTGGAGGATATCTTAAAAGAATTTGGCGCAGATCAGATGCCGAAGCCGGAATCCGCGGCGACGGAACCGGCCGATTCCCTGGCTCCCACCATTCGGTTTCAGACGGTAGAACCGGATCCCAGAAAACGGGAAGAAATGGGCTGGGATACGTTTTTAAAAATGGCGGAGGCGGAGCGGCGCACGGAGACTGCGGAAAAACGGGAAGAGCCGAACCGCCAAAGCCGTCCCGCCCCGGCGCGGGAGGAGGACAAAAGGCCGGGACCGCCCCGAAACAAGGTCCGGGTTGTAGAGCAACCGGCCGGCGAGGGACGGAAGTCCGAAAATAAGGAACCCTTGGCGGATTCCATTTTGTTTGGCGGGGTGCATCCCTTTTCGGAACAGACGATGTCGCCGGAGCAGGGGGAGCCAATGCCGGCGGAGCGAGAATACAGGCGTAAGGCCGCCGCGCCCAGAACGAAAACACGGCGAAAGCCGGCTCCCATCGTGACGCCGGAGGCCCTGTACCGGGAATCCTCCCATGGCGTCATTGGGATCAAGATCAGACTGGTTGTCTGTTTTTTGCTGGCGCTGACCGCTATTACCCTCTCGCTCTGCCGGGCTAACGGCTGGTTGAAATTTAACGGGGAGGATTCCTTCCCCAATTTTACGGAAATGGCCCTCCTTCTCATCTGCTCGCTGCTGTCATATGACGTTTTGGCCGAGGGAGTCAGTAAGATTCTTCGTTTACGGTTCCAGCTGACCAGCTTGCTGACTGTGGCGGTCGTACTGGCTCTGATCGATGGATCTTATTGCCTCACCACGACCCGGGCCACCTACTGCCCGGTGGTCTGCCTTCTTCTGAGCGTGGCCCTGTGGGGCAGCAGCCAGACAATTCAGGCTACCTGCGGCACCATGGACGTGGGGCGCAGGGCGGTGGAACCGGAGGCGGTGCTTCGGGAGCCGGCGCTGCTGCAGAAGCGAGCCGGCGTCCTGCGGGGGAAAGGGAGTCTGGCTGAATTTATGGCGGCCAGCCAGCGCCCGGCGGGTCCGGACCGGCTGCTGTCGGCCTATGGGCTTGTTCTGATGTTGCTTTCCGCGGCAGGGGCAGGGTTGACCTGCCAGGGCAATTTGGAGCGGTTTGTCCAAAATTGGACGGCAATCCTGTTGGCCGGTATCCCGGTCCTGAGCTTTGTGACGGTATCCCGTCCATGGGCGATTTTGACCCGAAGGCTGCAGAAGCTGGGTGCGGCTCTGTGCGGCTGGGAGGGAGCGCGCCGGCTGGCAGGGAGCCTGGTGGTCCCGGTTTCTGATTATGATTTATTTCCTCCAGGAAGCCTGAAAATGAACGGCGTCAAGTTCTTCGGCCTGCAGGCGCCGGACAAGGTGGTGTCCTACGGAGCCGCGGTAACCTCCGCAGCGGGCAGCGGTCTGCAAGAGATATTTCGGGAGCAAATGGAGCTGCGCAACGCCCGGCGATACGTGGTGGCCAAGCTGCGCCGGTATGAAAACGGTGGCGTGGGGGCGGAGATCGGCCTGGATTCAGTGTTGGTCGGTTCCCTGCGGTTTATGCAGTCCATGGGTGTGGATATGCCGGCGGGCACCCGGGTAAGCCAGGCGGTTTATGTTGCAATCAACGGGGAGCTCTCAGGAGTATTTGCCGTGCATTATGGCGTGACCCGGGGGGCGATGGAGGGTTTGAACGTTTTGACCCACGGCAAGGGCCTGACGCCGGTCCTCACTGCCGGTGATTTTATCATTACGGATTCCTTCCTCCGCTCCAGATTCCGAGTCAAGGCAGGCAAGATTCAGATTCCGCCGTTGCCGGTGCGTTCTGAGCTGGCGGGGCGGGAGCCGTCGGAGCAGGCGCGGCAGTGTGTGCTGCTGACAAAGCCCGGATTTGCTTCCCTGGCTCTGTCCGTAGCCGGAGCCCGGGCGCTCCATACCGCAGCGTCCTGGGGCGCGATAGTCAACCTCATCAGCGGGATCATGGGGATGGCGATTATGACGGTATTGGCCCACCTGGCCGCGCTGGAAGTGATGTCGGTTTCAAACCTGCTGCTGTTTCTGTTGGTATGGGCCGTGCCCTCCCTGCTGCTGTCCGGATGGACGCGAAATATTTAAGGCACTCGGCCCTGCTGGACGGTACGATTCAGCGGGGCCGAGTTATTTCCCCATTTCCAGGTATAAAGTAAAAAATTTACCCTTTGGTAACAGAAATTTAAGGATTTTTAAGCCCGCTTGACGTTGACTTCGGGGGGAAAGTCCGGTATCATGCTTTTTAGATACGGTATAACAATGCCAGTGAATTTGGAGGACATGCTATGAGCAAAAAATGGATGGCGGCGGCGCTGACTGCGGCGATGCTGGCCGGTCTTGCCGCCTGTGACAACGGGCCGGGCGTTCAGGTTTATGTGGAAAATGTAGGCGTTTTGACGGGAACTGGCAGTATTGCGGTAAACGATAAGTTTGCGGGGATCGTTGTATCAGAAAACGTGACGAAAATTGAGCGGGATTCTGAACGGACTATCTCGGCCCTGTATGCAGAGGAGGGCGCGGATGTCAGCGAGGGAGACGTTCTGTTTGCATATGACTCGGATGAGCTGCAGCTGGCCCTGGATAAGCAGAAGCTGGAGCTGGAGGAGATGAAAAATACCTCCACCACGCTGAAGAGCCAGATCGCGGACCTGCAAAAGGATGAAAAGAAGGCATCCAAGGACGAGAAGCTCCAGTATACCATTGAGATTCAGTCCAAGCAGGCGGATTTAAAGGAAAACGAATACAAAATTAAGCTCAAGGAAAAAGAAATTGCAAAGGCGCAGACCGATTTGGGCAACGCTGAGATACTCTCCCCGGTCAGCGGCCGGATTGTGTCCATCAGTGAGAACGGTACGGACAATTACGGCAATCCGCTTCCATACATCACCATCCAGCAATCTGGGTCCTACCGGGTCAAAGGTACGCTCAATGAGCTGAATCGGGGCGCCATTGTGGAGGGAACGAAAATTTTGGTCACCTCCCGGACGGACAGCACCCAGACCTGGAGTGGAACGGTTTCCAGTATCGATCTGGAGAGCGCGTCTCAGGGCAGCTCCGCGGACGCCATGTACGGGATGCCGACCAACGAAATGACCAGCTCCAGCCAATACCCGTTTTATGTGGAGCTGGACAGTATCGATGGCCTGATGCTGGGCCAGCACGTCTACCTGCAGGTCAACCAGGGCGAGAGCAGCATGGGCAGCGGAATTTGGCTGCCTGCGTATTACATCTGCTTTGAGGAGACGGAGGAAGGACAGGAGCAGGGACAGGCCTATGTCTGGGCCGCCAACGGCAAAGACCGACTGGAAAAGCGGAACGTAACGCTGGGCGGCTATGACGAGGCGACCGGCAGCTACGAGATCCTGGAGGGCCTTACCGAGGAAGACGCCATCGCAGTGCCGGATGAAAACTGCGCGCCCGGCGTGGCCGTGACCTATGAAAGGCCCGAGGAGACCACACCGCTTGACACAAACGGGGAAGAGCCCGACCAGGGCGGAGTTGACTCCGGGGTGAACAACGGGGGCGACGGGCCCAACGAAGGGGATGGTTTCGTGGACGAACCGGTGGAAGGCAATCCCAACGATGCCGCCCCTATGCCCACTTTGGGCAACGATGGCGGAACGGCCAGCGGGGGCAATTTACCCGCTCATTCCGGCGGAACGGCCAGCGGCAGTGACCTGGGGGGCTGATCGATGATACTGGAATTGACAGACGTCTGTAAGGACTATAACCGGGGGAAAAACCTGGTTCCTGTTCTCAAGCACGTGAATTTGCAGGTGAAGGAGGGGGAGTACATTGCGATTATGGGCCCCTCGGGGTCCGGAAAGACCACGCTGATGAACCTCGTTGGCTGCCTGGACCTGCCCACCTCCGGTACCTATATTCTGCGGGAGCAGGATATGAGCACCCTCAACGACAACGCGCTGGCGGAGATTCGCAACAAGCGAATCGGCTTTGTATTTCAAAACTTTTACCTGCTGCCCAAAATGACGGCCCTGGACAATGTGGCGCTGCCCTTGCTCTATGCGGGCGTCCCGCCCAAGGATCGACGGGCTCGGGCCAAGGAGGCGCTGGAGGCCGTGGGCCTGGAGGATCGGCTGCATTTTTATCCCAATCAGCTCTCCGGCGGACAGTGTCAGCGGGTCGCGATTGCCCGGGCCATGGTAGGGAAACCGGATTTGCTGCTGGCAGACGAGCCCACCGGCGCCCTGGATACGGCTGCGGGCAATCAGATTATGGAGATTTTCCGCGGTCTCAGCGATCGGGGCATGACCATCATCATGATTACCCACGAGCCCTCCATTGCCGCCTGTGCGGACAAGATCTACCACATTTTGGACGGACAAATTCAGGAGACCCTGGCGCAGGCGCCAGATGACAGCCGACCCCCGCAGGAACCGACGGAGGACTTCCTCGCGGAGCTGAATCTGGACGAGCTGCTGGAGGGTCCAAAGGAGGAGACAGATCATGAAAAGGCGTAAAAGGATCTGGATTCCCATTGTCAGTGCGGTGCTGGTCGTGGCTCTGGGCGGAGGCCTTACCTGGTATTTTACCACCCGGAAAGGAGATCCGGTCAACGTATACCCAGTCAGCGACTTGACTGTGAGCTATTGGGGAGACAACGCCACCACATACGGTACGGTAACCACTGACAAGCTGCAAACCGTTTACCTGTCGAATACCCAGGATGTGACGGAGATTTATGTGCAGGAGGGGCAGCAGGTGGCGAAAGGCGACCCGATTCTCGCCTATGACACCACGCTGTCGCAGCTCTCCCTGGATCGGAAGGACTTGGAGATTCAGAAAACCAAGCTGCGGCTGGAGGATGCAAAAAAGCAGCTGGTTGCCATTAAAAAAATGAAGCCCATTTCTTATAAGCCCGCGCCGCCCACCACGACCACCAGGCCGAAGCCCACGGAGCCCATAAGCCTGACGCCGACCCGGCCCTTAAACGATAACGAGCGGTTCATGGTTTTGGGCAAAGGAACCGGGAACACGGCGGGGGACCCCAAGGTACTCTGGATTCGCCAAAGTCAGACCTTTGACGAGAGCCTTATGGAGGAGATTTTGGGCAGTGCCAAAAAGCTATACGTGATTCTGGAGACCCGGGAGGGGGATCGGCCTGCCGGGGAGGTTCTGAGCCGGATTGGGGTGTATTTTCAGGTGACGGAAACCACTGAGCCGGATCCAACGGAGCCTACAGATCCCCCCACTACACCGACAGAACCGACCACCACACCAACGGAGTCTGAGCCGCCGGAGAGCAGCCAGGAGCCGACGGAGGCGGTGCAAACCACAGGGCAGACCCGCTCTGTTACCAAAAAGCACTATTCCTTCACTTTCTTTGTTATAGACGCTGCGGAGGACCCGGGACAGGATGACGACGGTTCCTCCGACAATTCCGGCGGACAGGTTGATATGAACAGCGGCTATACCGCCAGCGAGATTGCCCAGATGCGGTCCGACAAGGAAAAGGAAATCAAGGATTTGGAGTTCTCCATCCGCATGGCGGAAGCGGAATACAAAATTATGCAAAAGGAGTTCGACAACGGCATCGTCACCAGTGAAATTGACGGCTATGTGCTGGGTGTGCTGGACCCGGCGACGGCACTGAGCGAGGGAAGCCCCGTGGTCAAGGTATCCGGCGGCGGCGGATTTTTCATTGAGGGAACGATTGGCGAATTGGAGCGCAGCAGCCTGCAAATCGGCCAGACCGTCAGCGTGACGTCGTGGAACGACGGCATGAGCTATGACGGGACCATTACATCCATCGGGGACTATCCCAGCAATAACAATTATGGCTACGGGAGCGGGAACCCCAACGTCTCCTACTATCCCTTTACCGTGAGCATCGGGGAAGACGCCAACTTCCAGGAAGGCAGCGGCGCGGAAATTACCTACGGCACGGCCAATCAGGAGGATAACGGCGTATATTTGATGAAAGCCTTTGTCCGGACGGAGAACAACCACAGTTACGTCTATGTGCGCAGCGACTCCGGCGAGCTGGAGAAGCGGGAGGTCACCACGGGGGGTGAGCTGTGGGGTGAGTATATCAAGATCACCAGTGGGATTACCGAAGCAGATTCCGTGGCGTTTCCTTATGGCAAGGCCCTGCGGGAGGGCGCGCCTACCGCAGATGGGAACATGGACGAGTTGTACCAAGGCTTATATAATTATTAAGGAGGCGCGGCAATGGAAAATATCAGACTTGCCTTTCAGGGCATTTGGGGCCATAAGCTGCGGTCTTTCTTAACAATGCTGGGTATCATCATCGGCATTGCCTCCATCATTACGATTGTCTCCACCATCAAAGGGACCAACGAACAAATTAAGGAAAATCTGATTGGCTCTGGAAATAACGTGGTCTCGGTGCAGCTTTACCAAAGCGACAGTGATTATCCCTACGACATGAGCTATAGCGATCCCCCCCAGGGGGTACGGACTATTTCCGAAGAGATGCGCCAGGAATTGGAAAACCTCGACGGCGTGGACAAAGTCTCATTTTATCGGTATCGGAACACTGCTGAGCAGGTTTATTTCCAAAACACCTCCTTTGGCGGCTCAATGTATGGGATTGACCATGCGTATTTCCAGGTAAATGGCTATCAGTTGACCAAGGGCCGGTATTTTTTGGAGTCGGATTTTACAGACAGCCGTAAAGTGGTAATACTCAACACCAAGGCCGTTACCGCCTTGTTCGCCGGAGAAGATCCCATTGGCCAGGTTGTGGAGATCCGGGGCGAGACCTTTACAGTGGTGGGGGTGGTGAACCAAATTAAGACCTTCACGCCGACCATTACTAGTTTAAAGGACTATGCTCTGTATGCGGACACCTCCTCCGGCTCCATCTTCATGCCGGAGAGCACCTGGCCGGTGACGTACCGGTTTGACGAGCCGCAGAGCGTGGCGGTTCGGGCCAAGAATACGGACGCCATGACCAAGGCTGGCAAAAACGTGGCCGACGCATTGACCGCCAGCCAAATTATCCCCTCAAACGCCGGGGTTCCCAATGAACCGGCATCTGACAACGCGGAAGAAGGCGGCGAAACCGGGGCGGCGGCAACGGCGTTTGCGTACCGCAGCGAGGATCTGCTGGAGCAGGCGCAGCAGCTTCAGGATATGAGCAGCGCTACCAACAGACAGCTCATCTGGATCGCCAGCATTTCTTTGCTGGTCGGCGGCATCGGCGTTATGAACATCATGCTGGTGTCTGTCACGGAGCGAACCAGCGAAATTGGACTGAAGAAGGCCTTAGGCGCAAAAAAACGCCGGGTGCTCCGGCAGTTTTTGACGGAGGCCGCGGTCCTGACCTGCCTGGGCGGCATTTTGGGCGTTCTCGTGGGGATTGGTCTGGCGGAGATGATCTCCAGGCTCAATACGATTCCCGTGGCTATCAGCGTCCCCGCCATCATCATTTCCGTGGTCTTCTCCACGCTGATCGGTGTGGTTTTTGGCCTCATCCCGGCGGTGAAGGCGGCGAATTTGAATCCCATCGAGGCGCTGCGCAGAGACTGAGCCGGCCGGTTACAAGATATACCCGCAAGACAAGCGGCGGCGGACCCAATTGGGTCCGCCGCCGCTATGCTGTATGGGTTCCGGGTGCTGCGGTCATTCGCTCGCCGCATGTCCCACAGACGCAGCGTAAATTACAAATTCGTCCATTTCACTGTCGTTGGGCCCACTGGGCAAGCGCAGCAGCGCGTCGGCAGGGGCCTGGTGGTATGCGCCGATGGCGCAGGTGACGCAGCCGATGGCCTCGCAGGCTAAATAAAGATTTTGGCACGCATGACCGGCATCCAGCAGCGCGTATTTCTGAGCCTTGTTGTCATAGCGCCACTCGGAGCGATAGGGAACTGCGGTCCAGACCAGGCTGATCGGCGCGCTGCCGAAAAAGGTCTGACCGCAAAATGCCTCCGAAAGAGCCTCGGAAAGAGACTCGCTGGTATACAAAAGCTCCAGTTTATGTTCAATGGCCAGATAGTGGTAAACGCCGGGGGCCAGTCCTTCCACCCGCTTGGCGAATACGTAGGTTTCCAAGGGGTGCCGGGCGCCTGCGGAGGGAACGGTACGCAGCGTCGCCGGTCTGGGGGAGACGCGCTTGACGCCCTGGGTGGCCCAGAGCAAGAAGGCCAGCTCCTCCAAACGCAGGGGCGCATCTGCATAGGCGCGACGGCTCCTCCGCCGCTCCAGCAGAGTCAGAAAATCGTTGCAGCGAATCACGTCCGGGTAGTTCCGAGGCAGGGGGATAACCGTATCTCCACCCCGGACGCGCTCCAGCGGCGGCTGTGGTAGCTCCAAATCCTGGTCGGTGGGCCGATCCTCCTCCAGCCCGGTATAGCCTTTCATTGCCTCTCGCAGATTTATAATGTCTTGTTTCATTCTGTCTCCTTCCGGCCCGGTAGGGCGGCTTTTCAAGTGCAGCGGAACAGAGCCTCTCCCGCCTTGTAAATGTCTCCGGCGCCCACGGTAAGGACAACGTCGTCCGGCTCGGCAATGCGGCGCAGATAGGTCGTCACCTCCGGCAGGGTTTCAAAGTAAACGGCTCCGGGAATCTGACTGGCCAGGTCCCGGGAGGAGATGCCGCTGAGGTTTCGCTCCCGGGCAGCGTAAATTTCTGCCAGAACCACCTGGTCCACGGTACGCAGCTCTCTGACGAAGTCGTCAAACAAAGCGGCGGTTCGGGTATATGTGTGAGGCTGGAAGGCCATGATGATACGCCGGTAGCCCATGGAGCGCACCGCGGCAATGGTGGCATGGAGCTCGCCTGGGTGATGGGCGTAATCGTCGTAGATATCCGCACCGTTAAAGTTACCCTTATATTCCAGACGGCGCCCGGCGCCCCGGAAGGACTCCAGGCCCCGTGCTACGGCATCCCCCGGGATCCCCAGCGTCCAGGCCGCCGCCGCTGCCGCAATGGCATTGCAGGCGTTGTGGCGGCCGTAGACGTTCAGGTGAAGGGCGCAGTACGTTTTTCCGCCGCAGATTACGTCAAAATCCCGCCAGTCGGCGGTGTAGCTTTCCCCATGGATCTGATTTGCCGGACCCAAGCCAAAGGTGGTGAGTGGGAGGCCTGACAGGGCGTCCATGGTATTTTTATCATCCCCATTGGCCAGAATGGAGCCGCCCAGAGGCACCAATTGCGCAAACTTACGGAACGACCGCTCAATTGCAGGTAAGTCTGGAAAGTAATCCAGGTGGTCGGCCTCAATGTTGAGCACAATGGCCATGGAGGGAAAAAAGTTCAGGAAGGAATCGCAGTATTCGCAACTCTCCAGCACAATTGAGTCCCCCTGGCCAACCCGGTGGCCGGCCTGGAGAATCGGCAGATACCCGCCGATCATCACCGTGGGGTCCCAGCCGGCCTCCAGCAGGATATGCGTCAACATAGAGGTTGTGGTGGTTTTGCCGTGGGTGCCGGAGACGCATATGGCGTTTTTATAGGTCTGCATGATCACGCCCCAGGCCTGAGCGCGTTCAAAGACGGGGATGCCGGCGGCCCGCGCCGCGGCAATTTCCGGGTTGTCGTTGTGAGCCGCCGCAGTCCGGATAATACAGTCTGCGCCCCGGATGTTCTCCGCGCTATGGCCGATATGCACCTGAATCCCGTGGGCCAGAAGCTCGTCGGTGGAAACGGAGGCATTCATATCGGACCCGGTCACCAGTACGCCCATATCCTGTAGGACGAGGCCCAGAGGCCGCATGGAGACGCCGCCGATGCCCACCAGATGTACCCGTTTTCCAGGCGCCAGGTAGGATTTAATTTTACTGTTTTGTGCAGCCATATCAAAACTCCCTGCCATAATTTCACTTGGACGGTCATAAAGGTTCGGCTCCCTATTATAGTATAGTTTTCCCGGGTTTACAAGTGCTTTTTTGGAGGGCAGGCTGCGACACTTTAAAATTAGGGGAAGCCGCATGCGCAAAAAAGACCGCAGGCGGCGGTAAATCAGAGACGAAAGGGGATCGAAAAAGCTGAAAAAAGGTGTTGATTTTTTTAAAATCTCTGTTATAATAAACGAGCAATCAATCTGGAGGCTTAGCTCAGCTGGTTAGAGCGCATGCTTCACACGCATGAGGTCACTGGTTCGAGTCCAGTAGTCTCCACCAGAAAAACAGCCCGAAATCGGTAGATTTCGGGCGTTTTTCTCCATTTTCAGAACATTTTTAGCTATGTTTCTCCGGTAGCTATTTACCGCGTTTATAATTTGTTTGTAACGTATTAAATGGCACGAGGTCTTTGGGAAATGTGAAAATCAGCCAGGCCGCCGGATTGCCCGGGGCCTGGCCTTTGTAATTGGTTGTTGTCTTCCGGCTCCCGCACCCCGCCAGAAAGCTCCGATCCATTTACCCCACTGAGCGCATTCCAGCCATCCGGCAATTTTTCCGCAAATTCGCCGCAGTTGGCCATGCGAGCCGCCGCCAGCACCACAGGAATCAAACGCAACAACGAATCGCATACGCCATTTTGCAGGTATACCGCGCGGTCACAAAGGCCCATAAGCCAATGTAAGCTGCGCTCCGCGATGACGATGGCTTCCCCCTGGATTTCCAGCCAAGCAGCGTTTTCCTGAGTTCCTCAATGGCTTACACGTCGAGATCGGCGGTGGGCACGACCAGCACAAATACCTCCGGCTGTATGGCGGTTACGCAGGCGCGGGCTACCTTCCCGGCGATCTCCATCACAGTCTGATCGGACAGTGCGAGCAGGCCCGCCGCTTTCTGCAGTTTCTGGCACCTGACAGAAGCGTGGATGCGATCCCGGTAAACGCCCCGAAAGCTGCTTTTGCGCTGCGTAGGCGAGAGGTAGAACGCATCTGCTAACGGCTCAATGATGATGCGCTTGCCGATCTGCTCGCCAATAAACCGGCTGACCTGCTTGGCAAGCAGGACCGCGGGATATGCGAAACCGCAATCTGAGTCTTTCCGACAATCTTCCCTGGGCCCAATACCCGGCTGCATCAGCGAATCGATAGGAGCAGGCAGATAATCCAGGCTAATTTGTGGTTCGTTTAACACATTGAATTGCCTTTGCCAATTAAGAAAAATATCTGTCTTAGAGCTTTATCCATTCGGCTTGGCGAGTAGAGGCTGAGAAGATCCAGCCTCTCTCAGGGGTTTATCCAGCATGAATCTGTAACGTTTTATTGCGGACGGTTCAGGCGCAGGACGGTCAATGTGGTGGCGCCGTCCGTACTATCGGAGTTGCTGTTGTAGGTTAAGGAAAACCTTGTTTGTTCCGGCACGGAAATAAGAATCGAATTTGAGCCGTAGGCGCTGGACCGACCGCCGTAGGTCATGAAATAAATACCAAATTCAAGGTGGGCGCTTCCGTTGTAAAAGGGGGTGACCTGCATATAACCGGCGGTCCGCAGGAGTGTGGAGACATGATAGGATATCAAATAGGTGCCGGAGGCCAGAGAAATGTGGGTGGGGTCAGCCAAAGTAATCTGGCCGGTGGGGTCGGATACAATTTCCCCGAATGGAATCAGGCTGGCGTCTTGATAAGCCAGCGCATAGTTTGCGTAAAAGGCTGCAGAATCTGTTGGAACAGTTCCGGCCGGACCTGTGGCCCCGGTGGGACCGGTAGCACCGGCGGGACCCTGGGAGCCTGTGGCTCCAGTCGGCCCCTGTATGCCCTGAGGGCCTGTGGCTCCTTGCGGTCCGGTAGACCCGGCAGGGCCCTGGGAGCCTGTGGCGCCAGCGGGACCAGCAGCCCCCTGTGCGCCCTGAATTCCCCGGGGACCCTGGGGTCCGGCAGGCCCGGGAATGCCTTGGGGACCCTGCAGGCCCTGAGGGCCTGTGGCTCCTTGCGGTCCGGTAGACCCGGCAGGGCCCTGGGAG
>CBCTHM010000029.1:0-15805 GCA_965146675.1 uncultured Eubacteriales bacterium | reverse complement strand
GCTGGACGGCCCGGCCTCACGGTTGGCCAGGGTGCAAGCGACCCTGGCCCTGCCGTAACCTGCGTCTGTGGCGGGCTCCTTGAAATCTTCGGCTGCTGTAGGGGCGTGCTTTACACGCCCACGGGCGACCGCAGGTCGCCCCTACAGACGCACCATCGGGTTTCCTCCCGTAGGGGCGAGCTGTGCTCGCCCGTCGGAGTTCTATTGTGGGAAGCAGCCCATGCGGGCGACCACAGGTCGCCCCTACAGACGCACCGTCGATAGAAATCCCATATGGATACCCAAAAACCAAACCGGAGCCCAGCGAAAGCGGGTCCGGTTTGTAAAGGAGGAGCAAGGGAGCAGGCGGCGGTTTCCCCAACCGGGGGAACCGGAGCTTAGCGGACTTTGCTCCGACGACGTAGGGGCGAGCTGCGCTCGCCCGCGGAAAGACCGCAGGTCGTTCCCTATAGTCCGATAATGGGCATTTCCCCAGACGGGCACCGGCCGCCCTTACAAAGTACATCCGAATGCGTGCCTGCTGGGACCGGGAAACCGGACGTTGCGGCGCAATTCATAATAAAAAAAGGAACCCCGCAGGTCTCTCGGTCCTGCGGGGCTCCTTTTTGGTCCGGGTCAACCGGATACCGCGTCCAGCCCGTCCGTCACAAAACGAATGACCAGCCGGTTGGGCAGGCAGACAATGGCCCGTCCGCCCTCCTGCCAGCCTTGGGCCACGCAGTCTCCCCCCAGGCAATCGGACTGGGTCACCGCGATTTTCCCACCCCGGATCGTCACCGTATTCTCCCCGGCCTGGGAGCGCACCACAAAGCTCTGCTCCTGGCGCAGAGACACGGTTTTCACCAGCACTCCGTCGGACCAAATCTCTGCCCAGCCGGCTTGAGGCCCTGGCAGCAGGCTCAGGCCCAGGCTCACCAGGAACAAAACGCCCAAAATACAGATCCAGGTCCGCGTCTTCATGGCCGAACCACCTCATAGGTACAATCAGTCAGCGCCGACGCAAGGCCTTGCGTGGCGTAGACGGCGCCGGCATCTGTAATCCAGACAACTTCAAAATCACCGGCGTCCCGCCAAAAGGCCTCGCCCTGCTCCAGGCCCATCACATACAGGGCGGTGGAGAGCCCGTCTGCTAACAGGCCATCCCGGGCCACAATGGTGACGGAGGCTAGGCCGCTGTCCGCCGGGGCTCCGGTGGCCGGGTCCAGGATATGGCAGTACCGATGTCCGTCGGACTCAAAATACCGCTGGTATCCCCCGGAGGTCACCACCGCCCAGGTCCCCTCCAGCTGCAGAATCCCGGCTGTCCCGCTGCCAAACGGGTCCTGGATGCCAATTTCCCAGGGACGTCCGTCCGGCTTGGCTCCATAGGTCTGGACGTTGCCTCCCAGGGCCAAAAGGGCGCATTCCACGCCGTTGAGACCTTCCAGCAGGTTCACGGCTTGGCCCCCCGCCCAGCCCTTCGCCACGGCACCCAGGTCCAGCTTGGCGCCAGGCGCTAAGGCGGCGGAGCGGTCCGTCAGCTGGAGCTTGTCCAGCCCGGTGCGGGAAAGGGCCTGCCGGATTTCCGCCTCGTCCGGCACCCGATAGCTCCCAGTGGTAAAGCCCCAGAGCAGGGTGACGGGATACAGCGTCGGGTCCAGGGCCCCACCGGTCCGACGGCTCAGCGCTATGGTTTGCGCCAACAGTGCGGCCTGGTCAGGCTCCAGCTCCACGGTCTGTCCTCCGTTGAGCTGGTCCAAAAGGCTGCCCGCCCGGGTGACGGAGTACTGGGCCTCCAACGTCTGAAGAAGCTTCTGAAGCTCTACGCAGGCCTGCTGGGCCTCCGGCCCCCAGAGCCGCAGGCGCATCACCGTATCCATGGCAAACAGCTCCTGCTCTACCGGCGCAGATCCGCCGCAGCCGGTCAGGCAGAGCACGACGCCCAGGACCAGAACCAGGATACGCCGGAGCGCGCCCAGGGGACCTTTCATTTCATCCCGCCTTTCTTGGAAGAAGACACGAAAATAGAGAACAAGGGGTAAGGAAGAAGCGAAAGGGAACCGATGGGTTCCCTTTCGCGTGCTATCCGATCGTCTGCCCCCGAAGAGGGACTGCTTAGGCGGGAACCGCCTCCCGCACAATTACGAAACCATCCACCAGGTTGGCCTCCTGGAGCTGACCCTCGATGGCTACCTGCCGCTCCATCAGGTCTGTCAGAATGACCATGCCATCCTGGCACTCCACCTTCATGACATTTTTCATCACGACAGCCTCTGGTGTTTTCTGATTTTTATAAACAGTGGAAAGACACATAGCAATTACTCCTTGTCCGTTTGCTGAAGAGATTGCAGAACCGTTTTCAGACGCAGGTTGCCCTTTTCAAAATCCGAGACCGCCAGCATCACTTGGTCGTAAGCCGCGCACTGCCCGGCTTCCTCCAGCTGCTTGGCCAGTCCCGCCAGCTCCTGGGCGTGGGCTGCGTTATGACCAGCCATATATTGCATGAGCGCCAGAAGCTCCTCCATGGGCGTGTGCTCCCCGCAGCCGGGACAATTGTCGCAGGTGCCCGCCTCGCATGGGTCAGCGTGCGCATGGGGCGCAGCCCCGCCGGTATGGCTGTGGGTATAGGAATGGGAGTGTGGATGAGTATCCCCCTGGGTATGCGCATGGTGGTCGTGGTCGTGGTCATGGGGATGGGTATGGGTGTATTCGTGGGTGTGCTCCACGGAAGCTTCTGTTTCATCGTGTTCTAAGTGCATGGCAATGCTCCTTTCCTTGCTTTGTCCCCATTATAGCGCAGATCCCGTTGGCTGTCAAAGCCGATTCCGGGGAAAATATCCCCTGTAGGGCCTTGCGCCGGTCAAATTGTGTGGTATAATAGCCCTAAACGGTCGGGATGGCAATTGACGGCCGATTTTTGCGGCGGTCAAGGGATTATTCTTATTATGACCGGTTTTCACCTTGGCACACGCCAAAATAGCAGTGAAAGGAGCAGCCTTATGGGACACGAGCATCCGGAGAAGGAGCAGCCGGTGCCTGCATGCGGTCCGGAGGCGCAGGGACACCAGGACCACGCCTATCTGCACGCCCACGGCATCGCCCATTCTCACGGCCATGTGCACGAGAATCAAAAGGCAGTCATCAATCGCTTGGCCCGGGCCATTGGACACTTGGAAAAGGTCAAGCGCATGGTGGAAGAGGGCTACGACTGCTCCGAGGTTCTGGTCCAGCTGGCGGCGGTCCGCTCAGCCGTGGACAACACGGGCAAGGTCATTTTGCAGGATCACCTGCGGCATTGCATGGTGGATGCAGTGGCGGCAGGGGACCAGGGCGCCATCGACGACCTGTGTCAGGCCGTGGAAAAATTTATGAAATGAGGGCTGGCCATGAACTGGAGAACCTGTAAGCTTGTTTCGCGTTTTCTCAATATCGGCTCCGTTGCGGCGGTGCTCTTCTCATTGCTGTTTCAGGGGACGCTCCGCTGGGTGCTGCTGGGCGCGGCGATTGCATTGATGCTGGCCAGCGCAGTGGTGGTCAGCCGCTTTTGGCGCTGCCCGAAATGCGGGGAGCTGCTGGCTAAGGGCGGAAGGCCCCAATGCCCCCGGTGCGGCTGGCGGTTTGAGCCGTAGTAGCGTAGCGGAACCAAAGACGGCGCAGAAGGCTACTTCCTGGCTCTGTGATATAGAGTCAAATGGGTGAGCGATGCTCACCCATTTTTATTGCACCACGGAACGACAGATTTTTGGATAGGGCGTTCACAGCTGGATGGCGGGTCCAGTCGGCACCATAGGATCGGCCAACTGGTGAAGCCGAACGGCGATGGATTCCATGCGCCGGTCCGTGTCTGCAATCACGGCCGCGCACTGGGCCAGCTCCTCGGAGACACCCTCCGGAATTTGCTCGGAGGATTTATAGTGCAGCTCATGCTCCAGGCTGGCCCAGAAGTCCATGGCAATGGTGCGGATTTGAATCTCCACCCGGACCTGCTGCGTGGATTCCGAGAGATAGACAGGCACCTCCACCACCAGGTGCAGGCTACGGTAGCCGTTGGGCTTGGGCCGCCGGATGTAGTCCTTTTCCTGGCGCAGCGTCACGTCCGCCTGGGACAGCAGCATATCGCGCACGGTGTAGATGTCGCTGATATAGGGGCAGATGACCCGAATTCCAGCCACATCGTTAAGATTGTCGATGATGGAGTCAATGGTCAGGGGAAGGTCCCGCCGGGCCAGCTTTCCGGCAATGCTCTTGGGCGTTTTCAGCCGGGATTTCACGGATTCAATGGGCGTTCGCAGGCCCCGGACCCGGTGCTCCCGGTTTAAGATGTCCAATTTGGTGGAGATTTGCTTAATGCCGCCCTCGTAGAGCAGCATCAGCTGCTGGTACTGGGTTGCGAAATGGATCAACTGTTCCTGCGGCAGGGCGATGTTGGTGTTTTCCTCCATGGAGCATTCTTCCTTCTGCATAGTCTTTCGTCTATTTTACCAAATCGGGCTTGGGGAATTGTGACGAAAGGGTAAATTTTCAATTGGAGCAGAGAGCGGAATGGAGAACGCCGCTGAGCTCCCCCATCGATAGGCCCCTGTAGGGGTGAGCTGCGCTTACCTGACTGAACAAGCCCGAAAGTTTTTCGAGCGGGCAACCAGAGGTCGCCCGACGCCCTTCTACAGAAAAGGTACCGTGGGTGAACAAAAACCAATCCGAAGCCCAGCGTGCGCGGGTTCCGTTTGAGGGAAATACAGGCGCAGATGACAAGCATCCCCGCCATGAGGAAATAAGTTAGCGTATCAAAAAAGTTTCGAGGAATTCGCCGCCCGCAGGGAACGCTGACGGCCTGAAGACAATGACCCCCAGGAGGAAACCTTTAACTGGGTTGCCAGCACGCCAAAAGGTAAACGACGGGACAGGGATGCGCGGCACACAAAAAACACCATGTGACGCAACTGCGCCACATGGCGTTTTTTGTTGTTCCATTTTATAGCTTACTGTCATTGGGCCGGGGATTTGTAAAGTGTCCTTCTCTACAGCGAGACAGGAAATTTGGCGGCCAGGGATCACACGTTACCGCGGCTGTCGCAGTCCGGCGGGGCAACCCTGTCTGCCAATAGGGCGGCAATGGACCGCCCAATCTCGCAGGTGTAGCGGTGCGGGCAGCTCTCATAGCCGCAATCCACCTGTTCTAGGCTTCCTCCCTGGGCGCCGCCTGTATATTCCACAGTCACCATCCGGCTCTGGTCCGTTGCCCGGCAGAACCCGGTCAGGATCTTTTCCTTCTCCATCTGTCACTTCTCCAGAACGCAGAAGCCGCCGGGCAGCAAGCAAAGGGCGTTCGGCGCGCAGGTCTCCAGCCGATACCCCAGCAGGAGCTTCCCCGGAGGGACCTCCCAGGAATCCCGGCTTCGATTTACATAGACCTCCACCCGCTGTTCCCTACAGGCCCGGAGGAACGCCACGCGCCCTCCCTCTGCGGTGAGAAATGCAACGCTTCCTGTCCGCAGGGCCGGCGATTCCCGGCGCAGACGGCCAAGCCGACGGTAGTGGGCCAAAAGGGTCCGATCCTCCCGCCCCCAGGGATAGGTCCGGCGGTTGAAGGGGTCGCTGTATCCTTCCATCCCGGCCTCGTCGCCGTAGTACACAGACGGGGCGCCGGGCAGGGTAAATTGCAAAAGGGACGCCAGCTTCAGCCGTTCCCTGGCCACCGGCAGCTCACCGGCAGACAGGCGGCGCTGGGCTTTCTCCGCCCGGTCTCCGTCAAAGTCGTCCATCAGGGCGGTGAGAATTCGTGGCGTGTCGTGGGTGCCCAGCAGACCCATGCAGCAGTTCAAAACCTGGGCCGGATAGTGCTCGGCCAGGGTGAGCACGGTCTCCCGCAGACCGGCCCCATCGTCCCGCTGCCGCAGGAAGTCCAAAATGGCCTTCCGGAAGGGGTAGTTCATCACCCCGTCCAGCTCCCCGTCCACAAAATACCGACGGCGCACCCCGTAGGCCACCTTGTTGGAAGCGTCTTCCCACACCTCCCCCAGCAGCAGCGCGTCGGGCCGGAGCTGCCGGAGCCGTTGCTTGAGCCGGAGAAGAAAGGTGTCGGGCAGCTCGTCGGCCACGTCCAGCCGGAATCCGTCGCAGCCCAGGGCCAGCCAGTGAGCCACCACGCTGTCCGGTCCGTCAATGATATACGCCAGGTAGCTGGGCTCCAGCTTATTGACGCAGGGCAGTGTGTCGAAATCCCACCAGCAGTTGTAATCGTCGGGGTAGTGCCGGAATTGATACCAGGCCCGGTAGGGGGAATTGGGGTCCGTATAGGCCCCGTGGCCGCCAAAGGCGCCGTATTTGTCGAAATACAGGCTGTTGGCCCCGGTGTGGGAGAAAACGCCGTCCAGAATTACCCGAATGCCCAGGTGATGGGCCTGCTGGCAGAGGGCCTGAAAATCCGCCTTTGTTCCCAGCATGGGGTCCGGGGTCTTGTAGTCCCCGGTGTCGTACCGGTGGCTGGAGAACGCCTTGCAGATGGGGTTCAGATATAAAATCGACACCCCCAGAGAGGCGATGTAGGGCAGCTTCTCCGTAATGCCCTGGAAATTGCCGCCGAAGAAATCGTTGTTGAGCACCTCGCCCCGGTCCGTGGGCCTCCAGTGGACCTCCTCGTCCCAGCTCTCATGCACCGTGTAGGGCTCCAGCTTGCCCCGCAGGTCGCAGCGACCGGCCTTGGCAAAACGGTCCGGGAAGATCTGGTAAACCACCGCGCCCTGGGCCCAATCCGGCACGTTGAACGCAGTAGGGATGCAGCTGAGCTGCCAGCGGTCCCCGGCCTCCATGTTGGTTTCCTCCCCCTGGCGCAGCAGGCGAAAGGATTCGCTCTGGGTGGTGATTTGAAAGTAATAAAAATACAGCCCGGGCTGAGCCAGAGTGAAGCGGCACCGCCAGATTTCATAGGGGCTCAGAACCTGGTCCCGCTCAAAGGAAAAAGTACTGCCAGGTGCGCCATCCTCCTGCTCCAGCACCAGCGCCACGGATTGGGTCCGGCAGGATTGGGGAATCTGCACGTGCAAGGTACAGGGGGTCTCAGGGGTCAGGGTGCCAAAGGGCTCTTTGTATACGGGGCTACGACTGTTAAACAGAATACGCATAGACTGGGGCTCCTTGTATGAAAATAACGGGCTTGCGTCGTTTGGGGCGTCATTTCCGGCGGCACGCTGCAGGGGCGGCCTTCGGCCGCCCGCGGGCGAGCGCAGCTCGCCCCTACGGTGTGTCAGCCATTCAGCATACGCCTGCAGGGGCGGCCTTCGGCCGCCCGCGGGCGAGCACAGCTCGCCCCTACGGTGTCAGCCATTCAGCATACGCCTGTAGGGGCGGCCTTTGGCCGCCCACGGGCGAGCGCAGCTCACCCCTACTCGCCCCTACGGTGTCAGCCTTTCAGCATACGCCTGTAGGGGCGGCCTTTGGCCGTTCTGCGGGCGAGCGCAGCTCGCCCCTACGGTGTGTCAGCCATTCAGCATACGCCTGCAGGGGCGGCCTTCGGCCGCCCGCGGGCGAGAGCGCAGCTCGCCCCTACGAAGATTTTCCTAGAATTGGGTTGCTGGGAAGAACCTTTGACCGTTCCGCCCCGAAATTTACCGATGATACCGCAGGCCGGCTCATTCGCCCTGGAGACGGCGAAACAGCTCCATATATTTGGCCGCGGGCGTTTTCCAGCTGAAATCCTCCTGCATATCCCGCAGAACCAGCTCCCGCCACAGCGCCCGGTCGTGCCAATACAGGCCCAGGCACCGGTCAATGGCGCCCCAGAAGTCGTCGCCGTTATAGCTCTGAAAGGTGTAGCCCAGCCCTCCATCCTCGGCGCCCACCGGGCGCACCGTGTCCTTCAGGCCGCCGGTGGCGTGGACCACTGGGACCGTGCCGTAGCGCATGGCGTTCATCTGGCTCAGGCCGCAGGGCTCTGCTTTGGAGGGCATGAGGTACACATCGGCCCCAGCGTACACCCGGCTGGCCAGACCCAGGTCAAACTTGAGCTGGGCGGAGACCCTGTCTGGGAATTCAGCCGCCAGGCCCCGGAAGAAGTTCTCGTAGTGCTCCTCTCCCGTGCCCACGATCACCAGCTGTACATCCAGACTCAGAAGCCTGCGGGCGATGTAACACAGAAGGTCAATGCCCTTATGCCCAACCAGCCGCGTGACCATGGCCAAAAGCGGCGGCTCCGACCGCTGGGGCAATCCCAGCTCCTGCTGCAGGGCTTGCTTGTTCTCCGCCTTGCCTTCTTCAAAATCAGAGGCGCTGTAGTTCCGGACTAGGGCGGGGTCCCTGGCCGGGTCGAACACCGACGCCTCCACGCCGTTGGTGATGCCTGCCAGCTTGTACCAGTAGCTGGACAGGATGCCGTCCAGGCCGTGGGCATAGTAGGGATAGCGGATCTCCTGGGCGTAGGTCTCGGAGACCGTACTGACCATGTCGGCGCACTCGATGGCGCCCTTCATCACGTTCACGCCGCCATGCAAATCCAAAACGCCCCGGTACTGCTCCGGCAGACTCAACACATTATCGAAGAAATCTGGATTGGCCCAGCCCTGGTATTCGATGTTGTGAATGGTAAACACAGTTTTGGCAAAAGGGAATACCCCCCGGTAACAGGCATTGAGATACACGGGTACCATGGCGGTCTGCCAATCGTTGCACTGAATCACGTCCGGATAAATCTGCAGCACCGCCATGGCGTCCAGCACAGCCTTGGAGAAAAAGGCAAACCGCTCTCCGTCGTCCAGATAGCCGTACAACCCCCCGTCCCGGGCGAAATAATACTCGTTGTCAATGAAGTAAATTTGGAGCTTTTTTCGCCGGGTTTTCAGCCGGTGGACGCCGGCGTATTGCTCCCGCCAGGCCAGGCCCACTTGGAATTCCGCGCACAGCTCCGTCTGCAGGGCAGGATTTTCCTTCATGCGCTTGTAATAGGGCACGAACAGGTAGACCTCGTTGCCGGGCAGCCGGGACAGCGCCGCCGGCAGCCCCTCCATCACGTCTCCCAGGCCGCCGGATTTGGCGAAGGGCGCCGCCTCCGAGGCCACCATGGCAATTTTCATACGACCTCCCCCCGCTTGACGACGATGGGGTTCTCCATGGTCCCCACCAGCCGAACGCCGGGGCGGACCACCACGTCCTTATCCAAAATCGCGCAGGACAGCTCCGCCCCGGCGCCGATGGTGCAGTCGTTCATGATAACGCAGTGTTGCACCTGGGCGCCCTCCTCCAGGCGCACCTGCCGAAACAGGACGGAATGCTCCGCCGCCCCCTCCAGGACGCAGCCGTCGGCCACCATGCAGTCGTCGATTTTGGCGTGCTCACCAAAGTAGGAGGGGACCCGGTCCCGGACCTTGGTATAGATGATTCGGTCTCCCCGGAACAGGGCGTGCCGGGTCTCCGGGTCCGTCAGGGCCAGGTTATTGCGGTAGTACTCTTGGGTGCTCTCGTTGAACATGGCCACTCCGGGGAAAAGATACACGTTCACCGTCAAATTTTTTTCATTGAACTGCTTCAGGAGGAAGTCCCGCTCGAAGCGGTACCGGCTCCGGGCCACGCTCTCCTTGACAAAAAAGATTAACAGCTCCCGGCTGATCACGAAGATTCCCATGCTGGCCAGGTATTCCGGCTTGGCGCAGTAGTCCACGGCCATATCCGCCACCTGGCCCTTCTTGTCCAGCTTGATGCCCAAATCCAGCTGCTTGACTCCGTTGGCAATACCCTCCTTGACCACCACCGTCACGTCCCGGCCGCTATCTACGTGGTTTTGCAACACCTTCTCCAGGTCGATATTGCACAGCACGTTGCTGTCGGCCAGTACCACATAGTCCTCCAGGGCGTTTTCCAGATACTTGATGGCGGAGTTCAATGCCTCGATTTTGCCCCGGTAGCTGCCGTTGTGCCCCATGGCAAAGGGCGTCAGGTACTCCAGGCCCCCCTCCTCCAAATCCAAATCCCACTCCTGGCCGGAGCCGATGTGGTTCATTAGGGATTGGTAGTTGTATTTGGTGATGATGCCAATGTGCCGGATTCCGGAATTGGACATATTGGACAGGGTAAAATCGATTTGCCGGTACCGCCCTCCGTAGGGCAGGGAGGCGATGGTGCGCTTGTTGGTGAGCTCCCCCAGAGAGCTGTCGTAAATATTGGCGAAAATGATGCCCATTGCTTTCATCGCAGCTACCCCCTTTAGCGGACCTCGCCGGGCAGGACCACGGCGTTCTCCGGCAGTACTTGATTTTTTCCCACCACGGCGATTTTTCGCTTGGCGCCGGGGGCGAAGGCGCCGCCGATCACGGCGCCCTGGGATACGGTGCAGCCCTCCCCCACGATGGCGTGGCGTAAAATGGCGCCGGGAGCCACCGCGACGTTGGGCATGAGCACGCTATCCTCCACCAGAGCCCCCTCCCCCACGTTGCAGCCTGTGGAGATGATAGAGTGGCGCACCGTGCCGTAGATCTCGCTGCCCTCGGCAATGAAGCAGTTGATGGTCGCTGCGTCTCTGGACAGGTAGCTGGAGGGCATGGCGTTGTTCCGGGCGGAAATTTTCTGATTCTCAGAGCCCCGGATGTCGAATTTGGGTTCCCTGCCCAACAGGTCCATGTTGGCCTCCCACAGAGAGTCAATGGTCCCTACGTCCTTCCAATAGCCCCGGAAGGCATAGGCGAAGAGCTTGTGACCGGAGCCCAGCAGGGCTGGGATCAAATTTTTTCCAAAATCGTTATCCGAGTGCGGGTCCTCTTCGTCGGCAATCAAAAACTTTTTCAGGATGCTCCAGCGGAAGATGTAAATGCCCATGGAGGCGTTGTTGCTCTTGGGCTTGGCGGGTTTTTCCTCAAATTCGTAGATGGAGCCGTCCTCCTTGGTATTCATGATGCCAAATCGGCTGGCCTCCTCCATGGGTACCGTCCGCACGGCGATGGTGCAGTCGGCGTTCACCTTTTCGTGATAGGCCAGCATGGCGGCATAATCCATGCGGTAGATGTGGTCTCCGGAGAGGATGAGCACGTTGTCCGGGTCGAACCGTTCAATAAAAGGGATATTCTGATAAATGGCGTTGGCGGTCCCCTTATACCACTCGGATTTCTTGCTCCGGGCATAGGGCGGCAGAACTTGGGCGCAGCAATGGGACTTGTTCAGGCCCCAGGGCTGCCCGTTGCCGATATACTCGTTGAGCTCCAGGGGCTGGTACTGGGTCAGGATTCCCACGGTATCAATACCGGAATTGACGCAGTTGGACAGGGGAAAGTCAATGATCCGGTACTTCCCGCCGAAGGGCACCGCGGGCTTGGCGGTGGACTCCGTCAGAACCCGGAGCCGGCTGCCCTGGCCCCCGGCCAGCAGCATGGCAATGCAGCGTTTTTTTTGAAAATACATGGTCCCGCTCCTTTTTTCAGCGTTGAATTTTCTGGAATTTCTTTTGGTAACGGATTATCTTCGGCAACGGAATGTAGGGGCGGCCATTGGTCGCCCGCGGGTGCCAGCCTGTCCCTATAGGGCTTCTGCCGGTTGGTTGGGCGCAGGGGCCTTTCGGGGCGCCTGCCGCACATAGAAGGTGGCGGACATGGGTGGGATTGTAAAGAGGGCGGAGTACTTGTAATCCCGGTAGGGGACCCGCTGGCTCTCCGCCGGTGCCACTGCCGTGCCGGCGCCGCCGTATTCCAGTTCATCGCTGCAAAAGACCGGCTTGTAAATCCCCCGGCGGGGCACGCCCAGCCGGAACTCCCGCCACTCCACCGGACAGAAGTTCAGAATCACCAGCACCTCCCGGTGCCGGCGATCAATGCGGCGGAAAGCCAGCACGTTGAAATCCGCCGCGTCGGGTTCCACCCACTGAAAGCCATCCCAGTTCTGGTCGTTTTGCCAGAGCTGGGGGTGCTTCCGGTAAAAGTGGTTCAGGTCCCGGACGAACCGCTGCATCTGGCGGTGCCTTTCGTAATCCAGCAAGCACCAATCCAGGGCCTCGTCGTAGCGCCACTCCAAGAACTGGCCCAGTTCGCTGCCCATGAAGGTGAGCTTTTTGCCCGGATGGCACATCATATAGGCGTACAGCGCCCGCAGGTTGCTGAATTTCTGGTCATACTCTCCCGGCATTTTATTGATGAGGGAGGCCTTCCCGTGGACCACCTCGTCATGGGACAGGGGCAGGATAAAATTCTCCGAAAACGCGTAGGTCATGGAGAAGGTAAGATTGTTGTGTTTGTATTTGCGGAACAGCGGGTCCTCCTGCATGTAGCGCAGGGTGTCGTTCATCCAACCCATATTCCACTTAAACAGAAAGCCAAGGCCGCCGTCAAAATCGGGCTTGGTAATCAACGGGAAGGCAGTGGATTCCTCCGCCACCATCAGGGCGTTGGGCCGCACCTGGAAGGCGGCCCGGTTCACCGCCCGCAGCAGGTCCATGGCCTCCAGATTCTCCTTACCGCCGAACCGGTTGGGCCGGTAATTGGAGCGGTTGTAATCCAGATACAGCATAGAGGACACCGCATCCACCCGTACCCCGTCCATGTGGAACCGCTCCAGCCAGTACACCACATTGGATACCAGAAAGCTCTTGACTTCCGGCCTGCCGTAATCAAAGATGCGGGTGGTCCAGTCGGGGTGCTCGTTCATCATGGGATCCGCTAGCTCATAGCAACAGGTGCCGTCAAATTCGTATAAACCGTTTTCATCCTTGGGGAAGTGGGCCGGGACCCAGTCCAAAAGCACGCCGATTCCCGCCTGATGCAGCGTGTCCACCAGGACCCGAAGGCCGTGGGGATCTCCGTACCGGGCGGTGGGCGAGAAGTACCCCGTCACCTGATAGCCCCAAGAGGGATCGTAGGGGTACTCGGACAGCGGCATAAACTCCACGTGGGTATATCCCATGCCCTTCAGATAAGCCGCCAGTGGCTCGGCCAGCTCCGCATAGGTATACAGGGAACCGTCCGGCTTTCGCCGCCAGGACCCCAGATGCATTTCATAGATGTTGATGGGGCTGGTCAGAGGGTCCCGCCGGACAAACGAACGCATCCATGCCCCGTCCGCCCAGTCGTGCCCGTCCTCCGTACAGATTAGAGAGGAGGTGTCCGGCAGTTGGGCCATTCTGGTACCGTAGGGATCCGACTTGTACACAGGCACGCCCCAGGACCGCTGAATATAGTACTTATATTTGCAGCCCTCATAGCCCCGGGATGTGAAGACCTCCCATACGCCCCGTCCCAGCGCATCCATGGGCAGGTCCTCGGGATTCCAAAAATTGAAGTCCGCTACAACGGAAACCCCAGCGGCGTTGGGCGCCCAGACCCGGAACACGTAGCCGGCCTTGCCGTCCCGTTCCGCTCGGTGGCAACCCAGAAGGTCGTAGGCCCGGATGCAGGAGCCGTTGTGGAATTCATCCAAAAGCATTTGCGTCTCTTTGTCTATCATGCTGTATTTCTCCTCTTTTCACCCTGCTAGGCCCGATGGAAGTTCATGCAGCAGGATACCTATTTTTATTATACCGGCTTTTTGCACGGGATGCAATCCCTTTCCGTCGAATGAGACAGAATTCTATGAGGGGAGCTGTCGATATTTGTTGAATACGCAGAGCCGCGCTGGCGCGGCTCTGTCCGCTACCATTATGATACCACAGAACCCATTGGGATAAAAACACAAAACGATTTAAAACTATGTAAATTCATTTTATCCGTCCTCCAGAACGGCCTGTGTGTAGAAAAAGCCGCCGCAGCTTTGCGGCGGCGCAGGACTGACGGGCGACCATAGCTCGCCCCTACAGGGCAGCTCGGTTCTGCAGGAGGGAATAGTCCAATAACGAAAGTAAAAAATGTAGCGGGCGAGCTGTGCTCGCCCGCGTATCGCTGTTTATGGCGCTACCTCCCTGAATGGGGAATGTGGCGGGCGACCGCAGGTCACCCCTACATCACTATACCGAAAGATATTGCAGAAGAAGAAACCAAACCGAGCTCCAGCGCAGCGGGTTCGGCTCGAAGAGGAGAGGCAAGGCAGCGGTGCAAATGGCGGCCAGCATAGCCGCCGGAGCAAAATAGACTTTGTTTCGACGACGCAGGGGCAACCATGCCCGCCCACCCCGGGCTCCTATCGCCACTGCTTTGAGCCCACTGATCGCCAGGACCGATTGGGCTCGATCAATGGCGGGGTTCCGGATCCTCTGCGGGAAGAACGGAGTGCTCCGTTCCCGGCTCGACTGCATTTTCCGTATTAGACGCCTCCGCGTCCGGGACAATCGGGTCCTCCGCATTGGGAGCGGATTCCGCCACCTCCGGCGCGGCCGGATTTTCAGCTTCCGGATCGGGCGCCTGCTGTGCCTGCCTGTCTACCCGGCGGATGATGCCCATAGGCGTCTGCTGGTCGTCCTGGCCCAGGGGGTTGTCCTTTAAAATGCGGGCATACAGACGCTTGTCCATGGACTTGGAGGAGACGCCCAAAATCTGGCCCTCCAGGTCGTTGATATCCACAATGCAAACATCAAATCCGATGCGGTCCTTGATTTGGGCCGCCACACGGTCCGGCTTTTCCGGCCCCAGGACTACGTAGTGGTTATAGGGTGGAATGGTGTTGTGACAAGGGCCGTCGATGGAGCGGGCCTTGTAGCCGGCGATCTTATAAAACCAGCCCTTTTTGTGAAACAGCTTTTTTCCAATGACGGAGACAAAGGCCGCGAACAGAATCCGCAGCGTGCCGCACTCCCGCAGGGCGCACTCCATGGTCTCGGGCATGCCAAGGCCGATGCCGTGGGGGGTTTTGGTCACATGGGCGCTGAGGCGATAGGCCAGCTTCCGGGGCTTGATCTCCGCCATGGGAATGGCGCGGCGCTGGGTACAAGCCACGCATTTCTCGGAGATGAACAAAACGTCGCCAGGCTGGAGCAGGGGCGAGCCGTACTGTTGCGCCACGTCGCAGATATGATCCTTTTCAGTAATCAAATGAGTGCGGATGGGCAGCCGCAGATAGCAAAGGCCATCGACTTCCATAATTTCGTGCTTGCCGTCATTGGGTCTCAGATTGGTCGACATAACAACTCTCACTCCTTCCGTTATCCCATGGAGGGATTCAGGGGCGCGCCACCCAGCACATGGAAATGCAGGTGGGGCACGGTCTGCCCCGCATTGGGGCCGCAATTGCTGACCACGCGGAAGCCGCCATCCAGGCCCCCGCCTACCTGGGCGATGACTTCAAAGCAGCGAGCCACCAGGGCACTGTTTTCCGGGGTGACGGCGGCGGCGCTCTCTATGTGGCGCTTGGGAATTACCAGCACATGCACAGGCGCCTGGGGCTGCACGTCGTGGAACGCCAGGACCTGCTCGTCTTCATATACCTTGTTCGACGGGATTTCTCCCGCAGCGATTTTACAGAAAATGCAATCGGCCATACCATATCCTCCCGGCAAAGCTAAAGGTAGTGGGCAATATGCCCAACAATTGTCCTTATTATAACACAAAACTGCTCGTTTGCAAGGCTCCCGCCAGTGGAAAGGGGCTTTTTAGAGGGACCCTCGCGGTCTGCGGCATACGGTCGGGCCGGAAGGCGGCGCGCTGCGGCAGAGCGGTCCGATGATAGGGTACAGGGGCGAGCGCAGCTCGCCTGGTCGCAGCGGACCGCGCTTGCGCAAATCCCCACCCATTCGGGTGGGGATTCTTGTCCGCTTCGTCGCTGCTCCTCTCCCCACAAAACCCTGCGGTTTTGCGGGGTCCCTTTGCGATTTCATTCGACGGCGCGCCTGCCGGGGCGGCCAGCGGCTGCCCGCAGGGGAAATTTTGAATCTCGGATTGTAGGGAACGACCTGCGGTCGTTCCGCGGGCGAGCGCAGCTCGCCCCTACAGCA
>CBCTHM010000028.1:0-18341 GCA_965146675.1 uncultured Eubacteriales bacterium | reverse complement strand
GTCGCCCGCGGGCGTGCAAAGCACGCCCCTACAGAGTGCGGTGTGGTTCCGGGGGCGTAGGGGCGACCTGCGGTCGCCCGCGGGCGTGCGAAGCACGCCCCTACAGGGTGCGGTGTGGATTCGGGGGATGTAGGGGCGACCTGCGGTCGCCCGCCGTTGCCTCGCAGGGAACTACAGATAATTGGGCTTTTCCGTGGCGCTCCGCTCCGTATGAACGTCCGGTTCCGATACCTGAATGGAAATCTGCATCACATAGCCGTCCTCGCTGCCGGAGGCCAGATAGCTGACCAGATCATAGACATAGGCGTGCCCGCAGACGGAAAGGCCCCGCCTCCGGATATCGTCCAGGAGTAGGCCGTAGGCCGCGCCAAAAGAGTCGTAGGGTCCCCGGTGCAGCACGGTGGCGTAGGTCCCCTGGGGCTTTTGCAGCAGGTCTCCCTGGGGAAAGTCCGGGGGGACCACGCTGAAGAAATAGCTCTCCTCCTCGCTGCCCGCCAGGACGTCCTCCTGCAAAATCACGGAGCCCAGGGGAAATTTCTCCGTCAGTCCATACCGCTCGCACTGGGCGAAGTGCTCCCCCAGCCGGGCCGCCACCCGGTCCACGTGATCCCCGTCCCCGGCCCGCAGGCCCACCAGCAACAGGGTTTCTGCGGGCTGCCGCTCTATCCTGGGCAGGTCGTAGGTCTCGGACAGGGCCCGCTGGGTCACGGCGATGGTACGCGAGAGCATGCGCTCCATCCGTTCCAGGACCCGCCGCTGCTCCGCGATCTGCCGGCACTTTTCCTGAAACAGGGAGAGAAAATGCCCGGTGTCGTAGTGGGACAGGTAGGCCTGAATCTCCTGCAGACTGGTCCCTGCCTGCCGCAAAACCCGGATTAAATCGTAATCGAAAAACTGCTCAGCCGTGTACCGGCGGTACCCGTTTTCCTGCACCAGCTTGGGCTTCAGAACCCCGATGCGGTCATAATAGAACAGGGTGTCCTTGGTAGCGCCGCAGAGCTTGGCGAACTCCCCTGTGGAAAAAAGCTTTTGTTTTCTGGGCTGCATAAAATTTCCCCCTTGACTATGGTGTTACTCCATAGTTTATCATAAAGCATAACATATAGCAACGGAGGTATTTTTCATGAACGCGCATAAAGAGCGGGGCGAGCTGTTCGCCACGCTCTCTCCCACAAAACTCTTCTTTCACTGCGCCGTGCCCAGTATGGTGAGCATGGCGGTCACGTCCCTGTATGTGGTGGCCGACGGCATTTTCGTAGGCCGGTATCTGGGGGACCGGGCCCTGGCGGCGGTGAATCTGGTCATGCCGCTGATTATGATCAGCTTTGCCCTGGCGGATATGATCGCCGTGGGTTCCTCGGTCCAGATCGCCATCCACATGGGAAAAAAGCAGGGTCAAACCGCCAGTCAGATCTTCTCCTTTTCCTGCGGCCTGATTTTTCTCATGTCTGTGGTCATCGGCGGCCTGGGCTATGGGCTGGCCGGACCCCTGGTCCGCCTGCTGGGCGCCGACGACCAGGTCACCGCCATGGCCGTGGCGTATCTGCGGGTCTACTGCGTCTTCGCGCCCCTAATCATGTGCTTTTTCGCCCTGGACAATTACCTACGCATCTGCGGCCGGGTGAAATACAGCATGTGGATGAATGTGGTGGTGTCCGCGGCCAATATCGTGCTGGACTATATCTTTCTGGGCTGGTTCCGCTGGGGCGTCGGCTCGGCGGCCCTGGCCTCCTGCTTGTGCCTGGCGGCGGGCACGCTCACGAGCTTCCTGCCGTTTCTGCGGGGCAAGCTCCCGCTGCGCCTGGTCAAGGCCAGGCTCTCCAGGCGTATGGTGGGCAACCTCGTTGCCAACGGCAGCTCGGAGTTCTTCTCCAACATCGCCAGCTCCGTGTGCATGGTGCTGTTCAACGCCGCTCTCATGCGGATCTCGGGCTATCTGGCGGTGGCCGCTTTCAGCATTGTGCAGTACGTAGACAGCATCGTCAAATCCATGCTCTTCGGCATGGCCGACGCCCTGCAGCCCGCCATCAGCTATCAGGTGGGGGCGGGGAGGCCGGCCCGGCTGTTCGCCCTGGAGCGGCGGGTCCAGGTGGCTGCCGCCCTTTTGTCGCTGACAGCTCTGGGCGGCATGCTCTGGGGAGGCCGGCCCCTGATCGCCCTGTTCTCCCAGCCGGGGAACCAGGCCCTGCTGGACCTCAGCGTTCGGGCCATGCAGCTGTTTGCCCTGTCGTACCTGGTGAGCTGGTTCGGTGCGGCTACCAGCTCCTTCCTGACCGCGGTGAATCGGCCTGCGTCGTCCTTAGTTCTCTCGCTGAGTCAGGCCTTCCTGCTGCCTGTTCTATTCCTGAGCATCTTGCCTCGGTTCTGGGGGCTGGACGGGGTTTGGCTCTCGTCTCTGGCCTCCTGCGCAGTGGCCGCCGTTTTGGCTGCGGTGCTTTTGCGCCGGGCCCTACACCGGATTCCTGGCGGTGCGCCCAAGTCCCGGGAGGACCCGACGGGGCTTCGGTTCGAGCCGGTGACCCGGGAGAACCAGCAGGCAGTTCTGGCGCTGCGCACCGCCCCGGAGCAGGCCGGGTTCGTCGAACCGGTGGCGGAATGCCTGCAGGAGGCTGGGCGGGTCCGGGCCTGGCGGCCCGTGGCCATTTACCAGGGGCAGACCCTGGTGGGTTTCGCCATGTATGGCTGCTTCTGGCGGCATCTGCCCTTCCAGCAGGTCTGGCTGGACCGGCTGCTCATTGACCGGCAGTATCAGGGCCGGGGCTACGGCAAGGCCGCGGTGCTTGGTCTGGTGCGGCGGCTGGAGTGGGAGTACACCACGGAGACGGTCTATCTCAGCGTGGTGGAGCGAAACCAGATCGCCCTGGGCCTGTATCAACGCCTGGGCTTCCGTCCTACGGGAAAACGAGATAAAAAGGGTGAGCGCATCCTGGTCCTGTCTACAGGGCGCTGCCGGTGAGATGCAGGCGGCTCCGAACCGGAAAAGCCGAATGGAAGACGCGCTGCTGGGCTCCATTTTTAAAACTGTTTTTGGGAAAAAGAAAACCGCCGGGGGCAAGCGAAACGGCTTGCCCCCCGGCTTTTGCCGGTTGATCTGCCCCACGATATTCCTCCCCTGAACTGTAATGTAGGGGCGAGCGCAGCCCGCCCCTACGGGATGTCTGCCGACGGTGGGCTGTAGGGAACGACCTGCGGTCGTTCCGCGGGCGAGCGCAGCTCGCCCCTACGTCGTCGGAGCAAAGTGCGCTCAGCTCCGGTTCCCCCGATTGGGGAAACCTGCGCGTGCTTCCTTGCTCCTCCTCTGCCCACAAAACCTGGCGGTTTTGCGGGGCCCCCGATGGGATTTCTTTCGACGGTGCACCTGTCGGGGTGGCCTGTGGCGGCCCGCGGGGAAATGCACCGATTCCGGCTGTAGGGAACGACCTGCGGTCGTTCCGCGGGCGAGCGCAGCTCGCCCCTACGTCGTCGGAGCAAAGTCCGCTCAGCTCCGGTTCCCCCGGTTGGGGAAACCTGCGCGTGCTTCCTTGCTCCTCCTCTGCCCACAAAGGCTGCGTCTTTGCGGGCCCCCGATGGGATTTCTTTCGACGGTGCACCTGTCGGGGCGGCCTGTGGCGGCCCGCGGGGAAATGCGCCGATTCCGTCTGTAGGGAACGACCTGTGGTCGTTCCGCGGGCGAGCGCAGCTCGCCCCTACGAGGAAGCGGCGGGCGTGGGTCGCACGGCCCTACATCGTTGCAGCGGGTATAGCAGGACGATGCGAATTGCGCCGCCGGGAAATCCCGGCGGCGCAGCTTTTTTGGAGGAACCGGGGCCCGGACGAATGACCCGATGGCCCGGGCGGGCGGTTCCGTCAGAGGGTTTGAAAGTACTGCACGGCGGAGGCGAACAGGCCCATATCGAACCGGCCCGGAACGTTTTTGTACAGGTCCGGTCCCACCCGCTCGGCGTGGCCCATTTTGCCGAAGATTCTGCCGTCCGGGCTGGTGAGACCCTCCACGGCGAAGGCGGAGCCGTTGGGATTGCACGCTACGTCCGCCGTGGCCCGGCCAGAGAAATCCACATACTGGGTGGCGATCTGGCCGCGGGCAGCCAGGTCCCGCACCAGGCGCTCCTCCGCCCAGAACCGACCCTCCCCGTGGGAGATGGGCACGGTGTAAATCTCGCCCACCTGGGTCTTCGCCAGCCAGGGGCTGCGGTTGCTGGCCACCCGCACCCGGACCAGGCGGCTCTGATGCCGGCCGATGGTGTTGAAGGTCAAGGTAGGGCAGGCCTCGTCCACGTCCAGGATTTTGCCGTAGGGCAAAAGACCCAGCTTGACGAGGGCTTGAAAGCCGTTGCAGATTCCCCCCAGCAGGCCGTCCCGCCGGTCTAAAAGCGCCGTGAGCTGTTCCCGTACCACCTGATTCCGGAAAAACGCGGTGATGAACTTTCCGGAGCCGTCGGGCTCATCGCCGCCGGAGAAGCCCCCGGGCAAAAACACAAGCTGGGCCTCCCCCAGGGCCCGGGCGAAGTCGTCTATGCTGCGGGCGATGTCCTGTGAGGTCCGGTTGCGGATCAGAAAGGTCTGCGCCTGGGCGCCCGCGTCCTCCAGGGCCCGGGCAGTGTCGTACTCGCAGTTTGTGCCGGGGAAGACGGGAATCAGGGCTCTGGGCCGGGCCCGACGCACCCTGGGCCCGGGCCGGGCGGCGGTGTTTTCCGCGGTAAAGGTCTCCATGGGAGCCGGGTCCGCCGGGACCCGGGTGGGATACACAGGCTCCAGCCTCTCCTCATAGATTGCCAGAAGTGCATCCAGGCAGATCGACTCGCCGCCGTAGGTAAATTGCCTGTCGTCCGTGGTCCGGCCCAGAACCGTGCCCAGGGGCGCGGCGCCCTGCGGCAGTTCCAGCACAAAGCCACCGTAGGCGTAGCCGAACAGGATGTCCAGGCTGAGGCTGCTGTCGAACCGGAAGCCCAGGCCGTTGCCCAGGGCCATTTTCAAAACCGCCTCTGCCGGGCCGCCAAAGCCCGGGGTGTAGGCGGAAAGAACCCCGCCGCTGCGCAAAAGATCTTCAACCTGCCGGAAGAGGGCGGCCAGGGCCTCCTTCCGGGGCAGGCCGTCCGGGCCCGCCTCCGGGGTCAGGAGACAGACCATATGGTTAGGCGCCTGGAAGGGGTTGGGGCGAATGCGTTCCGCGGGCGCCGTGGTCACGGCGAAGGACACCAGGGTGGGGGGGACGTCCAGGTCCTCAAAGGAGCCGGACATAGAGTCCTTGCCCCCGATGGCGGCCACTTCCAGGTCAAGCTGGGCCCGGAAGGCCCCCAACAGCGCCGCCAGAGGCAGGCCCCAGCGCCGGGGATCTCGGCCCGGCTGGGGGAAATACTCCTGGAAGCTCAGGTAGACGTCCTCCAGGCCGGCGCCGGCTGCCACCAGCTTGGCCACGGACTCCACCACCGCCAGATAGGCCCCATGGTAGGGGCTCTGTTCCGTCAGATAGGGGTTGTAGCCCCAGGCCATCAGGGAGCAGTCCTCCGTGTGGCCGCGCTCCAAGGAGATTTTGTGGACCATGGCCTGGATGGGGGTGCGCTGGTATTGACCGCCGAAGGGCATGAGCACCGTGCCCGCGCCGATGGTGGAGTCGAACCGTTCCGACAGACCCTGCTTGGAGCACACGTTCAAGTCTCCGGCCAGCGCCTTGTACTGCGCCGAAAAGCCCCCGGATACGGCCCGGCCCCAGCACCGGGGTGGGGCCAGTTCCGCCGTTGCGTGCTTTGCCCCGCCGTTGGAGTCCAAAAAGGCCCGGCTCAGGTCTACGATGGTCCGGCCCTGCCAGGAAATGCGCAAACGAGGCTCCATGGTTACCTGGGCGACCACTGTGGCCTCCAAGTTTTCTCCCGCCGATAGCGCCAGGAACCGGTCCACGTCCCCGGGCGCCACCACCACGGCCATGCGCTCCTGGCTCTCGGAGATGGCCAGCTCCGTGCCGCTTAGGCCCTGGTATTTTTTGGGCACCCGGTCCAGGTCGATGGAAAGGCCGTCGGCCAGCTCCCCGATGGCCACCGAGACGCCGCCGGCGCCGAAGTCGTTGCACCGTTTGATCAGGCGGGCGGCATCCGGGTTGCGGAACAGCCGCTGGAGCTTCCGCTCCTCCGGGGGATTGCCCTTCTGGACCTCCGCCCCGCAGGTCTCCAGGGAATGCAGGTCGTGGCGCTTGGACGAGCCCGTGGCGCCGCCGCAGCCGTCCCGGCCCGTGCGGCCCCCCAGGAGAATGACCTGGTCCCCGGGCTCCGGCCGCGCCCTTTTCACATTCGCCTCCGGAACCGCCGCCACCACCGCGCCGATCTCCATGCGCTTGGCGGCGTAGCCCGGATGGTAGAGCTCGTCCACCAGGCCCGTGGCCAGACCGATCTGGTTGCCGTAGGAGGAATAGCCTGCGGCGGCGGCGGTGACGATCTTCCGCTGGGGCAGCTTCCCGGGCAGGGTCTGTTCCACAGGGGTCAAGGGGTCCCCGGCGCCGGTGAGGCGCATGGCCCCGTAGACGTAAGCCCGGCTGGCCAGGGGGTCCCGGATGGCCCCGCCGATGCAGGTGGCGGCCCCGCCGAAGGGCTCGATCTCCGTGGGGTGGTTGTGGGTCTCGTTTTTAAACAGCAGCAGCCAGGGCTCCGGTCTGCCGTCCACATGCACCGTGACTCGGACCGTGCAGGCGTTGATCTCCTCGCTCTCGTCCAGGCCGGGGAGTTTACCCTGGGCCCGCAGGTATTTGGCCGCCAGGGTCCCCAGATCCATGAGGGTCACGGGCCCGGTGCGACCTAGGGCCCGGCGAATCTCCAAATAGTCCTCGTAAGTGCCCTGCAGCAGAGGGTCTTGAATGGCCACGTGGTCCAGTTCCGTTAGAAACGTGGTGTGCCGGCAGTGATCGGACCAGTAGGTGTCCAGAACCCGCAGCTCCGTGAGGGTAGGGTCCCGGTCCTCGCTCCGGAAGTAAGCTTGGCACAGGGCCAGGTCGCTGTCGTCCATGGCAAGACCCAGTTCGGTCCCCAGGGCCAGTACCGCCTGGGGGTCCAGGGCGCGAAATCCCGTCAGTCGTTCCACCGGGGCGGGACTGGGCGTCGGGGCCGCTAGGGTCTGGGGCTTTTCCAAGCTGGCCTCCCGGGCTTCTACGGGGTTGAGCACGTGCCGCTTCAGGGCCTTTACGTCCTGCGCCTGCAGGGGACCGTACAGCAGGTATACCCGGGCGGTGCGGACCAGGGGCCGCTCTCCCTGGGTCAAAATCTGGACGCACTGGGCGGCGGAGTCCGCCCGCTGGTCGTACTGGCCCGGCAAATACTCCACGGCGAACACCGCCGCGGCGCCCGCGGGGTCCAGGCGCTCCCAGACCCGGTCCACCTGGGGCTCCGAGAACACGGTAGGGACAGCCTGCCGGAAGACCTGGGGCGTCAGGCCCTCCACGTCGTAGCGGTTGAGAATCCGCAGGCCCTCCAGCCGGCCCAGGCCCAGGAAGGTCCGGGCCTCCAGCAGCAGGTCCTGGGCTTCCTTGGCCAGCTCCGGCCGTTTTTCCACATAGATACGCTCTACCATGGGCTAACCTCCTGTTTTGTTCTGGGCCGCCAGGGCCCGGGCGCCGATGTCCTGGCGGCGGTAGGCGTTGGCGAAGCGCACGCCCTGGGCCAGCCGGTAGGCCTCCCGGACCGCCTGGTCCAGGGTGTCCTGCACGGCGGTGGTGGCGGCCACCCGGCCGCCGGCGGTGACGAGCTGCCCGCCCGACCGCCGGACCCCGGCGAAATCGGTGTGCGCCGCTGCCTCCGGGGTCAGCGCCAGGGGCAAGCCGGTCTCATAGTGCTGGGGGTAGCCCTGGGACGCGGTGACCACGCAGCAGGCGCTTTTGTTGGAGAGCCGGCAGGGGGTCTCAGCCAGGGCGCCCCGGGTGGTGGCCAGCATCAGCTCCAGCAGGTCGCTGTCCAAAAGGGGCAGTACCGCCTGGGTCTCCGGGTCTCCGAAGCGGCAGTTATACTCGATCACCTTAGGGCCGTCCTTTGTGAGCATCAGGCCGAAGTACAGACAGCCCAAAAAGGGCCGGCCCTCGGCGGCCATGGCCCGGATCGTGGGCAGAAAAATGGTCTCCATGCACGTCTGCGCCACCTGGGGGGTGTAGTAGGGGTTGGGGGCCACGGCGCCCATACCACCGGTGTTGAGGCCCAGGTCCCCGTCCAGGGCCCGCTTGTGGTCCATGGAGGAGACCAGGGGCCGCAGGGTCTTGCCGTCCGTGAGGGCCAGCACCGACACCTCGGGGCCCTCCAGGTATTCCTCAATGACCACCCGGGACCCGCTTTGGCCGAATTTACCGCCTTGCAGCATATCCGTCACGGCGCACTGGGCCTGCTCCCGGGTCCGGCAGATCAGAACGCCCTTGCCTAGGGCCAGACCGTCGGCCTTGACCACCAGGGGCGCGGGCTGGGTCTGCACATAGGCCAGGGCCTGAGTCAGGTCCGTAAAGACCTGGTAGCGTGCGGTGGGGATGCCATAGCGGGCCATCAGGTCCTTGGCAAAGGCCTTGCTACCCTCCAAAATCGCCGCGTTTTGCCTGGGGCCGAAGCAGGGGATGCCCGCCGCCTCCAGCCGGTCCACGGCGCCTAAGACCAGGGGGTCGTCGGGGGTGACCACGGCGTAGTCGATTCCATGGGTCACGGCAAAGTCCACGATTGCCTTTAGGTCCGTGGCTTTTATGGGGACGCACTGGGCCTGGGCGGCTATGCCGCCGTTGCCGGGCAGGGCGTAAATCTCCGACACCTCCGGGTTCTCCCGGAGCTTTTTGATGATGGCGTGCTCGCGGCCGCCGCCGCCCACAACCAGTAATTTCATAAGGGACCCTCCATGACGGTAATAATAAGGGTGTCTGAAACCGTATTGGGGCGGCCTGCGGCCGCCCGCCGAACCCCTGTAGGGAACGACCTACGGTCGTTCCGCGGGCGAGCGCAGCTCGCCCCTACCTCGTCGGAGCAAAGTCCGCTTCGCTCCGGTTTCCCCTGGCGGGGAACCCTCTGCATGCTTCCTTGCTCCTCCTCTCCAAACCGGCCCCGCTTCGCTGGGCTCCGGTTTGGATTTTTGGTACCCACACGGAATATCCCCCGATGGTGCGTCTGCAGGGGCGGCCTGCGGCCGCCCGCCGAACCCCTGTAGGGAACGACCTGCGGTCGTTCCGCGGGCGAGCGCAGCTCGCCCCTACCTCGTCGGAGCAAAGTCCGCTTCGCTCCGGTTTCCCCTGGCGGGGAACCCTCTGCATGCTTCCTTGCTCCTCCTCTCCAAACCGGCCCCGCTTCGCTGGGCTCCGGTTTGGATTTTTGGTACCCACACGGAATATCCCCCGATGGTGCGTCTGCAGGGGCGGCCTGCGGCCGCCCGCCGAACCCCTGTAGGGAACGACCTGCGGTCGTTCCGCGGGCGAGCGCAGCTCGCCCCTACAAGAAGAAGCCCTACAGGCACCCCGGCTTAATGGTGGAACAGGCGCAGGCCGGTGAAGGCCATGACCAAATCGTGCTCGTTGCAGCAGGCGATCACCAAATCGTCCCGGATGGAACCGCCGGGCTGGGCGATGTAGCGCACCCCGGACTTCAGGGCCCGTTTGATGTTGTCCGGGAAGGGGAAGAAGGCGTCAGAGCCCAGGGCAACCCCGGACTGGGCGGCCAAAAACGCCGCCTTTTCCGCCGCCGTCAGGGGCTCCGGCCGGGCGGTGAAGTAATTCTGCCAGATCCCTTCCTGGCACACGTCCTCTTCGTTGCCGTTGATGTAGCCGTCCACCACATTGTCTCGAACGGGCCGGGCCAAATCGGGCCGGAAGGGCAGCCCTAGGGTCTTGGGGTGCTGCCGCAAAAACCAGGTGTCCGCCTTGGTGCCCGCCAGCCGCGTGCAGTGAATCCGGGACTGCTGTCCAGCGCCCACGCCGATGGCTTGACCGTCGTAGGCGAAGCACACGGAGTTGGACTGGGTGTATTTCAGGGTGATTAGGGCCACCAGCAGGTCCCGCCTGGCCTCCTCCGGGAGGTCCTTGTTCTCCGTGACCACGTTTTCCAGCCAGGACCCGTCGATTTTGCAGTTGTTCCGGCCCTGCCGGAAGGTGACGCCGAAGACCTGCTTGTCCTCTTGGGGCTTGGGCTCGTAGGCGGGGTCGATCTCCACCACGTTGTAGCTTCCCTTGCGCTTGGTCTTGAGAATCTCCAGGGCCTCCGGGGCGTACCCCGGGGCGATGACGCCGTCGGAGACCTCCCGGGCCAGGAGCCGGGCGGTGGCCGCGTCGCAGGGGTCGGACAGCGCCGCCCAGTCCCCGAAGGAGCTCATGCGGTCCGTGCCCCGGGCCCGGGCGTAGGCGCAGGCCAGGGGGGATTCGTCCAGCCCCGCCGCGTCCTCCACAAAGCAGGCCCGCTTCAAATCCCGGGACAGGGGCAGACCCACAGCGGCGGAGGTGGGAGACACGTGCTTAAAGGACGCGGCGCAGGGCAGGCCTGTGGCCGCCTTCAGCTCCCGCACCAGCTGCCAGGCGTTCAGGGCGTCCAGAAAATTGATGAAGCCGGGCCGGCCGTTGCGCACGGTCACGGGCAGGTCGCTTCCGTCGGCCATCAACAGGCTGGCAGGCTTCTGGTTGGGGTTACAGCCGTATTTCAGTTCCAGTTCCTTCATTGTTTACACCCTCACTTCAGCGGTTAAATTTTGATCGGCGTACTGCGCCAGGACAGGGCCTGCCACGTGCTGGAGAAACTCTGTGACCTGGCTCGGGCACCGGCCGATATACTGCCCCGGGTCCAGCTGGGCAAGGAGCTCCTGCCTGGACAGGGGGAATTGGGAGTCTGCGGCGATGCGCTCGAGCAGGTCGTTGGCCGCGCCCTCGCCCTTCACCCGGGCCGCCGCGGCGTGGGAGTGGACCCGCAGGGCCTCGTGAAGGACCTGCCGGTCCCCGCCCCGCTTCACGGACTCCATCAGGATGTTCTCTGTGGCCATGAAGGGCAGCTTTTCCATCACCCGCCGGGCGATGACCTTCTCGTTGACCACCAGCCCCCCGGTGACGTTGAGATAGAGGTTCAAAATGGCGTCTGTGGCCAAAAAGGCCTCGGACACGGACAGCCGCTTGTTGGCCGAGTCGTCCAGGGTCCGCTCGAACCACTGGGTCCCGGCGGTGAGCCCCGGGTTCAGACTGTCCACAATTACATACCGGGCTAGAGCGCACATGCGCTCGCAGCGCATGGGGTTGCGCTTGTAGGGCATGGCGGAGGAACCGATCTGGTCCTTCTCAAAGGGCTCCTCCAGCTCCTCGAAGGACTGAAGGATGCGCAGGTCGTTGGCAAACTTCATGGCGCTCTGGGCGACGCCGGACAGAGCCCCCAGGAAATAGGCGTCCACCTTCCGGGAGTAGGTCTGCCCGGAGACGGGGACCACCCCGGCAAAGCCCATGTCCCGGGCGATCAGGTCGTCCAGGGCCCTGCACTTTTCCTCGTCCCCCTCGAACAGATCCAGGAAGGAGGCCTGGGTGCCGGTGGTGCCCTTGGAGCCCAGGAACTTCAGATGCTCCAATTGAAAGGACAGGTTTTCCATGTCCTGGAGCAGCTCGTACATCCACAGGGTGGCCCGCTTGCCAACGGTGACCAGCTGGGCCGGCTGCAGGTGGGTGTAGCCCAGGCAGGGCAGGGCCTTGTACCGGACCGCGAAGGCCGACAGGTTTTTCAGAACCTGAGCCGACTTTTGCAGGACCAGCCGGGTTGCCTCCCGGAGAATGATCAGGTCCGTGTTGTCCCCCACGTAGCAACTGGTGGCTCCCAGATGGAGGATACCCGCTGCTTGGGGACACTGCTGACCGTAGGCGTACACATGGCTCATCACGTCGTGGCGGACCTCCCGCTCTTTGGCCTGGGCCACGTCGTAGTTGATCTCGTCCTTATGCGCCTCCAACTCCGCCAGCTGGGCGTCCGTGATGGGAAGGCCCAGGGTCTGCTCCGCCTTTGCCAGAGCGATCCAAAGCCGCCGCCAGGTGCGGAATTTAAAGTCCTCGGAGAAAAGGCGCTGCATCTGCGGGCTTGCGTACCGCGTGGACAGAGGGGAGCGATAACCGCCGTGCATTTCTTCCATGGCGGGCCTCACAGGTTCCGGTTGTGGATGACGTCCGCAACCGCGCCGGAGGCAAGGTCCGTATACCGGACGTACAGACTCACCCGGTTCTGTTCGTTCAGGCTGTTCCACAGCCCCCGGGCGAAGTTGGAGAGGTCCCCGGAGAGGGCCACCGCCCGGGGCTCGCCCTGGAAAGAGGGCAGGGGGCTGCCGTCGCCCTCGTAGGTGTGGATCAGGTGGCCCACACCGGCCAGGGGCCGGTCGTACTCGTAAAAGAACCGGCAGCAGCAGGCAGGGTCCCCGCCGCAGGCCTTGAGAATGGAGAGCTGATAGCTGCCGTCCGGGGCCATCAGGCCGGAGACCCGGGGGGTGTAGTGGGGCCCGTCCGGCTCGAAGGTCCGGGTGCGCAGGCTGGCCTCAAAGCGCTCCCCGCGGACAAGGCCGTCCCGAATGGTGTCCGTCTGGTCCCCGTTGGTGACCACCAGGGCCGTGCCCGCCGGCACGCGCACCGCGCGAACGGGATGGTAGAGGATTAAAGAGGGGTCCGTGACCTTGCTGGGATCGTATGCCTGGGTGCGGATGCCGTCATCCGTCGTCACGAAGACCCGGTTCCGGCTGTTCTCGCTGCGGCCCATGATGAAATAGGCGGCCACGGCGTACCGGTCATCTGCGGACCGGCCCAGCAGAATGCCCCGGCCGGGGTAGGAATTGCCCTGCAGCAGGGCGTGCAGATCAGATGCGTACATGTAACAACCTCCTGTAGATGGAATTCCGGGGCGGCCCCGGGAAGCAAACAAACGCTGGCAGTAGCCGGTCACGCACGAGGCGGCAGGATGCACACCACCCGCCCCTCCACCTGCAGCCTGCCCTGGCAGAACAGGGCGGCGGCCTGGGGCAGGAGCTGCCACTCGGCCTGCTCCATTACCCGGCGCTGGAGGCTCTGGGGTGTGTCCCCCTCCTCCACGGGCACGGCCTTTTGCAGGATGATGGGCCCGCCGTCGCAGGTCTCGCTGACGAAATGCACCGTTGCCCCCGTGAGCTTGACCCCGTAGTCCAGGACCGCCTGGTGCACCCGCAGGCCATAAAACCCGGGGCCGGAGAAGCTGGGAATCAGGGCCGGGTGGACGTTCAGTACCGCGTTGGGAAAGGCATGAATCAGCTCCTCGCTTAAGATGACGAGGAAACCCGCCAGAATCACCAGATCGATTTCCAGGGACCTAAGCAGCTCTACCAGGGCCACTGTCATGTCCCGGCTGGATTCGTACCGCTTCCGGTCCACCACAAAGACCGGGACCCCGGCTTCCTCTGCCCGGGTGAGGGCGTAGGCGTCCGGCCGGGAGGCCACCACGGCGGCAATCTTTCCGCCGGGCAGCTCGCCCCGGGCCTGCGCGTCCAACAGGGCCTGCAGGTTGCTGCCCCCGCCGGAGACCAGCACCCCTATGCGCACGGCCCTCACGCCAGAACCACCGGGTCCTGGGAGGAAACCACCTGGCCAAGGACGTAGGCGTCCTCTCCCTGGGCCTGGAGCACCGACAGAGCGGCATCCTGGTCCTTTTGTGCCACCACCACGGCCATGCCCACGCCCATGTTGAAGGTGTTGAACATGTCCCGCTCCGGGATCCCCCCGGCTTGAGCGATGAGGCCGAAAATCGGCGGGGTTCTGAGGGCGCCCCGGTGGATTTTCACCCCCAGGCCCTCCGGTAGCATCCGGGGCAGGTTTTCAAAAAAGCCGCCGCCGGTGATATGGCTTACGCCCTTGACCTGCACGGCGTCGAACAGGGCAAGCATGGGCTTGACATAGATTTTGGTGGGGGTGAGCAGGGTTTCCCCCAGGCAGACGCCGTTCAAGGCCGGGCGGGGGGCGGTCAAATCCGCGTGTTCCACATCCAGGACCTTACGCACCAGGGAAAAGCCGTTGGAGTGGAGTCCGGAGGAGGGCAGGGCCAGAAGCACGTCCCCGGCCGCCATGGTGCTTGCGTCCAGGATTTTCTCCCGATCCACCATCCCCACGGCGAAACCCGCCAGGTCGTACTCGTCCTGCGGATAGAAGCCGGGCATCTCGGCGGTCTCGCCGCCGATGAGGGCGCAGCCCGCCTGGACGCAGCCCTCGGCCACGCCGGAGACCACCTGGGCCACTCGCTCCGGCACGTTTTTGCCGCAGGCGATGTAATCCAGGAAAAACAGGGGCCGGGCTCCGCAGCACAGTACGTCATTGACGCACATGGCCACGCAGTCGATGCCCACGGTGTCGTGCCGGTCCAGCAGGAAGGCCAGGCGCAGCTTGGTGCCCACGCCGTCGGTGCCGGAGACCAGCACGGGCTCCTTCATGCCGGTCAGATCCGGGGCGAACAGGCCGCCGAAGCCGCCGATGTCCTGCAGGCACCCGGGGGTTTTGGTCCGGGCGATGCTTTTCCCCATGAGGCGCACGGCCTCATAGCCGGCGGTGATATCCACGCCGGAGTTCCGGTAGCTCTCGGAGTAACTGGTTTCCATAGGGGTTCTCCTCTCTGCCTTTAGGTGTAATGGTCAGGTCTTTCTTCTGCGGATGCCTCGGACTTCGGGTGCAGAGGCCGGTCGTAGACGGACTCCATGGTATCCTGGCAGGGGGGCAGGGGATAGTCCCCCGTGAAGCAGGCGGTGCAGAAGCCGCAGTGGGATTGGGTCGCCACCTGCTGTACGTGGTCCACGCTGAGGTAGCCCAGACTGTCCGCCCCGATGATTTCATTGATCTGCGCCACCGTGTGGCCGGTGGCCACCAGGAGCTTGCTGTCGGGGATGTCCGTGCCGAAGTAGCAGGGATGGGAGAAGGGGGGCGCGGAAACCCGGAAGTGTACGCTCTTGGCCCCCGCCTCCCGGAGCAGGCGGATAATCCGGGCGGAGGTGGTACCCCGGACGATGGAGTCGTCGATGAGCACCACCCGCTTGCCCTGAACCGTGCTGGGAATCACATTGAGCTTCAGCCGGACGCTGGACTCCCGCTGGGCCTGGGAGCCCTGGATGAAAGTGCGGCCTACGTATTTGTTTTTAATGAAGCCCACGCCGTAGGGAATGCCGCTCTCCTCAGCGTAGCCCAGGGCTGCGTCCAGGCCGGAATCCGGCACGCCGATGACCACGTCGGCCTCCACGGGGTGCTCCCGGGCCAGGAACCGGCCCGCCTGCTTCCGGGCCTCGTGGACCTGGGTGCCCTCGATGACGCTGTCCGGCCGTGCAAAGTATACATACTCAAAAACGCACATGGCCTGGGGCGCCCCGCCGCAGTGCTCCGTGATGCTCCGCAGGCCGTCCGGCCCTGCGATCACAATCTCCCCAGGGGCCACGTCCCGGAGAAACTCCGCCCCCACCGCGTCCAAGGCGCAGCTCTCGCTGGCGAAGACCCAGCCCCCATGGGCAAGCCGCCCCACGCACAGAGGCCGGAACCCCCGGGGGTCCCGGGCGGCGATGAGCTTGGACGGGCTCATAATCACCAGAGAGTAGGCCCCCACGATCTGGTTCATGGTCATGGAGATGGCGTTTTCAATGCTGGGGGAGGTGAGCCGGTTCCGGGTGATGAGATAGCTGATGACCTCCGTGTCGGAGGTGCCGTGGAAAATGGAGCCCTGGAGCTCCAGGGTGTGGCGGAGCTGGGCGGCGTTAATCAGGTTTCCGTTGTGGCACAGGGCCATGGTGCCCTTGATATGGTGCACCACCACGGGCTGGGCGTTGGCCCGGATGCGGCTGCCGGAGGTGGCGTAGCGCACGTGCCCCGTGGCGAGCCTGGCCCCCTGGGGCAGGCTCTGGAGCACCCGGGGGGTGAAGACCTCGGAGACCAGGCCCACGTCGGCGTGGCCCGTAATGACCCCGTCGCAGTTCAGGGCCATGCCGCAGCTCTCCTGGCCCCGGTGTTGTAGGGCGTACAGGCCGCTGTACACCGCCGAGATCAGGTCGGTTTGCCCTTTAGCGTCGTAAATGCCGAAGACGCCGCATTCCTCGTGGAGTCCCGTCATGCCTTTTGCTCCGTGAGCCGGCGCAGGACTTCCTGGTAGGCCTCCTCCACGCCGCCCAGGTCCCGGCGGAACCGGTCTTTGTCCAGTTTCTCGTGGGTCTTGGAGTCCCAGAGCCGGCAGGTGTCCGGGGAGATCTCGTCGGCCAGGACGATCTCGCCCCCCGGCAACCGGCCAAACTCCAGTTTGAAGTCCACCAGGTCCAGGCCCAGGGTGCGGAAATAGTCCTGCAGAAGCACGTTGATGCGCAGGGCCAGGGCGCGGATGCGCTCCAATTCCTCCGGGGTGGCCAGGCCCAGGGCCAGGGCGTGGGAGGTATTGAGCAGGGGGTCGCCCAAATCGTCGTTTTTATAGGAGAACTCCACTGTGGGGGCGGGGAAGACGATGCCCTCTTCCACGCCGTAGCGCTTGGCAAAGGAGCCGGCGGAGCGGTTGCGGACGATCACCTCCAAAGGGACGATGGCAACTTTTTTCACCAGGGTCTCCCGGTCGTTGAGCTCCTGCACATAGTGGGTGGGAATTCCCTGGGCCTCCAGCAGCTCCATGAGCCGGTTGCTCATGCGGTTGTTCACCGCGCCCTTGCCGGCGATGGTGCCTTTTTTTTGCCCGTTGAAGGCGGTGGCGTCGTCTTTGTAGGAGACGATGAGCTGGTCCGGGTTTTCCGTGGCGTAGACCTTTTTGGCCTTGCCCTCGTACAGCAGTGCTTTCTTTTCCATAATGGCCTCCTCGTTAGACATTGTATTGCAGCTCCACGCTGCGGTTTTTCTCCAGGACCCGCTCCCGGTCCGCCTGGCGGCGGGCCTCCAGCCGGGCGGCCAGGCCCTCGTCGGACAGGGCCAGAATCTGGGCCGCCAGCAGGGCGGCGTTTACCGCGCCGCCGATGGCCACGGTAGCCACGGGAACGCCAGAGGGCATCTGCACCGTGGACAAAAGGGCGTCCAGCCCGCCCAGAGCGCCGCCGGCCATGGGGATGCCGATAACGGGCAGGGTGGTCTGGGCCGCGGCGGCCCCCGCCAGGTGGGCGGCCATGCCCGCGGCGCAAAGCAAGACACCGAACCCTTGGTCCCGGGCGCTTGCGCAGAAACGCTGCGCCTGGGCAGGAGTTCGGTGTGCAGAGTATACGTGGACCTCAAAGGGGATACCCACAGACGCAAGGGTGTCCAGAGCTTTCTGGACCACAGGCAGATCGCTGTCGCTGCCCAGGAGTACGCCGACTTTCTTCATGGAAAGACCTCCTCTTACTTAATGTAAAAAGGGCGCACCTACCGCGTGCACGGTAAGTACGCCCAGACGGTCGGCACAAACAAGCTCTTCGCTCCCCTGTGGTGCTCCACAATCCCGTCAGTCACGAAGAGCCCTTATTCGAGTTCAGTGTAACACATTCCGTCGCCCTCGTCAAATGGTACTTGCTCCGAATCTCCGAAAAAAAACGGAAACTTTCCTGTACGAAATGTCGGAACCCATCCCGCCGGGGCCATGGCCGGAGGGCGTCCGGCCCCGCGGCCCCAAAACAAACATCCCCGTGGGGGGCTTGCGGGGGGCGTCCGGCTCCTGTAAACTAGGCGAGGAAAACACAGCGCCGGACCGGCGCGAAAGGGAGTTTAAAATGGAGCAGCAATTGTGGGAAAAGGCCGTCGAGTTCCACGGCCATGCCTGTCCAGGCCTGGCCATGGGCGTCCGGGCCAGTAGCCTGGTTCTGGACTGGCTGGGCGCAGCGCGGGCGCAGGACGAGGAGCTGGTGTGCGTCACGGAGAACGACGCCTGCGGTGTCGACGGCATTCAGGCGATTTTGGGCTGTACCTTGGGCAAGGGCAATCTTCTGTACCGTCCCACGGGCAAGCAGGTCTATACCTTCTTCACCCGGGCCTCCGGCCGGGGCCTGCGTCTGGCCCTGCGGCCCCTGCCCGGGGATCTGGACCGGGCGGCAAAGCTGCGTTTTATTTTGGAGGCTCCGGCGGAGGAGGTCTTCACCCGGGGGGAGCCCCGGTTTCCCGCTCCGGAACGGGCCCGGCTGTTTGCCAGCGTGACCTGTGCGCTTTGCGGGGAGCGCGTCCCGGAGCATAAAGTCTATTTGCAGGATGGCAAGTTGGTCTGTCAGGACTGCTTCCGCCCCTATAGCCGCATTGTCGATTGACATTCGGAGGGTTGGGCGTTTCTTGCCCGCGGGCGGCCGCAGGCCGCCCCTACAGCGCGCCATCGAAAGACCACCCGTAGGGGCGAGCTGCGCTCGCCCGCGGAACGGTCAAGGGCCGTTCCTACCCCCGTCATGGCCGGGTCTCTCCAGCGGGCGAGCGCAGC
>CBCTHM010000027.1:0-19532 GCA_965146675.1 uncultured Eubacteriales bacterium | reverse complement strand
ACCACAGGTCGCCCCTACATCCCCCGAATCCACACCGCACCCTGTAGGGGCGAGCCTACATCCCGGAATTGACGGATTTCCCATGCGGACGACCGATGGTCCCCTACATTTTTTGCTTTTGCTTTACATTCTCCTGGAAATTCGGTATAATAAGGACGATCGCGCTGCAGGGCGGGCGATTTTGCCGCCGCCCCGCCGGCGCCCTGACCCTTTGCAGGAAACCCGCCGGCGCGGCAGCGCCGCCCGGCTCCGAGGTGAGAAAGCTTGACAGACCAATCCAAAATTCGGAACTTTTCCATCGTGGCTCACATTGACCACGGCAAATCCACCCTGGCCGACCGGCTGCTGGAGGAATGCCACGCCGTGGACCGCCGGGAGATGGCGGACCAGATCCTGGACTCCATGGATTTGGAGCGGGAGCGGGGCATTACCATCAAGGCCCGGGCTGTGCGCCTGCGCTACCCCGCGGACGACGGGCAGGTTTACGACCTGAACCTCATTGACACACCTGGCCACGTGGACTTCAACTACGAGGTGTCCCGCTCCTTGGCCGCCTGCGAGGGGGCCGTCTTGGTGGTGGACGCCTCTCAGGGCGTGGAGGCCCAGACTCTGGCCAACACCTATCTGGCCATCGACGCTGGGCTGGAGGTGGTGCCCGTCATCAACAAGATCGATTTACCCGCCGCCCGGCCCCAGGCGGTCAAAACCGAGATTGAGGACATTATCGGCGTTCCCGCCCAGGATGCCCCGGAGATCTCCGCCAAAAACGGGGTCAACATCCACGCAGTCCTGGAGCGCATCGTCCAGGACATTCCCGCTCCCGCCGGGGACCGGAGCGCACCCCTGCGGGCCCTGATCTTCGACAGCCAGTATGACGCCTATCGAGGCGTTATCGTCTACCTGCGGGTGAAAGAGGGCGTGCTGCGCCCCGGCATGGACATCCGCATGATGGCCACCGGCGCCACCTACAAGGCGGTGGAGGTGGGAGTCATGCACCCTCTGGGCCTGCAGCCCACAGAGGAGCTGGGGGCCGGAGAGGTGGGCTACCTCACCGCGTCCATCAAGACCGTGTCCGATACCCGGGTGGGCGACACGGTGACGCAGGCGGACCGGCCCGCTGGGGAACCCCTGCCGGGCTACCGCGCGGTGCAGCCCATGGTCTTCTCCGGCGTCTACCCCGCCGACGGCTCCAAGTATCAGGATTTGCGGGAGGCTCTGGAGAAGCTAAAGCTCAACGACGCGTCCATGACCTATGAGCCGGAGAGCTCCGTGGCCCTGGGCTTCGGCTTCCGTTGCGGCTTTTTGGGCCTTTTGCACATGGAGATCATCCAGGAACGGCTGGAGCGGGAGTACAATTTGGACCTGATCACCACCGCGCCCAACGTTGTCTATCGGATTACCAAGACTGACGGGACGGTGCTGCTGGTGGACAATCCCCTGCGCTATCCGGACCCAGCGGAAATCCAGCTGGCCGAGGAGCCCTTTGTAAAGGCCAGCCTCATGGCCCCCCAGGAGTACGTGGGCAACATTATGGACCTGTGCACAGCCCGCCGGGGAGAGTTCCAGGACATGGTGTATCTGGACAGCAGCCGGGTGGAGCTGCACTACGAGATGCCCCTCAACGAGATTATCTACGACTTTTTCGACGCCCTGAAGTCCCGGACCCGGGGCTACGGCTCTTTGGACTACGAGCTGGACGAGTACCGGCCCTCCCAGCTGGTGAAGCTGGACATTTTGCTCAACGGGGACGTGGTGGACGCCTTGAGCTTCATTCTCTTCGCAGACAACGCCTATCCCCGCGCCCGGAAAATCTGCGAAAAGCTCAAGGAGAACATTCCCCGGCAGATGTTTGAGATTCCGGTGCAGGCCGCCATCGGCGGAAAGATCATCGCCCGGGAGACCATTAAGGCCCTGCGCAAGGACGTGCTGGCCAAATGCTACGGCGGCGACATCACCCGGAAGAAGAAGCTCCTGGAGAAGCAGAAAGAGGGCAAAAAGCGGATGCGGACCTTCGGCTCCGTATCGGTGCCCTCAGAGGCGTTTTTGGCCGTCCTGAAGCTGGACGAGGATTAATAAGGGGAAGCATTATGGAAAAACGACTGTATCGGTCCCGCAGAAGCCGCATGCTGCTTGGCGTTTGCGGCGGCGTGGCGGAGTATTTTGGTTTGGACCCCTCCCTGGTGCGCCTGGGATGGATCGTATTTTCCTGCATGGGCGGGATGGGGATTCTGGCGTATTTTGTCTGCGCCGTGGTGGTGCCGGATAACCCGGAGCTGTAAGGGCTGGGGTGCGGCCTGATACTGGGGACGTGGGGAACGGCCTTCAGCCGTTCGGCGAACCTGCGTTTCCTTTTGCAGGGTTTGTGAGCAAGCGTAGTTCGCCCTACGGGATGAATATCGATAGTCGGCATAGGGGCGACCTGCGGTCACTCGCGGGCGTGCAAAGCAGCCCCTATAGCGGCTTCCCCATATGAACGCTGCCTGCGGTTGTCCGGCGGCTCGCGCATCCCTACCAATGTATTTTCTCTTTCCTATGCTCTGACAACAAGGAGGACTTGCATGCTGTTCGACACCCATGCTCATTTGGACGACCGCCGGTTCAACGAGGACCGGGAGGCCCTGCTGGCGGCGCTGCCTGGCCAGGGGGTCGGTCTGCTGATGAATCCCGGCTGCGACCTGGACTCCTCCCGGGCTGCCTGCGGTCTGGCCCGGCGCATATCCTGGATTTATGCCGCCGTGGGCTCTCATCCCGACGCAGCGGATCGGATGGGGCCGGCGGTGTTGGAGGAATACCGCCGGCTGGTTCGGGAGAACCCCAAGGTGAAAGCCATCGGAGAAATCGGGCTGGATTATTACTACGAGGATGTGCCAAGGGACCAGCAGCTCAGCTGCTTCCGCGCCCAGATGGCCCTGGCCCGGGAGCTGGACCTGCCGGTGATTGTCCACGAGCGGGAGGCTCATGCTGACGGTATGCGTGTGGTGGAGGAATTCCCGGAGGTCACGGGGGTGTTTCACTGCTTCTCCGGCTCAGCCCAACTGGCAAAATGGCTGGTGGACCGGGGGTGGTACATTGGCTTTACCGGCGTCATCACCTTCAAAAATGCCCGACGGCTGGTGGAGGTCGCCCAGGCTATCCCCCTGGAGCGGATGGTGATTGAGACGGACTGCCCCTATATGGCGCCGGAGCCCTTCCGGGGACGGCAGAACCATCCGGGGTATGTGTTCCGCATGGCCCAGCGCCTGGCGGAGCTCCGGGACCTGCCGGTGGAGGAAATGGAGTCCATTACCTGGGAGAACGGCAGGCGGCTGTACCGGCTGCCCTGAGGGGAAAGGAGCCTGAGACCTTGAAAAAGCCGCTATCGGAGCGAAGCCTGGAGGAGCTGTGGCAGCTTTTCCCGATCTTTCTCACGCCGCATCAGCCTGCCTGGGCCAATTGGTTCGAGCAGGAACGACAGCTCCTGCTGTCCGCGCTGCCCCAAGAATCTCTTTTCGGCATCCATCACATTGGAAGCACCGCAGTGGACACCATCCAGGCCAAGCCCATTGTGGACATTTTGGTGGTAACCACTGAGGGCTGTGATTGGGGTGCGGTTTATGAGCGGCTATTCTCCAACGGGTATCTTTTGATGTCCGAGGAAAAAGGCCGCGCTTCCTTCAACAAGGGCTATACGGAAACCGGCTTTGCCCAGCGGGTGTTTCATCTGCACCTGCGCCGCGACGGCGACCAGGACGAGCTGTATTTTCGGGACTATCTGCGGACACACCCGGCTGTGGCCAGGGCGTACGAGGCCCTGAAGCTGTCGCTCTGGCGCCAGTATGAGCACGACCGGGACAGATACACCCAAGGCAAGACCGCGTTTGTGCGCCGCTATACCCGGGCGGCAAAGTGGGAGGCCGGTCTTCAGCCTGGCGAAGGACCCTAGACGGGCGACCGGCCCCAGCGGACAAGATACAATTGCATGCCGCGCCCCTACGGAATGACCCGCGCTGGTGCGTTGTAGGGGCGGCCTTTGGCCGCCCGCCGTCACCCTCTAGGGAACGGCCTGCGGCCGTTCCGCGGGCGTGCGAAGCACGCCCCTACAGGAATGACCCGCGCTGGTGCGCTGTAGGGGCGGCCTTTGGCCGCCCGCCGTCACCCTCTAGGGAACGGCCTGCGGCCGTTCCACGGGCGTGCGAAGCACGCCCCTGCGGGTATGCGGCTATAGGGATGCGCAAGAGAAAAACGCTGCTATTTAATCAGCAGCGTTTTTTTCTTCGCTCTTTTGTTGTTCCGGGTCATGCGCTAAATATATTTGTATCTGGTAATTCCATCGCAATATGCCGGATAAGACAACTTGCTGTATTAAAAACTCCGGCTCAACATGATATTGACTTTTTGCGATTTGAAGTAGTTTATGCAGCTTATCCGTTCTGTTTTCTTCGCTACAATCTGCGCACAGGTATTTTCCTTCCGGGAGGATTTTCAGCCCGTCTATGTTCCCATGCCGGGTGCATACGGCAAATAGCCTTACCAGTTCCTTATCTGTATAGATACCAGCCGTATCTTCAAATGCAAACCGATCTTTTTGCAGGGGATCAAGCTTATCATAAAAATGGCTTAAATAGCTCCAGAGGGTATCCAGCGTCGGAGTTTCCAGCGTATCGGAAAGCAGGATAACACGTTTGGGAAATTGCCGGATTGCGAAATCCTTTATCCGGCCTTGCCCCCGCAAATGGTTTTCATAGCTGGCTTTTGCCAGCTGTATTTTCGCCTTGCTGTTTTGCAGGGAGAAGATTTTCTCATCAGCCCTTTTTTCAGCCTCTTTTAAAAACGCAATAATTTGTTCTAAATCGTCCAGCTCCAAAGCTTCTTTTATCTTATGCAACGACAGATCCATCTGCTGTAAAGCAAGAACCGTATTGATTCGTACAAGATCCTGCTCCGTGTAATAGCGATAGCCTGTAGCGGCATCTTTTATGCTTGGCTTAACAAGTCCGATGCGGTCGTAATGCCGTAACGTTTCGCTGGTTATATGTGCGGCTTTTGCGGCAGCGCCCACGGAAAAAGTCTTTATCATTTCTTTGTCCTCCCTCTTGACCTTTGTGTAACACAAAGATTTATAATGATAATACCATTAACAATGGTGAAAAACAATATAAAAACCAGTCAGGAGGAATCAAGCGCATGATTAAGTGGACCTGAAAGCCTGGCATAGCCTTTTGATCTCCCAGTACGAAACTATTTCACATTTCGTCGAACGGAAATCCATATGGCCAGGGTCAACTATTTGAAAAAAACATGAAGCTTTTGGAGGGCCTTACTTTATGAAAAGAATCGCTACAGCATTGCTATGCCTTATTTTCGGTGCTGGTTGTTTCAGTGGCTGCACCAACACCGGGGCGTTTACACAGAAGAGCTACACGGCAAAAGCCGGAGCAATCACGGAAGTCTGTATTGATGTTCGGGATAGGCAAATTGCGGTTACGCCGTCTGCCGACGATCAAATTCATATCTTCTATTTTGAATCCAGCAAGGAGTATTACAATATTTCCGTTTCTGATGGACATTCGCTGACTATGTCCGCTCAAAGCCAGAAGCATTGGACGGATTACATCGGCGGTAAACCCGCCGCCGGGTTTCGCAAAATCACGCTACAGCTGCCGGAAACCCTTTTGACCGCCCTAGAGCTGACAACCACAAATGAAACTATTTCAATTGCGCCATTGTCGATAGACGGCGCGGTATCCCTTTCAACAAATGGCGGTGATATTTCTTTTGATGAGCTGCATGTGGGAAGCTCCGTTACGCTTCGTGCAAAAAACGGATCCATTTCCGGCTCTCTTGTAGGCGGTTATGATGATTTTGCTATAACGTGCGAAATTAAGAAGGGAACCTGCAATTTACCGGCCGATAAAGAGCAAGGAGCAAAGACCTTACAGGTTTTTAACAACAATGGGGATGTCAACATCGGTTTTGTCGGCAAAGCAGGGTAGAATTACGTTACGCGCATGCGGCGCTTCCGTCGTTGCCGCGCTGAAAGCAAGGGGGCGCTTGCGGGCGTGCAATGCACGCCCCTACGGGCTTATTCCTGTAGGGGCGGCCTTTGGCCGCCCGCCCGTACCTTCTAGGGGTATTTTTCGATTCGGTTTGAGGGGCCCGCCCCAACCCAGGAAAACATCAGGTTGGGGTCTTCGGATTCAACCTCTTTCGGGAAAACAGGAACAAATTTGCAAAAAAGTGTTGACCTGGGTACAGTTATCGGGTATAATATCCCATACATGGCCTGTGAACAACCAGGCCGGTTTTCTGCGACACGCTACGGCCGGAAACGGCTGTTGAGCATGATACATGACAGGAGGTGTACCCCAATGCTACGTACCTATCAGCCCAAAAAGCGCCACAGAGCCAAAGTCCACGGTTTTCGGAAGCGGATGGCCACATCCAACGGTCGTAAGGTCCTGGCCCGCCGCCGTACCAAAGGCCGCCGGGTTCTGTCTGCCTGAGGTTCTGCCCGGTAGAACCTGCAGAACAACGCGCGGTCAAAGATGATTCCTGGGGGTGAATGGAAGGTCTTCTGTTCGCCCCTTGTGTTTCGTTCGGCTCGCTTCAAAATTGCATTCGTCATGGTTCCCCTGTTTCCGCTTTCATGGCCGCACTTCCGCCTTCCGGGAATGCCGGCCCAGGCGGCTTCTGGAACCGCAGCCCGCCTGGAAGGATACACGCATGGAGTTTTCCAAGCCTCTCAAACTGAACCATATTTTTCAGCGGCTCTACCGCACCGGGGAGCAGACCGGCAACCGGTACCTGGTGCTGTATTGCCGCAAAAACCGCTTGGGCGTGAACCGGGTAGGAATCACCACCGGAAAGAAGCTGGGCAAGGCCGTGACCCGAAACCGGGTCCGGCGCCGGCTGCGGGAGATTTACCGGCTCCACGAGCAGCAGTTTCTCCCGGGCTATGACCTGGTGGTGGTGGCCCGGTCCCAGGCTGTGGAGGCCTCCTTTTCCCAGCTCACCCGGGCCTACCTGTCCTTGGCGGACAAGCTGGGGCTTCTGCGGAGGAACCCAAAATGAAGCGGGTCCTTTTGGCAGTGCTCCGGTTTTACCAACGCTCCATCTCCCCCTCGCTCCCCCCCCGGTGCCGCTTCAGCCCCACCTGCTCCCAATACGCAGTGGAGGCCATCGGCAAATACGGCGCGCTGCGCGGCGGCTGGATGGCATTCCGCCGGTTTCTGCGGTGCAACCCCTTTTACAAAGGGGACTATTACGACCCTGTTCCTTAAACTTGGAGGATAGTTCTGTATGATTTTAGCGTTTAATATCAGCGACATTATCCGGGTCCCCTTTGGTTATCTGCTGGAGTGGCTGTATGAGTTTACCACCAATTATGGCCTGGCCCTGATTCTGTTTTCCCTGATTGTCAAGCTCATTCTGATGCCCATCAGCGCCAAGAGCAAAAAAAGCATGATGAAGATGAGCCGCCTGTCCCCTGAGATCCAGGCGCTTCAAAAAAAATATGCAGACGACCCGCAGAAGGCTAACCAGGCGGTGCAGAAGCTGTATAAGGACGAGGGCGTCAGTATGACAGGCGGCTGTCTGTGGAGCCTGGTGCCGCTGCTCATCATGCTGCCTCTGTACTATGTCATTCGGGAGCCCTTGATCTATATGTTCCATATGACCGCCCAGCAGGCTGGCCAGGTGGTGCAGGTGATTAAGGACGCCGTTCCCAACGCCTTTGGTTCCAATACCTTTTATGACCAGCTCACCGCCACGCCCTATTTGGCTCAGTTTGCCGAGCAAATTAAAGCCTCCGTGCCGGAGCTGGCGGGCCGGACCCTGCCGGAGATGAACTTCCTCTTCCTGGGGGTGGATTTGGGGCAGATCCCCAGCTGGCAATTTTGGAAATGGGCCAGCTACAGCTGGGCCAACATTGGCGCGTTCTTGCTGCCGGTAGCTTCCGCGGCCTCCAACGTTCTGGCCATGTGGGTCAGCCAGAAGATGAACAGCTCCGTGGTGACCAACCAGGACGGGCAGAGGGACGAGACCGCCGCCAAGGCGGCCAATACCTCCAATAAGTTCATGATGTGGATGATGCCGGTTATGACCCTGTTTATTGGCTTCACCCTCCCCGGTGCCCTGTCGCTGTACTGGCTGGCGCAGGGGCTATTCGGCATCGTTCAAGACGCCGTCCTCACCAAGCATTACCGGAAAATTTATGACGCTGAGGATGCGGTCAAGCGGGAACTGGCCGCCAAGGAGGCAGCGGAGGCGGCAGAGCGGGAGCGTATCCGCGCGCAGCGCCGGGCTGAGCATCCGGAGGGCATTTTAGAAAACACCAGTAAAAAGAAATTGCAGCAGAAGCAACGGGAGCAAAGTCAGGCCGCCGCCCGGGAATTTGCAGCCCGCCGGGCCGCCGAGGCCGGGATTGAGCCGGAGGAGTCCTCCGACGATCCGTTGTCTGGGGACCCTGCCCGGCCCTACGCCCGGGGCCGCGCCTACCGGTCCAGCCGGTATAGTAGACGCGGCGGCGTTTCTGCGGACGAGGCGGAGGCAGACGACTCCGCCGATACCAGCGAGGAGTAGCGTATGGAAAAAACAATGATAGCAACTGGCAAGGACTTTGATTCCGCTGTTCAGGCCGCATTGGAGCAACTGGGCCTGGACCAGGAGAGCGTATCTGTCAAGCTGCTGGAGCGGGCGAAAGCCGGCGTGTTTGGAATCGGTGCCCGTCCGTGCAAGGTGGAGGTGACCTACCAGGTGCCGGACCCGGATCCGGCGCCGGCCCTGTCCGCCGCCTCCCGCAGCAGACCCAAAAAGCCCGCTGCCCCGGCGCAGAAGAAGCCGGAGCCGGAGCCTCCCGCCCCAAAACCGGCCCAACCGCAGCCTCCCTTGGCGGCGGCTCCGGTCGCGCGGCAGGCCAGGCAGCCGGCAGAAAAGCCCCGGGAGCCCCGCCCAGTTCCGCCAGTTCCGGCTTATGCGCCTGCGGAGCCCGGCAGCGTGGAGGAGCGCATTGAGCAGTTCCTGCGGGGGCTTTTAGAGCATATGGGTTCTCACGCAGTGCCCCATGCGCAGAAAACCCAGGACGAATCCTACCGGGTGGAGCTCATTGGAGAAAATCTGGGTATGCTCATCGGTCGGCGGGGCGAGACCCTGGACGCCATTCAGCACCTGGCCAACTATGCGGTCAACCGGGCCAGCGAAGGGCGGGTCCGGATTACGGTAGACGCGGAGGATTATCGGGTCAAGCGGGAGGAATCTCTGCGCCGCTACGCCAGGAAAAAGGCCCAGCAGGTGCTCAAGCAGCGCCGCCGGACCACCCTGGAGCCCATGAATGCCTACGAGCGCCATGTGATTCACGCTGCCCTGCAGGAGATGGACAACATCACCACATACTCCACGGGCACGGAACCGAACCGCCGCGTCATTATTGAATACGTACGGTAAGCTTCGATCGCTGCATCTTTAATAAAACGCAGGGGCGCGCCGCAGAAAAAGTTAGGCGGCGCGCCCCTGTTAAATTATGCGACCCACTGCCGGCAGCGGGTTTGTCGTCGTTCTATGCGCGAAATAGTTGCAGCTCATTTTGTAAACTTCCCATTTATGTAGGAATGCACGGACGAGCTGCGCTCGCCCGTCGGGGCCACATTCCGCATCTTGGGTTTGTAGGAAGCGACCTACGGTCGTTTCGCGGGCGTGCAAAGCATTCCCCCACATCCGTCTGCGGCGGTGCGCCGTCCGAACGGGCCCGCGGCCTCCCATACATTCCTTTTCGGCCATAAAACCAGTTAGGAGGCGTCCCGTAGGACGCCTCCCCATTTCTGTAAGGACCGGTTAAGCCGGCGCTTTGACTTAGCAGCCGCAGCCGCAGCCGTTGTTGTTATCGCAGCCGCAGCCGCAGCCGTTGTTGGCATAACTAGTGCCGTAGCCACCGCCGTTGTTTCCGCAGCAGCAGAACAGGAGAACCAGGATGATAATCCACCAGCAGCCATTATTACCAAAAGTAGACATACCATTGTTGCAGCACATAAAAAAGTTACCTCCAAGTAAGTTTTGGCGGCGTTGCCGCTCATTCCATGGTATTCAGGAGGCCCTAATGTGTGCATGGTTTGGCAAAAGTCGGCGGTCACTCGAAAAGCTCCTCTACCGTTCCGAACCGGTATCCCAGCTCCTCCCACTTGGTCAGAAGCTCGTCAAGAATTTCCGCGTTGGTTTTCGAGGTGCTGTGGAGCAATACCACGGCCCCGTTGTGAATCCGGGGGATCAGCTTGGAGAGGGCCTCCTCCCGGGTGGGCTGGCTGTCGTTGTTCCAGTCTACATAAGCCAGAGACCAGAACACCGTGCGGTAGCCCAGCTTCTGCGCCATCTCCAGGTTTTCCTGGCTGTAAATGCCCTGAGGCGGCCGGTAGTACTTGGATAGCTCTTTTCCCGTGCAATCCCGGAACAAGTCCTCCAGCTCCTTGAGCTCCTGGGAGAAGGTGTCAAAGTCCCCGATTTTGGACATGTCGTAGTGGTGGGCCGTATGGTTGCCCACGATATGCCCCTCCTCCACCATTCGGCGCACCAGGTCCGGATTGCGCTCAATGTAATTGCCCACCAGGAAAAAAGCCGCCGGGACCTGATGGGCCTTCAGCACGTCCAGAATTTGAGCGGTGCAGCCGTTTTCATAGCCGGCGTCAAAGGTCAGATAGATCACCGGCTCGGATGTGTCCCCCAAGTAGGCCGCGTCAAAGCCGGACAGCGCCTCCTTGGAGGCGTTGCCCACCGGCGCCTGCCCCTCAGACCGGAAACTGAGGCCCCAGGAGCCGGTCTCCACGGCGCCGGGCCCGAAGTTCGCCAGCAGCAGCGCCGCCGCCAGCACCAGTACACAAAAGCAAATCAGAGAATCCCGTTTTCTCAAAATAATCACCCCGTCCAAGCCTATGAACGTCCCAGGGCGATTATGCGGACAAGAACGCGCCGGCAGGGTTTTTCGATGTCGGAAGAGAAGACCGCAGATCCGCCTCTTTTGCAGGGGCGAGCTGCGCTCGCCCCTGCAGGGTTTGGCCAAAGGGATTAGAGGAAAGGAAAACGCGAAAGGGAGCCGCCGGGGTTCCCTTTCGCGTTCCATCTAAGGAGTTTGAAACCCCCGTCCCTACAGATCATCCATCGGGCCTGGGGCAGTTTCAGTCCCGGCCGCGGACTCTGGCGGCGTCTGCTCCTGCGCGTAGCCCCCGCCCAGCTTCCGGCGCCGGGGCGCGGGCCGGGAAAGGTTGCAGCCTCCCGTGAGAAGCCACAGCGCCACGGCTGCGTAAAACGGCCACGTAGCGCCATCCACTAGGGAGATCAGGCAGAAAAACACCGCGGCCATGGTACAGAAAATGGCGGCGCGGCGGCGGCCCCGCTTCAGCGGGAAGCCCGCCAGTTGGTAGCTGGCCAGCATGGCGAAGACGCAGGCCAGGAGCTGAAAACAGTAATCGCCTAGCTGGGGGTCGGCGCTCCAGCGGCGGAATTGGCTCACCAGCCAGGTGGCCAAATACAGGCTCATCACCATCAGCGCCGCGGCAGACTGCCTGCCGGACAAGCGCAGGTAGCCGGACACCGCCAGGGCGGAGGCGGCGCCCAGGCCCAGGATGTTGACGATCAAATCAAAGACGTCCGGATTTCCCAGCAGCTTCACCGTGGAGCAGGCCAGCAGGCCCACCGCACCCAAGAACGCGCCCACCGCCGCCAGCGGCGAGGCGGGGAAGTTCTCCTCGCAGCCGGCGCGGTCCCCCATCCTGCGGCAAAGCAGGGCCAATCCCAATAAAAACAATCCAGACAGCACCCACAGCGTCACATAGGTCCAGTTGTTTGAAATTTGTATCCCCCGTCCATCATAACCGATGGCCAGCATCCGCAGCCGCAGGACAATTCCCGCAGCGCCGCCGGCCAGGGTGAGCCCCAGCACCGGCATGGGTCCAATTGTTTGCCTTTTCATCTGGATCCTTCCTTTTTCGCCCAGCGGGCGCAAGATAATCGTCCATACAGGCCCACGGCGGCGGCTTCTGCGCCGCAGCATGCCATATGGTTTTTATTATATCACAACAGAGCCCTCTTGGGAACGGTGGCAAAAGATTTTTTCCTTGTAATCCCACGGGTTCTGCGCTATGCTAGAGAAAACCACGTGGGAGCTGATGCTATGAAAAAAGCAATCACCGCATTGGGGGGCCTGTGGGCCGCGTTGTATCTACTGTGCGCCGCAGACGGTCTTTGCGTCATCCAGAAGGAGGCGTTCCTCCGGCAGCCCTGGGGAAATCTGGCCGCGGGACTGTTTTTTCTCACCATTTTTGGCCTCATGGCCCTAGCCTACCGCATGGATAGCCAGCGGCTCCTGCGGGTCACCCGGGCCTACGCCCTGGGCGCCATGGGCCTTTCTCTGGTGCTGCTGGCCGCCTGGCTTCTGTCCTGGCAGGGTGGGGCAGCGCTCTACCAGACGCTTCTGACCCTGCTGGTCCTGGTTTCCACGCCCCTGGCCTCCTGCTCCGTCCTGGCCGCCTGTGTTTTGGGCTGGGCCCTGATTTTGGTGGTCTCCTGGATGCTTCTGCGCCGCAAAAAACAGCCGCGGCAGCCCAAGGAAGAGACGCACCATTGAAATTGCCACAGGAAATACGCCTCGCACCATCGTAGGGGCCGCCTCCCAAACCTCTGTAGGGAACGACCTTTGGCCGTTCCCCGGGCGAGCGCAGCTCGCCCCTACGGGATATCTGTCGACGGCGGGCTGTAGGGGCGGCCTTTGGCCGTTCCCCGGGCGAGCACAGCTCGCCCCTACCGGATATTGATTGGCGGTGCGTCTGTAGGGAACGGTCTTCGACCGTTCCGCAGGCGAGCGCAGCTCGCCCCTACGGGATGTCTGTCGGCGGCGGGCTGTAGGGGCGGCTTTTGGCCGTTCCCCGGGCGAGCGCAGCTCGCCCCTACGGGATGTCTGTCGGCGGCGGGCTGTAGGGGCGGCTTTTGGCCGTTCCCCGGGCGAGCACAGCTCGCCCCTACGGGATGTCTGTCGGCGGCGGGCTGTAGGGGCGGCCTTTGGCCGCCCGCGAGCGAGCACAGCTCGCCCCTACGGGATATCTGTCGACGGAGGGCTGTAGGGAACGACCTTTGGCCGTTCCGCGGGCGAGCACAGCTCGCCCCGATAGGGGTATCAGGCCAAAAGGCCCGGAGGCGTGGAAAGCGCGTCCCGACAGAAAATGCAAACGGCGGCGCGTCCATCGCACCTGTCTTGAAATTTTTCTTGACAGCTGGTCGCTTTCCGTGTATACTCACAATGTTGTCAAGGTAATTTCCTTGATAAGGAGGCTCCTATGAAAACCGACGCTTTGGAACTCACGCTGCTTTTTGATACCTACGGAGAGCTGCTGACGGAAAAGCGGCGGCTCTGCTTCGACCTGTATTACAACCAGGATTTGTCCCTGGGGGAGATCGCCCAGGAGGTTGGGGTCAGCCGGCAGGGCGTGTACGATTGCCTCACGCGGGCAGAGGCCGCCCTGCGCGACATGGAGGCCCGGGTGGGCGCCGTGGGCCGGGATCGGGCGGTCAAACGCGCCCTGGACCGGATCGAGGCCGCGGCGCGGAAGCTGGCCGCAGCCGGGGACGAGGCTGTACGCGATCCGGCACAGGAAATTCTGGCCGCCGCCGATACCATAAAGGAGTAAGCTATGGCGTTTGAAGGCTTAACTGAAAAACTCTCCGCAACCTTTAAGAAGCTGCGGGGCAAGGGCCGCCTGAAGGAATCCGACGTAAAGGAGGCCATGCGGGAAATCCGCCTGGCCCTGCTGGAGGCCGACGTAAGCTATAAGGTGGTCCGGGACTTTGTCAAGGCCGTTACGGAGCGCTGCGTGGGCGCGGACGTGCTGGAATCCCTGACCCCGGCCCAGATGATTGTGAAGATCGTGGACGAAGAACTGACCCGCCTGATGGGCGTAGAAAATCAGCGCCTGACCATCAATCCCAAAGGCCCCACGGTGGTGATGCTGGTGGGCCTGCAGGGCGCGGGAAAGACCACCAACGGCAGCAAGCTGGCGGGCCTGATGAAAAAGCAGGGCAAAAACCCCCTGCTGGCGGCCTGCGATATCTACCGGCCCGCGGCCATTCGTCAGTTGGAGATCTGCGGGGAAAAGTTGGGGCTTCCCGTGTTCCAGATGGGGCAGCAGAACCCGGTGGACATCGCCCGGGCCGCTGTGCAGCACGCCCTGCGCCACGGCAACGACATGGTGTTTCTGGACACCGCCGGCCGGCTGCACATCGACGAGGTCCTGATGGAGGAGCTGAAGGCCGTTAAGGCAGCGGTGCAGCCCCAGGAGATCATGCTGGTGGTGGATGCCATGACCGGCCAGGATGCGGTAAACGCCGCCCAGAGCTTTAATGAGCTCTTAGACATTGACAGCGTCATGCTCACCAAGCTGGACGGCGACGCCAGAGGCGGCGCGGCCCTATCGGTGCGGGCCGTCACTGGCAAGCCCATCAAGTTTGTGGGCACCGGAGAAAAGCTGGACGCCATAGAGCCCTTCCATCCAGATCGTATGGCCTCCCGGATTTTGGGCATGGGGGACATGCTCAGTCTCATTGAAAAGGCGGAGAAGGCCTACGACTCCAAGAAGGCCCAGGAGCTGGAGGAAAAGCTGAAAAGCAACCGGTTCACCCTGGCGGATTTCTACGACCAGCTGGTGCAGCTGCGCTCCATGGGCTCCATGCAGGAGCTGCTGGCCCAGCTCCCTGGGGGAGCCAACCTGAAAAATCTTCAGGTGGACGAGAAGGCCATGCTCCACACAGAGGCCATCATCCAATCCATGACCCCCCGGGAGCGGGACAACCCCGCTTTGCTCAACGCAGGGCGCAAGAAGCGGGTGGCCGCCGGCGCCGGGGTGAAGGTGGAGGACGTGAACCGGCTGCTCAAACAGTTTGAGACCATGCGGGGCATGGTCCGGCAGTTTTCCGGCCCCGGCGCGGGGCGGAAGATGAAGCGCATGGGCCGGATGAAGGGCATGCCCGGCGGCTTCGGCGGCATTCCCGGGCTTTAAGCGCCGGATGCGGCCGCACCCAGTTCGTACCAGCCCCTCTGGGCTTTACGATATACTATTTGTTTTGGAGGTGAAACCCCATGGTGAAAATTCGACTCAGAAGAATGGGCGCCAAAAAGGCTCCTTATTACCGGATCGTGGTGGCGGACTCCCGGTCTCCCCGGGACGGCCGCTGCATCGAGGAAATCGGCTCCTACAATCCCCTGACCGATCCCGCCACCATCACGGTGGACGCGGAGAAGGCCAAGACCTGGATTCAGAACGGCGCGCAGCCCACCGACACCGTGCGCGGCCTGCTGAAAAAGGCCGGCGTGCTGTAACCTGCGAAGGAGAATCGCAATGAAGGAACTTTTGCTCTACATGGCAAAAAATCTGGTCGATCATCCCGAGGCGGTGACCGTGACCCAGACCGAGGACGACAGAGGCACCGTACTGGAGCTTCGGGTCGCCTCGGAGGATATGGGCAAGGTGATCGGTCGTCAGGGCCGCATTGCCAAGGAAATTCGCACAATTATCAAAACCGTCGCCCAGCGCACGGGAGAACGGGTCACGGTGGAGATTGTCGATTAAGGCAAGGCTTGACCGGAAAGCGCCTGGCTCAGGTTTGGGGTAGTCGCCATAAGGGCGAGCTGTGCCTGTCCGCGGAACGGCCATAGGTCGTTCCTGCAGACCTGCGGTCAAAAGCTGCTGGCAGGGGCGGCCGCAGGCCGCCCCTATTCTCTCCCTGCGCTGCTGATCAAAGCGGATGCGTGGCGCGGCCGCCACGCATTTGCTCTATTCCGGCCGCCCTGTTTTGGGGGAATCTGAATGAAAACTGTCACCATTTATACCGACGGAGCCTGCTCCGGAAATCCCGGGCCCGGCGGCTGGGGGGCGATTCTGGCCTACCAGGACCGGGAGTTGGAGCTCTCCGGGGGCGCGCGGTCCACCACCAACAACCGCATGGAGCTCATGGCGGTGATCGAGGCCCTGGGCCGTCTGAAGGAGCCCTGCATCGTGGAGCTGTACTCCGACTCCAAGTATGTGGTGGATGCCCTGGAAAAGGGCTGGGTCTGGGGCTGGAAGCAACGCGGCTGGACCAAGGCGGACAAAAAGCCCGCCCTGAACGTGGACCTCTGGGAGACGCTTCTACCTCTGGTGCAGCGCCATGACATGCGCTATCACTGGGTCAAGGGCCACGCCCAAAACGAGAAAAATAACCGATGCGACCAATTGGCCGTGGCGGAGTCCCAAAAATATAAGACAGGCGCAGGCGCATAGCGCCCCTTCTAGGAGGCGAGACCGTGAAACAGCAGTATTTGGAGGCGGGGCAGATCGTCTCAACCCACGGGGTCCGGGGTGAGGTCAAGGTCCTGCCCTGGGCCGACGGCCCGGAGTTTCTCTGCGGCTTTCCCCAGGTATATGTGGGCGGCAGGGCGTACTCTGTGGAGCAGGCCCGGGTTCAGAAGACCTGCGCCCTGCTGAAGCTCCAGGGCGTCGGCACCGTGGAGGACGCCCAGGCCCTGCGGGGCCTGGTGATCCGGGTGGACCGGGAGCAGGCCAGATTGCCGGCGGGCCGGGTGTTCATCGCGGACCTATTGGACCTGCCGGTTCTGGCTGATGGCCGGGAAATCGGCCGGATCGTCCAGGTGCTGCCCCTGCCTGGCAACGACGTGTACGTGGTGCGGGGGGAGCACGAATACCTGATTCCCGCGGTGTCCGAATTCTTGTTGGAGGTCAATATCGAGCAGGGATTTGTGCGGGTAAAGCTGCTCGAGGGCATGCGCAGCGATGAGAATTGACATCATGACCCTGTTCCCCGACTCCGTGGGGGACGTTTTATCCGAGAGCATCCTGGGCCGGGCGCAGGAGCGGGGCCATATCCGCATTGAGACCCACCAGATCCGGGCGTACACCGCCAGCAAGCAGTGCCAGGTGGACGACTACCCCTACGGCGGAGGCCGGGGAGCGATTTTACAGGCGGACCCCTTGTACCGCTGCTGGGAGCACGTGTGCGACGAGGCTGCTGGGCCGGTGCACACCATCTTCCTCTCCCCCTGCGGGCACACCTTCGTCCAAGCCGACGCCATCCGCCTGAGCAGGATGGAGAACCTGGTCCTGGTCTGCGGCCACTACGAGGGCGTGGACCAGCGGTTTCTGGACGAGTGCGTGGATGAGGAGCTCTCCTTAGGGGACTTCGTCCTCACCGGGGGGGAAATTGCGGCCATGGCCGTGGCGGACGCCGTGTGCCGGATGGTGCCCGGGGTGCTGCCGGACCCGGAGTGCTTTGAGGACGAGAGCTTTTACGCGGGCCTGCTGGAATACCCCCAGTACAGCCGCCCGGCTTTGTGGCACGGCCTTGGGGTGCCGGAAATCCTTTTGTCCGGAGACCACGCCAGGGTGGCCAGGTGGCGGCGAAAACAGTCTTTGCGCCGGACCCGGGCCCGACGGCCCGATTTGTACGCCAGCGTTCGGTTTGAGACCAAGCAGGAGCAAAAGCTCCTGGCGGAAATGGAGGCGGAAGAGCGTGAACAGCCCGATTGCGACCCTGAAACAGTGGGTCGATGAGAGCCGGAAAATCGTCTTTTTTGGAGGCGCGGGCGTCTCCACGGAGTCCGGCATCCCGGACTTCCGCAGCGTGGACGGCCTATACCATCAAAAATTCGATTATCCCCCGGAAACCATCATCAGCCGAAGCTTCTTTGCGCAGAACCCGGCCTACTTCTTCCGGTTCTATCGGGAGAAGATGCTGCCTCTGGGCTTTTCACCCAACATCACCCACCGGAAGCTGGCCCAGTGGGAACGGGACGGGAAGCTCCTGGCGGTGGTAACCCAGAACATCGACGGTCTGCACCAGAAGGCGGGAAGCCGCCGGGTCTATGAGCTCCACGGGAGCGTCCTGCGGAATCACTGCCAGAGGTGCGGGGCCTCTTACCCGGCCGAGTATGTGAAAAACGCCCAGGGTGTGCCTCTGTGCGCCTGCGGCGGCATTGTAAAGCCGGACGTGGTTTTATACGAGGAGAGCCTGGACCAGCAGATTCTGGCCCAGAGCGTGGAAGCGATCCGGCGGGCGGATCTCATGATCGTGGCGGGCACCAGTCTTACAGTGTATCCGGCGGCGGGCCTGATCCAATACTATCAGGCAGACCGCCTGGTACTTCTCAACCGGGACCCCACGCCCTATGACGGCTATGCCAATCTGGTGCTGCACCAGAGCCTGGGGGAGGTCTTTTCCCAGCTTTGAAACCGGTTGCGCAGGATTTGCCCACCGGAGGGCAGGAAATCCTCTGGACATTTCTGCCGGCTGTGCTAGGATAATTCCATTGGACCGCCTGCGCAGGCGGTCTCGCAGGAGGTGTGCAATGGAATTTTGGAAGATGACCGGCGCGGGCAACGACTTTGTTCTTGTGGACAACCGGGCCCTGAGGGCCAGTCCAGAGCGGCTGCAAAGGATCGCTCGGCTTGTCTGCCGCCGCAGGATGTCCATCGGCGCGGACGGCCTGATGGCCGTGGAGTCCCCCCGGGCGGGGGGAGATTTCCGAATGCTGTTTTTCAACGCAGACGGCTCCTTGGGCGAGATGTGCGGCAACGGGGCCCGGTGTATCTGCCGGTACGGCTGGGAGCGGGGTCTGGCCGGGGACATCCAACGGGTGGAGACCACGGCGGGCCTGGTGACGGGATGGCGGTTGGACCGCAGTACATACCGGGTCCAGCTCAACAACCCCACGGTGCTGGACCCGGCCCGGTCTGCAGGCGGCGGAGTCTGCGGCTATGTGGAGCTGGGCAGCCCCGGCCTGCCCCACGCCCTGGTGCAGGTAAGCGGCCTGGCGCAGCTAACCCGGGAGGCGCTTCTGCCCCGGGGCCGGGCCCTGCGCTTCGACCCGGCCTTTCCCAAGGGGGCCAACGTGAACTTTTATGAGGTTCTGGACCCGGACCATGTGGCGCTGCGCACCTATGAGCGGGGCGTGGAGGACTTCACGGACGCCTGTGGCACCGGCTCCGGCGCTCTGGCAGCGCTGCTCACCGTGCAGGGCCGGGTCACGGGCCGGGAAGTGCGGGTGGAGAATCCCGGCGGCCCGCTGATTTTGGACGTGGAGCGGGACCAGAACCGGGTGACCGGTCTGTACCTCACGGGGCCTGCGGATATCGTCTGCAAGGGGGAGTTCCCCGACGAGCTGCTTCCGGATTGAGCCCGCGGCTCTGGCCCCGCGCGCCGTCTCCTTTGTACGGCGCGGAGGCCGGTTTTACGGAAGAAAGAGCGTGTCAACCAGGTGGTTGACACGCTCTTTCTTCCGCTTTTCTGTTTTCATTTGGAACCGATCGCTTTGGTAGGAAACTGCCTGCGGTGATTTTCTTATAGAGGCTTTCCTAGAATGAAACTGTAGGGTGACCTGCGGTCGCCCGCTGGAAAACGCTACTGGTTTGTAAGGTTTTGCGGGCGTGCAAAGCACGCCCCTACGGGATAGTCTTCGATGGTGCGTTGTAGGGGCGACCTGCGGTCGCCCGCTGGAAAACGCTACTGGTTTGTAAGGTTTTGCGGGCGTG
>CBCTHM010000026.1:0-21232 GCA_965146675.1 uncultured Eubacteriales bacterium | reverse complement strand
GGGGCGGCCTGCGGCCGCCCGCAGGAAAATTCACCGGTTCCGGATGTAGGGAACGGCCTGCGGTCGTTCCGCGGGCGTGCGCAGCTCGCCCCTACGGGATATTCTCGATGATGCGTTTGTGGGGGCGGCCTGCGGCCGCCCGCATGGGCTGCTTCCCACAATGGAACTCCGACGGGCGAGCGCAGCTCGCCCCTACGGGATGACTTTCGACGGTGCGTCTGTAGGGGCGGCCTGCGGCCGCCCGCAGGAAAATTCACCGGTTCCGGATGTAGGGAACGACCTTTGGTCGTTCCGCGGGCGTGCGATGTGCATCTTTTCAGGTTCACGATACGACACAGCAATAAGGGAGTTGCCAGAATGGATTTTCAAAAATTCAAGGGCGTTTTTCCGGCGCTCTACGCCTGCTACGACGACCGGGGCGCGGTCTCTGCCCCCCGCACCCAGGCCCTGGCCCGGTACCTGGCCGACAAAGGCGTGCAGGGCCTGTACGTAGGGGGGTCCTCCGGGGAGTGCATTTACCTGAGCGTCCCCGAGCGGATGCGAACCCTGGAGAGCGTCATGGAGGCGGTGGGCGGGGAGCTCCCCGTGATCGCCCACGTGGCTTGCAACAACACCCAGGACAGCCGCGCCCTGGCCGCCCACGCCCAAGCCCTGGGCGTGGACGCCATCGCCGCCATCCCGCCTATTTATTTCCACCTGCCGCCCTACGCGGTGGCCCAGTACTGGAATGATATCTCCCAGGCCGCGCCGGACACGGACCTTCTGCTCTACAACATCCCTCAGCTGGCCGGGACCTCCCTGAGCCAGTCGCTGCTGCACACCATGCGGCGCAATCCCCGAGTCATTGGCGTGAAAAATTCCTCGTTGCCTGTGCAGGACATCCAGCTCTGGCGGGAAGAGGGCGGGCCGGAGTTTGTGGTGATGAACGGCCCGGACGAGCAGTTTCTGGCGGGACTGGCCGCGGGGGCCACGGGCGGCATCGGCGGTACTTACGCGGTGATGCCGGAGCTGTTCGCCCAGGTGTTCCGCTGCTTCCAGGCCGGGCGGATGGATCGGGCCCGGGAGATTCAGAATATAATTTGCCACATTATTTACACCATGTCGGCCGCCCGGGGCAATCTCTACGCGGTGATGAAGGAAATTCTGCGCCGGCGGGGAGTGGAGACCGGCTCCGTGCGTCGGCCTCTGCCGGCCCTGGAGCCAGAGGACGAGCCTGTGGTCGCAGCCAGCGTCAGCGCCATTGACGCGGCGTTGGAGGCCTACGGCAGGGAGGATGCCTGATGAGAATTTACGAGGACCGGGACTACGCGGCCATGAGCCGCCGGTGCGCCAACATCCTTTCCGCCCATGTGATTGTGAATCCCTCCTGCGTCCTGGGGCTGGCCACCGGCGCCACGCCGGTGGGCGCTTACCGGCAGCTTGCCGCCTGGTGCAGGAATGGGGATTTGAGCTTTGCCGAGGTACGGACGGTGAATCTGGACGAGTACCTGGACCCGGAGTACGGGCAGTGCTACCGCCGGTTTATGCAGGAGCACTTGTTCGATTCCATCGACATCCGGCTGGAGAATACCCACATCCCCAACGGCCTGACCCAGGACCCCCAGGGGGAATGCGCCCGATATAACCGGGTGATTCGGGAGCTGGGCGGCATCGACCTGCAGCTTCTGGGTATAGGCCGCAATGGGCACATCGGCTTTAACGAGCCGGGCCACGCCTTTGCGCTAGAGACCCATGTGGTGGAGCTGTCCCAGTCCACCCGGGCGGCCAACGCCCGTTTCTTCCCCAACGGGGCCGTACCCCAGCGTGCCGTCACTATGGGCATTAAGAACATCATGCAGGCCCGGCGGATTCTGGTGGCGGTTAGCGGCGGGGAGAAGGCCCAGGCGGTGCTGGAGGCCTTCCGCGGCCCCGTGACCCCGGAGGTGCCGGCCTCCATTCTCCAGCTGCACCCAGATGTGACGCTGGTGGGGGACCGGGCCGCGCTGCACAAGCTGCAGACCTGGGATTAAGCCGCGGGCGTGCAAAGCACGTCCCGACGGGATATCCCTCGATGCGCGTCTGTAGGGGCGGCCTGCGGCCGCCCCTACGGGATGTCTATCAATGATGCGTTTGTAGGGGCGGCCTTTGGCCGCCCGTAGGGAAATGCACCGATTCCGGATGTAGGGAACGACCTTTGGTCGTTCCGCGGGCGAGCGCAGCTCGCCCCTACAGGGGGTGCACGAGGCCGAAGGATTCGGAGGGAGGAAAAGAGGGAAAGGGAACCGTCAGGGTTCCCTTTCGCGTGCAATCCGGGGGGTTTCAAACTGGTTGGAAAACCCTGCCCAACCTGTGGTCGTTCCGCTGGCGCGGGTCGCCCTTGCGGGATATCGATCGATCCTGCGTCTGTCGGGGTACTTTAGAAATGCAGCAACGCCGCCGCCCATTCGGGCGGCGGCGTTGCGGTTTCCTGGATCGCGCTGATAGCGGCGCAAGGGTTCACAGGCCCTGGGCCCGCTGGAGCCGGATGTCTTCCCCCACGAAGGTGACCAGCCGGTAGCTGCCCAAAAGCCGGGAGGCGATTTGGGGCGTATACCGCCGGACGATCTCGTCGGATTGGAGGTTGGTGGACACGATGGTAGGCGCACCTGCCAGCAGCCGATCGTTGAGCAGGGTGTACAGGGCGGTGCTGACAAACTGGGTGGTCATCTCCGTGCCCAGATCGTCTACGATCAAAAGGTCACAGGCCGTATACTTCCCGGCCTGCTGCTTTTCCTCCTGGGAGCCGGAAAATTTAGCGGCCTCCAGCCGTGCAAACAGGTGGACCGCCGACTCGTAGACCACGCTAAAGCCACTGTCGGCCACGGTCCGGGCGATGCAGGCGGATAAAAAGGTCTTGCCCAGACCCGGGTTACCGTTGAGCAGTAGATTGCCGGATTGCCGGGAGAAGCTGTGGGCGTACCGCCGGCAGGTCTGCAGGGTCCCAGCCATGACGGTTCGCGGACTGGCGCCCAGATTGGGGTCGAACTGGTCCGTGTAGTAGTGCAGCCGGAAGCCCTCAAAGCTCTCCCGCCCGGCGCCTGCCAGGACCGTGAGCTCCCGGCGCTGCTCCTGCCGGCACAGCTCGGCCAGGCACTCGCACATGGCCGTCCCCACATAGCCCGTGCCGCCACAGTTGGTGCAAATGGGCGTATCATCTAAAAACCCCTCTTCAAAGTTGTCCTCGATGAGCCACTCCCGCTCCCGTTGCAGAGCCTGATTCTCTCTCTGGATCCCCGCCAGGGCCTCCCGGGGATCCCCACCCTTTTGCAGCACCGCCTGGACCGCCTGGACCATGGTTAGGCGCAGGGCCCGGTCGATCTCCGCTAGCCGGGGCACCTGCCGGTATGCCCGGCGCAGATGCTCGGCATTCTCCGCCTCCCGTTCCGCCTTGGCCTGGGCCAGCCGAGCCCGGGCCCGGCGCAGCGCCTCCGGGCTGTAAGCCATTGCTTATCCCTCCCCCTGTTCCCGCAGCAAGCGGGTGATGGCTTCCTTCTCCATCTGACCCAGGGCCGCAGTGCCCTGCTGGACCCGCTGCCGCTGGGGAGCGGGCTTTTTGTCCCCGCCCCGGACTTGCGCGCCGGTATGCAGGCCCTGCTGGTGCCAGCTCAAAAGGATTTTGTTCATGTAGGGCCACTTGAGCCCGCCGGTGTTCAGGCAGGTCTTCTCGTAGGCCATTTGCAGGGCCTCGCTGTCAAAGTCCAGATCCAGCCAAGTCTGGGCGTACCGCTCCTCCGCCGGGGTGAGGCTCCGGCCAGAGATCTGCAGCAGCCGCATGAGCTCGGCCAGCCGGGTATGCCGGGCGTTCTGGGTCTGCAAATACGCCGCGGCCTCCTCCAGGGTGGTGACGCCCTGCTCCGCCCAGGCGTAGGCCTCCTTTTCAATCATGCGCAAGGAGGGGTTCCGGCTGGAACCCTTGCGGCGGAGCCGCTCCTTGCAGTAGCACACCAGCATGCTCACCACCTCCGGGGGCAGGCCCAGATAGTGCAAAAAGGACAGCAGAATCTTCAGCTCCTCCGTGGTGAGAATGCGCCCCAGGGTCCGCTGGACCTCTCCCACCAGCAGCCGGAACCCATCGTTGCCGCCGAGGGCCTGGGTCACGTCCTCCTCTGTATAGCTGGGCGGCTGCCGGTCGGGTTGGAGAAATGTGGGCTCCTCCGGCCACAGGCCCATTTGCCGCAGGGTGGCGGCGGCGGTGGCGTACCGGGCCTGGCTCAGCCCCAGAGACGCGGCCGCCTCCTGAGGCGGATTGCCGCACAGCAGATACAGGTGCAGCAGCACCGCGTCACCGTTGGCGCAGGCCAACAGCTTATGCACGTCGGTTTGAGCAAGTTGTAGCTCTTTTGTGTTCATTTCGGTCCTCCGTGGGTGCGAGATATAGGCACTGCGGGAAAAAATCTGCCATTCCCAGCCCAGGGCCAGGGGAATGACAGAATGGATTCCCGGCCGGGGCGGAAAACCGGGGACCCGGCCAAGTCAAACCGCCCGCAGGCCGTGGCCTACGGAGCGGGGGTAGGCATTGTGGGACAAAAAGGCGTTATCCATGGGAACGTGTCGCTTGCGGTTATTATAGCACATTCCCAGACCGGGCACAAGCGGGAGGGCCTCTGAAGAAACGCCGAAAAGCGGCGGTGTTTTTTGGCTGCAGCCTGCATCTTGTGTGAAGGGCCCGCGGGAAACCACCAAACGTGGGGGTTTCCCAGCGGGCGGCCGCAGGAAGCCTCTACAGCGTACCAACAAAGCTCATCCCGTGGGAACGAGCAGCGCTCGCCCGCCAAGCCCTACAAAACTGGGGGCTTTCCCAGCGGGCAGCCGCAGGCCGCTCCTACAGCGTACCAACGAAGTTCATCCCGTAGGGGCGAGCTTTGCACGCCCGCAAAAGCGGCCGAAGGCCGTTCCCTACAACCCGTCATGCCTCCGGCGGGTGTCTTTTCTTGAACGCCCAAGAAAAGACACGAAAAGAAGTGCGCCCAAGGCGGGGCTTTTTACAAGCCGCCCCTCCTTGGGAATCCTCCCCCCGAACCCAGCCAGCCGGTCAGGCCTCACAAATGGCCAGGGTGCGGGCGACCCTGGCCCTGCCGAAGCCCGTTTCTGTGAGTAGTCTTTTGAAATCGTAATTGCTGTAGGGGCGTGCTTTGCACGCCCGCAATTGGGGCCCCGCAAAGGCGGAGCCTTTGTGGGGAGAGGAGGAGCAAGGAAGCGGGCGGAGGTTTCCCGAACAGGGGAACCGGAGCTGAGCGGACTTTGCTCCGACGAGGTAGGGGCGAGCTGCGCTCGCCCGCGGAACGGTCAAAGACCGTTCCCTACAGGGTAACGGCGGAACAGCTGAAGGTCGTTCCCTGCAGACGCGCCATGGCCGGATCAAACAATTTCGCCATATCCAGCCCGGGCCTGCGTGTTGGAGCTTCTAAATTTCCCTGTTTACTCCCGACCGGTTTTGTTGTACAATAGATTGGATTGGAGGTGGTTTCATGCACTGTCTCAAATGCGGCGCGGAAGTAGAGGCGCCCCAGGTCTTCTGCGCCGCCTGTCAGGCGGAGATGGCGGGCTACCCGGTTTCACGTGAAACACCCGCAATGCTGCCGCCCCGCCCCAAAACGGACGGGGACCGGCGGGCCTTGCGGCCCGCGCCACCGAAGCCCGAGGTTATCATCGCCAGGCTCCGAAAACGGCAGCGGTGGCTTTTGGCCATTTCCCTGACCCTGCTGGCTGGCTGCCTGGTTCTGGGGGCTCTCTTAATTTTTGCCCCCGGGCTCTCCCATACGAAGCCTACCATTGGTCAGAACTACAACATCACCGACGTGACGGACCCCACTGGGACCTGAGGCGAGGGAGCCATGGATATAGCAGGACTGGCCAACCAGCTTTTTGTTTTATTCCTCATCATCCTATTGGGGTACGGCCTGCGCAGACTGGGCCTTCTGCCCGGCAACACCAATCAGGTCCTGGCGGATCTGGTGGTGAATGTGGCGAACCCCTGCAGGGTCCTGGCTTCCGTGATGGACGGCCGGCGCACCTTGACCAATGCCCAGGTGCTTCTGCTGACTTTGGTGGCCGTGGTCCTGTATGGGGTTTTGATTGCCCTGGCGCACTTCGTGCCCTGGCTCCTGCGGGTCCCCCGGGAGCAGGCGGGCACCTATCGCTTCATGACCGTGTTTTCCAACATCAGCTTCATCGGTTTCCCCGTCGTGGCCGCCTTGTTTGGTGACGAGGCGGTGTTTTTGGCGGCCATTTTTGTCCTGGTGTACCAGTTGTTCTGTTACACCTACGGCGTTGCCCAGATCGGCGGAGCCGGCTGCGGGAGGCCCGTCTGGCGCATGCTGCTCTCCCCCATGGTCTTGGCCTCCCTGGCCGCTTACGTGCTTTACCTGTGCCGCGTCCCCGTGCCCGGGCCGATCGTTCAGGTGGCGGACACCGTGGGTGAGATTACCTCGCCGGCGGCCATGCTATCCATTGGCTGCGCCATGGCGGCGGTCCCGCTGGGCCACATTTTCGGCAGAGGGAAAATTTACTTGTTTTCCGGCTTGAAGCTGCTGCTGCTCCCGGTGGTGGCGTGGGCCCTGTGCTTCTGGTGGATGCCCGATCCACTGATGTTGGGGGTTACAGTGGTGGTGTGCGCCATGCCTGTGGCCACCAACGCCACGCTGCTGAGCACCAAGTATGCGGGCGATGTGGATTTGGCCACGGCCGGCGTATTCGTGACGACGCTGCTCTCCCTATTCACGCTGCCGGCGGTTTTGGCCCTGCTGTTTTAAGACCAGGGAATTGTTTCACGTGAAACAGCTTGCAATCCAGGGAGATTGTGGTATAATAGCCGGGACCAAACGGGGATGCCGTTCGGGCGGGCGGCCAAGGCCCACCCCGACAGGCACACCGCCGATAGATTTCCCGTAGGGGCGTGCGTTGCACGCCCGCCAAGTTTGCAAAAGGGATGAATTAAGCGGGCGGCCGCAGGTCGCCCCTACATTCCAGTTTTTGAACTTGCAACGCAATCCGAACCCCGGCGCCCAGGGTTGGGGATTGAAAGGCGCAGACTTCTGCGCCGAAAGGGGGTGCGGCATGGGCCGCAGCATCGCCATTGTGAACCAAAAAGGCGGCGTGGGCAAAACCACCACCGCCGTCAACCTGACGGCCGCCTTGACCGAGCGGGGCCGCCGGGTTTTATTGTGTGATTTCGACCCCCAGGCCAATGCAACCTCCGGCTTGGGATTGGACAAGCGCCGGATGGGGAAGACTGTTTATGATGTGCTCATCAACGGCGCAGATGTCCGGACGGTGGTGGCGCCGACGCCCTTCGGACATGTGCTCCCCGCCTCCAGCGCTCTGGCCGGCGCCGGCGTGGAGCTGATCGGCAGCGCGGACCGGGAGCATCAGCTCCGGCAGGCCCTGCGCCCGCTGCGGGAGGCGTATGATTTTATCTTCATCGACTGTCCGCCCTCTTTGGAGCTGCTGACCCTCAATGGGCTCTGCGCGGCGGATGGGATCCTGGTGCCGGTGCAGTGCGAGTATTACGCCCTGGAGGGCCTCAGCGACCTGATGGCAACCCTCCGGGCGGTGAAGCGAAAGCTCCATCCCGCGCTGGAGATTTTCGGCGTGGTGCTGACGATGTACGACGGGCGGACCAACTTTTCCGCCCAGGTGGCCCAGGAGGTCCGCCGGCACTTTCCGGGCAAGGTGTTTCACACGGCAATCCCCCGGAATGTGCGTCTGGCGGAGGCGCCTAGCCACGGGCTGCCCGCCGCCGCCTATGACCGGACCAGCCGGGGCGCGGCGGCCTACGGCGCGCTGGCCGACGAAATCAACAGGAGGGGATGAAATGGCCCAGCAAAAGGGCTTGGGCAGAGGCCTTGGCGCCCTGCTCGGCGACTATACCCAGGAGCCGGAGACGGGGGGAGGGCTGCGGCAGCTTCCGCTGCAAAAGGTGGAGCCCAATCCGGACCAGCCCCGGCACGATTTCAACGAGGAGGAGCTGCAAGCTCTGGCGGACTCCGTTGCGCAGCATGGCATCCTCCAGCCCCTGACCGTGCGGCTTCTGCCCAGCGGCTATTACCAGATCATCGCCGGTGAGCGGCGCTGGCGGGCCGCTCGGCTGGCCGGCCTGGATACGGTGCCGGCTCTGGTGGTGGAGGCTGACGACCGGAAGGCCATGGAGCTGGCGCTGATTGAAAATCTCCAGCGCCAGGACCTGAATCCCGTGGAGGAGGCCCAGGGCTACCAGTGCCTGCTGCGGGACTACGGCCTGACCCAGGAGGAAGCCGCCCAGCGAGTGGGGAAATCCCGTCCCGCCGTGGCCAACGCCCTGCGCCTATTGGCCCTGGAGCCGGAACTGCTGGCCGCCGTGGAGTCGGGGGCCCTCTCTCCGGGACACGCCCGGGCCGTCCTGAGCCTGAAAGACCCGAAAAAACGCCGGGAGGCCGCCCAGAAAATCACAGCGCTGGGCCTGTCCGTGCGGCAGGCAGAGCTGCTGTGTCGGAACCTGGCCCGGGAGCCCGGGCTGGAGCCGGCGCCCACGCAGCTGCGGGTGGACTATGTGGCCGAGTGCGAGCGGACACTCTCCCGCCGCCTGGGCCGGGGGGTCCGGATCGTGACTGGAAAGCGCAAGGGACGCTTTGAACTGGAATTTTACGGGCCGGAGGATTTGCAGCGGCTTTACGATGCCCTGCAGGCCCTGCCCCAGGAGGAGCGGAAAAAGCCATGAGGAAAGCGCACGACCACCAGAAGCAGACCCGGCAGCTGCGGGAGAAGATGAGCCGCCTGCTGGAGGAAAAGCCGGAGGCGGAGACAGACCCTGCCCCGGAGCCTGAGCAGCACGAGGAGAAGAAGCCCCTGAGTGAGGCCCGCAAACGGGCCCTGATCAGTTACATTGCCATTCTCTTCGGTGTGGCCTTCGTCCTGGTGCTGCTGTCTATGCTGATTCAGCAGCGGGATTCCCGGGACACCATCACCCAGCTCAACCAGAATGCCAGCAGCGCCCTGGACAAGGCCGAGCAGCTCCAGGACCAAAATCGGATCCTGGCGGAAAAGAACCTGGATTTGGAGAACCGCCTTCGAACGACACAATCCGACCTGAAGGAGCTGCAGGAAGAGTCGGACCAGATGGAACAGCGGCTTCAAGACCTGCAAGCCAGTTTCCAGACCTCCCAGAACCAGCTGCGGGAGCTGGAGACCGATGCGACCCAGCAAAGACAGAAGAGCAAGGCCTACGAGCTGCTGCTGACGGCGCAAACCGCGTTGAACCAGGAGGACACCGACGGCTTCCTGGCGGCCATGGCGGAGCTGAAACCCCTGGCGGAGCTACTGGATACCCAGGGCGCCGCCCTTTACAGAGAACTGCTGGCCGGAGTCGCATCCGCCGGAAAACCAGCCCCATGAGGTGAATGACATGCTGGATATCAAACGAATTAAGGAAGATCCCCAGGCGGTGAAGGACGGGCTGCGGGCCAAGGGCGTGGACTGCGACCGGGCCGTGGACCGGATTTTGGAGCTGGACGAAGCTCGCCGGGGGCTCATTCAGGCCGCGGAGACCAAGAAAGCGGAGCAAAACCGTATTTCCCGGGAAATTCCCCAGCGGAAGAAGGCGGGTCAGGACGTATCGCCTATATTCCGGCAAATGGGAGAGCTGAAGGCCGCCATCGCTGGGGACGAGGCCGCGCTGGAGGCGGTGGAGGCCGAATATCGGACGCTCCTGCTCAGCCTGCCCAACCTGCCCGACCCGGACCTGGCGCCCGGGGACAAAGAGCACAACGAGCCTTTGCGGTATTTCGGGACGCCGCATTCTTTCGACTTCGAGCCCAAGCACCACGTGGACCTGTGCCAGGCCCTGGGCCTCATCGACTACGAGCGGGGGACCAAGCTGGCCGGCTCCGGCTTTTGGCTGTACCGGGGTCTGGGCGCCCGGCTGGAGTGGGCGCTGCTGAACTATTTCATCGACGTCCATGTGGCGGACGGGTACGAATTTGTCCTGCCGCCGCTCATGCTGGAGTACGAGTGCGGGCTCACGGCGGGGCAGTTCCCCAAGTTTGCCGACGAGGTGTATAAAATCGGTAACCCCACGGACGAGCGGGTCCACTATATGCTGCCCACGGCGGAGGCGGCCCTGGCCAGCCTGTACCGCAACGAAATCCTGCCGGAGGCGGAGCTGCCCAAAAAGTTCTTCTCCTACACTCCCTGCTTCCGCCGGGAGGCGGGGTCCCACCGGGCCGAGGAGCGGGGCATGGTCCGGGGCCACCAGTTCAATAAGGTGGAGATGTTCCAATACACCCGGCCGGAGGACTCGGACGGGGCCTTCGACGAGCTGGTGGGCAAGGCCGAGCGGCTGGTCCGGGATTTGGGCTTCCACTTCCGCACGGTAAAGCTGGCCGCCGGGGACTGCTCGGCCGCCATGGCCCGGACCTACGACATTGAGATTCAGATTCCCTCCATGGGCGGGTACAAGGAGGTCTCCTCCGTGTCCAACGCCCGGGACTATCAGGCCCGCCGGGGCAACATCCGGTTCCGCCGGGCCGCCACGGGAAAGCCCGAATTTGTCCACACCTTGAACGGCTCTGGCCTGGCCACCTCCCGAATTTTCCCCGCTATGGTGGAGCAGAACCAGCGCCGGGACGGCTCCGTGGTGGTGCCGGAGGTCCTGCGCAAGTACCTGGGCGGGCTGGAACTTTTGACGCCGCCTCAGGAGCGGTAGCCGGGGCGTTTGGGAAGGGCCGCGGCGTCTGCCGCGGCGAATGGAAAGGAGCGGTACCATGGCAAAGGAGAAAAAACGGAAAAAGCCCAGCTGGCTGGAGGAATTCAAGGCCTTTGCGGTAAAGGGCAACGCCCTGAGCCTGGCCGTGGGTGTCATCATCGGCGGGGGCTTCAGTACCATCACCAAGTCCTTGACGGATGACTTGATTATGCCCGTTGTGTCCATGTTCCTGGGCGGGGTCAATTTCTCACAGTGGTATATCACCCTGCCGCAGTGGTTCGGGAAAAAGCTGGATGAGGCCGGCAATCCGGTGGCCAACACGCTGAATTACGGTACCTTTTTGTCCGCCGTAATCAATTTTCTGATTTTGGCCCTGGTGGTGTTTTGGCTGGTGAAGTTCCTCAATCGGCTGGTGGCCCTGGGCCATAAGAAAAAGGAGGCGGAGCCTCCCGCACCTCCAGAATCCACGAAGGAGGAACAGCTCCTGACGGAAATCCGGGACCTGCTGCGGGAAGACCGCCACGACGCATCCTAAAATAGATACGTTTCAAGATACGGTTCAGCGCAGCCCTACAGAGCGCAGTGTGGTTTCCGCGGTGTAGGGCCGACCTGTGGTCGCCCGCCGGGAAATGCACCGATTTCGGATGTAGGGAACGACCTGCGGCCGTTCCGCCGATCCTTTGTAGGTGCGACCTGCGGTCGCCCGCCGGGAAATTCACCGAATCCGGATGTAGGGAACGACCTTTGGTCGTTCCGCGGGCGAGCGCAGCTCGCCCCTACAGCAGGCGCAGATTTTAATAAGCCCGCCTCAGACGCAGGCTTCGGCAGGGCCAGGGTCGCTTGCACCCTGGCCAATCGTGAGGCCGGGCCGTCCAGCAGGGTCCGGAGGGGTTTCCAAAGGGGGCGTCTGGTAAAAAGCCCCCTTTGGGGCCCTTCTTTTGGTGTCTTTTCTTGGGCAAGCAAGAAAAGACACCCGCCGGAGGCACGCGGGCGAATTCGTCGGGGCAAAGTCCGCTGAGCTCCGGTTCCCCCGGTTGGGGAAACCTGCGCGTGCTTTCTTGCTCCTCCTCTCCCCACGAAGCCCTCCGGCTTCGCGGGGCCCCAATTGCGGGCGAGCGCAGCTCGCCCCTACAGAGCGCAGTGTGGTTTCCGCGGTGTAGGGGCGACCTGTGGTCGCCCGCGGGCGTGCAAAGCACGCCCCTACATTGTCGGAGCAAAGTCTCGTCGCAGCGGACTGTGCTGCCGTAAATCCCCACCCATTCGGGTGGGGATTCTTGTCCGCTTTGTCGCTGCTCATCTCCCCCCAAAGACTGCGCCTTTGTGGGGCCCCCAACTGCGGGCGTGCAAAGCACGCCTCGACAGAGGCGGCGGGATACGGAAGGGCGTAGGGAACGACCTGCGGGCGCGCAGCGCCCGCCTATGAGGCGTTTTTTCAGATTAGAATCTAAAAATCCCCGGAAAGAGTTGATTTTCCGGGGATTTTCCTTTATAATACAAGATCAGATTTCTAAAATGCGGATTACCCGGGAGGTAACAACATGCTCAACAACACGGAAAAAACCATGGACAAAATTGTGGCTTTGTGCAAAAACCGTGGCTTCGTCTTCGCCGGCTCCGAGATTTACGGCGGCTTGGCCAACACCTGGGATTACGGCCCCCTGGGCGTGGAGCTGAAAAACAACGTGAAACGGGTCTGGTGGAAGAAGTTTGTCCAGGAAAACCCCTATAACGTGGGCCTGGACGCAGCCATTTTGATGAATTCCCAGGTGTGGGTGGCCTCCGGCCACGTGACCACCTTCAACGACCCCCTCATCGACTGCAAGGGCTGCAAAATGCGCCATCGGGCCGACCAGCTCGTCGAGCAGTACAACGCCGCCCACGGCATCGAGGACGTGTCCGTGGAGGCCATGGGCAACGATGAGCTGGTGGCCTATATCCGGGAGAAGGCCATCCCCTGCCCCGGCTGCGGCAAGTCGGACTTCACGGATATCCGGAAGTTCAACCTGATGTTCAAGACCCACCAGGGCGTCACCGAGGACTCCTCCACGGAGGTCTACCTGCGGCCGGAAACCGCCCAGGGCATTTTTGTGAATTTCAACCAGATTTTGCGGACCACCCGGCGGAAGCTGCCCTTTGGCGTGTGTCAGATCGGAAAGACCTTCCGTAACGAGATCACCCCGGGCAATTTCATCTTCCGTATCCGGGAGTTTGAGCAGATGGAGCTGGAGTTTTTCTGCAAGCCCGGCACGGATTTGGAGTGGTTTCAGTACTGGCGGGGCTTCTGCCATCAGTGGCTGCTGGACTTAGGCCTGCGGGAGGAAAACCTGCGGCTCCGGGACCACAGCCCCCAGGAGCTGTGCTTCTACTCCAAAGCCACTACGGACTTCGAGTTCCTGTTTCCCTTCGGCTGGGGCGAACTGTGGGGTGTGGCGGACCGGACCGATTACGACCTGACCCAACATGAGAAGGCCTCCGGCCAGGACTTGAAGTACTTTGACCAGCAGACCGGAGAGCACTATGCGCCCTATGTGGTGGAGCCCTCCCTGGGAGCCGACCGGGTCACCCTGGCCTTTCTGTGCGACGCCTATGACGAGGAGGTAGTGGGCCAGGACAAGAAGGGCGCGGACGATGTGCGCACGGTTTTGCATCTGCACCCGGCGCTGGCCCCCTATAAGGCGGCCGTGCTGCCCCTGAGCAAGAAGCTCAGCCCCAGGGCGGAGGAGATTTACCACAGCCTGCAGAAGGATTTTATGGTGGATTTCGACGACGCGGGCTCCATCGGCAAGCGGTACCGCCGGCAGGACGAGATCGGAACGCCTCTGTGCATTACCGTGGATTTTCAGACCGTAGGGGATGAGAACAACCCCGCGGACCACTGCGTCACGGTCCGCGACCGGGACACCATGGAGCAGGTTCGGATTCCAATCGAGGGCCTGCGGGCGTACTTGCAGGAGAAAATCGCGTTTTAAGCCCCGAGACCGGGTTCTTCTGTAGGGGCGAGCCGCGCTCGCCCGCAAAAGCGACCGCAGGTCGTTCCCTACAGGGATTCGGCGGAACGCTCAAAAGACATTTCCTGTCAGGGTTCGGCGGGTGGCCAAAGGCCGCCCCTACAGACGCACCATCGCAGGTCATCCCGTAGGGGCGAGCTTTGCTCGCCCGCCATGCCTCCGGCGGGTGTCTTTTCTTGTACGCCCAAGAAAAGACACGAAAAGAAGGGCGCCCAAGGCGGGGCTTTTTACAAGCCGCCCCTCCTTGGGAATCCTCCCCCCGAATCCTGGCGGACGGACCGGCCTCACAGATGGCCAGGGTGCAGGCGACCCTGGCCCTGCCGTAGCCCGTTTTGCTGGCGGACGTTCAAATTGGCGATTGCTGTAGGGGCGAGCCGCGCTCGCCCGCAAAAGCGACCGCAGGTCGTTCCCTACAGGGATTCGGCGGAACGCTCAAAAGACATTTCCTGTCAGGGTTCGGCGGGTGGCCAAAGGCCGCCCCTACAGACGCACCATCGCAGGTCATCCCGTAGGGGCGAGCTTTGCTCGCCCGCCATGCCTCCGGCGGGTGTCTTTTCTTGCGCGCCCAAGAAAAGACACGAAAAGAAGGGCGCCCAAGGCGGGGCTTTTTACAAGCCGCCCCTCCTTGGGAATCCTCCCCCCGAATCCTGGCGGACGGACCGGCCTCACAGATGGCCAGGGTGCAGGCGACCCTGGCCCTGCCGTAGCCCGTTTTGCTGGCGGACGTTCAAATTGGCGATTGCTGTAGGGGCGAGCCGCGCTCGCCCGCAAAAGCGACCGCAGGTCGTTCCCTACAGGGATTCGGCGGAACGCTCAAAAGACATTTCCTGTCAGGGTTCGGCGGGCGGCCAAAGGCCGCCCCTACAGACGCACCGTCGAAGCTCATCCCGTAGGGGCGAGCTTTGCTCGCCCGCCAGGTCGGCAAAAGGGATGGATAAAGCGGGCGGCCTTTGGCCGCTCTACGTCCCCTTGCCGAAAGATATCATTGGAATACAAAAACCAAACCGAAGCCCAGCCTTCGCGGGTTCAGTTTGGGGAGGAACAGAGACGGGGCGGACCAGAGTCCCCCACCCGAATGGGCGGGGGCTTGTGGGAGCGCTGTCCTCTGCGACGAGAACGAATGCGGCCCTGTTCCGGCGAAAGGAGGCGCTAACCTTGGCGAACAAAACAAAGAAGGCGAATCGGCCCGCGCAGGCCCGGCGGCGCAAGCAGCCGGCCAAGTGCACTTCCGCCCCAAAGCCGCGGGCATCTCGAGACCGCCAAACGCCCGGTCCTTTTGTGCAAGCGGCGTCCGGCCCCCCTGCGGTCCGTGCCAGAATTTGGCCAGCGGCCGCCCTGCTTTTCAGCGCCTACTTTCTGCTGGAGGGCTTTGCGGCCCTGCTTTTGAGGCCAGAATCCCTGTTGGGTCTGGGGTTTGGGGCCCTGTGGGCCCTCCTGCTCACGGGGCTGTGCCTGCTCCTGCCCCGGGTAGCCGGCCAAATTGCGTTTGGTCTCACCTACGGTGTCTGTCTGTGCTGGACCCTGGCCCAGACCGGCTATTTTCAGGTCTTCGGCAAGCTCATGTGGCTGTCGGATATGCGCTATGTCAGCGAGGGCTCCCGTTATTTCGATACGGTGCTGGCAGGCTTCCCGACGCTGTGGTGGGTGGGGGCCGGGGTATTCCTGGCCTTGGGCGTTTTGGGTGTTCTCTGGATGCCCAAGGGCGCCCGATCCCTGCGCCTGCGCCTGGGCTGGGGGCTGGCGGCGGCTGCAGCCGTGGTTGGCCTGTTCCTCATGCCCCAGGCGGTATATCTCCAGGATCAGGGTGTGTGGGGGACCCGCTCGGATTACATGCAGGTCATTTCGTACCGGGCCAGCTATCAAACCATGTACGACGCCAAAAAAACCTATGATACCTGCGGCATATATCAGCTCACCTTCCGGGACCTGTGGAAGCATGCGCTCTACCCCCTGACCCCCGGCTACCGGCAGACGGTGGAGGAGCAGGTGGAACAGATTGACCAGTATTTCGCGGACCGGGGCCCGCGGCAAGACAACGAGATGACCGGCGTCTTTGCGGGAAAGAACGTGATTCTGGTCCTGATGGAGTCCATGGACGACTGGGCCGTCAACCCACAGGATACGCCGACGCTGTGCCGGCTCATGGACGAGGGAATCAATTTTACCGACTTCTATACTCCCGGCTACGGCAGCGTGCGGACCTTCAACACGGAGTTCTGCGTCAATACCGGCATCTACCTGCCCACCACCGGGAGCTACGCCTTCAACTACGTGACCAACGATTACCGGCAGTCTCTGGCCAGATTGCTGACGGATGCGGGCTATGAGGCCCAGACCTTTCACTATAATGAGGCGAACTTTTACAGCCGGGGCGTGTATGAGCCCGCCATGGGCTACAGCGCCTACAACAGCTACATGGATTACACGGACGCAGAGGACGAGCTCTACGACGACTGCTACCTCTTCGACGACCCGGACCTGCGGGACCTGTTCTTCCGGGACGGACCCACCCTGAATTTTGTTATCACCCGCTCCGCCCATCTGAGCTACGTCTACCGGGAGGTCCTGAGCAACTGGGCCCTGGAGAAATACCCGCAGTACCGGGGCATATCCGGGGACGAGGAGGTGGACTGCATGCGGGTGAAGGCCAAGCTGGTGGACGACCTGTTCTCCCGACTGCTGCTGGAGCTGGAGGTCCGGGACCAGCTGGATAATACGGTGATTGTGGCCTTCACGGACCACTACGCCTACGGCTTCGAGGATGTGGACCTAATGATGGAGCTCTCGGATGTGGAGGACCCTCTGCTGCTGGAAAAAACGCCCTGTTTCATTTGGTCTCCGGACGGGCCCAGCCTGCAGGTGGACAAGACCCTGCACACGGCGGATCTGCTGCCCACGGTGCTGAACCTGATGGGTGTGGATTCCCCCTATTCCTACCTGGGGCAGGACGCCTTTGACCAGCGCTACCAGGGTTACGCCCTGTTTCCGGACGGTAGCTGGGTGTCCGACGGGGTGGCGGCCAAGCCCAATGGAGTCGGCGCCGCCAGCATTGTGTCCAATACCAAGGGCAAGGAGCTGACCCAGGAGGAGACCCAGGCCATGGTTTCCAAGGCCGTGGAGTTTGCCAACATCAGCAATCTGATTTTACAGACCGATTATTACCATTTGAAGGGAAACCCGTAGGGTTGGGTGGCCAAAGGCCACCCCTACAACCCACCGCCGACAGACCGGCCCGTAGGGGCGTGCTTTGCACGCCCGCAATTGGGGGCCTCGCAAAGGCGGAGCCTTTGTGGGGAGAGGAGGAGCAAGAAAGCGGGGCGAGGTTTCCCCAACCGGGGGAACCGGAGTGAAGCGGACCTTGCTCCGACGAGCTCGCCCGCGGGCGGCCGCAGGCCGGCTCTACAACCCCCAAATCAGAAGGAAGGGAATCGCCATGGTTAAGAAAAACAAAATCCCTCTGGGTATTTACGTCCATGTGCCCTTTTGCCGGAGCAAGTGCGAATACTGCGACTTTTATTCCATCGGCGGCTCCCGGGAACGGGGCCTGGTGGAGGGCTATCTTGCTGCCATTACCCGGCACATCAAGGAAGCCGGGGCCCTGGCTCCGGGATATCAGGTGGACACCGTGTATTTCGGCGGCGGCACCCCGTCGTTTTTGGGCGCCGACGCCCTGACTCACATCCTCACAGCCCTGCGCCGGCGGTTTTCCGTGCTTTCCGACGCGGAGATCACCTTTGAAGCAAATCCGGACTCCGTCTCGGATAAACTGCTGAGCCGCCTGAAGTCGGAGGGCTTCAACCGCATCTCCCTGGGGGTCCAGACCGACGACGATGATCTGCTGAAAAAGCTGGGCCGGCCTCACACCTATGCCCAGGCGGTGACTGCGGTGGAGAAGGCCCGAGCCGCGGGCTTTCACAACGTCTCTCTGGACCTGATCTACGGCCTGCCGGGGCAGACCCAGGCGGCCTGGGAGGCCACGCTGCGCCACGTGCTGGAGTTGAAGCCCGAGCATGTGAGCTGCTATGGGCTGAAGGTGGAGGAGGGTACGCCCCTGTGGTCGTATCGGGACTGCTGCAATCTGCCGGATGACGACGCGCAGGCAGACATGTATCTGGCCGCAATCCGCGTGCTCAGCGAGCACAACTATTTTCAGTATGAAATCTCCAACTTTGCCCGCCGGGGCCAGAAATCCCGGCACAATTTAAAATACTGGACTGGCGGGGAGTACCTTGGCTTCGGCCCCGCGGCCAGCTCTGACTTCGCCGGCAAGCGCTTTACCGTTGCTCCGGATTTGCACGGCTACATCGAGGGAATGAAAACCGGTGGCGCGGTTCTGACCGAATGTCAGGAGATCCCCAGCCGGGAGCGGGCCGGAGAGTACCTGATGCTGCGCCTGCGCACCACCGAGGGTATCCAGGCCGAGGAGTATACCAAGCGATACCTGCTGCCCTTTGAGCCCATCGAGGTTCTGCTGAAAAAGTACCGGTCCCAGGGACTGGCCGCCCCGGACGAGGACCGCTGGCGCCTGACGCCCCAGGGTTTTTTGGTGAGCAACCGGCTGCTGGTGGAGCTGCTGGAGGCGCAGGAGCGGTCCACACCCCTGGCCAAGCGCCGCTGAGCCGGAAGGGCGTTTCGATGGGGCTGTAGGGGCGAGCTGCGCTCGCCCGCAAAGCCTATGAAACCGGATGTACCAGGCGGAACGACCGCAGGTCGTTCCCTACATCCGGAGTCGGTGAATTTGCCTACGGGCGACCGCAGGCCGCCCCTACACCCCCGAAACCACGCTGCACGCGGTAGGGGCGAGCTGCGCTCGCCCGCAAAAGCGACCGCAGGTCGTTCCCTACATCCGGAGTCGGTGAATTTGCCTACGGGCGACCGCAGGCTGCCCCTACACCCCCGAAACCACGCTGCACGCTGTAGGGGCGAGCTGTGCTCGCCCGCAAAAGCGACCGCAGGTCGTTCCCTACATCCGGAATCGGTGAATTTCCCCGCGGGCGACCGCAGGCCGTTTCCTACGATCCGACCCGCGAACCGGGACAAAATTGACTTTTCGACAAAAAGGTGTTGAAATTTTCTGCCGCCTTTGCTATAATAAAACCACCCTGCGGGTATAGTTCATCGGTAGAATGCGACCTTCCCAAGGTTGATAGGTGGGTTCGACTCCCATTACCCGCTCCAAATCAGAGAAAGCCCCGGCGTCAGGCGCTTTGCCTTGACGCCGGGGCTTTTTTATGCCGGGACTCGGCGGGCGGTCTTCGATCGTCCGCCGGAGGAACGTTCTTGATCGTGGGATGTAGGGGCGAGCTGTGCTCGCCCGCCGAGCATTTTCCTGTTTTGCAGGGCTTGCGGGCGTGCAAAGCACGCCCCTACTTCGTCTGGGCTCCTCTCCCCACAAAGGCTCCGCCTTTGCGGGGACCCCGGATTCCTGGCGGGGACCCCGCTTCCTTGCTCCGCCTCTGCCCACAAAGCCCTCCGGCTTCGCCGGGCCCCATTGAAAATTCCATGGATGGTACATGAGTAGGGGCGGCCTGAGGCCGCCCACTCAATGGAAAAATATGGAGTCAACGTCCAAGCCGCGCTGGGCCTTCCCGCGCTTACCGCGCGTTGACCCGTGCCATGTCCCGTTCCGGAGACGGGGGTTGGATGTCTCCGGATTTGGTCAGGGCGATTTTGGTGAGAATGGGGCCCACCAGCTCGTAGACCAGGACGGAGAACAAAATGATATCCCGGATGATGGCCCCCTCCTGGCCCATCTGGGCCGCCACAGTGACGGACATGCCCAAGGCCACCCCTGCCTGGGGCAGCAGAGTAATGCCCAGGTATTTGCACACGTTCTGGTCGCATTTCATGAGCCGCGCCCCGAAGGAGGCGCCGAAGTACTTGCCTGCGGACCGGGCCAGGATGTAGGCCACGCCAATTCCCACCACTGCCAGCTCTGCGAATACCCGCAGGTCCAGCTCTGCGCCGCTGAGCACGAAAAAGAGCACATAGAGCGGGGCGGTCCAGCGGTCAGTTTTGAACATGATCTCTTCGGAAAAATCGCACAGGTTGCAGAAGATGGTGCCCACCATCATGCACACCAGCAGGGGAGAAAAGCCGAGGCGCAGATCGCCCCCCAGGGGCAGCTCCAGCTTGGACAGGGCGGCGGCCAGGATCACAAAGGTGACGGCCACACTGAGCCGCTTGGAGTTGGAGTGGAACAGCCGCTCCACCAGGGAGAATAGCGCGCCCAGGGCCGCGCCCAGCAGGAGGGAACCAGCAATCTCCAAAAGAGGATTCACCAGCACGGCCAAAAGGCTGAAGCTGCCGCTGGTCATGGTCTTGGCCACACCAAACGAAATAGCGAACACCACCAGGCCCACCGCATCGTCCAGGGCCACGATCGGCAGCAGAATATCGGTGAGCTTGCCCTTGGCCTTGTACTGATTGACCACCATCATGGTGGCGGCGGGGGCGGTCGCCGTGGCCACCGCGCCCAAAACGATGCAGGTGGAGACCGGCAGCTTCTCTCCCAGGGCCAGGTGTAACAGCAGCAGGACCACGTCCACCAGCACCGTGGCGGCCAGGGCCTGGATCACTGCCACCACCGCGGCCTGGCGGCCGGTCTTCCGCAGGGCGGTGAGCCGGAACTCATTGCCAATGGAAAAGGCGATGAAGCCCAGGGCCACGTCGCTGATCAGGCTCAGGGCGCCTACAGAGTCGAAGCTGGCAAAGCCCAGGCCCGGCACGCCCAGAAGGCCCAGGCAGTTGGGTCCAATGAGCACGCCCGCCACCAGATAAGCCGTGACGGCGGGCAGATGCCAGCGCTTCACCAGCCGGGTCATCAGCAGACCCGCCAGAAGCGCAAAGGCGATTGAAAGTAAGATTTCCATACCAATTCTCTTCTTTCCTTGTGGAATATCAAAACGCGCAGGTTCTATTATAGCACCTGCGGCAAAAGATGCAAGGGCAAAAGCGGTCCGGTGGGACGTGATGGACGAGCGGCGGCGGCCCGCATGGGCTGCTTCCCACAATAGAACTCCGACGGGCGAGCTCGTCGGAGCAAAGTCTCGTCGCAGCGGACTGCGCTTGCGCAAATCCCCGCCCCTTCGGGTGGGGATTCTTGTCCGCTTCGTCGCTGCTCCTCTCCCCACAAAACCTTGCGGTTTTGTGGGGCCCCAATTGCGGGCGAGCGCAGCTCGCCCCTACAGAGTGCAGTGTGATTTCGGGGGTGTAGGGAACGACCTGTGGTCGTTCCGCGGGGAAATGCACTGATTCCGGATGTAGGGGCGACCTGCGGTCGCCCGTGGGCGTGCGAAGCACGCCCCTATAGGGTGCGGTGTGGTTTCTAGGGTGTTGGGGCGGCCTGTGGTCGTTCCGCGGGGAAATGCACTGATTCCGGATGTAGGGGCGACCTGCGGTCGCCCGTGGGCGTGCAAAGCACGCCCCTACAGCAGGCGCAAATTTCAATGAGCCCGCCACAGACGCAGGTTTCGGCAGGGCCAGGGTCGCTTGCACCCTGGCCAACCGTGAGGCCGGGCAGGTTGAC
>CBCTHM010000025.1:0-23400 GCA_965146675.1 uncultured Eubacteriales bacterium | reverse complement strand
CGGCCTACCTGGCCGCCGGAGCAGGAGCGGACTTTGCCCCGACGATGTAGGGGCGAGCTGCGCTCGCCCGCGGAACGACCACAGGTCGTTCCCTACACCAGAATCGGTGCATTTCCCTACGGGCGACCGCAGGTCGCCCCGACAGGCACGCCATTGATAAAAATCCATCGGGGCCCTGCGAAGCCGGATGGCTTCGTGGGGAGAGGAGGGGCAAGGAAGCGGTGCGGATGGCGGCCTACCTGGCCGCCGGAGCAGGAGCGGACTTTGCCCCGACGATGTAGGGGCGAGCTGCGCTCGCCCGCTCAGGTTCCGTCTTGGTTGGCGCCCCAAACGGGCGACCAAAGGTCGCCCCTACAGGGGTTCGGCGGGCGGCCAAAGGCCGCCCCTACAGCCCGCCATCGACAGAAATCCCGCAGGGGCCCGGAAAGGCGTTGCCTTTCCGGGCCCCTGCGGGTCATCTTTTTAACCGCAGCCGCAATTGCACTCCGTCTCATGGCACGAGGCGCAGTCTGCGTTAAACTGCTTTTTATCATAGGGAATGCCGTTGCGGTCATAATAATCCTTGACCGCGGCCCGGACCGCCTCCTCGGCCAATACCGAGCAGTGCAGCTTGTGGGCGGGCAGGCCGTCCAGAGCCTCCACAACAGCTTTATTCGACAACTCCAGCGCCTGAGATATGGGCTTTCCCTTGATCATCTCCGTTGCCATAGAGGAAGAGGCGATGGCGGAGCCGCAGCCGAAGGTGTTGAACTTCACGTCTGTGATGACATCGTCCTGCACCTTAATATAGATCTTCATAATGTCACCGCACTTGGCGTTACCCACCTCGCCCACACCGTCGGCATCGTCCATCTTTCCCAAATTTCTGGGATGGGTAAAGTGGTCCATGACCTTTTCGCTATACAGCATAGTGGATTTCTCCTTTCTGAATGGCCTCCCACACCGGGGAGATGGAGCGCAGGTAAGACACCACCTGCGGAATTTGCTCTATCATATAATCCACGTCAGATTCCGTGTTTTCATCGCTGAGGGTGAGCCGCAGGGAGCCGTGCGCCACCTCGTGGGGCAGGCCCAGCGCCAGCAGCACATGGCTGGGGTCCAGAGACCCGGAGGTGCAGGCGGAGCCGGAGGAGGCCTCAATCCCCCGCGCATCCAGCAGAAGCAGGAGGGATTCGCCTTCAATCCCCTGGAAGCAGACATTGACGTTACCCGGCAGCCTGTGCTCCGTATCCCCGTTCACCAGCGTCATGGGGATTTGCTGCAAGCCGTTCAGGAGCCTGTCCCGCAAAGCGGTAACCCGGGCAGCAGTTTCCGGCATCCGGCTGCAGGCCTCCTGCAGCGCGGCGGCCAGGGCGGCAATTCCTGGCACGTCTTCCGTACCGGCCCGCTTGCCCCGCTCCTGGGCCCCGCCCTCAATGAGGTTGGCGAGCCAGATGCCGGTCCTGGCATACAGAGCACCCACCCCCTTGGGCGCTCCGAACTTATGGCCGGAGAGCGAAAGCAGGTCGATGTGCATGGCCTGCACGTCGATAGGCACGTGGCCCACAGCCTGGACCGCGTCCGTGTGGAACAAAACCCCATGCTTTTGACACACGGCGCCGATTTCTGCAATTGGCTGAATGGTACCCACTTCATTATTGGCAAACATGATGGACACCAAGCAGGTCTCCGGCGTGATGGCCGCCTCCACCTGCTCCGGTGTGACCAGGCCCTTTCGTCCCACATCCAGGTAGGTCACCGTGAAGCCCTCCTTTTCCAGGTGCTTCAGGTAATGCAGCACCGCATGGTGCTCAAAACTGGTGGAGATAATGTGGGTTTTCCCCTTTTTTTTGCCCAGCATGGCTCCCGTGAGCAGGGCTTGGTTGTCAGCCTCGCTGCCGCCGGAGGTGAAGGTAATTTCCCGCTCCCGGGCTGCGTTCAGGCACTGAGCCACAGTCTGCCGGGCCTGCAGCAGCACCTCCGCTGCCTTCTGTCCCGTGGTGTGCAGGGAGGAGGGATTCCCCCAAGCCTGGTCCATAGTCTCCATGTAAACCCGCCGGGCCGTTGGGCTGACCGGCGTGGTGGCCGCGTTGTCCGCATAAATTCGTTTCATGCAATCACCCTTACATCCTTAAAATCACTGTGAAAATAGTATGTGAATCGGGAAACTCCCAATTTTTTCTTTGTCCGTGACGGCCGGAGCAGGGACCTCACGTCTCAAATAGATCCGTAGACAGGTACCGCTCCCCGCCATCCGGGAGAATCACCGCCAGAGCCTTGCCCCGGTGCTCCGGCCTTGCAGCCAGGACCGCGGCGGCGGCCAGGGCGGCTCCTCCGGAGATGCCCACCAAAAGGCCCTCCGTTTTGGCCAGGTCCCGGCAGGCCTGATACGCCTGCTCCTGTGTAACCTGCATAATTTCATCGCACACACGCAAATCCAGCGTATCCGGCACGAAGTTCGCGCCGATGCCCTGAATGCCATGCGGACCCGCCTGTCCACCGGAGAGCAACGGCGAAGCCGCGGGCTCCACCGCCACCACCTGGATGGCGGGATTCTTTTCCTTTAAAAACCGACCGGCGCCGGTAATTGTACCGCCGGTACCCACGCCTGCCACCAGGAAATCCAGACGGCCTCCGGTGTCCGACCATAGCTCCGGCCCAGTGGTTCGGTAATGCGCCGCGGGATTGGCGGAATCCTCAAACTGCTGGGCAATCCATGCGCCGGGGATGGTCCGGCTCAGCGCCCGGGCCTTCTCCAACGCTCCGGCCATACCCTGATCCCCGGGGGTCAGCACCAGCTCCGCGCCGAACGCCTGGATGAGCTTGCGCCGCTCAAGGCTCATGGTCTCCGGCATGATCACCAGGACCCGGTACCCCCGCAGCGCGCCCTGCGCCGCCAGACCGATGCCCGTATTGCCGGAGGTCGGCGCCAGGACTGTTCCACCAGGGGAAAGCAGCCCCCTTTGCTCCGCTTGGCGCAGCATCTCAAGAGCCACCCGGTCCTTCACGCTGCCAGCGGGATTTGCCAGCTCCAGCTTGCCCAATATTCCTGCGGGCAGCTGGCGGGCAGCGGCAAAACGGCCCAAACGCACCAAAGGCGTACGCCCCACCAGGGCTTCCGCGGATTCATAAATCCCCATGCCATCCCCTCCTGTTTTGGATTCTACCACATAATTCCTATCTAGTCAATAGGAATTGTAATCTCCTTGGGAAATCCACCCTCCAACAGATCCGTCAGGGTCACTTGTCGCAGATAGCCGTCAATGAGCTGGTCGAGCTGGTGCCACATGGGATAGGTGATGCAGCTGCCCACCTTCGCACAGCTTCCCCCGGGTTCCAGGCAGTACACAGGCGCCAAGCTGCCCTCGGTCAGCTGAAGAATTTCCGCCACGGAGCAGTCCTCCGGCTTTCGGTTCAGCCGATAGCCGCCCCCCTTACCCCGCAAACTCCGCACCAGTCCCGCCCGGTTCAGCATGGCCACAATGCTTTCCAAATACTTCATGGAAATATTCTGCCGCTGTGCCACCTCCCGCAGGGAAATGTACGCCTCCGGGTCCTGCTGCGCCAAGTCCAGACAGACTTGCAGGGCGTAGCGCCCTTTTGTGGATACCATCATTATACTCACCTCTTTCCGTATAATACGATAGGATTAGTAGGAATTCAAGCCCAATTTTTCCCACCCTTCGGCCTAGCCCGGTTTTTGGAAATCGGGAGAAACGGCTTGCGCACGTCCTGGCAGCCGTGTTATACTGAAAGCAACGCCAGAGGAGAGGAGGAATACCATGGACCAGGAGCCCGCCCAGCGCCGCGGTTACTTGCAGGAGGATTACCGCCTGTTCCACTTAAGGGACGACGCCATGCAGCCGGTGCGCTGGCACTATCACAGCTTTCATAAAATCCTAGTGTTTCTGGCAGGCCAGACCAGCTATGCCATTGAGGGACAGAGCTATCCTTTGGAGCCCGGGGATCTGGTGCTGGTGCCCCGGGGGTGCATGCACCGGCCCGTCCTCACGGGGAGCGCTCCCTATGAGCGATTTGTTCTCTACCTTGCGCCGTCGTTTCTCCGCCGCTGCTCCACGCAGGACTGTGATTTGACCACCTGTTTTCAATTGGCCTGCAGCCGGGATCATTACGTGCTGCGGCCGGACCGGGAAGACCCGCGGTTGCCGGATCTGCTTTTAAAACTTCGCCGGGCTCTGGTACGCCCGGGTTTCGGACAGGACGTGTTGTGTCAGGCCCTGCTCCTGCAATTTCTCGTGGCGGTGACCCGGGACCAGCAAGAGCATCAGCTCCACTGCGTCAACTCCAGCGCCTGCGACGAAAAAATTGTAGCGCTGTTAAAATATCTCAATCTTCATCTAACGGAGCGGCACTCCATCGATTCCCTCTCCAGGCAGTTTTACATCAGTAAATACTATATGATGCGCCGGTTTAAGGCTGAGACCGGCTACACCATTCATCAATATCTCACGGAAAAACGTCTGCTGCTGGCCCGGGAGCGAATCGTCGGCGGGGAGAGCCTGAGCCAGGTCAGCGCCCTATGCGGCTTTGGCGATTACTCGACCTTTGCCAGGGCCTATAAAAAACGCTTCGGTGGCAGCCCCAACACCCCCGTAAGTTTGCGGACGGAGGGAGTCTCCCCCGTTCCCCTGGACTGAGGCGGCCCCATGACACAGAAACCAAGAAGACGCGGGCTATCCCAAGAGGGGTTAAAGGGTCTTGCAGCCGGTCTCATGCTGATAGACCATCTGGGCCTGTGCTTGTTCAGCGGCCAGCTTTTTCTGCGGGCCGTGGGCCGGCTGGCCTTTCCCATTTACGCCTTTCTCCTGGCCGAGGGAGCCCGCCACACCCGCAGCCCCGTCCGGTACGGGGGCAGGCTGATCCTGCTGGCGCTTGCGTCTGAGCTTCCCTTTGATTTCATGCGCACCGGGCGCTGGATAGATTGGTCCTGCCAGAATGTAATGGTGACGCTGGCCTTGGGACTGGCACTGATCCTATGTCTGCAAAAGGCGCGCTTTCTGGCCCCAGCGCCCCGGGCCGTGACCGCAGTCTTCAGCCTTTTGGTTTTCGGCTGGTTGGCGGAGGCCGCCCGGTCCGATTACGGCGCGTTCGGCGTATGGCTCTGCGCCGTCTTTGCGGAAACCCGGAACTCCCCCGCCGGGCCTACACTCCAGGGAGCCGCCATGATCCTGGGGTCCTATCTGCGGAAACCGGCCTTTTTGCTGGGGCTGCCCATTCCTCTGGAGGCGCTGAGCGCGATGGCGCTGCTGCCTATCGGCCTGTATCATGGGCAGAAGCGTACCAGCAGTTTGGCCGTCCGGACCGCATTTTATGCCTTTTATCCCCTGCACATGCTACTGCTGGGCTTTCTGCACTCCATTTGGCCCCTGTAACCGCACGATAGTTTGTAGGGGCGTGCTTTGCATGCCCGCAGGCGGCCGCAGGCCGCCCCTGCACCGCCGAAATTACACGGCACTCTGTTGGGGCGAGCTGCGCTCGCCCGCAGAGTCTGTGAAACCGGATATACCAGGCGGAACGCGACCGCAGGTCGTTCCCTACAACTGGAATCGGAGAATTTCCCCGCGGGTGACCACAGGTCGCCCCTACACCGCCGAAATTACACGGCACTCTGTTGGGGCGAGCTGCGCTCGCCCGCAGAGTCTGTGAAACCGGATATACCAGGCGGAACGACCGCAGGTCGTTCCCTACAAAGGACCCGCGGGCGGCCGCAGGCCGCCCTACAGCTTGCATAGGAAAACCCTCCCGCGGGACGCGGGAGGGCGCTTTTATACATACTGAATCTTCATGGAACCAAAGCTCACGTCGCCCTCCAGCCGGATCACGCCGGCCGCTTCCCGATCCGGTTGACCGGACATGTCGGTGCCACCGCCCATGTGCTCCATGCGAGACTCCACCCGGAACCGCCGGGGCACCTGCAGAACTAGGTTGCCAAAGGAGGCGTCCACCTCTAGGCAGCAGTCCCGCGCCACGCTCTGGCACTCAGTGAGGTCCAGAACCAGACTTCCAAACGCCACCTCTACCTTGCCGCCCTGCAGTTGCTCCGTGTGGACGGCGATCCGCTCAGAACAGAAGGCGAAGTCCCCGTGAATATAGCCGGAGCTGTTTTGGTACTCTCTGCGGATCTTTCCGTCGCCGCCGTCTTGGTGGAATTCAGCGCGCCGCCAGCCCCGGCGACGGGCCTTCTTTTGGTGATCCAGCAGAATGCTGACCCCCCAGAGAATGAGCAGCGCCGCCAGCACGATGGGCCAAGACAGAATGCTGGGAATCAAATTCAGGTTCACCAGCAGAAAATACAAACCCGCCAGGGCCGCCCCAATGCCGAAGCCGGAAAACCGCTTGCAGCAGGCATTGAGTCCAAGGCACAGCAGCGCCGCCGGCCAGAGCAAAGACCAGAAGCTCACCTTCCATTGCATCAGGCTGGCTACCAAGTACAAAACGCCGGTAAGCAGCAAGAACGCGGCGAACCAGATCCCATCCTGCTTAATTTCAAAGGTGTATGTCCGATCCTCCCGGGGCTTTTCGTCCACCACCTCGCCTACATGTACCTTCCGGGGCTCCTCCGGCCGGACCACGCCCAGGAGCTCATCCGTGGAAATGCCGAAGAGCTCCGCCAACTTGGGCAGGGTCGTCACATCCGGACAGGACAGGTCGTTTTCCCATTTGCTCACCGCCTGGGCCGTGACGCCCATGCGCTCAGCCAGCTGGTCCTGGGTCAAGCCCAACCGTTTCCGATGATAGAGAATGCGTTTTCCCAGCGTCAGGCTGGTCGTATCTTCCATGCTTCATACCTCCCAGTTGTTCTACTCCTACTATGCCACAAAAGGCGGAAAAAAGCTATCACCCAAACGTTCATTTTTTCTAATTCTCCGCACAACGGCTGGTTGTTCTCGCCGCAACAGCCGGTTGATTTGGCCTCATGTCCTGAATTTCCCCAATTAAGGGTGGTTTGGAAATTCCTTGCCCTGGACCGACACGCCCCAACACGGGACCCAGAAAAAAGTTGGAGCACCGGGAAGGCTATGCCTTTGCAGGCAGAGGAGCAAAGACGAAACGGACAAGAATCCGCGCCCAGCCGGGCGCGGATTTGCGGGCGTGCACGCCCATAGGCAACCGCAGGCCATTGCCTACATCCCCAGAACAGTTCGCATCCCGTAGGGAAGGCAGGGGCAGCCCCATATTCCACAATCATAGAATACGGATAGCAAAAAAGGGCCAAACCGAACCCCTGTAAAGTCCAGTTTGGCAACCTGAGGCCCTCTTGACGGGACTCTCTTCTACTCCTTTTTTCGAAGCAGCTTCGGCAGCTCCCGCACCAGCAAAAAAACCGCAGCCACAGCAAAGACCGCCACCGCCGCGCCCATCAGCCAACGCTCCCAAATCCGCTCCACCTGTCCCTGGACCAGCGAACTGCCCAGCTGATAACATAGGTACAGCAGGTAAGCCGCCGCAACGCACCGGATGGCAGCCCCCAGGGTATTTTCCTGCTTCCGCGGCTCCTGCTCGGACGGCTCCTCCGCCGGGACCTCCAATTGGGAATGCTCCAGTCCTTGTTCTTTCTCTTCCATTTTTCTCTCCTTATCGCTCTTTTCCAGCGCGGAATCGCTCCATCATCTCGCCGGTCAGACTGTCCATACTGTGGTCGGCGGGGATTTGATCCCTGGGAACCCAAACCGCCTCCGACAGCTCGTCGAGCTGAAGGGTCACCCGATCGGGGCCAGCCAAATCAGCAAAAAAGCCCAGCAGCAAGCTATCCGTCACCACCCAGGGCTGCGACTTATAAAACCGCAGGTTTTGGACCCGCAGGCCCGTCTCCTCCAGGACCTCCCGAGCCACGGTCTGCTCGATGGTCTCGCCAATTTCATTGAAACCAGCCACCAGAGCATACCGCCGGAATTCCCCGCCTGCATATTTGGTCAGCAGCAACCGATCCCCATCGCACACCGCCACAATCACCGCGGGGCAGATTTTGGGATAGACCGTCCGACCGCAGGCCGCGCAGACCAGTGCCCGCTCCCGGGAGCTGGGACGCATAGGGCCGCCACAGTAGCCGCAGAAGCGGTTTCCCGCGTACCAGCGGCTCAGGCTCTCTCCCACGGCGCAGGCAAACACCGTCTGCCTGGGGCCCAAACTCCGGTACCGCCGGGCCGGAACCGGGAGAAAGCCCGGCGCTTCCGCCGGGCCCTGGGGCAGATAATAGCGAACGCCGTCAATTTGAAAGCCGTATACCCAGCCGGCGGGGCTGTCACATGCCCGAACCGGTGGAAGCCGAAACGCCCCGCCCTCCTGCCGGGCCAGAATTCCGCCGGCCTGGCAAAGAAGACCGATGTCGTCCGGCGCCGGCGGGTCGAACGACATGGAATTGTGATAGACATGGGGCTCAATATCCTGCAGCATAAAAGCCTCCATTTTTTGTTTGTCGACAGGAAGCGCAGCCGCCGTACGATCGTGCAAACCTTAGATTTTGGGACGACGTCTCCGCCACCGAATTCTCAAGCTCTATCCTACAGCAAAAGCCATCCGATTGCAAGCGGGTTTCTCAAGCGCTGCCTGCCGGTTTGGCAGGCTCACAAAGACCGACACGTCGCTGTTTCACAAGGGAAATCGGGATCAACCATTGGAATTTTGGGCTTCTTTCAGCTGCTTATTTCGATAAATTAAATCCGTTCTCGCTTGAAATCCCCGGTTTTCCCAAAACTCGTTGCCGCTTCTGTTATTCTCAAATACGACCAAGGCGACCTTTCGAATGTTCTCTTCTTCCAGAGCGTTCACAGCGGCCTGGAGCAAAGCAGCTCCAATCCCCTGCCCGCGGTTGCCTTCCGCAACCACGGTATGATGAATATATCCCCGCCGTCCATCGTGACCGCTGAGGATTGCTCCGACAATCTGCTCGCCCTCCAGCGCCACAAAGCAAGTATTGGGATTCCGGTTCAAATATCTTGCGACGCCATCCTTTGAATCGTCGAACTCGTTTAACCCCAACCCCGGCGTGCTGGTCCATAATTGAAAAACCGAATCGTAATCATCCAGAACCATCTTCTGTATCCGCATCATTTCCACCCTCTACGCCCCGGCGTCGGCCAGTAAAATTTCCACCTGATACTGCTGCTGTTTTCGATAAAACACCAGCGTCACAGTATCGCCGGCCTCGTATTGACTCAGCGCTGTGCTCAGGACATCCGGAGAGGTCACGCGCTGCTCTCCCAAATACAGAATCATATCTCCAGGCCGGATTCCCTGGGCGTAGGCGTCGGAATTCAGGTCAATCTCCGTGACATAGGCGCCCTCCGGCAGGCGATAATAGGCCAGATATTCCGAACCCAATGCAGCCGTTTTCAGCCCCAAGGAGGGTCTGCCAGGCACATAGCCTGTGGAGATCAGCTGATCTACCACCTCCTTGACCGATTTCATGGGAATGGCAAATCCCAGTCCCTCCACTCCGGCACTGCTGTAATAATCTCCAATTTTCGCGGTGTTCACCCCGATCACCTGCCCGTAGCAGTTGATCAGCGGGCCGCCGGAATTGCCCTCGTTCAGGGCGGCGGTGGTCTGCAGCAGGGTCAGGCTCCGGCCCTGCACCGACAAGTTTCGGTTGATGGCGGAGATAATGCCATCGGTCATGGTTCCGGAGAGCTCCTGCCCCAGGGGGTCGCCGATGGCGACCACCGCGTCCCCCACCTGGACCGTACTGGAGTCCCCGAACTCCGCGGCGGCGAGCCCTTCCGCGTCTATGTGGAGCACAGCCAGATCGCTGGCCGCGTCCTTGCCAATCAGGGCGGCATCGTAGCTGGTTTGATCCGGTAGCAGCACGGAAATGGCCCAGGCGTCCTCGATCACATGGCAGTTGGTGATGATATACCCGTCCGCCGACATGATGATGCCGGAGCCATAGGCCGTACCGGCGCTCTGGCTTACGGTAATGGAGACCACCGACGGACTGACCTTCTTATAGATCTCCTGGAGCGACAAGCCGCCCTCCTGGGTGACATTGGGCACCGAATCCGGCGTAGGACTGAGCACCAGCGCCGTACCGTCTGCCCCTCCTATGGGCCCGATGGGCTCGGTGGCCCCAGTGGATTCCGGGGGCTCCGTCTGCGTCGGCCCCGTGTCCACCAGAGCGGAATTGCCCCCCAGATTGGGGCCGGACGGCCCAGCCATTTGCTTCAGCCGCAAATTGAGAATTGTTAAAGCGCCGAATACGCCGCTGAAGAAAATGCAGGTCAGCAGCACCGCCGCCACCAGGCCGCCGTGATTTTTGGGCGGACGGGTAGGGCCAGTTTCATAAAAGCCGCTATACCGCTCCTCAGGCGTTTGGGATACCGGCACGTATTCCGGCTCCAGAGGAATTTTTTTATCCATACTCATAATGCTTGCCTCGCAAAGGAAAAATCAAGGGCCGCAACAGGCGTTTTGCCCGCCTTCTTCAAAAGCATCCATGGCCGGGCCCTAAAGCCCGTTGACCCTGGTCAGGGTAAAGGTGAATTCCGTTTTTCCATCCCGGCTGGTGACGGAGATGTCCTCGCCATGACTGCAGACAATGGTCTTGACAATATACAGGCCCAAACCCCAGCCGTCCCGGTTCAGGCTCCTGCTTTTATCAATCTTGTGAAAGCGGTCGAACACCAGGGGCAGCTCCTCCGGGGGAATGGTCCTTCCGGTATTGGAGACGGAGATATAGGCCTTGGAGCCGGACTCCCGGATCCGCAGGCCCAGCCGTCCACCGGGCTCGCAGAACTTCACTCCGTTGTCAATAAGGTTATACATGACCTGGGTGACGGCGTCCAGTTCACCCCGGGCATACACCGGGTGATCTGGGAAGTCCACCTCCACTTCCAAGCCCTTCCCATTGATTTTTTGCTCAAAGGAGATGAGTACCTGCCCCATGCTCTCGGTCACGTCAAACCGGACCATCTTCTCCAGGGGAATCCCCTGGTCCTGCAGCCGGGATACATCCAGCATGCTGTGAACCAGCCGGGACAACCGCTTGATTTCATCGGAGACCAGAGCCAAATAATGCCGCTCCTTTTCCGGGGGGACGGTGCCGTCCAGGATTCCGTCCACATAGCCGCCGATGGTAGTCATGGGCGTCTTCAGCTCATGGCTCACGTTGGCCACAAATTCCTGCCGCTGGTACTCGCTCTTTTCCAGGGAGGAGGCCATGTTGTTAAACGCCACCGCCAGCTCATCAATCTCCAGGGTGTGGTTCCCGCCCGTTTCCACCCGGGTCTTCAAGTCTCCATGGCCGAATTCCTTGGCTGCGTCGGCCATGTCCTTCAAGGGCCGGCATTGATTCTGGGTGAAGACGGACACGCACAAAACGGTGAGCATCAGCACAATCAGGGCCACAAAAATGAACATTTGAGTAATCTGCGTGAGAATGGTTTCCGTGCCTTTGAGCGGCTCGGAAACCAGCACCGTGCCCACGGTGCTGCCGTCCATCAGGACGATGGGTACAGCCACAGCGTAACGGGTGTCCTGGTACAGGCCATTTACCACGCCGGTCTGAGCCTTGCCCCGCTGCAAGGTCTGCTGCAGGTAATCCGCGTCCACCTGCTGGCCCAAATGCTCGCAGTATGGCTCAGAGCAGGAGCACAAAAGAACCAGGCCGCTTTCGTCGCATATAACCGCGTCAGTTCCGGAAATCCGGGCGGCAAAGGATAGGTTGACCCCCAGGGCCAGCCGCTTTTCGGGAAAAAATTCGGGCGCAAGAAAGACCTGATTGTAGGTGGCCGCCAAATCGGCCACCGCGGCGGCGTTGGCCTGCAGGCTATCCTCCTTCTCCTGCGCCAAATAACTCTTCACCATGGCCCGGAAGGACAGACCCAGCAGCGTTACGGCGAAAAGGATAATCAGCGCCGTTGTGGTAAACAGGCGGCTGAATGTGGTTTTCATGGGTCATACCACCTCAAATTTATAGCCCACGCCCCAGACCGTCTTCAGGCTCCACTGGTTGGACACGCCCTCCAGCTTTTCCCGCAGGCGCTTGACATGTACATCCACCGTGCGGGAATCTCCGAAATAGTCGAAGCCCCAGACTTCGTCCAGCAGCTGGTTGCGGGTGTAAACCCGGTTGGGAGAGGAAGCCAGGTGGTACAATAGCTCCATCTCCTTGGGCGGCGCTTCTACCTTTTTTCCATCCACTGTGAGCTCAAAGGCGTCCATATCGATCACCAGCTTGTCGAAAACCAACTTGTTGGCCTTCTTCTCCCCGCCGGCCCCAGACCGGCGCAGCACCGCTTCGATGCGTGCCAGGACTTCCTTCATTTCAAAGGGCTTTGTGATATAGTCGTCGGCGCCGGTACGCAGGCCGGAGACCTTGTCGCTGGTCTCCCCCTTGGCGGTCAGCATGATAATAGGAACCTGACTCTCGGCCCGGATGGTGCGGCACACGCCCCAGCCGTCCAGTACGGGAAGCATCAGGTCCAGCAGGACCAGGTCCGGCTGAATCGCCCGGAACTTGGTGACGCCCTGGCCGCCGTCCGGGGCCACCGTGACGGCATAGCCCTCCTTCTCCAAATACATCTGCAGCAGCTCCGCGATATTTTTATCATCCTCCACGATTAAAACAGATACCGCCATGGCAGCTCCCTCCGATTCGTTTTGCCTTTATTGACATTATAGCCGTTTTCTTCAATTTGGAGTGAACAAATTGTTAAGAGTTCCTGGGCAATTTGTGAACAGAACTTCTTTCCCGCCGCGAAATTCCGGCGCGGGACCCCAGCAATTCTCGTGGTCACAGGCGGCTTGGATCCGATCCTGTAGGGGCGAACTTCGGCTACCCGCGGGCGAGCAAAGCTCGCCCCTACGAAAGCACGACGATAGATGGATGTAGGGGCGAGCTGCGCTCGCCCGTCGGCTTCCCTGCCACAACGGCACCCTGGCGGGCGAGCAAAGCTCGCCCCTACGAAAGCACGACGATAGATGGATGTAGGGGCGAGCTACGCTCGCCCCTACGAAAGCACGACGATAGATGGATGTAGGGGCGAGCTACGCTCGCCCGTCGGCTTCCCTTCCACAATGGCACCCTGGCGGGCGAGCAAAGCTCGCCCCTACGAAAGCACGACGATAGATGGATGTAGGGGCGAGCTGCGCTCGCCCGTCGGCTTCCCTGCCACAACGGTACCCTGGTGGGCGGGCAAAGCTCGCCCATACGGAAGCATGACGATTGATTGATGTCGGGGCGAGCTGCGCTCGCCCGTCGGCTTCCCTGCCACAACGGCACCCTCGCGGGCGAGCGAAGCGCGCCCCGACAGAGATTTTCCGACGAATATAAGGAGAAGCGCCGGTCCCTCTTCCCCAGGGACCGGCGCCAGCTTGATTGGGTTCGCGTGTTATCTGACCTGTGATTCTAGCATAGCAGACCGGGCTTCGCAGCGCAAGCCCCATGGGGGGATAACCTTACGCCAAATCCAGATCGCTGCCCGGCGGCGTAACACCCACATAGGTTTTCCCCACCCCCAGGACCACCGGGGTTCCATCTGCACTCGTATACTGGAAAGGCTCGTCCTCCCCAGCCCGGGACCAGAGGATGGAAATGCATTTGCCGTCCCGCACCAGATAGCCCTCCCCCTGACCGGTGAGCGTGACCGCCAGGCGGCCATAATCGTCTACCGACTTTGTCTCGGCGTACAGCACCAAAAGGTTGCGGAAGGTGAGCGTCTCGTCGTTGTTTCCGTCGGCATAGGCCTTGTCATATTGGGAGGCGCTGTACAGACCGGTCTGGCCGTCATATTGAAAGGACGTAGTTTTGCTGGTACGAAAGTGCACCGTCACCTCGGAGGCCGGGTCCCCCTGTTCCATGGGGTCCTGCGAAAAGGTAAGGCCGCAGCTGTAGCCCTCGTCATGCAGGAACCGGCAATCCATGTATTCGGCATATTCCCTGACATCGTCTCCGTCAATAAACAGGCTGTGCTCATAACCTGCCGTGTCGATCCGGGACTGAACCCGGTAATAGTAGCTGCCGGAATTTGCGCCCCGCACCCCGTCGATGTGGTCCCAGCCGGAGGAGGACAGATCCGAATAGGCCTGCTCGCTACCGCCGGCATGCACCACAATAGCGTCATAAGCCCGGGCGATGCTCAGGTAATAAGGGCGCAGAGAGCGGATGCTGCCCAGGGGCTGGTCCCCCATGGAGGAAAAGATCGCCATGGTCCGGGTGATGCCGCCCTCGGCCAGCACTTCATATAGGATGTCGGCCTGGCTGATGCCGCACTGGGGCTGCGCCACCTTAATATTGTTCACCATCACGGCATAGGGACGGCTGTTGTCATAGGGAGCCTCCAGCGCCTGCCCGGTGAGGGGGGCCAGCCCTGCAGGCGCCGGTGCCGTGGTTTCCGGGGCCGTGGTCTCCGGAAGGGTAGTTTCCGGGACTGTAGAGGGGTTCGTCTGCGTAACCGGCGCAGTCTCCGGCGGCTCCGGCGCCTTGGCGCAGCCAGTCAGGAGCAGAAGAACGGTAAGCACCGCTGCCATGCATTTTTTCATCTTTGCACATCCTTTACACGGAGCCGCAGCGCGGCCCGCTTTGATTGTCTCTATCATACAGGCTTTGGCCAAAAATGTCAATTCCGGACCACCGGCGCAGGCAACCTCCAGGCCGTAAAATCAGGACGAGCCCCCCATCCAGGCAGGGCCCGTCCTGATATTTTTCCACTCCGCGCAGATCCCGGTCAGATTTCCATCTCTTCGAACTGCTCTATGTATGCCGCTTCCGGCGGAACCGCTCCGCTTGAAGCGGAATCAAGCTGCCCCTGGGCGGAAACGCGGGGGACGCCATACCGGTCAAAGCGCCGGTTCAGCGCCGTCTCTGTGGAAATCACCGCACTCAGCACGCACAAATCCTGCACCCCAATGCAGATGGCCGCCGCCCTGCAAATGGTCTCCATGCTTCTGCCCCGCAGGACCAGGCCCAGAATCAGCGCCACAATCAGCAGGGCGGCGCCCATCCAAAACCAGATCCGTCCCACATAGGCCTGGGCGAACAACCAGGACTCGTCGCTGGCCCGGGCCCGACGGGACCGGTAACCCAGCGTCCAATTCGGCCCCTGAGGCGGACATTTCCTGCTGATCAGGCCCAGCGCCAGCAGCGCCAGGGGAATCAGCAGCATCAACAGGCCCATAAGCTTCCAGATCATGATGGCTTCGCCCCCTTATTTTTCCTCCAGGAACTTGTTTAGCTCGTCCATAAAGCTGCGAATGTCCTTAAACTGCCGGTACACGGAAGCAAACCGCACATAGGACACCTCGTCCAGCCGCTTTAGACGCTCCATCACCAGCTCTCCGATGTCCTCGGAGCTCACTTCCCGCTCCAGAGAATTTTGCAAAATCTGCTCAATCTCGGAGGCCGCGTTTTCCAGCTCTGCCAAGGGCACCGGCCGCTTTTCGCAGGCGCGGACCATGCCGTTTAGAATTTTGTTTCGGTCAAAGGACTGCCGGCTGCCGTCCTTCTTCACCACGATGACGGGAAGGCTCTCCACGGTCTCATAGGTAGTGAATCGTTTTTGACAGGCCAGACATTCCCGCCGCCGCCGGATACTGAGACCATCCTCGGAGTGCCGGGAATCCACAACCTTGCTCTCCTGATCCCCACAGTAAGGACATTTCATGGAATGCGCTCCTCTCGTTTGCTTTTGTCCATTATAGCAAAACGTCCGGTTCCTGTCCAGTCCTTTCCCGAATTTTAGGCGCAGAGCATGTCGCAGACCACATCCCGCATGCAAGCCGGGGTCACCAGCCCGTCGGCCAGGCAGTTTAAAATGGATGTAATCCTGGGTCCAAAGGGGGTTATACCCCGAATGACCCGTTTGTCGTGAAACGTTCCGTCCCGAAAAGCCCGTATTTCAGCGCCGTAGACCTCCAGGGTGTTGCAGCCGAACACCACTTCGTCGATCAGCAGGAAATACTGCAAATGAAATTTCCGGCTCTGCTCGTCATGAAAATACCGCTCATACATCAGCATATTTCGTGTCATTTTCCTCGCCTCCGCCTTTATTGAACCACAGTTTACAGGCGTTGAACAGAGAAAAATACCGCAAAATCCGACAGTCCCCCAGGGGCGGGTCTTATTTTTTCTTCCCTTTTTGGAGTTGTTCCTGCTTTTCCTCCCGGAATGTTATAAAATCCCGCGCTTTGGTGTCGAACGATTTTTTCACCCTTTTTGAACGTGCTTCACCGGGCGGCTCGCAGGGCTCCAGCGAAGGCCGGAAGCGCGGAGACCGGAGAAGGCAGGTCCTGCAGCAGCGTCTCCGGTGCGCTTTGCCGCAAAAAATAAGCCGTGAGTATGGCAATAAACTGGGAAGCCGTGGGCTTTTCCCAAAGCCGGTCCCGGGCAATCTGCTGGAGCAGCGCTGCGTTTCGCACCCAAGCAAGGGAAGCCACCGTGCGAATATTCCGCTCCACACAGCTTGCCGTGGTCTCGTAATGCTCGGCCACCTCGGGGTAAAGCCGCTTGGTCACAAGCAAAAGGCGTCCTTGATCCTCCAGGGACAGTAAAACTGCATAGGCCGCATAGAAAAAACCGCTGTAATTTGCAGTGACGCCAAGGGCGCCCAGCAAGTCGTAGACCCGACGAATCATAATCTCGCCCCCCAAACGCAGATTTGCTGTGGCTGGAAAACGTGCCCATTTTCCCATCTCTGAACCAGCCGACAGTTGCCAGGAGGTGAAACCGCTGTTTCTTCGCTTTGGGCCTGCGCGCTAAGATTGGAATTCGACAAAGTTTCAGGTAGTTTCACGTTAATTCCCCCTCTTTTTACACAATAAAAGAGTTGGCAGGGGTTGTACAGTCCATCAAAATGAAATTTCGACCATTATTCCGGTACCGATTCTTGGGATATTCCACGCAACGCGCAGCTCAGGGCTCCACGGCAGTCATGGTCCCGCCGCCGACCACGGTGTCCCCGTCATAGAGCACCATAGCCTGCCCCCGGGTCAGGGCTCTCTGGGGCTGATCGAAGCTCACCCGGACCCGACCGTCCGGAAGCAACTGGGCGATTGCAGGCTGCTCTGGCTGATGGTAACGAGCCCGGGCCCAGACCCGAATCGGGCCTGTGGGCGCGGGGTAGGCAATCCAATTGAAATCCGAAACCAGAGCGATTCGATTGTATAGTTGGGATTCCGGGGCCAAAACCACCGTGTTGTCCTGGGGTCTGATCTCCCGGACATACAGTGGCCGGTCTGCCGAGACGCCCAGGCCCCGTCGCTGGCCCACCGTATAGCAGATGATGCCTCGGTGCCGACCCAGCACCCGACCCTGCTGGTCCACGAAGTCCCCCGGGGGGTACTCCAGCCCCCGATGCCGGTGAATAAACGCAGCATAGTCCCCGTCCGGGACGAAGCAGATATCCTGGCTGTCCCGCTTCCGGGCGTTGAGGAACCCCTGCTCCTGCGCGATGCGCCGGACCTCTTGCTTGTGCAGCTCCCCCAGGGGGAACTGGGTGTGGGCCAACTGCTCCTGGGTCATGGCATAGAGCACATAGCTCTGGTCCTTTCCTGTGTCCAGGCCCTTTTTCAACAAATACCGCCCGTTCTCTCCCCGGTGGATCCGGGCGTAATGCCCGGTGACCACATAGCCGATGCCCAGTTCCCGGGCCCTGCGATACAGCCGGTCAAACTTCAGATACCGGTTGCAGTCAATGCAGGGATTCGGGGTGCAGCCGGCCTCATAGGCGCGGGCAAACCGGTCCATGACCTGTGTGCGAAATTCCGCGGAGAAGTTGAACACATAGTGCCGCATGCCCAGCCGGGCCGCCACGGTCTTGGCGTCCTCCACATCTTCCAGGGAACAGCAGGTCCCCGGTCGGGGGACCGCCAGGTCCTCGTTTTGGTACAGGCGCATGGTGGCGCCGGTGCACAAATAGCCCGCCTGCTGCATGAGGTAGGCCGCCACGGAGCTGTCCACGCCGCCGCTCATGGCAACCAGCGCCTTTCCCATCGCCTCGTCCATCTTATACTCCCTTCTCCCCGGCACGCCGGAGCCGTTCCATTTTCTTACAAATCGCGGGGGCCGGCCTGTACCACCAGCCCGGCGTCCGCCGGGGTCAGGTGGGAGTTGGAAATCAGATGCCGGGGGCAGACCTCCACGCACAGCCCGCAGCCGTCGCATAGGCTGTAATCCACATACGCCAGGTTCCGCTCCACCCGGATGGCCCCCTTGGGGCAGGTCTTCTGGCACTTGCTGCAGCCGATGCAGCCGATGTCGCAGCCACGCAGGGTTACAGAGCCCCGGGCGTTGGAGGAGCAAGCCACGGTGATGTGTGCGCCATAGTGCACCGGCACGATAATGTGCCGGGGGCAGGCCGCGGCGCAGCGCATACAGCCCACGCACAGGTCTGGGTTTACCTTTGCCACACCGTTTTCCAGGCCGATGGCATCAAACTGGCAGGCTTTGACGCAGTTGCCAAAACCCAGGCAGCCAAATTTGCAGATCAGCGGGCCCCGGCCCGCCACCTTAGAGGCAGCCAGGCAGTCCTGGATCCCCTCATAAATGCCCTTATCCCGGGCGGTGACGCCGCTGCAGCGGACAAAGGCCACCTGCCGGGCCACCTTTTCCGCCTCGATCCCCAGAATCCGCGCCATGGCTTGGGCGCACTCGTCTCCACCGGAGACGCACAAGCCCACCGGCGCCTTTCCCTCCAGCACCGCCTGGGCGTACGCGCCGCAACCGGAATAGCCGCAGCCGCCGCAGTTGGCGCCGGGCAGAGCCTGCTGAAGGGGCTCCAGCCGGGGATCTGTCTTCACGTAAAAAATCCGGTTGGCCAGAGCCAGCACCAGGCCGAAGAGGGCCCCCAAGCCGCCGAGTACCGCGACAGCTTTTAAAATCTCCATCTCTCCGCCCTCCCTAAAAAATTTTCAGGCCGGAAAAGCCCATAAACGCCAGGGCCAGCAGGCCCGCGGAAATCAGGGCAATGGGGAAGCCCCGAAAGCTCTCGGGGCAGTCCGCGTCCTCCACCCGCTGGCGGACAGAAGAGAACAGGACGATAGCCAGGGTGAACCCCAGGCCGCCGGTGATACCGTAGACCACGGACTCCAGAAAATTGTAGTGCTCCTGCACGCTTAGCAGGGCCACGCCCAGCACCGCGCAGTTGGTGGTGATGAGGGGCAGGTAAATTCCCAGGGCCTGATACAGGCTGGGCACGCATTTTTTCAGGAACATCTCCACCACCTGTACGATGGCGGCGATGATGAGAATAAACGCGGCGGTCTGCATATAGCCCAGTTCCAGGGGTGTCAAAACATAGTGATCCACCGCCCAAGCGGCCGCGGCAGCCAGGGCCATGACAAAGGTCACGGCGGCTCCCATGCCTACCGCGGTGTCTGTCCGCTTGGACACACCCAAAAAGGGGCAGATGCCCAAAAACTTCACCAGAATGAAATTGTTGATGAGAACGGCCCCCAGGGCGATTTCCAGCAGCTTCGTTACATTCATAGAGCGGCGGCCTCCTTCCGTTTTTCAGCCAGCCGCTTTTGCTCCCGGCGGTTGATCGTCTTGGTCAGCCATTGGGAGAAGGCGATGAGGCAGCCCAGGGTTAAGAAACCGCCGAAGGGCAAAATCAGCAGCATGGCAGGCACCTGCTCCGGCAGAATGCGGACCCCGGCGCCGCCGCCAAGCAGCCCGGCGCCAAAGGTACCGCTGCCCAGCAACTCCCGGAGGATGCACATGGCTACCAGGGCCACCGTATAGCCCAGGCCCTGGGTCAGGCCGTCCGCCGCCGAGGCCAAAACCCCGTTCTTTGAGGCGAATGCCTCCGCCCGGCCCAGGATGATGCAGTTGACCACGATCAGCGGGATAAATACCCCCAGGCTCTCGGATAGCTCCGGCAGAAAGGCCTGCAGCAGCAGGTCCACCATAGTCACAAAGCCGGAGATGATCACCACATAAGCGGCGATGCGGATGCTGCTGGGGATAATTTTCCGCAGCAGGGAAATCAACACATTGGAGCAAATCAAAATCAGCGTCACAGACAGGCCCATTCCGAGGCCGTTGAACAGCGTCGTGGTGATGGCCATGGTAGAACACATGCCCAGCAGCTGCGCCAGCACCGGGTTTTTGGTGAGCAGGCCCTCCCTGAGTTGCTTACGAAAGTTCAAGTTGCATCCCCTCCTTCCAGCGCCGCGGCGCAGCGCAGCGCAGCATCCACGCCCTTGGCGACGGCCCGGGAGGTCACGGTTGCCCCGGTCAGGGCCTCTACCGTACCGCCGTCCTTGGTGACAGACAGGCCGTCGGATACTCTCGCGCCCAAAAACTGGTCCCGAAACCGCTGGCCCACGGCCCCGTCGCTGGCTGCGTTGGCTCCCAGGCTGGCGGTCTCCGTATGCCGGATGATGGCTACGCCCGTCACCGCACCGGTCCCGCTGACACCCACGGCCAGGTCAATCTCCCCACCGTAGCCGGCGGGAGCCACCTCCACCACATACCCGTCGGAGGTCTCATATACCGCCTGGACCAGCCCCGTGTCGTCGGGAAACTCCTCCAGCTTTTGGCCCAGGACAATCCCGGGCCCCAGAACCGCGGCGAACGCCCTTTGGGTTTTTTCCTCTGTGGCGCGGCGGATGGGCTCTGCCGTGACCCCATTGACCAGGGCCAGCAGCAGCGCCATCACTGCGGTGATGAGAAACAGCGTAACAACCGCGTGCAGCCCCGCTCCCTTGGTCTTCGTCTTCATACCCGCGCCCCCTTTCGGGCGGCGCCGAAGCGCCGGGGCAGCCCCACCCGGTCCAGCAGAACCACGCAGGCGTTCATCACCAGGATCGCATAGCTGACGCCCTCAGGATAGGAGCCGAAATACCGGATGAGAACCGTCAGGCCGCCGCAGCCCACACCATAGAACACCTGCCCCCAGCCCGTCACGGGAGAGGTGGTGTAATCCGTGGCCATGAACCAGGCTCCCAGCATTAGCCCCCCGGATAGGACTTGGCTTCCCATCCAGGCAAGCGGGTCGCCTCCCCGAGGGAATAGGAGGGTCAAAACCGCCACGGTACCCAGATACGCCAGGGGGATCCGGGCGCGGATGACCCGGCGGGCCAGAAGATAAAGGCCCCCCACCAGCAACAGCAGCGCGGAAGTCTCCCCCAGACAGCCGCCGGTTTTTCCCAAAAACAGGGTCCATAGGTTCTCCGCCGGTAGAGTGCCCTGGTGCAGGCTGGCCAGGGGCGTGGCGGCGGTGAGTCCGTCCACCTGGGGACCGAACACTGCGGGCCAAGCCCCGGGCCGGACCCAGGTAGTCATCAGGGCCGGCCAGGAGAACAGAAAGGCCCGGGCCGCCAGGGCTGGGTTCATAAAGTTTTTGCCGATGCCGCCAAAGAGCTGCTTTACCACCACGATGGCAAAGAAATCCCCCACCATAAGCGTCCAATAGGGGATGGTCACGGGGCAGACAAAGGCCAGCAGCAGCCCTGTGACCACGGCGGACAGGTCGCCCACCGTGCAGTCCTGGCGCAGCAGCTTCCGGTACGCCCACTCGAAAAAAACGCACGCGGCCACGGACAGGGCCGACACGGTGAGCGCCCGGGGCCCGAACTGCACCGTCGCCCACACCAGGGCCGGGGTCAGGGCCAGCACCACATCCAGCATGATGCGCCGGACTCCCAGGCGGCTGTGCACATGGGGCGAGCTGGAAACGGTCAGCTCATAAAAATACTTGATTTTTGTCGGCATAGTTCCGCTCCCTCCTTAGGTTCGAACGGGCTCGGCAGCGGGCTTTGCCGCCTGCTGCGCGTCCCGCAGCTTCTGCTTGGCCGTCCGGATGCTCTGGACCAGGGGCACGCAGGCGGGGCAGGCGTAGGCGCAGCTGCCACACTCCACGCAGTCGGTCACATGGCGGCGGGACAGCTCCGCGGTATCCGACCGCCGCTCGGCGCTGTATATGTACAAAGGCATCAGATGCATGGGACACACCTGCACGCATCTGCCGCACCGGATGCAGTGAGGCTGGCTCGCCGCAAAGCGGTTGGCCTCCCCCAGAATGGTCACGCCGTTGGTGCCCTTGGTCACCGGCACGGTGAGGTCGAATTGGGCAAGGCCCATCATGGGGCCCCCGGACAGGACCTTATAGGGATTTTGCCGGAAACCCACGGCGTCGATCATATCCGTAAAGGGGGTTCCAATGGGCACCAGCAGATTCCGGGGCTCCATGGCGATGTCGCCGGACACCGTCACCACCCGCCGCACCAGGGGCATCCCGTCCCACACAGCGTCGCAAACCGCGGCGCAGGTGGCTGCGTTGAATACGGCGCAGCCCACGGCGGCGGGCAGGCCGCCCGGCGGTACCTGCCGGCCGGTGATGGACTGAATGAGCTGTTTCTCCGCTCCCTGGGGGTAGCGGGTCCGCAAAAGCTGGAGCCGGATGCCTGGATGGTCCAGCAGCGCAGCGCGCACTGCGGTGGCGGCCTGAGGCTTATTGTCCTCCATGGCCATCACGGCCTTGTCAAGCCCCAAAATGCGCATCAGCACCTCCAGGCCCCGCAGGACCCGATGGGGCTGCTCCCGCAGCAGCCGCTCGTCGGCGGTGATGTAGGGCTCGCACTCTGAGGCGTTGACCAAAATGGTGTCCACCTTCCCCAGAGCGGAGGCCAGCTTGGCGTGGGTGGGGAAGGTGGCGCCTCCCATGCCCACCACCCCGGCCTGCCGGATGAGCTCCATGAGATCCTGAGGGCCCAGACCGTCCAGGCTCTGGCGGGGCCGAATCTCCGGGGAAAGGGTCTCTGAAAAGTCGTTCTCCAGCACCACCGCCGGAACCGTGGTGCCGCTGGAATGGGGCCGGGCCTCCACCGCCTTTACCGTACCGGATACCGAGGCGTGCACCGGGACACAGAGCCCCGGACCGTCCCCAATTCTCTGGCCCAGATCCACATGGTCTCCCCGGGCTACCAAAGGCTTACAGGGCGCGCCGATGTGCTGGGACAAGGGGATTACCAAGGTCTGGGGCGCGGGGAAGATCTGGATAGCCTGTTCCCGGGCCAGCTCTTTTTGATCCTTGGGATGGACGCCGCCAAAAAAGGAAAATGCCATGAACGGTATCACCTCTCTAATTCCGCAGGAAAGGCCGGGCCCGCGTGGCCCGGCCTCAACAAAAGCAACTGTGTGAACCGGGAAATGACGCGCACAGGCCTAGCTCCTGCCCTTTTTTACACTATACCGCGTTTTGCCTCATTTGTCCATAATTTTAAAAAACTTATTCGGCATTCTATACGAAAAAGCCTATAAAAATCTGTTTATATCGATATCTTTGTACAAATAAGGCCGCGCCCTTTTGTGGGGCGCAGCGCTCGCCCGTTCCCCCTTTCATCTGGGTGCCTGCGACGCAGGAAACATATACGCGGGCGGCCGCAGGCCGCCCCTACATAACACCATCGGTAGAAACCCTGTAGGGGCGAGCTGCGCTCGCCCGTTCCCCCTTTCATCTGGGT
>CBCTHM010000024.1:0-23670 GCA_965146675.1 uncultured Eubacteriales bacterium | reverse complement strand
TCCCGTAGGGGCGAGCTGCGCTCGCCCGCGGAACGACCGCAGGTCGTTCCCTACAGAGGACCGGCGGGCGGCCAGAAGCCGCCCGTGCAAAAGAAAATCCGGAAACCACTCAGTACCTTAGGCACCGGCGAAGCCTGGCCTCTCCCCGGTGCAGGTTCCGGCATATGGTGCTTTTGTTGACGCCGCGCTCCCGGGCCATTTCCGGAATCGATTTCTGCTGAATGTAATAGCCCACCACCGCGGCCCGCTGTAAAGTGGTCAGCTCCTCCCGCAGCACCCGCGCCACCCGCTTTTTCTGCACCTCCCGGGGGAGGTAAGGGCCCAGGTACCCGTCATAGGGTGTATCGCGCATTGCGGTAGTACCCCCTTTCGTAGTACCGGGCCGTGAGCTCCGCCAATTGGTTCATCTCCGTGAGCAGGGGGGTCAGCTCCGCAATCCGCCGCTTCAGGCGCCACAGGGCTTCTGCGTCCGTCTCCCGGGCGGCCTCCCGCCGGAGCTGCGCCAGGCGGCGGCGCAGAGGCTCCGCCGCCGCCTGGTATCCCAAGGAAATCTCCAGAAGGGTCATAGGGCCCCCCCTTCACAGTAGGGACAGGGCCCCTCCCCATAGCGCTCCCGCCCGCAGCGGGGGCATAGGCCCCAGGGCCTGTCCTGTTGCCGGTCCCGGGGCAGCAGCCTCCAGCGCAGGCGCGCCGCTGCTTTCGTCCATCTCATAACCTCGCCCTCCGAACTGAATTCAGCTGTCCTTTGCAAGCCCAGCGCGGTTTGTGCCCAACCTCGCCTGAAGTAAAACCTCATTATCCCAAGAAATATTCTGAATATTGTTATTTTTTTATTAAGTTTATATTCCAGATATTTCCATTTCATTTTAGCATGCGTTTCGTGTGATGTCAAGCTTGCCTGTGTAATGGACATGATTCCCTATCTTTTTTGGGAGCAGCGTGCTATTTTAGGCTCAGCAGGAAAGGAGGTGCGCGTATGCTGGGAGCAAGAATCGCGTCTCTGCGGCGGGAGGCGGGCATGAGCCAGGCGGAGCTGGCCAAACGCCTGTCTGTGAGCACCAGTACCGTGGGTATGTATGAACAGGGACGCAGGGAGCCCTCCGGAGACCGGATCGTGGCCCTGGCCCACCTCTTTGATGTCACAACGGATTATCTGCTCACAGGCCTGCCTGTGAGCAAAAAGGATGAATCCGCCCTGGTCCGCACCTTTCGCAGCAGCTTCCATGCAGCCGACGGCCGGCTGCAGCAGCGGTCCGACGCCCAGGGGGACAGGCCCCTGTCCCGGCAAGAGCTGGCCGTTTTGTTTGCGGCCCTGTTGTCGGAGCCCTGAGGCGGCTTGACCTAGCCTTCAAAATGGGCTATGATAAGGCCCGGGAGGTGGGGCCTGTGGAGGACCGGGATTTTATGGCGCTGGCTCTGGACCTGGCCCGGGAGGCCGCCCAGGACGGGGAGGTGCCGGTGGGCTGCGTGGTGGCCCTAGGCGAACAGGTGGTGGGTCGGGGCCGGAACCGCCGGGAAGCGGGGAAAAACGCCCTGTGTCACGCGGAACTGGAAGCCATCGATCAGGCCTGCCGGACCCTGGGGGGCTGGCGGCTGTGGCAGTGTACCCTATACGTGACCTTGGAGCCCTGCCCCATGTGCGCCGGGGCCATTCTGAACGCCCGGATCCCCCGGGTGGTTTTCGGGGCCAAGGACCCCAAAGCCGGGTCCTGCGGGTCCGTGTGCGATTTATTCAATATGGCCTACAACCATCATCCGGCGGTGACCGCCGGGGTGCTGGAGGAGGCCTGCGCCCAGGTGCTGCGCACCTTTTTTGAAACTCTGCGGGCTGAGCAGCCCCGCCGAGGGGCATGGCGAAAGCCGAGATAGAAAGAAAAGCCGCCGCAAAAAGAGCGCCGCCGGATTGCCGGCGCGCCTCCTGCCGGCGGTTTTTTGTTATAAAGACGAAATTGCGCCGGCGCTTGCCCCGTTGAGGCAGCCGGCGCTCCCGCGCACAAAAGCCCCGCCCGGCGGGCAGGAGGCTTTGGGATGGACATAGGAGGGGAAGCGGTCATGGAAGTCTGGAAAAAACGGGTCCGCAGGGTCTGCGTGGGAGTCCTGCTGTTGGCTTTGGTCCTGCGCGTCAGCGGCAGCAGTCCCCAGACAAGCCCTGCCTCCGTGCCGGTGGGCAGCGACAGCCTGACTTCCTTTCTGCTCTATTTGCAGACCGGCCGAGCGGTAAAGCCCACGGAACCGGAGACGACGCCCTGTACGGACCCGGTCCCCGCGTCGTCCCCGCCTGGGGAGGAACCCACGGAGGAAGCCACGGTCCCGGAGGCCACCACCGTGTTCTCCTTCCCCACCGCGCCGGCGGACCCGGGCCCTATGCGTTTTTCCGCCGGGGACAAGGAGCTGCTGGAGGTCAAATACGGCGGCGACTACCGGCCAGACCTGGGAGCCCTGCTGGAGCAGCCGGTGGATTTGGATTTTTCGGGGGAGGAGCCCCGGGTGCTGATTCTGCACACCCATGCCACGGAGGCCTATACGTCGGAGTCCGGCTGGGAATACACGCCCTCCGGAAACTACCGGACCCTGGACACCGCGTACAACATGGTCCGGGTGGGCGACGAGATCACTCAGGTTCTGGAGGAGGCGGGCATCCCCGTGCTCCACGACGAGACGCTCAACGACTATCCCTCTTACAACGGCTCTTACAATAAGGCCCTGACCAGAATCGAGCAGTATCTGGCCGAATACCCCAGCATCCAGATGGTCATCGACGTGCACCGGGACGCGGTGGAGTACGAGGACGGCGGCCAGATGGCGACGGCGGCCACCGTGGGAGGCCAGCGCTCGGCCCAGGTGATGCTGGTTATGGGCACCGACGAGGGCGGCCTGAGCCATCCGGGCTGGCAGGACAACCTGGCCTTCGCCCTGAAGCTCCAGATCCAATTGGAGCGGGATTACCCGGGCCTGGCCCGGCCCCTGTCCCTGCGCACCGAGCGGTTCAACCAGCACGCCACCCCAGGCTCTATGCTGGTGGAGGTGGGCACCGCTGGCAACACCCTCTCCGAGGCCCTCACCGCCGCCCATTGCTTCGCGGAGACCCTAGTGGAGCTCATTGCCGGCCTGGGGCTTCGGTAGGCTCCGCGTCCAGGTCCCGGAAGGCATAGACCCGCGTCCAGGTCCCGTCCTGCGCCTTCTGCACGCTGCTGCGGTGCTGGCTCAGAAGTCGGACGATGGGATATACATTGATCCAAATCTCGCTGTTGCACTCCTTCTGGCTCTCGTCAAAAATGAGCTCCAGGCCGAAGTGCAGGTGCACGGTTTCAATGTTGTTCACGTTCTCTTTGGTGGAGTAGCCCGTGCGGCCCATGAAGCCGATCACGTCCCCGGCTTGGACCACATCTCCCTCCTCCAGTCCCGGGGCGAAGGGCGTGTCCTTTTTCAGGTGGGCGTAATAATAGTAGCGCCGGCCGTCCAGGGAGCGGATGCCCACCCGCCAGCCGCCGTATTGGTTCCAGCCCATGGCCTCCACCACGCCGCACTCTACGGCGATGATGGGCGTACCCATGGCGCCCATGAGATCGTTGCCCAGGTGCTTTCGGGCAAAGCCATAGGACCGGCTCACGCCAAAATCATCGCAGTGGCTATAGCCGTAACCTGCCGCGATGGGGGAGAAGGCCTTCAGGCCGTAGGAGGGCTTCCAATACTTCTGACCATTCTCATCGGCTACTTCGATGGCATAGTTTCCCACCAGCCCGCCCAGGGCGGCGTCATAGGCCTCGTGATAATACGCATAATACTTGTACAGGTCTCCCAGGAGCTCCTCCGGAGACTTTCCGGTCTCCAAATCCTTGGCCGCCTTGTCCACGGCCTTGGCCGTGACCTTTCCCCCGGTGCGGCAGGCGCCCAGGGCCAAAAGGTCGATCCAGCTCACAGGCCGGTCCTGCTCCTGAGAGGTGATGTCCAGGTGCAGCGCGCGGTCCATGGCTTCGTAAGAAACGTTAAAATCCACCCATTTAATGTAATCACCCTCCGCCCGCACCGGCGGGACCAGCAGGGCCAGGGTTAAAAAAAGCAACGCAAGCCGCCGTCTCACAATTACCACCTCCTGTGGTATTGTGCGAAACGGCGGCTCGCTTATGCCTGGTAAAAAATGCGGTGCAAAAATTTTTTTAAACGGAGCAGGATGAAAACGTCTGCCATAAAGCAAACCGTACGCCCGTGCCGCCTAAATCGCACCGCGCCTTTGTAGGGGCGAGCTGCGCTCGCCCCTACAGACGTATCATCGGCGGATATCCCGTGGGGGCGTGCTTTGCACGCCCGCCAAACCCTACAAAATCAGTAGCGGTATCCAGCGGGCGAGCGCAGCTCGCCCCTACATTAAAAAAAGACCTTTGGCCGTTCCCTGCATCCCCGAATCGCGCGGCCCCTGCCTTTCAAGTCCGGCGGCCGGAAACCGGATAGCAGGACTCCTTTTGGGGCAAGGTATTCCAGGCAGAACCTGCCTGGCGCATCTGGAAATCCGTCCCATTTTCCCGGTCTGTGTCGAAGCGCCGCCCCTGCCTAAAATATTTCCAATCCGCCCCTTGACAACAGCCCGGGCGGGTTGTATAGTTACCTTAGCACTCTGAGTGGCCGAGTGCTAATCGGAGGCGATTACACATGGAACTCACCGAGCGGAAGAAAAAAGTCCTTCGGACCGTGGTGGACCTGTACATCCGTACGGCGGAGCCCGTGGGCTCCAAGGCCATCGCGGCCATGCCGGATATGGAGTATTCCTCCGCCACCATTCGCAATGAGCTGGCCGACCTGACCAGTATGGGCCTGTTGGAGCAGCCCCACACCTCTGCAGGCCGGATTCCCTCCCCGACGGGTTACCGGCTGTATGTTGACGAGCTCATGCAGGGCTATAAGCTCAGTATGGATGAGACCAAGAGCCTGCACGAGGCCATGGAGCTTCGCATGCAGGAATTCGACAAGGTACTGGAGAAGGTGGCAAAGCTGGTCTCCCAGGCGACGGACCTGCCGGCCTACACGGTGGCGGCCCGGCAGGGCGCCATCACCGTAAAGCGATTTGAGATCCTCATGGCTGAGGCGGGGTCTTTCATTTTGGTGGTGATGACCACCGGCGACGTGGTCAAGAATAAATTGATCAAGCTGCCTCTGAACGTGACGGAGACGGACCTGCGGGTGCTCAGCGCGGTGCTCAACGCCAGCATGACCGGCGTGCCGGCGGAGGAGTTCAATGAGGCGCTGCTGGATCGGGTGACTCGGAACGCCGGCGCCGCCGCCAGTCTGGTCCCCATCGTGGTGGACTTCACCACGGCGGTGCTCCAGAGCCAGCACGGCGCGGAGGTGAGACTCTCGGGGCAGGCCAGGCTCTTAGGCCAGCCGGAGTACCGGGACGTGGAAAAAGCCCAGGAACTGCTGAGTAGTCTGGACGAGGAGATGATCGCCAATCTGCCCGCGGTGATGCGGGGAGAGAACGGGACCCAAATTTTGGTGGGCCCGGAAAACGTGGCCGCGCAGCTCAAAGACACCTCTGTGGTCATGACGAAATTTGACATCGGGGAGGGACTGCAAGGACTCATCGGCGTAGTAGGGCCCACCCGGATGGACTACGCGAAGGTGACGGCTCGGCTGAGCTACTTTGCGGAGAATCTCTCCCGCATGTTCAAAAAGCCGGAGCCCAAGCCGCTGCCCGAGGGCAAGCAGCTCCCCCAGGGGGAGGATACAGAAACATCACAGGAGGCATAATCCATGGCCGATCAGGAAAATAAAAAGAAGACAGACAAGAAGGACCGGACCAAGGCCCAAGCGCCCGCCCCGGAGCCTGCGGCGGAGGCGCCCCAGCAGGAGACCGCCGGACAGGGAGAGCTGGGGGCGGAGCGACAGAAACTGCAAGAGCAGCTGGACCAGGAGCGGGAGGCGCACCTGCGCCTGGCCGCGGAGTATGACAACTTCCGCAAGCGGACCCAAAAGGAAAAGGACTGCAGCTACCAAAACGGGCGGGCGGACACCGTGGAAAAGCTCCTGCCCGTCTATGACAATCTGGAGCGAGCCCTGAATCAGCCCACCCAGGACGCAGCCTATCAAAAGGGCGTAGAGATGACCATGAACGAGCTGGTGAAGATTTTCTCCAGCCTGGACGTGGAGATTTTCGGCGCGGCCGGGGAGACCTTCGACCCCAATCTGCACAACGCGGTGATGCACACCGAGGACGAGAGCGCAGGGGAGAACACCATCACCCAGGTCTTCCAAAAGGGCTTTAAGGTGGGCGAGAAGGTGGTCCGTTTCGCCATGGTTCAGGTGGCCAATTAGGCCCGGCGCCGGCGCTTTGCTTTGTTTTGCCGCGCCCGCTTTTCCGGGCCGCGGATGCTATTATTTGTAAATACTGGATTTCATCATAGTAGGAGGATGAGCATTATGGCTAAAATTATCGGCATCGATCTTGGCACGACCAATTCCTGCGTCGCCGTCCTGGAGGGCGGCGAACCGGTTGTCATTCCCAACGCAGAGGGAAACCGCACCACGCCCTCCGTGGTGGCCTTTGCCAAAAACGGTGAGCGTATGGTGGGCCAGGTGGCAAAGCGCCAGGCCGTCACCAACGCAGACCGCACCATCGCGTCCATCAAGCGTCACATGGGCTCCAATTATAAGGTGACGGTTGACGGGAAGAAGTACACGCCTCAGGAGATCTCCGCCATGATCCTGCAAAAGCTGAAGGCGGACGCTGAAAGTTATCTGGGCGGCCCGGTGACGGAGGCCGTCATCACAGTGCCTGCCTACTTCTCCGACTCTCAGCGGCAGGCCACCAAGGACGCAGGCAAGATCGCCGGCCTGGACGTAAAGCGGATCATCAACGAGCCCACCGCCGCGGCCCTGGCCTACGGCCTGGACAAGGAGACGGAGCAGAAGATCATGGTCTATGACCTGGGCGGCGGCACCTTCGACGAGTCCATCCTGGACATCGGCGACGGGGTCATCGAGGTCCTGGCCACCGCCGGCGACACCCACCTGGGAGGCGACGACTTCGACCAGCGGATTATGGATCACTTGGTCTCTGTGTTCAAAAAGACCGAGGGCATCGACCTGTCTGCGGATAAGGTGGCCATGCAGCGGTTGAAAGAGGCCGCCGAGAAGGCAAAAATCGAGCTGTCCGGCGTCACCACCACCACCATCAACTTGCCCTATATCACCGCCGACGCCACGGGCCCCAAGCACCTGGACGTGAGCCTGAGCCGGGCCAAGTTTAACGAGCTCACTGCCGACCTGGTGGAGCGGACCATGGGCCCCGTGCGCCAGGCCATGTCCGACGCCAAACTTTCTGCCGGACAGCTGAACAAGGTCCTGCTGGTGGGCGGCTCCACCCGGATTCCAGCCGTACAGGATGCGGTGAAGAAGCTCACGGGCAAAGAGGGCTTCAAGGGCATTAACCCCGACGAGTGCGTGGCCGTGGGCGCCTGTATCCAGGGCGGCGTTCTGGGCGGCGACGTAAAGGATATTTTGCTGCTGGACGTGACGCCTCTGTCTCTGGGCATTGAGACCATGGGCGGCGTGTTCACCCGGCTCATCGACCGGAACACCACCATCCCCACCAAAAAGAGCCAAATCTTCTCCACCGCCGCCGACGGCCAGACCTCCGTGGAGGTCCATGTGCTCCAGGGCGAGCGGGAGATGGCCGCTTACAACAAGACCCTGGGCCGGTTCCAGCTCACGGGCATCGCGCCGGCGCCCCGGGGCGTGCCCCAGCTCGAGGTCACCTTCGATATCGACGCCAACGGCATCGTGAACGTGTCCGCTAAGGATTTGGGCACCGGCAAGGAGCAGAAAATTTCCATCACCGCCTCCACCAACCTGTCCAAGGACGAGATCGACAAGGCCGTCAAGGAGGCTGAGCAGTTCGCCTCCGAGGACAAGGCCCGGAAGGAGGAGGTGGACGCCCACAACGCCGCGGACCAGCTGATTTATCAGAGTGAGAAGACTCTGGCCGATCTGGGCGACAAGATCTCCGAGTCCGAGAAGGCCCCCGTCCAGGCCGCTGTGGAAAAGCTCAAGGAGGTCAACAAGGGAAGCGACGTAGCTGCCATCCGGGCCGCCACGGAGGAGGCGCAGAAGGCGTTCTACGCCGTGTCCGAGAAGCTCTATCAGCAGACCGGCGCCCAGAACCCCGATCCCGGCCAGGGCACCCCCGGAGACGACGGCGTGGTGGACGCGGATTATGAGGAAGTTAAGGATTGATTCCGCTCCGGCGCGCTCCGGGGGGACGGAGGGATTCCGTCCCCCCGCCGCCGCGTCTGTAAGCATTCGTTCCTGCGAGGTGACGGACCATGAGCAATGAGAAGAAACGGGATTACTATGAGGTGCTGGGCGTGGAAAAGAGCGCCAGCACCGACGAAATCAAAAAGGCATACCGGAAAAAGGCCCTGGAGTATCACCCGGACCGCAATCCCGGCGATAAGGCCGCCGAGACCAAGTTCAAAGAGGTGGGGGAGGCCTACGAGATTTTATCCGACGGGGAGAAGCGGGCCCGGTACGACCAGTATGGCTTTGCCGGGGTGGACCCCAATTTCAGCGCCGGCGGCGGCGGCTTTGGCGGCTTCAGCGGGTTTGGGGACGCCTTCTCCGGGTTCGGGGACATATTCGGCGACCTGTTCGGCGGCGGCGGCCGCAGGAGCCCCAACGCCCCCCGGCAGGGGGAGAACGTGGGCGCCCGGCTGGAGCTGACCTTTGAGGAGGCCGCTTTCGGCGCGGAGAAGGAAGTCCCCGTGGCCCGCGTCGAGACCTGCGCCAAGTGCGGTGGCAACGGCTGCGCGCCGGGTACGACCCCGGAGGTGTGCGCCACCTGCGGCGGCAGCGGCTCCGTGCGCACCACCCAGAATTTTATGGGCATGACGATGCAGTCTACCTCCGTCTGTCCCAAATGCGGCGGAGCGGGCCGCACCATTCAGGACCCCTGTCCCACCTGCCGGGGCAAGGGCAAGGTCCGGCGTTCCACCAAGGTCCGGGTGCAGATTCCCGCGGGCGTGGACGAGGGTCAGAGCGTCCGGGTTCGGGGCGAGGGCTGCTCCGGCACCAACGGTGGGGCCAACGGCGATCTGCTGGTGGAAATCAGCATCCGCAGCCATCCCTTCTTCCTGCGGGATGGGGCCAACGTGCTCTGCGAGTTGCCCGTCAGCTTCACCCAGGCGGCCCTGGGCGCGGAGCTGGAGGTGCCGACCCTGGACGGCAAGGTGCGCTATACCATTCCCGAGGGCACGCAGACCGGTACCGTGTTCCGGCTTCGGGGGAAGGGGATTCCCTTCGTCCATAGCAAGGCAAGAGGCGACCAGCTGGTCACCGTGGTGGTGGAGACCCCCACCCGCCTGACCCGAGAGCAGAAGGAGCTGCTGCGGAAGTTCGGGGACAGCGCCAGGGATACCGGCGCGCAGCCCAAAATCGCCAAGTTCTTTGAGAAACTGCGGCAGAATTTTGATAAATAAGCGCACAAAACCGCCCCGCCGGCCGCGGGGCGGTTTTGCTCGGGCGGCTGCGCGCATCCGCCGGACGAACTAGTAGGGGCGTGCTTTGCACGCCCGCCAAGTCCTGCAAAACGGGGCGTCTGTAGGGGCGACCTGTGGTCGCCCCTACAGCCGTTATCAGGAGCGTCCCAGCCGGGGGCAAGGCGTAGCCGGAAGCGGGCTGTGCAATCTTGACAAATGTCCTTGTATAAGAAACAAATAAAATAGTGAATTTTAGCAAAAATGTATTGGAAATTTCCCCCGGATGTGGTATGATGGGAACCGGAACGAGCGCCGCGGTAAAAACCGTGTCCCTATTGAGCATACATTTTGAAAGGAGACTTTAACAATGCGCATTGGTTGTCCCAAGGAAATCAAACCCCAAGAGGGCCGGGTCGGCCTGACGCCCGCTGGTGTGGACGCCTTGGTTCGGGCCGGGCATACGGTCTATATGGAGCAGAGCGCCGGTCTGGGTAGCGGCTTTACAGACCAGGAATATCAGGCGGTTGGGGCCCAGATCCTGCCCACTGCCAAAGACGTCTTCGACACCGCGGACATGATTGTCAAGGTCAAGGAGCCCCTGGAGCCGGAGTACGGCCTGCTGCGGGAGGGGCAAACCCTGTTTACTTATTTGCACCTGGCCCCCGATCCGGCCCAAACCAAGGCCTTGCTGGAGCGGAAGGTCACGGGCATCGCCTATGAGACTGTGCAGCTCTCCGACGGCTCCCTGCCCCTGCTGGCGCCGATGAGCGAGGTGGCCGGTCGTCTGTCCGTCCAGGTGGGCGCGCATCTGCTGGAGTCCGCCGTGGGCGGCCGTGGCGTGCTGCTGGGCGGCGTGCCCGGCGTGGAGCGGGCCAATGTGGTCATCATTGGCGGCGGCAACGTGGGTACCAACGCGGCGAAGATGGCCGTGGGCCTGGGCGCCAACGTCACCATTTTAGACCTGGCGGCCAAGCGGCTGGCTTACTTAGACGATATTTTCGGCGGCCGGGTACAGACTCTGCTGTCCAACCCCTTCCACATCGCCCAGGCCGTCCAGAGCGCGGACCTGGTGGTGGGCTGCGTACTGATCCCCGGGGCTAAGGCCCCCAAGCTGGTCACCGAGGAAATGGTCAAGACCATGCGGCCCGGCAGCGTATTGGTGGACGTGGCCATCGACCAGGGCGGCTCCATCGCCACCATCGACCGGATCACCACCCATCAGGATCCCTTCTTCGTCAAGCACGGGGTGCTCCACTACTCCGTGGCCAATATGCCCGGCGCGGTGCCCCGCACCTCTACCATGGCCCTCACCGGCGCCACGCTGCCCTACGCCCTGCGGATTGCCAACCTGGGCGCCGAGGCCGCGTGCAAGAAGGACCCCGCCCTGCTCAAGGGCCTGAACACCTATGGGGGCAAGCTGACCTGTCAGGCCGTGGCTCAGGCTCAGAACCTCCCCTACACGGACCCCTGCACCCTGCTGTAAGCGGAAACGAAATCGAAATGGCGCCGGGTTATCCCGGCGCCATTTTTCTCTCTATTGGGGGCGGAGGACCGGCGTTCTATGGATCGGGATAAATTCGGGCCGGCGAATCTGGATTTTAAATGGGATTCTGGGGTCACAGATAAAAAATCCCCCCTGCGATACCGCTGACCAAAATGATCAAAATTGGGCTGACCTTCCACTTACGCACGATCCACAAAATACTGGAAAACAGGATCAGGGCGATCCAATCCAACTGCGCGAGCATAGCATGCCATTTTATCGAGCTGGTTCCAAAGAACGCGAGCAATAGGATTGTGGCGGCTGCCGAAATGATGAGTCCTAAGCTAGCTGATTTCAGCCCATTGAGAACTTCAAAAATATAGGTGGAGTTCTGGTGCCTTTGGAAAAAACCATACAGAAATAGTGAAATTACCACACCACATACCACACAGCCTAGTGTAGCCGCCAGCGCGCCCCAAAGCCCGCCGATTTGAAGCCCGACAAAGGTGGAGGTATTGACAGCCAATGGCCCCGGGGTCATCTGGGAAATGGTTATGATGTCTGTGAACATCTTCTCGCTGATCCAGCCTGCCTGTTCGACTACCTGTTCTTGAATCAAAGGAATGATCGCATAGCCACCTCCAATGCTGAACAAACCAATTTTCAAAAACGTAAAAAATAAGCGCCAAACAATATTCATTTTTCCCTCCTCTTCTTCCAAACTGCGCGCACGATGCAGATTAGACAGCAAAGGACCAAGATGAGAGCGACATTGATATTAAAAACGAAGTTTGCCAAAAAGGCTGCCGGTATCAGTGCTGACAAAAACATCGAGCGTTCTTTTCCGATCATGGCGCACATATCAACGATCAGATCCACAATGAGCGCGGCGACGCCAGCCTGCATCCCCTTTAATACGGCGGCAACGATAGGGTTTGAGATCAGTACCGTATAAAATGCTGATAGGAAGCCAAGCAAGACGAGGGGAGGGATCACTGCGGCGATACAGCTGATGATGGCCCCGAGGGTGCCCGCCACCCGGTATCCAGCCAAGGCGGATAAATTAATTGCAATGGCGCCGGGAGTGGATTGCGCCACCGCAGCCATGTTCATTAAATCCTTTTCCTCAAAGTACCGCTTTTGATTTACAAAGTAGCGGCGGACCATCGGCACCACCACGTAGCCACCGCCGAAGGTAAACGTACTGATAAATAGATTAACTGCAAAAAGCCAAAGGTATACGTTCTTGTTTTGCTTCAAGATCCTCGCTCCTTGTTTTTTATTTCAGTATACTCCTTGCATTGCAATCTGTAAAATGATATGATTTTATTAAAACGATCAATTTTATTCATGTATATGACCGGGGGCGAGAGAATGAAAATCAGGCAATTGGAAGTTTTAGAGGCGATTGAGCAGACCGGCACGTTTACAGGGGCTGGGCAAGCGCTGCACCTGACCCAGTCCGCAGTATCTCACGCGATCGCTGAACTGGAGCAACAGGCGGGAACTGCGTTATTTCGCCGGTTGCCCAAAGGCGTGAGCCTGACCCCCTGCGGTTTATCGCTTTTGCGTGAAGCGCGCGGCGTCCTGGCGGCGTATCGGAATTTGGATCAGAGGATAGCGCACCTGGAGGACGACACGCCGATCAACGTGGTATCCAGTATTACCATCGCGTCCTTTCTGCTTCCCTCGATCATTCGTGCGTTTCAAGCGTCGCATCCGAAGCTTCCGGTCCACGTCCGTGTCGCCAGCGCCAACGCAGTTATGGATCTTTTGCAGCGGGGACGGGCCGATATCGCGTTCTGGGAAGGCGCCCGGCCCCAGGGTTCCTACCAAACCGTTTTATTGGGGGGCTATACCATATGCCTGGCGTGCGCGCCCAGCTTTCCTTTTGCGGAAGAAAGCATAACGCCGGAGCAGCTGTGCCGCTTTCCGCTTTTGCTCCGGGAGCCGGGAAGCGCCATTCGGGACACGTTTGACAGCATGCTCTCCCTGGCAAATCGAAAAGCGCGCCCGGTTTGGCAGAGCGTCAATTCCTTTGCCCTGATCAAGGCGGCGGAGGCGGGGCTGGGCATCACCGTATTGCCGGAGGACCTTTTAGCAGACTCCATCCTGCTTAAAAAATTGCGGTTAATCAGATTGACCGGCATGGAAATGAAAAACAACATGTTCGCCGTATTGCAGAAGGACGCCTATATCACGCGTCCATTGCAGATGTTGCTGGATCATTTAAAGTCTCTTTCCACAGGAGCGGATGAAATCGCCCGTTTTGCTTGAGCGGGCTTGAATCCGGGAGGAAACCAGATTAAAGGCGCAGTTCGAACGTGGAACAGAGCGCGACAGGGAACCCTGACGGTTCCCTGTCGCGCTCTGTTTCCCGGGAAGCAGGACCGGGGCCGAAATACAGCCCCATGCCTACGTATTCGAGCAGACGACAAAATCGGAAAGGGCCGCCTGGGAGGGCGGCCCGCAGAGTGTCGATAAACCCGCAAGCCGAAGGGATTCGGAGGGAAGAAAAGTGTGAAAGGGAACCGTCAGGGTTCCCTTTCACGTTCCATCAGTCAGTTTTTCAAACTATTCATTGGTTTGAAAAATTGCTCAGCCTGTCGAAAAGACTTTTCGACAGGCTGAGGGCGCCCGGTGGGGGATGCCGGTATTCGGAACTGGCGTATAAAAAGGAAGTCAAACGATGCCCCCACCGCAATCCCAATTAAAATATCGAACGGCGTGAGGAGAGGGATTGGGACTGCATGAATATTATAAATTTAGCTTTCCTTTATGTCAAGTGAATTTTTTACGGATTTCAAGAAATTATATTGAGGAAACCTAGATGGAAGAATGGGAGAATAGTTGCTATTCTTTGTAATAGAACTGGTCGGAGGTGGTCCCTATGCCAAAGCTGAGGTTAAAAGAGCTGCGAAACGAAAGGGGCTTATCTCTGGCAAAACTGGAGGCTCTGACGGGAATCAGCGCTTCAAGCCTGAGCCAGTATGAAAACGATATCTACGAGCCGGACTTGTTCACGCTCCGAAAACTGGCAAATTTCTTTGATGTTTCTCTGGATTATCTCACCTTTAATTCCGCTGTAAAACGATCCATGGATGGCGATACGGAAAAGGTCATTGCGCTGTTTGATCGTATCCCTTCCACAAGCCGGGCGGCCATCGTCGCCTTGCTACAGGACCTGAACCAGAAGTAAGGAAACCTGGGGGGGCGTAAGGGAGCGAAAGGGGACCGGTTTGCGCTGCTCTGGCAGTGCAAACCGGTATTTTTGACTTTTTGCCAGATAGCATGTATGGATAGGAAGACCCTGCAATGGCCTCAAACCTTAAACAGACAGGGGACTGGTTGTTGCAGCGAGTTCATGTTCCGTCTCTCTTTCTTGAATTTTTTTATCATTAATATCCAAGCAAATATCAAAGTATCGGTTTACCTCGGGAGCCAATTGATGCCCAATAAAAAGGAGCGTGCGTTCTGGTTCGGAGGTCATCAGCCGGGTCAGCTCCTGGGCGGTTTCGCTGTCTAAGTTGGCGAAGCTTTCGTCTAAAATCACAAACGGCGTTCCCAGCAATAAGATACGAGCCAGGGCGATTCGCTGCCGCTCGCCGCCGGACAGATTTTGACCGGCTTGGTCCAGGGTTTGATCCAGGCCTTGGGGATACCGCTGCAGTACGTAATCAAAGCCGGCCCGGTGCAGTGCGTCCAAAACCTGCTCATCGGAATACCTGTCTTGAAAAAGCGTCACGTTATTGCGCAGGGTATCGTTAAAAATAAAGTTGCTTTGCGCACAGGTCGTAATCACCTGGGCAAAGAACGCAGGGTCAATTTGCGAAATCGGAAGCTCGCCCAGCCGGACTGTGCCGCTGTCCGGCGTCAGCGCGCCGGTGAGCAGCTTTGTCAGAGTTGTCTTTCCTGTACCGGAGGCGCCGCTCAACCGGTATTTTTTTCCCTGAAGAAAGGTAAAGCTCACGTCATCAAATATTTTTGCGTCCCCATAGGAAAAGCTTACATGATCCATAGAGATTCCCGGATACGGCGGCTGAGGCTTCTCCTGACCGGTTGGCGCCTCCTGCTTGCTGCCGGTCGCTTCCAGAGCCGCAATCACTTGCTTTGCGCCGTTTACTTCCGCAATATCCCCGCTCAGCGTTTGCAGGGGCGAGGCGATGTAGACGCTGAGCTGGGTTGCGGCAATCATTCCGCCCAAAGTCAGATGTCCGGAAACCACCAGCAGCGCGCCGATAAAATAGATACCGATATAAATAATTTGTCCTAAGCCGAAGGAAAGCAGCATGGCGACGGAGGAAAGGAGCTTTGCCCGAAACCGCTTTTCCTCCCAAATGTGATTTTCCTGCCGCAGGGCCTGCAGAGAGCGGGCGGTTAAATGGAAGCCCTTGAGTAGGTCGTAGCCCTGCAAATGCTCGGATGCCGCTTCCGTGAAGGCTGCGGCCTGCTGCGAGAGCGCGGCCTTGGCCTTTGCGATTTTTGGCGACATGACCTTGGGCACCACCATTTGAATCAGGGTGAACGCCACCACAAAGGCCGCCATCCACACGGAGAGATAACACAAAAGCCCCAGGCTGATGACAAAGGATAAGAGATCGGGCAGCATGCTCAGCAGCGTTCCGAAATAGGACTGCCCCACAATATCCATATCGTTGGTCAGTTGTGAAATCCAGGCGCCGGAATTCTTTTGATGAAAGGCCCTGGAATCCATACTTAGAATCCGCCCCAGCAGGTGATCCCGCAGGCTGGTTTGCGCAGATTGCAGCACCCAAAATTTAAGTCGCCGGACGCCGTAGTCCAAACATAAATAGGCCGCGATATAAAACAAAAAGCCGATACCAAGGGGCAGCGCCTTGGACAGTTGGTTTTCCATGGCCAGATTGACACAAAGCGCCATAATGTAGGCAAGCCCTACCTCCAAGGCGCTGCCCACCGCCGTCAGGACAAACAGGCAGCCGCTTTTTCCCGGTTGATCTCGAAGCAAATACCGCAACAACAAAAACCCCTCCCTAACACAGAAATGAAAAGGCATAGAGCAAGGGGGTCCCTTCCTCTATGCCCAACGACGGGTTAATCCCGCTGCTTCGCCCAATGTTCTTTCCCACAGGCTCCCAATCTGGGCAACACTACACGGATACCCGTCATATATTTTACCGGCGCTCAAATGAACTGGCGGATGTGCGACATGGAAATGTGATTAGATAATACTATAATATTACATAAAATCGTTAGCCATGTCAAGAAATGATTTTCTCGGTGGGTCTGAGAAGACCCTGGTCCATGACCAGGGTGTGGGGAAAGCTGCAGTGCGGGTTGAGGGTGCTGCATCGGTCATGGGCGCGTAGCGGCCGGTCTTTATGCTTATTCAGGGTGCGGCACGGCGGCCCGCGCCCACGGGCCGTCTGAAATCTCCGTATGCGGCGTCGGATACGGCCCTTTCGCTGCTGGGCCGGAAAAAACAGGGGAACCATTCTGGTTCCCCTGTCTGTGAATAGACCGTCCGCCGGAAGGAATCAAAGGAACGAAAAGCGTGAAAGGGAACCTTAAGAGTTTCCTTTCACGCTTATCTCCCCGTTATAGGCAGGAGGCCTCCTGCTCGGCCGGCTTCCCCTGGCTCCAGTCCTGTCGGATGGCCGAGTCGTTGAGCTGCATATTCTTAACCATGCTAATCATGTTACTGTCCTCGTCCTTGGGGAACAGGTGCTCGGCGATGATTTTTGGCAGCACTAGGATCGCCGAAAGGATCCCGGCGACGCTGCCCAGAATCGCCCCCAGGTCCGCCGCAGAAGGCTGGGCCTTGCGCGCCGCGAGAAAAAGGACGATAAGAGAGCAGATGATAATCCCGATAAAGCTCACCATGGTGACGCCAAAAAAGATAACCCGATACCATTTTTTCCAGGTATCCTTGACATGATATTCGCCGATGTACTGCGCCAGCAGCTCGGAGTACAGCTGATTCCGGCGGACGTATTCCGGGTCCTGATCCCGCCGCTCCTTTTCCACCGTCTTCAGCAAGACGCTGTCGTTGACTGGGAGCCGGTCCTTGGTCTGCGGTGCATCCGCCACGATTTGTGCCAAAATTCGCCGGTATTCTTGCGTTTCCCCCACTTTTCCTCACCGCCTAAATCAAGTGCAGCTGCTCTAAACGCACCTGCGCGGCCGATCTGGAGACGGCGAACTGCCCGGAAATATACTCCACCTTTTCAAAATCAAAAGGCTTCCTCCCGGCCTCATTCTGCTGCTGCTTCAGCGCCGAGCGGACTAGGTCCTCCGGCATGAGCAGATTGGAGGCGAAGATATTGGCCTCCTGCTCCTGGCCCCCGTTTTGCCCCGCGTCCCGGTGGGCATAGAGCGTCTCGGATTTTTTGTGCAGAATATAGTGGGCCAGCTCATGGGCAATGGTAAAACGCCGCCGGCTGGCGCAATCCGACAGATTGACCACGATCACCTGGTTGGCGTGATAGTCGCCGAAGGGAGCGTCCTGCGCCACGATGAAGCCGGACACGTCGTCGGGAAGATACTCCTGGTAAACGGCTATGCCGAAACGTTCACACAGGCCCACGATGTTGACAGGGTATTCGGAGATGTTGTTTTCGGCGCATATTTCATTTGCTTTTTCAATGATGTCGTTTTTCAGCATGACCTTCCTCTCCTTTCTGACAGGTTGGCGTATGATATAATTCATTATAGTATAGTATCTGTGATTTTGCAAGAATTGAAAAGAATTTTGGTATAAAACTATCCAAAAAACGTAAAAGAGGTCAAAGCTTCCCCAGCCGGTCCAGAACCACCAGGGCGCGCAGTAGATCGTAGCTCAGGTTCAGGCCGCTCCCGTCGCCCAGAAGGACGCCGGAGCCGGCAAGCCGCTGTACCGTGGACCTGGCCCACCCGGGCACCTCTTCCAAAGTCCGGCAGGTCCGGGCCCTCCGGTCCGCCTCCACCGCCGCTTGGATCAGGCGCTCCAGCTCCTGCCTGGTGAATCGGTCCCCGGCTGGCGCTTCTGGGGCCTCAGGCCGCGCCAGCTCCCAGGCCACGTCCTCCCGAAAGCCGTCCATGGTCCTGCCGTGCCGGGAAAACCAGTGCCCTACGTCCCTGTGATTGGAGGCGATACCCCGCGCATAGCCCTCCGCGTGGTCCAGCACCACCCCGTCCGCCAGGGGGTCCAGGCCGAACGTTCGGCATAGATGGGCTGTCAATTCCACCGCCTCTTGGTATACCGCATGAAAGTACGCGCCGTCGTTCAGACCGTCTTCGCAGATTTCAAAGCTCAAGTGGGTGTCATTGCCGCTTCGGCCGCAGTGCCAGGCCCGCATCTCCCAGGGCAGGGTCTGATAGGTGGCGACGCTGCCGCCTTTCAGCTTGCCGATGAACGCATGTACGCATACGTCCAGGCCGGGCCGGTTCCAATGGTTGTCATAAGAATTGCACCCCAAAAGGCCGTCGTCCGGCTGCAAATATCGCTTCAAGCTGGGGTTGTCGGCCCCGGTGGAGTGGACCATGACCCCCTGGGGGATCATGGATTTGCCGGCTGCATAGCAGTCGCTCTGGGTGAAAAGGCAGGTGTGTAGCTGCATGCTTTACTTCCCTTCTAAAGATATTCTCCCAGGCGTTCGCCCTTGCCGCCGTCATCTGGGCCGGTTATAGCCCGATGCGAAAGGAGCTGGGGTTGTGCAGGTAAGGGGCTGTTATCGTGGCTTCTCTGGAGCGTATGCTCCAGAGAGCAGAAAAACATCCCTGGGAGGCGAGGTAAAATGCAAATAAGGTTTCTGCAATGAAGAAACGGATTGAAAACGCGGGAGCGGACTCCCGCTCCCGCGTTACAGGCTATCGATAAACCCGCAAGTCGAAGGGATGCGGAGGGAAGAAACGTGTGAAAGGGAACCGTCCGGGTTCCCTTTCGCGTTCAATCAGTGCGTTTTTTAAACTTTGAAAAAGTTTGAAAAACTGCCCCAGCCTGTCGAAAAGACGTTTTCGACAGGCTGGGGCGTGCAAAGCACGCCCGCGGAACGACCGCAGGTCGTTCCCTACATCCCGGTATCAGCGGATTTCCCATGCGGACGAGCACAGGCCGCCCCTACAGATGCACGGTCGATACCCATTCCGTAGGGGCGTGGTGCTTTGCGCGCCCAAAAAATATGAATAGCCGGCAGGTCCCCGGCCTGCGCTCATCCCTTCTTCATCTGCTTGCCCATTTGATGGGCGCCGGTGGCGGCCAGCCCGGAGACGATGCCCACGGCCACGGCGGTCAGAGGCTCGGTAGCCGGGAAGTCCGGCATGAGATACAGTCCCGCTGCGCCCAGGGCGGCTCCCGCCAGGCCCACGATGCAGGGAACCCATTTGTTGGGTAGGCCTATGGCCTTTACAATCTGTCCGATGAGATAGCAAATGACGGTGATACCCGCCACGCTGGCAATACCAAAATCCATACGAAAATCCTCCCTATCTAAGTTGTATGCTCCAGGTCGTCGATTCGGTGAATGGCGAGCTTCCATTTTTCCTCCTGGACCTCCAGGCGGCCCTCCAGTTTATAGGTCTTGTCCACCAAATTGTTGTGGGCCTGGACCTTCCGCTCCAGCTGCTCCAGGCGGTAGTTGGTGAGTCTGGAGCTGGCCAGAACCCCGGCTAGAGATCCCAACAGGGTCCCCGCCAGGCTCAACAGCGCCACAATCAGGCTCTCGCTCATCCCCACACCGCCGTGACGCCAAGATCGCGCACCACGTTCAGTTCACCCGCGCAGAAGGTGCACAGCAGCAGGGCCCCGGGGGACGCGGTGGGTACGTTCCACGCCAGGTCCTCGTACACAACGCCGTCGAGCTCCAAGCGCAGCGCGTCGGTCATGCCAATATTGCCTCCGATGTAGACGAAGAACAAAAAATTGTCCTGGGCGGAGAATTCGTTGGAATTCAGGTGGACGATGTTGCCGTCCTCATTTCCCAGACTGAACACAAACCCCACCTTTTTGGCGGGGAAAGCTGCGTAAAGCGCGTCTCTGGTGAGCGCTGCGCCCGTCCCGCCGGGCGTGGTCCAGAGCCTGCCGTTGAGGTCCATGCCCACCGCCTGCGTCATGTCTTGGCCCTTGACCATAGGATGGACACCCCCCAGCGTGATGCTGGAGGCCGTGGGCGAAGAATAGCCGCCGGAATCCACCTGCACGTTGCCGCTCTGGTCCGGACCGGCGCCGTTGACGGCCCGGACCAGGTCCGCTACCTGCTGGTCCACATAGGCCTTGTTGGCGGCGTCCGTGGCCTTGACGGGAACTGCCACATTCCGCAGGGGCGTGGTTGCCTGGAGGCCCCGGTCCGAGACGATGCGCACATCCGGGGCGTCGGGGGTCCCGCCGCTGGTGAGCCAAACCGGGCCGAACTCGCCGCGGAACCGGAACAGGCTTGCCTCCACAGCGGCTGCAGCGGTTAAACTGTTTTCCCCCATGTGGAGCTCGCCGTCCATCCTGCCGCCAGCCAGGGGCAGGGCCTTTTCCGCCTCCGCCTGGGCAACCTGGGCCGCGGTTTGAGCCGCCTCCGCTGCTGCCTTCGCCGCCGCAGCCGCGGTTCTGGCCTGGTTGGCGGCAGTGTGGGCCTCGCTGACCTGCTGGTTCAGTCGGTCCAGCGCCTCGTTGATCTGCCGCAGGCTGGAGAAATTGTAGTAGTCTGCGGATTCCAGGTCCTCCGAGGTGAGGACCGACCCCTGCACCTGTACGTAGAAGGTGAAGGTGGACAAAAGCGCGTCGTCCTGCGTGAACAGGGTTATCTCGCAGCGCACGGGTCCCGGGGCGGTGAGAACCTGGGGCGCCAGCTCCACCAGGAGCGTGCTGCCCTGGACGGTCACGGCCTGTCCGCCTGCCGGGGTCTTGTCATAGAGTCCGCAGGTGCCGTCCGGCTTCCGGTAGCGGACCAGGCCCGCCGCCCCGGCAGGGACGGTCCAGGCCGTCCCTTCGGAGAGCAGCGCAATGGCGGCCTGCCGGGCGCGGCGGTCTCCCTGTTTGGCGTGGATGGTGGGCCCGTCCCCGGGGCGGGCCAGATCGATGGTGATGGACTGGGTAATGGTCATACGCGCCTCCTTTGCATATCTGGGGTTTGCCTTCCTTCATCTGTCGGCGGGAAGCGGCCCAAAGTTGCCCGTCGGCGTGCAACCAGGCGAAAGCCGGAAAAAACGGTTGCAAACCCAGCGCGGCTGTGGTATATTACCCATAGAATTTGCGAAAGGGTGAAAGCATGCGCAACTAATCTGACTTCGGAAGAACAGAGCTGCTCCGGCAGCCCAGCCTGGCTGGGCTTTGCTCTGCTGCGCCGAATTCAGAGCTGCGCGCGTTCCGCCCTGGGGGCGGTCTGCCCGTATGGTCTGCTTTCGGCGTGCGCCGGAGGCGGACTTTTTTCGTTCCGGGGCCCATGGCTCCGGCTTTGGAGGTATGTGTTATGCTGCAAATAGAGCATCTGTCCATCACCCATCTCCAGGATCTGCGGCCGATCCTGACGGATTTTTCCCTGGTACTCCAGGATGGAGAAAAGGCCGCGCTCATCGGAGAGGAGGGAAACGGGAAATCCACCCTACTAAAACTCCTGTTCGATGAGGCCCTGGTGGAGGACTATGTGGAATGGTCCGGGGAGATCCGCCGAAATCGCTGCCGGCTGGGCTATTTGCCCCAGGAGCTGCCCGCTTCCTGCCGCCGCCTGTCGGTTTCCGCGTTTTGGGCCCAGTGCCCCGGCACGGGCAGGGGGGAGGAGGTGACCCGGACGCTGGGCCTGGCCCCGGGGCTGCTGGAGAGCGGCAGGCCCATGGAGAGCCTCTCCGGCGGGGAGCGGGTCAAGGTGCAGTTGGCCCGGCTGCTGGCGGAGGAACCGGACGTGCTGCTGCTGGATGAGCCCTCCAATGACCTGGATCTGGAAACGCTGGAGTGGCTGGAGGCGTTTTTATGCCGCTGTCCCAGATCGGTGCTCTACGTGTCCCACGACGAAACGCTGATCCAGCGATCAGCCGACGTGCTCATTCACCTGGAGCTGCTGCGGCGCAAATCCGCGCCCCGGGCCACGGTGGTGCGGATGCCATACGACGAGTATGTCCAGGCCCGGCAGGCCAAGTTCCGCCATCAGACCCAGGTGGCCCGGCAGGAGCAGGCGGAGTTTCAGCGGAAGCTGGAGCGGTACCGGCAGATTCGAAATAAGGTGGATTACCAGCAGGCCACCATCACCCGGCAGGACCCACACGGCGGCCAATTGTTAAAAAAGAAGATGCACGCGGTTCAGGCCATGGGCCGCCGGTTTGAGCGGGAAAAGGCCCAGCTCACCCAAATGCCGGAGCTGGAGGAGACCATTTTTCTCCGGTTTCCCGAGGAGATCCAGATGCCCCGGGGCAAAACGGTGCTCTCCTATCGGCAGGAGGCGCTGAAGGCCGGGGACCGGGTCTTGGCCCGAAATCTGTCCCTGGAGGTGGTGGGGCCTGAAAAAATTGGCGTCATCGGCTCTAACGGGGCGGGAAAGAGCACCCTGCTGCGCTCGATTTTCCATTCGCTTCAGGGCCGGACGGACCTGCGCGCGGCTTATATGCCCCAGGATTACAAAGAATTGCTGGACCCTGCGGCCACGCCGGTGGCGTTTTTAAACCGCTCCGGCAGCCGGGAGGAGGAGACCCGGGTCCGCAGCTTTCTGGGCAGCGCCCGATATACCACCCAGGAGATGACCCACGCCATCGGGGAGCTTTCCGGCGGTCAGAAGGCCAAGCTACTGCTTCTGGACATGATTTTAAAGGGGGCCAACGTGCTGGTCCTGGACGAACCGACCCGAAATTTCTCCCCCCTGTCGGGGCCGGTGGTCCGGTCTTTGCTGTCCGCCTACGGCGGAGCGATTCTCAGCGTCTCCCATGACCGGCTGTTCCTGGAGCAGGTATGCCAGCGGGTTTACGCCCTGACGGAAACGGGTCTGGTGCGGGTTTGGGACCGGGAGCGGCCGGAGGCCTGAGCTACAGGCCCTCCGCCGCAGGATGGTTTTCCGCTTTTTTGGGAAAGCTGAGAAAAACGCAGGAAGGAGGCGGAACCATGGAGCAGGAGAATCACCATCCGATTTTAGACGGCGATATGCCCATCGGCCTGGGGATGGCCATGCTGCAAAACCCGGAGTCCCTGAAACGGTTTACAGACATGCCGGAGCTGGAGCAGCACGAAGTGATCGCCGGGGCCCGGGATGTGGCGTCCCGGGAGGAAATGCAGCGCTATGTAGAGCGGTTTTCGCACAACATTCAGACGCATTGAGAAAAGGGGGCCCGGAGACAAATCCGGGTCCCTTCTCCATGATGGAACGCATTGTGAGGGGTGCCCTCAATTATACGAATGTAGGGGCGTGCTTTGCACGCCCGCGGGCGACCACAGGTCGCCCCTACACCCCCGAAATTACGTTGCGCTCTGTAGGGGCGTGCTTTGCACGCCCGCTGGCGACCACAGGTCGTTCCCTACACCGGAATCGGTGGATTTCCCCGCCAGGGGGGAACCGGAGCGAAGCGGACTTTGCTCCGACGAGCTCGCCCGCGTGCCTCCGGCGGGTGTCTTTTCTTGCTTGCCCAAGAAAAGACACGAAAAGAAAGGCACCAAAGGGGGCTTTTTACCAGACGCCCCCTTTGGAAACCCCTCCTTACCCTGCTGGAGGGTCCGGCCTTACTCTTGGCCAGGGTGCAAGCGACCCTGGCCCTGCCGCAGGCCGGTTCTGCCCATGCTTTCCATACCTGAACCCT
>CBCTHM010000023.1:0-23983 GCA_965146675.1 uncultured Eubacteriales bacterium | reverse complement strand
ACATGAGCTATGAGAGAAATTTTCAGAAACAAGATTTGGATGCATTCAAAATTGGTAGCACACCGAGCAATAATTATGATACAATAACGCCATACTTGATTGAAAAAGGCGGCGGAAGTGCCTATGGTGGAAAATGGAAACCGTCTAAACCAGAGGACTATCGTTTGCTGGGACAGCCTGGCGAAATCAAGACAACCTTTGATAAACGAGGCAACCGTATTGAGACAAAAATCGGAAATGATGGGCGTGCTGTTGCAGAGAGGCACTATACCAATCACAACTTGCCCAAATTTCATAGTAACCCACACGATCATCACATCAACTGGGAAACACCACGATACGGGATTCCAAACTTTGAAAAGCCGCACATCAATTACTGGCCGGATACGTATCCAGATGGAGCACCGGAATTTAAAGCGTTTGGAGGTTTATACATGAACTACGGGGTCAATTCAGAAGAAGACAACCGTTTTAAGACAATCAGCGAATTTAAAGAGTGTTTGATCCGTGGCGGTGAGGTTGAGTTTCAGTGGAAAGGTAATGCTTATTCAATTGGCGGTTATGATAAGTATGCTATTTGTGTAAGCAATAGAGAAGAAACAGAAAAACTTTGTGACACGCCAGACGAAGTTCTTGAGTACATGGTAGGTGAAGACAGGTTGCGTGATGTTATTACGCGGGTTACTGTCATTTGGCGTACAATTTAAGATAAAATCGCCTTGCTTGCTGCTTGCAAACCATTGATTTTACTGGATTTTGACAGATCCTTTAATGACACCCGGACCAAGGGTAAGTCCTTATGAGACTTACCCTTTTTTGCTCAAAACGCTGAATCATTGTTTTCTTTCATTCTTGTTGCATAGAAACATACAACTTTTTCTTTGTTTGAGCCTTTGGGTTGAAATCAATTTTACTCATAGGAGGAGCAACCTGTATGTAAAAAAACCTGCGGGTGCGTTTTGAAAGAACCGCGTTCATCGGAAAACATTTACAAGGGATTGCTGGATATTTTTGTTCCAGATATGGTCCAAAGTAATCTTAAGAAATACTGGAGAGCGATTCTTGATCCTAAACTATGTGCGGATTGTCTGGCTGCCACGGGAAAATCTATGCTATGGAAGAAGTGCCGGATATTGAACCGCCTTTGCACGATCATTGCCGCTGTGCTATACTGCCAATGGAAGCAATTATTCCGGGTAGCACAACCAAGGATGGCGAAAACGGCGCGGATTATTGGCTCACACACTATGGGCAGTTGCCGGATTATTGCATTTCAGACGAAGATTTAAGAGTTCTGGGTTGGAAAAACGGAAAAACGCCTAAAAGATATGCACTGGGGAAAAAGTATTGGGGTGGTATATATCTTAACGATGATGGGCAATTGTTCAATTAATTGGAGCGTCAAAAGCCTTTCTACGTGGAGAAACAATTTTTGATGCAAATGGCCATGAACTGAATATAGGCAGAAACCAATCATCGCACTGTATTGTTTTGATAACTGAGTTGATGCATTATGGCGATTGGAAAGACATTGAAGTCGAATTAATTAAAGCTATACAACAAACGGGCGCTTTATTTCACCTGCTGAATTTGCGTGAACTTATTGCCTTATTAAAAGGAAGCTCAAGAAGAGCAGAGCTACTGGATTATAATCTTTTAGAGCGTTGAAGTTGTTCATTGAGACTCAAAGCGTTTTCATCCGAAGTCAACCGCAATTGGCCCCGCACATATAGAGTAATATTAAATGCCGTCTAACATAGTAGTAATAATTGTCTGCTTGATGCCGTAAAAATCTTATTTTATGCGGGTCTGCGAGTTTGTCCTTATAAACACTCGGACCATGCGGAGTGTTTTTATAGGATCTGAGTATCCAAATAAGGACACTCCGCTTTTTCGTTGCTACGGCGCTTCGACTTGCAATCTGTTCCGGGGAGTAGTGAACTGCTACTCCCTTTCTTGTTTGCATCAGGATGGCGGCCTCAGGGATGTCCTTGGCTTGGGGGGCGAAAAACGCGCCGATAAACTAATATAGATCACCACCGCTGGCGGGTCACGCCGTCCACCTTCTCCGCGTGCGACAATATGGTCAATCAGCCCCGTCACCATGCGCTGGGTGAGCTCCCGCACGTCGGTATATTGCCGGATCATTTCGAGGAACAGCGTGGCGGTCATCGTTTGGCCGCCCTCCTTGCGAAGCGCTTTCCGCAGAGCCTTAATTTTGCCGCTACCTCGCCCTGCTCCTGCTCATACTTTTGTGCCATACGGGAGAACCGCTCGTCGCTGATTTTACCGGCTATGTTATACTCATAGATATGTTTAAAAAGCACATCCAGCTCTTTGTCCCGAGCCAACAGGCCGCCCAGCTTCTTTAGTTTGTTGATGATCCGGCGCTTCTTGGAAATATCCTTTGCATACCACTCGTTTATTAAATTGCGGAACGGAGTAAATTCATTGTCGCCTTCCTCGCTGTCCACGCCGTCGGACACGGCCACCAGCCGCACGTCGTGCTCCGGGAAAAATTCTTCGGTGTAGTAGCCAACTTTTAAACAGTCGCGGCTCAGGCGGCAGTAGAGGGCTGCGACATTGGCTGAGTGTTTTTTGATGCCTGGCTGTTTCAACTGTCCTCCTTTCCGGCAGTCAAGCAAGCAGTATTTACACTTATATTATGCCTGTGCCGACTACCAATGGGAAGGATGCTCCGAAATTCAAAGCTGCTCCGCGTCTGCCTGTATGCGCTTTAACAAGATTGTGGCCAGGGTTTCTCCCTCCTCGCCATATACCGGTTCAAGCACAAATGCGATTTTATCTATGCTGGTAGCAATATCCTTCCTTGCAGTTACCAGACATTCGGCCTCCTTTCGTCGCGTGGATAAATCGCTTTTCAGTCTCCCCGTGTCCCGTATGGGAATGGGAAAGGACGGCGCGAGTGCGCCTTTCACCTTCCCCCACCTCTGGCCAGGATGACCAGAAGCGGGTACAAAAAGCACCCGCACAGCAGATTGCTATGCAGGCGCACGAAACAAAACAATCTATTAAGTAGTGATACGTTTCATGTTTGCTGGCGGAGTGATCCCATACAAACAACGGCCTTTTTTTGAGCGGTAAAGAAGTTTGTTAGGGGCGCAACGATACCATAGCGGCATCCTCCTCATGCCGTCGCTCAGCGGGAAAGCAAAACGGCGGCTTTGATTTCTCAAGAGCCGCCGTCATGTAGGCGTAAAGATATATCTGTTGTACGACGGCTTTTTTCTTTTGCCGTCGTGCGGCAATTTAGGTGTTATAACGTATCGTCCCTATGGAAAATGGGGGTTACTCCCACTTAAAACATTTCACCGCAATTCCAGTACAAAGAGCGGTCACAACCCCCATCACAATGATGGGAAGCCAGACGTTGCCGACTGGCAAGCCAAGGGAAGTTTCTTTCATGAGTTGAATGCCCTGGGTCATGGGGAGTATGCGGATAATTTTTTGCATCATTTCCGGCATGACTTCAAACGGTAATGTCGCGCCGGAGAAAATCAGCATAGGGAAATAGAGCACACAGGCAATCACGCTCGCGGTCTTTTCGTTTTTTGCGATGCCTCCCACCATCATTCCAATGCTCAAGGTGGATACCATGGTCAGCAGCCAGCTACCTCCAAACGCCAGCCAAGAGCCATGAATGGTGACGTTCCAAAACAGCCTTGCCATAGGGAGTAGGGTCAGCATGGAGACAGCTGCGTAAATCACATAGATCATGAACTCCACAGCCAACAGCATAACGGGACTGACCGGGGTTACTTGAAAGCGTTTTAGGATTTTGCGCTCTCTGTATTCCGCCACCACAAGGGGCAGGCCCATCAAGCCCCCCGCACAGATGGAGATGGTACAAAGAGCGCCGAAGGACTGATCCAAAAAGGTGTATGCCGCGCCAGCAGCGGCGGGTTTTGTGCCGTAGAGAAAGCCGAGGATGACCAAGACCACCAGCGGCATGATGATTGCAAAAATCACCATGTTCATATTTCGGATGTTGAGCTTCAACTCATTTTTCAAGAGCGTTCCAAAAGTTCTCATTCGTCCATTCCCTCCTCGCCGGAAAGCACCAAATAAGCATCCTCCAGTTTTTTGCAGCCACATTGTTCTTTTGCTTGGGCTACCGTCCCGTAGAATACAGCCCTGCCATTTTTGAGGATACAGATTTCATCGCACAGGGCCTCAACCTCATCCATGAAGTGCGAAGTCAGAAAGATGGTCAGCCCTCTGCTTTTCAGCCCCTCAAGTATTTTCCAGACATCCCGCCGCGCTTTTGCGTCAAGCCCGGTTGTCAGCTCGTCAAGAAAGACAAGCTGGGGATCGGGAATTAAAGCCAGAACAATGAAAAGCCGCTGGCGTTCCCCGCCGGATAGACTTTTAACCGCCCGGTTTCCCTTGTCCCCGATGCCAAATTGTTCACACAGCGATTTCCAGTCGGCAGGGCTTTTGTAAAGACACGCCGTTTCCTCGCACAGTTCCGAAACTTTGATTTCCGGTTGATAGTCTCCCTCTTGAAATTGAACGCCTACCGCTTGAAACAAATTGCGCCGGTCTTTTTGGGGATCGCGGCCAAGGACGGAGATAGAGCCGCTATCGGCCTTTCTCGTCCCCAAAATACATTCGATGGTCGTACTCTTTCCCGCGCCGTTTGCCCCCAGTAAACCGAAAACGGTATTTTGCCGGACGCATAGATTTAGGCTGTTCAACGCCAGCAGATTGCCGTATGATTTCGACAACCGCTCGACTTTGAGTGCTTCCTGCATACGCATGCCCTCCTTTTTGTGATGGTAAAAGAATACCACCAATGAAAACATTGGTGGTAAGATGGAGGGTTTATGAATATTGCCGTTTCATTTTCTGCAACATTTCCATTAAAATAACGGCGTTTTTCTCCGCCGCAGACAGAGAGAGGATCAACTGGTCACAAGCGGAGATGATATCGTCGGATGGTCTTGGCGTGTTGAGCACAGTCTTAATATCCACGTTGGGATTTTGGGATAGCTGCTGGAGCATCCGTAAAATGGCCTCCAGCGAGTAATTGGCGCAGCGCAGAGAGCGGATAATTTTCAGCCGTTTGATGTCGTCGTCGGTATAGACCCGATAGCCGTTTTCTTTTCGCTTGACCGTCAATAGGCCGTTCATTTCCCAATTCCGCAGGGTGTCCATGGATACGCCTAAATACTCGGATACTTCTTTCCGTTTCATAGAAGCCCTGTTCTCTTGGGATTCCCCAGATATGATTTGTTTTACAATGCAGGTCGCATCCTCCGCATTATCACGCTCTTGGCGCAGCCCGCTTAAATATGCTTTCGTAAGGGCAAGGGCCTGATCAAACTTTCCCGCCGCCGACAGCTTGACCATCTGAAATATTTTCTTTCGCAGGCCACTTTGCAGGATTTCAATTTGAAAGGCGGTACGGGCAAGCCGGATTTGATCAATGTGAAAATCCGTAAAGACCCGATAGCCATTTGATTTCCGCTCCGGCCTTGGAATTATACCCCATTGTTCATACAGGCGCACTGTGTTTGGATGTATTCCAATCATGGCGGCGACCTGGGAAGTTTTATATGTGTTCACGGCAAACCACCTCCAATCTATTGTAGTATTTCTCATTTTAAAGTCTGTCTAAAGGGACATCTTTTGATAGAATATTTTTCTCGGCTATTTATTGTTGCGCCCCGGGGAAATCCCTCTATTGCGGGATTTTCCAGGGTTCCCTTCATACGGTTCTCTTTATGGTATCCTTGATTTCGGTGCGTTGAAGTTGCTTTTCTTTTTTGTTGGCAGTTCTACCTTTCGTTTTGAGCACTCCCCTTATCGCGCGAGGAATCGCCAAAGTAGAAACGCTGAAAAGTGTAGAACCTTTTAGCGGATACGCTACACCGTTTTCTATCATTTTGAGGATACCATACCTGTGAACATTGGTGTATAAATGGAGGGTATGTTTTTTGATAAAGCCAGCCCGGCAACGGGCTGGCTCTCATTTATTCCTACTCGAAGGGTACATCGCAGTCCCCACATACCACATTAATCTCTTTTTTTGCTCGAATTATGGCCCCGCATGCCGGGCAAACATATTGGATACTGCGGTTCTTTGATTTTTTTACTTCCGGCGCTTCTGCCTTGGCTGCGCTTTTGGCTCCGCGAGCCATTCTTGCGCGTGGCTCCGGGAAAAACTCAAACTGAGCGCCCTGTTCATAATGAATTTCAAACGTGATTTTTCCGTCCATGTGTACGTTGAAATGAAAGTCCCGCACTTCGATTTTTTTGAGCGCGTCCTGCAATTCCATGTTTTTGTATCGGATAACTTCATCGCCCTCTACCATAAGCCAAACTGGAACCGCGCCCCACAATTTAGCTGTGATTTTTCCTGTCTTCCAAATGTTTTCCACCCTTCGTATTTGTGTTTGGTTACCGGCTTCCTCGCCTGTGCCTCACAGCTTGCGCATTTTGTTGTGAAAGCAAGTCATTTTAAAAAGAAATTTCTCTTTATTTTATTGTGTCGGGAAGAAGTTACAAAGGTAACGTTTTTATGAAATCTTCACCTTCGGGCTTGCGCTTTTCGGCGATATCCCTTATAATAATTTGTAAATATCTGCTATGCAGAGAGGAGGAATTACATACCATGGACAACGCCGGTGGCGACGCTGCCCAAAGTACATACTGTGAAAATCAAATCATTATGATACTACGTACGTCTTGCGCCCTTTTGCGCCCAAGGCGTGCTTTTTACGTTATAAAGGGCCTTACCTGCAGGTTGCCTATGGAAAATTTATGAACCGCTTATATCAATTTTTACAGAAACAGCCTCCGGGCCGTTTGATTACATTGGGCTTCGCCTCGGTAATCCTGCTCGGAACCTCCCTGCTACTTTTGCCGATATCCGTGAAGCCCGGCATGGAGGTGGGCTTTATAGACGCGCTCTTTACGTCCACAAGCGCGGTCTGTGTCACGGGCCTCATTGCCATAGATACCGCCGACCATTTTACAGCGTTCGGGCGGGCTGTGGTTGCCTTTCTGATCCAAGTGGGCGGTTTGGGCGTAACCTCAGTGGGAGTCGGTTTTATTTTGGCCGCCGGAAAACGGATTGGCATGAAGGGCCGCCTGCTGGTAAGGGAGGCGCTGAATGTAGAAAGCTCGAAGGGTATGATCCGGCTGCTAAAGGCAGTCTTGCTCATGACCCTATGCTTTGAACTCGTGGGAGCGAGCCTCAGCTTCATTGTATTTATACAGGACTATCCGCCACTGAAAGCGTTGGAGATCAGCATTTTTCATTCAATCGCTGCTTTCAACAATTCCGGCTTTGATATTTTGGGCGGCCTGCAAAATCTGATTCCTTACCAATCAGATGTGCTGTTGAATCTGATAACCTCCGGCCTTATCATTTTTGGCGGTCTTGGATTTTTGGTAATTTTAGACGTGCTAAAGAACCGGTCATTCAAAAAGCTTTGCCTTCACTCAAAGGTCGTCCTTACGACGACGGCAGCGCTGCTTCTAATCGGTACACTGCTGTTGAAGGCCACTGAGGAAATATCATGGCTGGGCGCTTTCTTTCAAAGCGTTTCCGCGCGGACGGCGGGCTTCTCCACTTACCCAATTGGGGAGTTTACCAACGCGGGGCTTTTTATCCTGACAATGCTAATGTTTATCGGCGCTTCGCCGGGATCAACAGGCGGCGGTATCAAAACCAGCACCTTTTTCGCTCTGATACAATCGGTGCGAAGCCTCATGACAAAAAAGCACCAAGGGGCTTTTCACCGGAGTATTCCAGCGGAGGGAATCTCAAAGGCTTATATTATTGCCTTCCTTTCACTGCTGGTAGTATGTAGCGGAACCTTTCTGCTCTGCATATTGGAGCCGGAATTTTCGTTCATGCAGCTCATATTTGAAGTAACCTCGGCCTTCGGTACGGTGGGGCTTTCTACGGGTATTACGCCGGAGCTTGGAAGTTTGAGTAAACTGGTGATTGTGCTCATTATGTTTACCGGAAGGCTCGGAGCGTTCACACTTGCCTCTATGTGGGTATGCCGCCCAGCACCGAGCGCACGCTATACAGAAGAATCTATCATAATCGGATAAAGGGGAAAAAATGAAACATATAAAACCCGCCTCTTTTGGCGTTATCGGCCTTGGCCGCTTTGGCACGGCATTGGCACAAAGCCTTGCGGAATCAGGGAAGGAAGTTATTGTAATAGACTGTAACGAAGACAAGGTGCGTGAATTGCGGCACTATACGGAGCACGCCTTTGTTGCGGAAAATCTGACAAAGGAAACCTTGTCGGAAATCGGGATACAGAACTGTGATACCGTTATTATCTGTATCGGGGAAAAAATCGACACCAGTATTCTTACCACGCTCAACGTGGTAAGCCTCAATGTTCCCCATGTCATAGCCAAGGCTATAAGCAGGGATCAGGGGGCAGTGTTGGAGAAAATCGGCGCTGAGGTCGTTTATCCGGAGCGCGATATGGCTCTTCGTCTTGGAAAGCGGCTGGTATCCCACAATTTTCTCGACTACATTTCACTGGATAATGAGGTGGAAATCCAGCAGATCCCGGTGACGGCAGCCATGGTTGGAAAGAGCGTTCAGGAAATAAATATCCGGCAGCGGTATGGTCTGAACATCATCGCCATTGAACGAGAGCGTGTGACCGATATTGAGGTATTGCCACAATACCGCTTTAGTGCGGGCGACGTTATTGTGGTAATCGGCAAGGTGGCGAATATCAAGCGGTTTGAAGCGGAGTTTAAAATATAAATAACTCGTAAATTCCGCCGATACCCTGTTGACACCACGCCCCTTATCCCATATAATAATACACAAATATTTTTAAGAAAGGAATTAAGCTGTAAATTATGGACGACGCCGACAGTAGCGACGCTGACCGAAGTAACTCACATTCTGTAAAAAACCAAATAGGTTTTATATATACAGGCATAACCTGCGTCCTTTTTTAGAGGGATGGCAGGCTATGCCTTTTTGTATTTCATTTATTCGCTGGTCTCCGCCTAAAGGCGGTCAGAATATAAAAATTATATCAAAGAAAGGAGTGGTGTATCCTATATGGATAACCACAGACGAAAGCCTTGGCACTCACAGGAACTCGACGAGGTGTATGAAGCATTACATACCTTCAAAAAGGGCTTAAGCGATGCCGAGGCAGCCGAAAGGCTAAGAAAAAACGGGCGCAACGAGCTGCGCTCGAAGCCCCCGAAAACCATTCTTCAAATGCTGAGAGCACAGATTGTTGACCCTATGGTGCTTATTCTGATCGGCGCGGCGGTATTTTCCGCCGTATTGCAGGAATGGACGGAAGCGGCAGTCATTTTTGCAATCGTGGTAATCAATGCGGTGATCGGTATTGTGCAGGAGAAAAAGGCGCAATCCTCACTGGAAGCCCTGCGAAATATGAGCGCCCCCACGGCGCGGGTGCTGCGGCAGGGGGAAGAAAGTATCGTCCCGGCCAGCGAGCTGGTAGTAGGCGACGTGGTGCTGCTTGGCGACGGCGACATGGTGCCCGCCGATATGCGCCTCATTGATTCCGCAAACCTGAAAGTGCAGGAGGCCTCCCTCACCGGCGAATCCGTACCCTCGGAAAAGGACGCAGACGAACTGCTACCGGTGGATTGCGTGTTGGGCGACCGCAGCAATATGGTATATACTTCCGCAATCGTTACCTATGGCCGCGCCACGGGCGTGGTGGTTGCCACCGGTATGGACACCGAGGTGGGTAACATTGCCGGTATGCTTGACAATCAGGATGAATTGGATACACCGCTCAAACGTAAGCTGAACGCGGTGGGCAAAACGCTGACGGTAGTGGGCCTGATTGTATGCGTTCTGATTTTTATCATCGGCGCACTGTACCAGCGCCCGCTGATCCCACAATTCCTTGTGGCGATTTCGCTGGCCATTTCCATTATACCGGAGGGCCTGCCAGCAACGGCCACCATCGTAATGGCGCTGGGCGTGCAGCGCATGGCGAAGAAAAACGCCCTAATCCGGAAGCTGCCTGCCGTGGAAACGCTGGGAAGCGCTACGGTAATTTGCTCCGACAAGACAGGTACGCTTACCCTGAATAAAATGACCGTGACCCATATTGCGGTCAACGGAGATTTTGAAACCGGCAGAGCAACGCTTGTCAATTCCGCCGCCGAACTGCACCCGGAGGTCTATCAACATCTGGTATATGCAGCGGCTCTGTGTAACGACGCAAGCCTTGACCCCGACCGGAAGGGCGAGATTATCGGTGACCCCACCGAGGGCGCGCTGATTCACATGGCGCAGGCGTTCGGTATCAACCATGAGGCGCTGGAATCAGAATTTCCCCGATTTTGGGAGCAGCCCTTTGATTCCGACCGGAAGCGCATGACAACGGTTCACCGGATTAAAGGTCAATGGAAAGCATACACAAAGGGCGCTGTGGATGAAATGCTCCCGTTGTGTACGCATATTCTGACCGCGAAAGGCATACGGCCCATTACCGAGGCCGACAGAACGAATATCGCAAAGCTGTGCATTAGTATGTCGGAAAACGCCCTGCGCGTGTTGGGCTTTGCCATGCGGACGCTTTCTAATTTTCCTCTCGATGACGACGAGAATTTAGAATTTGATATGACCTTCGTGGGCGCGGTCGGCATGATCGACCCGCCGCGAAGTGAGGTGGCCGAATCGGTGCGCACCTGTCTTGCGGCAGGTATCCGTACCATCATGATTACCGGCGACCATAAAGTGACGGCTCTTGCCATTGCAAAAGAGCTTGCTATTTATCAGGAGGGCAATACGGTCATTTCCGGCGACGAGCTGGACAGCATGACCGACGGCGAGCTGGACGAAGCGGTCAAAACGACCACAGTCTTTGCTCGTGTATCGCCCGCTGATAAGCTCCGCATTATTCAGAGCTTGAAGCGCACCGGTGAAGTAGCTGCCATGACCGGCGACGGAGTGAACGATTCCCCGGCCCTGAAAGCGGCGGATATAGGTGTGGCGATGGGTGTCACCGGCACAGACGTTGCCAAGGATGCGTCCGACATGATTCTGCTGGACGACAGCTTTACCACCATCGCCTACGCCATCAAGGAGGGCCGCCGGGTATACCGTAACATTCAGAAGGTGATCCAATTCCTGCTGGTGGGTAATATTGCAGAAATCCTGACCCTGTATGTGGCAACTATATTCAACTGGGACGCGCCGCTGCTGGCGGTGCATATCCTGTGGGTGAACCTTGCCACGGCTACCTTACCCGCGCTGGCGCTGGGCGTTGACCCGGCCAGCAAAAATATCATGAAGCACAAACCGGTCAAATCCGGCACCCTGTTCGAGAAGGATTTGGTGCGCCGGGTGGTGACACAGGGTATCTTCGTGGCCGCCATGACGATTGTGGCCTACTGGGTCGGTGTAAGCATGGGGGGCCAGACCGTGGGTCAGACCATGGCCTTCTGTACGCTGGCCTTCTCCCAAATGCTGCGCGCCTTCAACCAGCGTTCCAATACGGAGCCGATCTGGATACGGGCCGAAGGCCTCAATCCCTGGCTGTTTATTTCCTTCGCGGTATCACTCCTGCTCATGCTATGCATCCTGTTTGTTCCGGCTCTGCAAAGCGCCTTCCGTCTGACGCTGCTGGGCGGAACCGAGTGGTTGGTGGTCATCGGCCTGTCCCTGCTCTCCATAATTCAGGTGGAAGTGGTGAAGGCGGTCAAGCGGCTGAAAAACCGATAAATGGACTGTGCGGAGGGGGAATCCCCCTCCGCCTTAGGCATCACTAAACCTTCAATACAGAGATAGTATCGCCTGGCCGGACGCGACCCGATTCCAACACCTTTACAAAAATTCCCTCCCGGGGCATGACACAGTCGCCTGCCGCCTTGCGGATGGCGCAGTCGTGGTGACAGGCCTTCCCAATTTGGGTCACTTCCACCAGCGCCTCTCCCAGGCGCAGTCGCGTCCCCACGGGAAGCTCATACAGGCAAATACCCTCCGTCAAAATATTTTCCGCAAATGCACCTGGAGTCAGTGGAAAGGATACGGCCCCTTGGACCTTTGCCACGCTCTCCACGCCCAACAGACTCACCTGACGATGCCAGGTACCGCCATGGGCATCGCCGATCATGCCCCAGTCCACCTGGAGCATGCCCGCCGAAATGGGCATTTTTTGAATCCCACGCACCGCGCTGGTGCAAACCGCAACTACTCTCCCCATACTACTCCTTCCCTATCCGCCAATCTCATTCATATTCCGCAGGCGTTCAGCCGAACCGCAGGATAGATCCGGATGCCGCGCCGGCTTCTCCTGCACCGCCCGCAAAATAGCGCGCTCCAGCGCCTGACCGGTGAGTCCGCGGACCGGAATCTCCTGCTGACTGTGTAGGCATGGCTTTAATTTCCCATCCGCCGTCAGGCGGAGGCGGTTACAGGTACCGCAAAAATGGTTACTCCGAGCAGCAATTAGGCCCACGGTCCCCAAGGCTCCAGGCAAGCGGTACAGGCGGGCTACGCCCTCCTGCCGGTCCAAGGATTCCAGCTCCGGCACCTGCTCCAAAACCAGCTTGTCCGGCGCGTAGATAGAGGACGGAAGCCCCGTGCCGCCCACTGGCATCCACTCAATCAACCGCAACTCCACGGGCCAGCGGCGGGTCAACTCCACCAACGCGGGGATTTCCTCATCGTTGATTCCCCGCAGCAAGACCGTGTTGAGCTTAATGGGAGTCAATCCGCAATTCGCCGCCGCCTCCATGCCCGCCAACACGTCCGCCAGCCTTCCGCCCCGGGTCATGCGGGCGAATTTCTGAGGATCCAGTGTGTCTAAGCTAATATTGACCCGCCGCAATCCCGCTTCCCGCAGCTTCTTGGCCACCGGCGCCAAAAGCGCCCCATTGGTAGTCATGGCCAGGTCCTCCACCCCTGGAAGCTCTGCCAGAGCGGCGCAAAGCCAGGGAAGCCCCCGGCGCATCAGGGGTTCTCCCCCGGTGAGGCGCAGCTTTCGAACCCCAAGCCCCACCGCTGCCCGGGCGATCTCCAAAATTTCTTCCAGGGACAAAATTTGTGCATGTTCCTTCTTTTTGACGCCCTCCGGCGGCATACAGTACACGCAGCGGTAATTACAGCGGTCTGTGACGGACACGCGAAGATATTGAATCTCCCTGCCAAATCGGTCTTGCAATTGCTCACCTCATTTTCACCTGATTTAATCCCGCAACAAAAGCAAATCCTGAGGCAAAATTTGTATAAACAGCCGCTTTACCTCGTCAAAGTTTCGCCACTGTCCCCTTTCCAGCTCCAGCCGGAGCTGGGAGAGGCCCTGGCGGCCGCCAGGCGTATTGCACATGACTATGGTAGAAAACATATTTTCAATTACACGGTCCACGGTACATGCCATACAATTAAACGCCTGCGGTTCCAAGCTGGGACGCAGGTCATGCGCCCGGGCGCCCAGCCACTTGGCGTCGCTATATTCCCCAGTGACCTTTAAATTCGCCCCCCAGTCCAGAGCCCGTACCCATCCCGAGGGCAGGAGCTCTGCACGGGAAAAATTCTTACAGCCGGATAACAAAGCAGCCGCATAGGTCCCGGGCGCTTCCAAAAGTTGCTGCACGCTCTGCTTTTCCTGACCTTTTCCACTATCTAGAACGCATACGCTGTCACACAGCCGGTATACCTCGTCTCGATTGTGAGAGACAAAGACGGCAGGGCCTGGAAAAGAGCGGAGCGTATCGGCTAATTCCAGCTCTACCTGCCATCTGAGATGGCTGTCTAGTGCGGTAAACGGCTCATCTAGCAGCAGAAGCTCTGGATCCCCCGCAAGAGCGCGTGCCAATGCCACCCGCTGCTGCTGACCGCCGGAAAGGTGCCTGGGCTGCTTCTTTTCCAATCCCTCCAGATGCATTCTGCGAATCAGCTTCGCCGCCGCACCGTCCGAGCCTCGTTTTCCGGCTGCTGCCAGAGCGCAGGCAATGTTTTGCTCCACCGTCATGTGGGGAAACAGAGCGTACTGTTGAAACAAGTATCCTACCCGCCGCTGCTGGGGGGATAAATGGATATGACGGCGGCTGTCATACAAAACGCGCCCGTTCAGCGCGATATAACCGGCGTCTGGGCGCTGAATTCCTGCAATGCACTGCAAGGTAACGCTTTTTCCACTGCCCGAAGCGCCCAGTAGAGCAAGCACTTCTCCTGAATCCGCCTGGAACGCTGTTTCTAGCTGAAATTGTCCCAGACTTTTCTGAATTTCAACCCGCAGCATATCGTCCTCTACCCTTCCGCTCCCGCCGTTCCAACAAATTGACCGCCATTAAAACCGCGAAGGAGATCGCCAAGTTAATCAACACCCATCGCAGGGCCCCGATATTGTCGTTGGTGCGCCAGAGCTGATAAACCGTGGTTGAAATGGTGGCGGTGCGACCCGGCGTATAACCGGCAAGCATGGCCGTCGCTCCATACTCCCCCAGCGCCCGGGCAAAAGCCAGAACCGTTCCAGCCAGAATGCCCTGCCTGCAGCACGGCAGCCGAATCCGCCAGAATATGTAGGTATTTGACAGGCCCAGTGTTTTTCCCGCCCAGGCCAGGGTTTCATCAAAGGATTCAAAGGCACCTCGCGCGGTCCGATAGAAAAGCGGGAACGCCACCACCGTAGTGGCTAAAATCGCGGACCACCAGGTCATAGTCATTCGTAGGCCGAATGTCTCTAAAAGCCATGCCCCCAAGGGCCGCTTAGGTCCCAGCAGCCGCAGAAGTAGGTACCCCACAACTGTCGGAGGAAGCACCAAAGGCAGCGTCAATAGAACGTCCAGGATCCCCTTGATTCCCCGGGGCAGCTTTGCAATATAGTAAGCCGCCAGAAGTCCCAGAAAGAAGGTCAGCACGGTAGAGATCCCGGCAATTCGCAGAGAGTTAAGCAGCGGAAACCAATCCAAGGCGGATCCCCCTTTCCGGGCAAAGCATTATTTCACAGGCCGAAATCCCACCGATTCAAAGACCGCCATGGCCTCGTCGCTTTGCAGATAGTCTAGAAACGACTGCGCCGCTTCAGGATGCCTGCTTCCGCTCAGAATCGCGGCCGGATAAACGACCTGTCCGCACATTCTTTCCGTAGCTGCGTCCACCACAGTCAATCCCCCTGAAAAAGCATCCGTGGCATAAACGATGCCTGCGTCCGCCGCGGCCTCCGCCACCTGCGTCACGACCTCCTTTACGTTGCTGCCATAGGTCAACTTCCCTTCCACCTCCAGGGCCTGCTGGCTGATGCCCAGCGCGTTGAAAATCTCCAGAGTATACTGCCCCACGGGTACGTCGGAGTTTCCGATGGCCAATAAGCGGAGCTTTTCCGAGGTCAAATCTGCAAACGATGAGATCCCCGCCGGATTTCCCTCCGGCACCACCAAAACCACCTGGTTTTCCAGAAGGTCTATCCTTGTTGCCGTGTCAATAAAATCCAGTCCATCTGGATTCCTCTCTCCCTTCTGGGACTTGTCCAGGGCGTCCATTTGCGTCTGCGCCGCAGAGAGAAACAGGTCGCAAACCGCTCCCTCCTGGATTTGTGTTTTCAGAGTACCGGAGGAATCGAAGGTAAAGGTCAGCTTTACCTGAGGCGCCAGCGCCCGATAGCGCTCTGCAATCTGCGTCAGCGTCTCAGTCAGAGATGCGGCGGCAAAAACAACCAATTTCACCTCTGTCTCATCAGGCCTCCCGGTCTGACCTGCCGCCGACTCACTGGCGCATCCGGCAAAGGCCGCCAACAGCGTCAGGCATAGAAATACAGCGATAATTTTTCTCATCGGAGCCTCCATTCCGGCAAGTTATCTTACAGCATTACGTGATTTGAGTCCAAGTCAACCCTTTCGTATTTTCCATCGCTCTGGGACGGTCCAAAGGCCTTACATGCCAAAGGAACAGGCCGGCCAACGGCATTCCCGGCAACCTAGGCACAGTCCGCCATGGCCCATGACGGTAAAATCCCGCCAGGTCAGCGTGACATCGGCAATTACCCGGGGCAGGATCAAATCCAACACGGTAGTTTTGGCATACATAACGCAGCCAGGCAGTCCCAGGATAGGGGTTCCATCCGGGAAGTAACCCAGCAGCAGCATGGCCCCGGGCAGCACCGGCGCGCCATACCGCACGATTTGCGCGCCGCTGCGGGAGATGGCGCCGGGGGTCCGGTCGTCCGGATCCACGCTCATGCCGCCGGTACAAAAAAGGAGCTGCGCCCCGGAGGCCCGCGCAGCGGCGATCGCTTCACAGATTTCCTCTACACAATCGCCTACAATCCGGTGAAAAATCATGTCCACGCCGTAAGCGTGCAGCTTATTGACCAGCACCGGCGTGAAACGATCCTGAATCCTGCCCTTGGCCACCTCGCCGCCCGTGGTGATCACGGCTGCCGTTCTCCGCTTCCATGGGACAAGGCGCAGCAGCGGCTCAGAGCCCGCGGCGGCTTCCGCATGCAATAGGCTCTGCTCGGCAATTACCAGGGGAATCACGCGCATCCCCGCCAGCTTGTCCCCCGCCTGCACCGGTGTATTGCCGTGCCGGGTGGCAATCATTACTTCCTCCAGGTCGTTGACTGCAAATAGCCGGTCCGTATCCACCTGAAACAGGCCATCCACGTCCGAAAAGAGCTCGATTTTTCCTTCTTTGGGCTCTGTGGCCCGCATGCCGTCGTTCTGGCACAACCGCAGCAGGCGGTCCACAGCCTCATCCTCATGAAGCATCCCCGGGCGTTTTTCCCAAACATATAGATTTTCTTTTCCCATGGACAGCAAAACCGGAATATCCTCTTCTGTAACCACATGCCCCTTGCGGAAACGGGCGTCTTTCGTCACGCCAGGAATAATCTGCGTCATATCATGGCACAGGACATGCCCCACCGCTTCCTTCGTTGCAATCAGCTTCATGGGAACCGCTTCCTTTTCGTTATATTTTTGTAAGAATAACACACGAAAACAAAAAAAGCAAGGCTACAGCCCAGAGTTCGGCACTGCCGGACCCATGCATCCAGGAGGAAGAAATCGGTCACAATGCGCAGGCTGCAGAGGGTGCCACTGCGCCCATTTCCCCGTCCCCTTGTGGAAAGTAGCTACTGAAAATGAGAATGATACCATTTTTTACTCTGCATTTTCGTAAATCCTGTTCCGGGACACTTTTGATTTTTCCGGCGGCAAGCAGGTCGGAGAACCTCTGAGCCGACAATCCAAGCTTGCTTCTCACCACTGTGGAAACCCGAATCGGGAGCGAAAACTCACTTTGAATTCTCACCTCCGCCGCCTCCCATGGGGAGAACGCCTCCCCGACGACGGACCAGCCAGGCAGCGAGACCTCCGCACCATTTTTGCGCAAAAATTCAACGTCCATGGCGAATTGTGTTACAAACCTCCGGTCGTTGCTGTGAAAGCCCTCCAGCAGCGCAGGTGGCAAGGATTGCGGCGCAACACGCGTGAATATCGTGGCATTCCAGGTGGTATCGCAGCTGGAGCACCGATAAATCAACCAAACATCCAAATATTTCCTCTGCGCGTTGACCCGAAATTGTTCCGAACAAAAAAATAAGGTTTTCGCGCCGCACTTTTTGCAGTATTTCCGTGCTGCCGGCAGTGCGGAGCACTGCAGGCTCCATACAACCTTCCTCACATTGGGTCCCTCCCGTTCCGCCCTGCACAGGTTTTTCTGTTCAACCAGGCTGCATACAAATTGTAGCATTGCAATTTGCCGGGACCAACCTTATACTCCTTTTTCAAATAAATATGAGAAATGGGCTGATGCGGTTTGTGCATCCGCATCAGCCCATTTTATCTGCTTTGTTCCTTTTTTAACTGCCCAACAATTCGCTGAATACTTTTTATGGACAGGAAATATTTCTCAGCCAAAGCCTGCATGCAATTGCCGGCCAAATACTCCTGAAAAATGAGAGCGTTTCGCTCCCGCAATTCCCTGCGGGTAGAGGTGGAGTCGCCCCAATCCTTTTTGTGTCCGGCGACTCTGGGAATGTAAAGGAATTCTCCGTCCACGTATTCCTGAATTTTCTCCAGCAATTCCAAAGGCAGAACATGTGTTGCTTTCTTATAGCTCATTTTGCTCTCCTATCACCGTTTACTACAGGAAGGCAAAGCTACCCACAACACGTATTTGATTAAAAGCTAGTTGCGGCAGCTCTGCTTACGCAACCAGAACGACAGGATCTAACATATACGTCGCCCCTCCTCACCTCGTTATCCTGGACACAGGAATTTTAGCATACGGGTAGGTAAAATACAACCTTATTCTTGTTTATGAAATAAGGCTGAGAATAAGCCACTTTTTTTCTGGCCGCACGCATGCCCGGCACTGGCTGCGTCCACGAGGGTGCGGAAATCGGGTGACTTTGCCAAGACAGTCCGGCCATTTCCGCTCTTTGCCTTTACAGTATTTTTACAAAAATATGCTAGAATCCGCCACGGCCATGTGGTATGATGAGGTTGGACTTGAGAAGTGCGGCGCAATGTGAAATTCGGCTGCATGTCCACCTGATCGTCTTCCGTCGGAAAACGCAGGAACAGCCCGGGTTGTCGCCGGGCTGTTCCTGCGTTTTGGCATTGCCGCCGTTACGTATTTTTCATTACAACCATTTCCACCGCATCCGCCACATGCTCGCAGGCATCTGCACAGCGCTCCATATAGGTATAAACCTCCCGCCAGGCAATTACCTCAATGGGGTCTTTGCACTCAGTATGAAGCTTCCGCATGGCGTTTAAAAACAGAACGTCGCAGTCCTCCTCCAGATGGTTCAGGTCGATAATTAGTTTTTTCAGATTCGTGTCCCGCCGGAAGCACTCAAAGGACTCCAGCATCTGCTTCATCATCTCGCAGCAGACCACAATTTTATGGGCAAATTCCACTGCATCGGGCCGAATGGCACGCACATTGTTGATATAAACCCGCTGCAGCACATCTTCAATATAGTCCGTTACCTCGTCTATGTTCTGACTCAGCAGGGCAATATCCTCCCGTTCTAGGGGTGTGACAAACGCCTTAGCCAACGCTTCAGACATCTCGTGTTTCTTCATGTCCCCCTGATGCTCCACCTCGTGAATGCCCGTGAGCTTTTCCGGGAGCTCCTCCGGATCAAAGCGGCTCAGGCACGCTTCCAGGTATGACGCGGCGCCGCAGGCGCAATCGGCACAAGCGATGAAATTCTCAAAATAAAAACGGTCCGCTTTTTTAGACATATGCTCTGTCCTCTCTTATTTCGTTCTTAGAAAATCAACATAAACAGCTTCGCCATGAAAAATCCAATCAGGCCGCAGCCCGGGAAGGTCAGCACCCAGGTCAGCACCATATCCTTCACCACGCCAAAATTAATGGCAGACAGCCGTTTCACCGAGCCCACGCCCATGATGGCGGCGGTCTTGGTGTGAGTGGTGGAGACGGGAATACCAAACAGGGAACTGATTAACAGGCAGCCCGAAGCCGCCAGATCCGCAGAAAATCCCTGATATTTTTCCAGCTTCACCATATCCATACCAACGGATTTAATGATTTTCTTTCCACCTACTGAGGTACCCAGGCCCATGACCAGCGAGCAAAGCAGCATAATCCAAAGGGGCATCTCCATGGCCAGGGACGTCTCCCCTGCCTGTCCGTTGCTCAGCAGCATGCACAGCAGAAGAACGCCCATAAACTTCTGCCCATCCTGGGCGCCGTGCATGAAGCTCATGGAGGCGGCCCCAAAGATCTGAGCCCCCCGGAAAAAGCCCGCCGTCTTTCTGCGATCCATGGCGCCGCAGGCTACGGTCGTCAGCTTGCAGCACAGCCAGCCCATCCCAAAGCCCAAAATGGTGGAGAGGACCAGGCCGTACAAAACCTTGACCCATTCGGAGCCGTTGATGCCGGACAGGCCCCCATGGATTGCAATCGCCGCTCCAGACAGTCCTGCAATCAGCGCATGGCTTTCGCTAGTGGGGATGCCGAAGCTCCAAGCCAACACTGACCAAACTACAATAGCAAACAAAGCCGCGCAGAGCGCCACCACCGCCTCATGACTGTTGGTACCGAAATCCACCATATTGGTGATAGTGACCGCCACAGTGGCGTTGAGCATGGTCATTAAAAAAACACCCAGAAAGTTGAAAACCGCCGCCATTAGAATTGCGCTTCCCGCCCGCATGCACCGCGTGGTCACGCAGGTGGCAATTGCGTTGGGCGCGTCCGTCCAGCCGTTGACAAAGATGACGCCCATGGTCAATAGAACCGCGACAAATAAAACGGGATTTTGGGTCATTTGATTCCAAAAGTAAGACAGTGACAGGTCCATGTACTTCCCTTCCCACTCTGCGTGAGCAGCATTTTATACAGAATATCAATTCATCTTTAGGCTAACATGCCTGCAAGAACCTGTCAACTACAGATTTCTACCACGGCTTCTTCAGAGGAGGCGGGCAACTCGGGAGAAACCTTCTGTATCGTTTTTTAAAAACCCCAATATTCCCTCGAATTTTGGAAAATAGAGACTTTCTCTTCCGTAAAATTTTGATCAATAAATTGTAAATTTTTTATGAACGAAAGCACTTTAAAACCCTTCGTCGTGATATAGTCCCAGAGATTGGAACACCTTATCCAGCTCCGTACGGCATACCGCATCCTCTTTGGCCGTGGCGCACAAAACATAGTAATAGATGCCATCGTCCAAAATGGTCGCCCGGGATACCTGCTGCCCCTCGTCGTCCGCCGCGCACCAGACCAGGTCGTACCGCGGCATGGAAAAGGCGGTAGTCTCCACGATATCAAGCTCATTTTTGGAAAATCCCGTAAGCTCCCGCACCAAGCTGTCCAGGCTTTCTGCTGTCATCGTCTGCGCCACGATCTCATACTCCCCCTTCTCCTGCTGGTAAACCTGCTGATCCTCGCTGGAGAACGCCTCCACCAGCTCCGCGTCCTCCGGCACGCCAAAGGTCATGGAATACGGCGGCGTAACGCTGGCTGCGGGAGACTCCAGATTGTCGCTGACTGTCTCCCAGACCACGCTCTCCTGGCTGCGGCAGCCCCACATGCCCAGGCAAAAGCCCAAACACAACATCCAAATCAAAATCCGTTTCATGCCTCAGAACCCCCAAATCAAAATGAATAGAGAGGAAACCCACATGAATGATCCTGGACAGACCACCCTGCTTGTTTACCTGATTCTAATCAATGCAGCAGGCTTTCTACTTATGTTTGTGGACAAGCAAAAAGCCCGTAAAGGACGATGGCGGGTTCCGGAACGGACCTTGCTATGGGTGGCGGCGCTGGGCGGGAGTCTTGGTAGCCTGTGCGGCATGTACGCTTTTCGGCACAAAACCAGACACCGGGCCTTCTTTCTTGGCGTTCCCCTGCTTTTGCTGCTGCACCTGGGACTCGCCCTTTTCCTGTTCTATCGCTTCTACGGATAAAAAACGCCGCCCCTAAGGGCGGCGTTTTTACCTCAAGCCGGGTCTTCCACAGAAGCGTACCGGATATACTCCACATTACCCTTCCGGCCGGTAACCTCACGCAGGAACGCGTATACCCGATGCCGGAGCTCCTCCTGGGCCGCCTTGGGCGTGAGCCTTTGGTCCGGGTACATCGGCTGGCTGAAGGTCACCGTCATACCAGGCCGTTTCATCCAACGAAATAGGCCCCGGCGTTTGCGATAGGTCGTGGCCATCGCCACCACAGGCGCATCCCATTTCACCGGATAGCGAAAGGACGTACATTTAAAGGGACGGACACCGGTGTAAAAGGGCCAAATATGCGCCTCCGGATAAATGCCAATACAGGCGCCCTGCCGGTACCGCTGATTCACCGCATCCAGAAACTCCGGCATTGCGCTCAGACCTGAGGGAATCGGCAGGCAGCCAATCATCTGCACCAGCGTCCGCAGGCCTGGAATCGAGACCGCATCGGGATTTGCCACCACATACGCCCGCTTAGGGAAAGCCGCCATAGCCGGAAGGAACGCGTCCAATGACCGGGTATGGTTGCCGTAAAGGAAGTAGCCGGACCGTCCCACTGCTCGGACTGCCCTGTGATTTTCAAATTTTAGGCCCAAATAGACCTTACAGATCAGCCACACAACGGGAACGGCAATCAAATAATAGACCAAAAACGCCCCCAGGGCCCAAAGCTTAGATCGGTGAACAAAGGGAAATCCCTTTTCCACCGGCTTGGTATGAATTCGGAGCTGGGCAAAATCGTCGTTGAGCGGATCCTTGTAGTAGACAGTCTTTTTAGCCACAGCGCCTTCCCTCCGCCGCATCTTGCAGCATCTGCTCCATGGCATCCATGCACCGATCGAAGTCGAACTGCCTGGAATAACCCAAGTATGCTTGGCTGCATTCCGCTCGGGCCTGAGGGTTGTCCAGCCAATAATCAATGTGCTCCGCCAGATCAGAAGAATCATTGCAATGAAACAGATTGCGCTCGCTCAGGGCGAAGTGCCGGGTAGCACTCCGGGGGCTGTCTGAGATGACCGGAACCTTGCCGCAGGCAATGGCCTCCAGACAAGCGATGGCCTCAATTTCGATTTCCGCCGGATGCACGTATAAATCGGCTAAATTGATGACGCGGATCAAGTCCTCCCGGCTATAAAAGCCAAACACCGGCGGCCGAATCCCCGCCCGGCAGGCATGCCGCGTCAGATTCTCCTGCTGCGGTCCTTTCCCTGCCAAAATCAGCAGAATGCGGTCCCGGTGCCGGGATTTCGCCACTGCGTCTATCAGTACGCCCTGGGCCTTTTCTCTGGAGTACCGTCCTGTGGATAGAATGACAAATTTGCCCTCCAACTCTGCCGGCCTGGGCACATCCTGTTTGGCAAAAGCACGATTCACACCATTGGAAATAACATAATGGGGCGTCTGCCCCACCTGGTTCTCAAATAAATCACAGATAAATTGACTGGGATAATGAATACAGTTACAATACCGGTACACCCTGCGGTAAAAAAAGCGATAGGTCATCCGGTTGATCAGCTCCGCATTCATGAGAAAAATGTGATTGGTGAAATTTTCCGCCTGACAGTGAAAGCCCGCCGTCAGAGCAATTCCTCTTTCCCGCGCCATCAGGGCCGCCGCATGCCCCAAGGCGAAGGGAATCAGCACGTGGACTACGTCCGCGCCATCCAAAGCGAGCTCCAGCGTCTTCCGCACAGGCTTGGCTAGGCTCACGCCGTTTTTTGCCACATAGCCGTTGAGCGGACCCAAATTATAAGTGGGCACCACGAAAAAACCCGGCTGCCCCGCACGGTCTCGATCCGGGCAGACCACACGCACCGTATGCCCTTTGTTTTGTAGGGTACGAATCAGGTTCATCGCTGCAATGGTGGTGCCGTTGTTTTCCTCTCCCAGGACATCACACACTACCGTAACAGTCATGCCATCGATTTCCTCTCTTTTTATTCGTCCGTTTACGCCTCCAGACACAAAAATTATACACGAATCCGGCGCGAAGTAAATACCCAATCCGTAGAATATGGGAAAACCAGCTCTATTTGTTCGTTGGCCAAAGAGAATCCTTCCTTTTTTCTCTACTCTATGGTTTATGGGTTAGGGCGTCCTCTGACCGCCCCGATAGAGGCTTCCAGAGAATGAAGCCGTAGGGGCGACCTTGTCTCCTTCCGGGGGCGTTCCTTTTATTATGAACTGTAGGAAACGACCTGCGGTCGTTCTACGGGCGTGCGAAGCACGCTCGTACAGAAAATGGCGGGCGAGAGCAGCTCGCCCCTACAGCGCTTCTGAAAATACTATGTTGCTGGGATACCGGATATCGCAAGAGAAAAAGTCATTCTTGGTCATTGACAACCAAATGAGTTTTTAGTATAATGAGGCACGTACATTGCGCGGCTATCTGAATCGGGCCGGCGCAATCTAAAACTTGTTTGCTGGTATAGCGCAGTTGGTAGAGCAGCTGATTCGTAACTACCAGACCGGGCTATCAAAAACTTCATATGCTACTGTAGCTCAGTCGGTAGAGCAGCTGATTCGTAATCAG
>CBCTHM010000022.1:0-25464 GCA_965146675.1 uncultured Eubacteriales bacterium | reverse complement strand
CACAACACCATCGGTAGAAACCCTGTAGGGGCGAGCTGCGCTCGCCCGTTCCCCCCTTTCATCTGGGTACCTGCAACGCAGGAAACATACGCAGGCGGCCGCAGGCCGCCCCTACATTCCCGTTGCCGAAAGATACCGTAGGAACACAAAAACCAAACAGAAGCCCAGGACGGCGGGGACAAAAATCCCCGCCCCTCTGGGGCAGGGATTTCAGTGCAATCTTTTGATACGGCGCGCAGGCACCGGCCGGACCCGTTCCCCGCTATGCGTAATTCCGGAAACAGAGATTCAAGTCCACGTCTCCAGCGATGCCGGGCACGGTGCCGGTGCAGGTGTACTGCCACATCGCTACATCGTAGGCGAAGGTCATAGCATCCTGATACTGCGCCAGCCAGAAGTCGTAGTTCGTCAGCTCCCGTAGGCGGAAGGTGGTCCGGGCCAAATCCTGGTTGAAATAGAAGGCGGGCTTGTATCCGGCGGCTTCCACCGCCTGGCAGAAGGCCAGAGTACAGTCCGTCACCATGCGGCTGGAGGTGTCCCCGGTCCTGGCCTCGTCATCCACCCACTCCCAGTCGAAGACCACGGGATAGGTGATTTCCCAGCCCTCAATACAATCCAGTACAAAAGCCGCCTCCTCCAGCGCCTCCTCCACGGTGGTTGCCTGAGAATAAAAGTACACCCCCACGGGTAGCCCCGCCTCTGTGGCTCCCTTTAAATTCGCCTGAGCGAAGGAATCCTCATGAACGCCGCCCTCGTCATAGCCCCGGAACCCTACACGGATCATGGCGTACTCCACCCCCGCCTCCTTCACGGCATCCCAGTTGATCTCCCCCTGATGGGAGGATACGTCGATGCCGGTCTTCACCGGTACAGCCGAGCAGCGGACGAAACCGCCCTCCACATAAAAATCCGAGGCCTGATAGGGGTTGGCAGGGGGTGGCGGCAAGGTGGGCTCCGTCTCCTCCAGCCGGGAGCGAAGACGGCTGCTGAACAGCAGCAAAAGCAAAAGCCCGGCCGCGGCCACCAGGGCCAGAAGCCCCAGGAGCAAGGCCTTCGGGCTGAGTTCCTGTTTGCGGTGGTTTGCCATAGGCTTCTCCTTCCGGTTGGTAAATTCCGCCGGCTTTGGTCCGGCGGGTTTTATTGTACCATAATCCGACAACCCTGCCAAGGGTTGGGCAGATAGTCATTTCTTAAATTTTCCCCAATTTCTCTTGTGAAATACTGGAAGCTATAGTACAATAACTGGGATACTTGTTGCAGATTGTCTTTCGGAGGTATCAAAATGTCTGAACCAAACGACCAGGAATTCCTGGATGAGATTTATCAAATGCTGGACCTGCAAAAGCCCGCCCAGCCGGAGCCCCGCAGGCCGCGGACACCCCCCCGCAGACCGCCCCGCAAAAAGCGGCGGTTTCCCTGGCTGGCACTGCTGCTTCTGCTCCTGGGCTGCGCCCTGGCGTTTGCCCTGCTGCAGAGCAGGCAGGCTGCCCAGACGCCACCTTCCACCACCGCGCCCACCCTGCCCGCTTCCCAGGCCCAGGACGGCGATGTGCTCACCATCGCAGCCGGAGGAGATGTGACCATCACCCAGGCGCTGCTGGACGACGCCCGTCAGGCCGACGGCTCTTATGACTTTTCCTCCATGCTTTTGCAGGCTTCGCCCCTGCTCGCCGGCGCGGACCTGGCCGTGGCGAATCTGGAGGTGAATTTCTGCGGCGCGCCCTATGAGCCGGACCGCTACAACGCCCCGGAATCCCTGCTCACCGCACTTTCCGGCGCCGGTCTGGACCTGGGCCAAACCGCCAACTCCATGAGCATCTACAACGGCATCGCCGGCCTGCAATCCACCCTGGAGGCGGTACGGGCCGCGGGCCTGGAGCCTCTGGGCACCTTTGCGGATCAGGCGGAATTTCAGCAGACCAAAGGGGTTACGGTCCTGGAGGTCAAGGGCTTCCGGGTGGCATTTGTGGCCTTTACCAAGGGTCTGGACAATCTGAAGCTGCCGGCAGGCTCTGAAAGCTGCGTCAACCTGCTGTACAAAGACTACAACACCACCTACCGAAAGGTGGATACGGAGGCGATCCGCTCGGTGCTCTCCGCCGCCCAGGCGCAAAAGCCGGACGTGACCATCGCCCTGCTCCACTGGGGCAGCGAGTACGACCAGACCATCAGCAAAACCCAGGAGGAAATCCGGGACCTGATGTTCTCCCAGGGCGTGGATGTGATTTTGGGAACGCACCCCCATTTGGTGGGACCTGTGGAGGTGACCACGGTCCAGGACAAAGACCGCCTGACCGCCTACAGCCTGGGGAACCTGCTCTCCACGGACCAGGAGCCCGGCGCCAATCAGGGCCTTGTGATGCAATTGGAATTCACAAAATCCGGCGGGCAGACCAAGCTCACGGGCCACCGCTACATTCCCATCTATTTGGCGCAGGGCGCGGAAACCAGCACCGGCAAATTTCAGGTCCTCAACACCCTGGACGCCATCACCTTGTATGAGTCGGACTACATCGGAAAGGTCAGCGATGAAACCTATCAGTCCCTGACCCGCTCGGCCCAGAAAATCGCGGAGCTGGTACAGCCCACGGAGCCGGACTCTGCGTAAAGCAGAAAAAGCGTCGATACATCCATGTAGGGCGGGCTGTGCCCGCCCGCTGTCTGCTGTACGGGCGAGCTTCGCATGCCCGCGGGGGACCTCAGGTGCCTCCTGTAACTGCAGAATCCTATAGCCGATTGAATCACAAATATGTAGAGGAAATATGCATGGCACAAAATATAATTACTTTGTTTGAAGAGACCGCCCGTCGGTTCCCGGACCGGCGGGCCATTGCCGACGGACAGGAGGCCTGGACCTTCCGGACCCTGCGCACCCATGCCCGCCGTCTGGCCTCATGGCTTTTGAGCCAGGGGTACCAGGGCCGCCCCTTGGGGGTTCTGGCCCGTCGTGACGTGTGGACTGGGGCGTTGTTTCTGGCCGCAGCCTACAGCGGAAATTTTTACGTACCTCTGGATGAAAACATGCCTGGGGAGAAGCTCCGAAAAATCCTGTCTGGCGGAGACATCTCCCTGGTTCTGGGTCGGGGCCCTGCCCAGGAGTTGCCCGGTTATTTGGACATAACGGATTCGATGTTGGCCCAACTGGAGGAGGACCAGGTTACGCTTGCTTCGGTTCAGGCGGAGCTGGGGGGCCAGCGGCTGCTGTACGTGGTCTATACCTCCGGCTCCACGGGCGTACCCAAGGGTGTTGCCAAGACCCATGAGGCAATGCTGAGCTTTCTGGACGCCTATACCAGGACCTTCCCCTTCTCAGAGCAGGACGTTCTGGGGAATCAGACGCCCTTTTTCTTCGACGCCTCCGCCAAGGATTTCTATCTCATGGCCGCCACGGGAGCCGCTCTGGAAATACTGCCCACGGAGCTGTTTTCCTTCCCGGTGCGTTTGGTGGAGTACCTGAATCAGAGGCAAGTGAATTTTATCTCCTGGGTTCCCTCCGCTCTGTCCATCGTGACGCAGCTCAATACCTTTTCGGAGGTGCTGCCAACTACACTAAACCGGGTCTTTTTTGTGGGAGAGGTATTTCCCCAAAAGCAGCTGGACCGGTGGCGGCTGGCCCTGCCTCAGGCGGAGTTTGTAAACCTGTACGGCTCTTCGGAAATTGCCGGCGTGGCCTGCTATTACCGGGTACCGAACAGTTCTCCGGACACACAGGCGCTGCCCATCGGTGGGCCACTGCCCAATTGCACGGTTTATCTGGTGGACCAAGGCCGCATAATCACGGAGCCGGGGGTAGTGGGAGAGCTCTACCTGGCCAGTCCGGCCCTGGCTGCCGGATACTACCAGGACCCGAAGCGGACCGCAGCCAGCTTCCCCAGCCTGGATCTGGGAGACGGCGTGCGCCGACGCTACTTCCGCACCGGGGACCTGGCCCGGTACAATGCGGCCGGGGAACTGGTGTTTGCTGCCCGGCGGGACTATCAAATTAAGCACATGGGCCGGCGCATTGAGCTGGGCGAAATTGAGACCGCCGCAGACAGTCTGGAGGCGGTGCAGCGCTGCTGTTGCCTATACGATGCCAAAAAGCAGAAAATAGTTCTGTTTTGCCAATTGACGCCGGACCTAGCCGCCTGTACGGGCCGGGATATCCGCCGACTTTTGCGGGAAAAGCTCTCGGACTATATGGTACCGGCTAAGGTAATCCTGCTGGAGCAGCTTCCGCTCAACGCCAATGGAAAAATTGACCGCCAGGCGCTGGCGCAGCAATTGGAAGCCCGGCCATCCGGCGCCGGCGAGCCCTCCTAAGCGCAGGGAAGCCTGTAGGCCGAGCTGTGCTCGCTCGCGGAATGACCACAGGTCCTTCCCCACGCCTTTCGATTCCCCCACAGCCTGTAGGGGCGACCTGTGGTCGCCCCTACAGGCTGTTACCGGCTGTTACTGGAAAGTCTCCGCAGAAAAACAAAAAACCCAACCGGAGCCCAGCGTCAACGGGTCCGGTTTGAAGAGGAGAAGCAGGGAATCGGTGTGGATAGCCGCCGCAAAGCTGCCAAAGCAAGAGCGAACTTCGCTTTGACGATGCAGGGGCGTGCTTTGCGTCTGTGATTGGGGGCCGGCAAAGGTGGAGCCTTTGCGGGGAGCGGCGCGGACCGGTCGACGGCCCTTCTCCACAAAGGATCGATGGACGGCCCGGATATCATAACACGGGGGAACGGCACGCCGTTCCCCCGCATAACCTATGTTCTATTGTTCTATCGTCGCGATTAAAACACGCCCTGCTCCATCATGGCCTCGGCCACCTTCTTGAAGCCCGCGATGTTGGCGCCGGCCACCAGATTGTAGCCCAGGCCGTACTCGGCGGCAGCCTCCTCGGAGACCTTATGGATGTTCTTCATGATGCCGTGAAGCTTTTCGTCCACTTCTTCTGCGCTCCAGACCAGCCGCTCGGAGTTCTGGCTCATTTCCAGGGCGGAGACGGCCACGCCGCCGGCGTTGACCGCCTTGGAGGGGGCCACGATCATGCCCGGCTGCTGCATGAGGAAGTACAGAGCGTCATTGGTGGTGGGCATGTTGGCCACCTCGATGTAATACCGAACGCCATTGGCGGCGATCTTCTCCGCCCAGGGCATGGTCACGTCGTTCTGGGTGGCGGAGGGCATGATGATGTCCGCCTTCACGCCCCAGGGCTTCTCCTTGGGGAAGAACTGGCAGCCGAACTGGTCAGCATAGTCCTGCACCTTATCCCGGCCGGAATTCCGCATGGTCACCAAGTAGTTGATCTTTTCTTCCGTGCAGACGCCTTCGGGATCGTAGATATAGCCGTCGGGCCCGGACAGGGTCACTACCTTGGCGCCCAATTGGGAGGCCTTCTTGCAGATGCCCCAGGCCACGTTGCCAAAACCGGAGATGGCGATGGTCTTACCCTGGATATCGTCGCCCTGATGGTTCAGGACCTCGCACAGATAGTACACCGCGCCGAAGCCCGTGGCCTCGGGCCGGATCAGAGAGCCGCCGTAGGACAGGCCCTTGCCGGTGAGCACGCCGTTTTCAAAGGTGCCCTTCAGCCGGCGGTACTGGCCATACAGATAGCCGATCTCCCGGCCGCCAACGCCGATGTCTCCGGCGGGTACGTCGATATCGGGTCCAATGTACCGGTATAGGGCGGTCATAAAGCTCTGGCAAAAACGCATGATCTCCGCGTCGCTCTTGCCCCGGGGATCAAAATCCGAGCCGCCCTTGCCGCCGCCGATGGGAAGGCCCGTCAGGCTGTTCTTGAAGGTCTGCTCAAAGCCAAGGAACTTGATGATGCCGGGGTAAACGGACGGATGGAAGCGCAGGCCGCCCTTGTACGGGCCAATGGTGCCGTTAAACTGGCAACGGTAACCGGTGTTGGTGTGATAATTGCCCTGGTCGTCCATCCAGGTCACCCGGAAGGTATACATCCGCTCGGGCTCCACCATGCGGCCCAGCAGGTCCACCTTCTCGTACTCCGGATGCTTTTCGATGACGGGCTCCAGGGAGGTCAGGACCTCCTCCACCGTCTGGACAAACTCCGGTTCGTTCGCGTACTTTTTCTTGACATTCTCGATGACCCGCGCCAGATATGCGTTCATATGATGTGTCTCCTTTTCTGTTCATAATGAAGGAACTCTTGCAAGATGCTGGGAATCATCCTCTCTATCCTATCACAGATCCCGGAAAAAATGTTGCCAAACTTGCAAAATAGTTTTTAGGCATTCTGACCAAAGGATTCAATGATGGAGACGATCTCCGCGCCGATGCGCTGCTGCGCCTCCTGGGTGGCAGCGCCAATGTGGGGTGTGCAGGAGACGTGGGGATGGCCATACAGGGCCTCGTTCTGGGGGGGCTCGTGAGCATACACGTCCAGGCCGGCGCCCCGCAGCTTGCCGGAGTTTAGGGCCTCCAAGAGCGCGTCCTCATCCACGTTGTTGCCCCGAGAGGTGTTAATGAACACCACGCCGTCTTTCATCTTTGCGATGTTTTCGGCGTTGATCAGAGGCTTACCGTCAATGGCGGGGGTGTGCAGAGAGATGAAGTCGGACTTTTCCAGCAGCTCCTCCAGCTCCACATACCGCATGCCCAGCTCTTCCTCGATGCCGGGGACGTGATAGATATCGGTGGCCAGCACGGTCATGCCCAGGGCCTTGGCCATGCGGCCCAGACATTGGCCGATGCGGCCGAAGCCGATGATGCCCAGGGTCTTGCCGCCCAGCTCCATGCCCTTGCCGTAGGCCTTTTTCTCCCATTTCCCCTCCCGCATGGTATGGCCGGCGATAGAGATGAACCGGGAGCACGAGAGCATGTGGGCGATGGCCAGCTCCGCCACAGAGGCGGAGGACGCCTTGGGGGTGTTACGCACAGTAATGCCCGCCGCCTCGGCGCAGGCCACGTCGATGTTGTCCACGCCGACACCGCCGCGGATGATGAGCTTCAACCGGGAGTCCTTGGCCGCCTCAATCTGGCTAGCGCGGATCTTGGTGGCGGAACGGACCACCACGGCGTCAAATTCCCGCAGGGCCTGCCCCAGGGTTTCGGGGGGATAGGATTCCTCTGTAACCTCGTGGCCTTGCCGCCGCAGGGTCTCCAGAGCGGTCCGGTCCATCCCATCAGTGACCAGAATTTTCATAGCACTTTCCCTTCCTCAATGTGTGATTGGTCCGGCCGTTGGCCGGGAAAACATCTTACTTCCGCTGCGCCTCAAACTGCTTCAGGCACTCCACCAGCGCCACGACGCCCTCTTTGGGCATGGCGTTGTAAATGGAAGCCCGCAGGCCGCCCACGGATTTGTGCCCCTTCAGGTTCTCGAAGCCGGCGGCCTTGGTGAAGGCCACCACCTCCGCGTCCAGTTCCTTGGAGTCCGTGACGAACGGCACGTTCATCAGGCTGCGATAGGGCTTCTCCACCGTGCCCCGGAACAGCTTGGAACTGTCCAGGAAGTCGTAAAGAATGGCGGCCTTGTCCAGGTTCCGCTGGTGCATAGCCTCCAGCCCGCCAATTTTTTTCAGGTGCTGAAACACCTTGCCGCAGACATAAATGGCCCAGCAGTTGGGGGTGTTGTACATGGACCCAGCGTTCGCATGGGTGTCATAGCGCAGGTATACGGGGGTCTTGGGGTCCAGGTCCTCCCGGATCAGGTCCTCCCGGATGATGGCGATCACCATGCCGGCGGGGCCCACGTTCTTCTGGACGCCGGCATAAATCAGGCCGTAGTCCGAGACGTTACAGGGCTGGGACAGGAACATGGAGGACTGGTCGGACACCAGCACATGGCCCTTCGTGTTGGGCAGGGTCTGATAGGTCAGGCCATGAATGGTTTCGTTTTCACAGATGTAAACGTAATCCGTGTCCGCCGGAATCTCCAGATCGGAGCAGTCGGGGATGTAAGTAAAATTGCGGTCCTTGGAGGAGGCCGCCACATGAATATCTCCAAACTTCTTGGCCTCTGCAATAGCCTTCTTAGACCAGGCGCCGGTCTCCACATAGCAGGCCACGCCGTTCTTCAGCAGGTTCATGGGAACCATGGAGAACTGCAGGGTGGCGCCGCCCTGGATGAAGAGCACCTTATAGTTGTCGGGAATGCCCATCAGGTCCCGCAGGTCCCGCTCAGCTTCGTCCACGATGGTCTGGAAAACCTTGGAGCGGTGGGACATCTCCATCACGCACATGCCAGAGCCCCGGTAATTCATCATCTCATCCCGGATTTCCTCCAGCACCTCCTCCGGCATGGTGGCGGGTCCGGCGGAGAAATTGTAGATGCGGTCGTACATAGCTGAAACCTCCTGTTTAAGTTGGATCGTTGTGAAGCCCGGTCACGCAGGGCTTTTGCTTTCCTCTTGAAATGTCCTTGACGGGCGAACATGTTTTGCCCTCTATTGGGAGTATAATCCACTTTGCGGGAAGAATCAACCATAATTTTCAGTTTCTTTTTCTCAGGGACAAAAATTTTCTTCTTCCTGGTAATCTGCACAAAAACAGGTGTAATTGCCTGTGGATTCTGCCAGAGCACAGGCCGGGAGCCGTCTCCGTCTCACGGACGGAGCGGCTCCCGGCCTGTACGCGGTTTGGAGCGCGGCGCCAAGGGCGGAGGGGCCTTCGCAGCGGCCCAACGGCCCCGCTCCATCCCCCGGCCCGACGCACCGAGTCCATCTCATTCCCCTTTGTATTTTTTGCGGGTTGCCATCCCTCCCCGAATGTGGCGCTGGGCTTTGTTGGTTTCCAGGATGGCCTTCACCTGTTCGTACAGTCCCTTGTTGTACTGGGGCAGCCGCTGGGATAGGTCCTTGTGGACCGTGGACTTGGAAATCCCGAATTTCTGCGCGGCGGCCCGGACAGTGGCCCGGTTTTCGATCATGTACACAGCCAGTTCGCAGGCTCTCTCCTCGATGTGATCTGTCATAAGCGTACCTCCCTGCTGTGTCGTGCCAAAACAACATATGCGCACAGCGAGGGCAGTATGCCGGGCTTTTGTCCCGGGAAATTGAACGGGCACCAAGCCTGCCCCGGGACAATCCCATGGTATGCGGCGGGTCCCTGCTTTATGATAGAGAAATACGGTCACATGCAAGGCCAGGGTGCAGGCGCCTTCGTCTCTGCCGGGCTTCCCGCCCTTTGGGACCCCCCTTCACCGGTGTAGGGGCGTGCGAAGGTCAGCTCAACATCCTTCGTCTCTGCGCGCACTCTGTAGGGGCGTGCTTTGCACGCCCGCCAAACCACAAACCCAGTACATTTCCCAGCGGGCGAGCGCAGCTCGCCCCTACATCCCCGGAATTGGATTGTTTCGTATATTTCCCAGTTGGTAAGCGCTTTGTAGGGGCGTGCTTTGCACGCCCGCCAAACCCACAAAGCCAGTGCATTTTCCCAGCGGGCGAGCGCAGCTCGCCCCTACATCCCCGGAATTGGATTGTTTCGTATATTTCCCAGTTGGTAAGCGCTTTGTAGGGGCGTGCTTTGCACGCCCGCCAAACCTACAAAAGCCAGTGCATTCTCCCAGCGGGCGAGCACAGCTCGCCCCTACATCCCTGGAATTGGATTGTTTCGTATATTTCCCAGTTGGTAAGTGCTTTGTAGGGGCGTGCTTTGCACGCCCGCCAAACCCACAAAGCCAGTGCATTTCCCAGCGGGCGAGCACAGCTCGCCCCTACGACTTTCATCTCTGCATGCACTCTGTAGGGGCGTGCTTTGCACGCCCGCCAAACCCACAAAGCCAGTGCATTTTCCCAGCGGGCGAGCGCAGCTCGCCCCTACATCCCCGGAATTGGATTGTTTCGTATATTTCCCAGTTGGTAAGCGCTTTGTAGGGGCGTGCTTTGCACGCCCGCCAAACCCACAAAGCCAGTGCATTTTCCCAGCGGGCGGCCGCAGCTCGCCCCTACCGTTTCAGACGCGCTGGGTGACCTGCATTCCCTTGACCAAATCCCCTGACACAATTGATTTTTTTGGGATTTCTCGGCATTTGGAATGGCCCGCTCCCCTTGTTATTATAAAACAAACCACCTGGAAATACAAACCCACTACCTCCAAAAAGCGCCGTCCCGGGCCTATTTCTCCTTGCAATCTTCAACGACTCCATCGGAACAAAAAGCCGCACAAAAATAAGGACTTTAAATTTTACCACTAAATTTTGTGTTTATCTCTTGTAATTACCACTAGATATAGTATAATAGGCTTCGTTCCGCGAAAACGGGCATGCGGCACACAAGTACCGAAGAAGGAGACCGTAACTGTGAAGATTATCAAACGCAACGGCGCCGAGGCCGTCTTCGACATTCAGAAAATCGTTTCCGCCGTCACCAAGGCGAACCAGGCGGCGGACGAGCCGGTCCGCATGACGCCCCTGCAAATCCAGCGGATCGCGGAGAGTGTGGCCATCAGCTGCCAGGAGATGGGACGCAGTCCCGCTGTGGAGGAAATCCAGGATTTGGTGGAGCGGGCCATCATGGCCCACGGCGCCTTCGAGGTGGCCAAGCAGTACATCACCTACCGCTATACCCGCAGCCTGATTCGCAAATCCAACACCACGGACGACCGGATTTTGACTCTCATTGAAAGCAACAATGAGGAGGTCAAGCAGGAAAACGCCAACAAGAACCCCGCCGTCAACGCCGTCCAGCGGGATTATATGGCCGGGGAGGTTTCCAAAGACATCACCAAGCGGCTCCTGCTGCCCAAGGATATTGTGGAGGCCCACGAGGCCGGCATTCTCCATTTCCACGACGCCGACTATTATGCCCAGCACATGCATAACTGCGACCTTGTGAATCTGGAGGACATGCTGCAAAACGGCACGGTGATCTCCGGCACCCTCATTGAAAAGCCCCATTCTTTCTCTACTGCCTGTAACATCGCCACCCAGATCATCGCACAGGTGGCCTCCAATCAGTATGGCGGCCAGTCCATCAGTCTGACCCATCTGGCGCCCTTCGTCCAGGTGAGCCGGGATAAAATCCGTAGGACTGTGGATAAGGAGCTATCCGCTTTCGGCGTACAGCCGGCGCCGGAGGCTGTGGAACAGGTGGTGGAGGACCGGCTGCGGGAGGAAATCCGCCGAGGCGTACAGACCATCCAGTACCAGGTCGTCACCCTTATGACCACCAACGGGCAGGCTCCCTTCATCACCGTGTTCATGTACCTCAACGAGGCCAAGAGCGAACAGGAGAAAAAGGACTTGGCGGTTATCATCGAGGAGATGCTCCGGCAGCGGTATGAGGGTGTGAAGAATGAAAAGGGCGTCTGGATCACCCCCGCTTTTCCCAAGCTCATCTACGTCCTGGAGGAGGACAACGTGCAGGAGGGCACGCCCTACTGGTACCTGACCCGGCTGGCGGCCCAGTGCACCGCCAAGCGCATGGTACCGGATTACATCTCCGAGAAGAAGATGCTGGAGCTCAAGGTGGACAAGACTGGCCGGGGCAACTGCTATACCTGTATGGGATGCCGGTCCTTCCTGACCCCATATGTGGATGAAACCGGCCAGCCCAAATACTATGGCCGGTTCAATCAGGGGGTGGTCACCCTGAACCTGGTGGACGTAGCCCTGTCCTCCGGGCGGGACCTGGACAGGTTCTGGCAGATCTTCGACCAACGGCTGGAGCTGTGCCACCGGGCGCTTTTGTGCCGGCACAACCGGCTCAAGGGGACTCTCTCGGACGCCGCCCCCATCCTGTGGCAGTACGGCGCCCTGGCCCGGCTGCCCAAGGGCGAGCCCATCGACAAGCTTTTGTACGGCGGCTATTCCACCATTTCCCTGGGCTACGCGGGTCTTTACGAGTGTGTCAAATACATGACGGGAAAATCCCACACGGATCCCCTGGCCACCCCCTTCGCCCTTCAGGTCATGCAGTACATGAACGACGCCTGCGCCGCCTGGAAGAAGGCCCACAACATTGACTTCAGCCTTTACGGCACGCCGTTGGAGTCAACCACCTACAAATTTGCCAAGTGCCTGCAGCAGCGGTTCGGCCTGATCCCCGGCATTACGGATAAGAGCTACATCACCAATTCCTACCATGTGCATGTTTCCGAGCCTGTGGACGCCTTCACCAAGCTGGCTTTTGAGGCCCAGTTCCAGCGGTTGAGCCCCGGCGGGGCGATCAGCTACGTGGAGGTCCCAAACCTGCAGAACAACGTGGACGCCGTGCTCGAGCTCATGCGATTTATCTATGATAACATCATGTACGCGGAGCTCAACACCAAGTCAGACTACTGCCAGGTTTGCGGCTTTGACGGGGAGATTGCCATTCAAGAGGATGCAGATGGCAAACTGGTGTGGACCTGCCCGCAGTGCGGCAACCGGGACCAGAGCAAAATGAACGTGGCCCGCCGGACCTGCGGCTACATCGGCACCCAGTATTGGAATCAGGGCCGTACCCAGGAAATCCGAGACCGTGTGCTGCACCTGTAAGCGGTTTTCCGGGTAGTTAGACAATCTCTCATGATACAGACATTCTGTAAGGGCGTGCTTTGCACGCCCGCGGAACGACCGCAGGTCGTTGCCTACAGCCCGACGTCGGGGGATATCCCGTTGGGATGGGCTGCGCTCGCCCGCTGGCGGCCAAAGGCCCTCCCGCGGTTGACAAAATACCGGAACATGCTATGATGAAGAAAAACAAATGTTGGGAGGATTCCATATGGCGCAAATTACGACCGTGGCAATCGCCGGCCTGGGCAGCCGGGGGAAGGACGCCTACGCCCGGGCCCTGCGGGACTTTTCTGATCGGGCCCAGATTGTCGCTATCGCGGATCCGGACCCGGCCAAGGTGGCGGAGGTGGCCGCTCAGTTTCAAATTCCGCCGGAGCGCTGTTTCGCCAGCGCGGAGGACCTGCTGGCCCGGGAGCGGCTGGCGGAGGCTCTGCTGATCTGTACCCAGGACCGCCAGCATGTGAGCCAAGCCCTCCCGGCTCTGGAACTGGGCTACGACATTCTCCTGGAAAAGCCTATCTCTCCGGATTTGGAGGATTGCAAACGGGTTCTGGCCGCGGCCCACCGGACGGGCCGGAAGGTGGTGGTTTGCCACGTTCTGCGCTACGCTCCCTTCTACCGGCGCATCAAGGAGATTTTGGACAGCGGCATTCTGGGGGAGCTGGTCTGCGTTCAGGGCATTGAAAATGTCACCTACTGGCATCAGGCCCACAGCTTCGTCCGGGGCAACTGGCGCGACAGCCGCACCACCAGTCCCATGTTTCTGCAAAAATGCTGCCACGACATGGATCTAATGGTCTGGCTCACGGGGAAAAAATGCAGCCGGGTTTCCTCTTTTGGCTCCCTGCGCCTGTTCAAGCCGGAAAACGCGCCCACGGGCGCCGCCCGGCGATGTCTGGACGGGTGCCAGGCCAAGGATCGCTGCCCCTATGATGCGGAGAAAATTTACATCACCAATGAGAAAACCGGTATAGCCCGGGGCAACGACGACTGGCCCTGCAACGTCCTGGCTCTGCGTCCCACGGAGGAATCCATTCGCCAGGCCATCGAAACCGGCCCCTACGGCCGCTGCGTGTATTTCTGCGACAACAATGTGGTGGACCATCAGGTGGTAAATCTAGAGATGGAGGGCGGTCTCACCGTCAACTTCACCATGTGCGCCTTCACCGCCGACGGCGGCCGCTACACCAAGTTCATGGGTACCCTGGGCTCCATGATCGCGGACATGAGCAAAAACCGTATTGAAGTCCGGCCCTTTGGCGGGGAGACCACCGTTTACGACTTCAATTTGGAGAAAGAGCGGATGTCCGGCCACGCAGGCGGCGACAGCGTCCTAATTTCGGAGTTCCTGGACTATCTGGCGGGGGAGCGGCGTCCTGGGATCACCTCCCTGGACGACTCCATGGAGAGCCACTTCATCGCTATGGCCGCGGAGGAATCCCGCCGCCGGGGCGGCCAGTGTATCCGTATGGATGCCTTCCGGTGATCCGGTCAAAGATTTCCGCAATGCTGCGCCGGGAGGACCCACGAAGAGTCCTCCCGGCGCATAACTATAAGTGGGTCCCCTATTTGCCCTGATGCAACTCGGTAGGGCCGGCTGTGGCCACCCGCCGTCGTCACCTGCATGCGCTGGAAGCGCGCCGTCTCCCCCCTGACTGATTCCCCCGGCGGGCGACCGCAGGTCGCCCCTATATTCCCCATGCCGCAAAAATGCATGAAATAAAAACCAAACCGAACCCCAGCGCCAGTGGGTTCGGTTTGGATAGAAGCAGAGACGGAGCGGACAAGAGTCCGGGTCCTTTCGGACACGGACTCGCGGAAGCGCAGTTCTCTGTGATGCGGCGTGCTGCGCCCGTCCGCGGAACGACCGAAGGCCGCTTCCTACATTTCCGCCTCGGGTTTATTTTTCCTTCCTGGACAGACGCCAGAGCGCCAGGCCGAAAAACAACGCGGCCGAGCCTAGAAGGATCCCCACACTGACCAGCGGGGCAACCTCGGTCCCACCGAACCGGAACGTCACGCCCATTTGCTGCTCAAATTCTGCCGCCGCCTGGGCTGGAGCGCCGTCAAACGCGGCCTGCATCGGTTCTTTCATCATGGTCTGCCGCAGCAGTGCCGCGGCATGGGAGACCGGGAAGCACTTGATTACCCACTGGACCCCCTCCGGCAGGCTGCCTACAGGCAAATAAATGCCCGTCAGGAAGCCAATCAGGGTGCCGATCACCGTGCTGGCCGTGCCGAAGGCGTTGGAGCTGTGGAAGAAGGAGACCAAAAACAGAAGCAGCGCGGTGTTGGTCGCCGTGGTCAGCACCAAAAGGCCCAATACCTTCAGCAGCGCCAGGGGGGCCAGCAGACTGCCGCCGCCGGAGACGATGTAAACCTCACAGAGCACCAGGGCCACCAGACTCATGATCAGGCCGATGGCGGCGGCGCTGAAGACATACCCGCCCAGAATGCTGCTGTGCCGTATGGGAGAGGCGGTAAAATCCCGGTTGATCTTCCATACCTTGTCGTCCATCATGGTGCCGAAGGCGCCCATCACCGTGGTCACCGAGGTGACCGTCAGCAGCCCGGCTACGATCCAGGCGTCCATGAGCTGCCGGACGCCGGGGATCTCGTGGTAATTCTCCACCCACACGTCCCCCAGAAACAATGCGTACAGGCCGATGACGATGAAAACAGCCAGCAGGGAGAAAAAGACCGCGGTCCGATCCTTAAAGAACACTTTCAAGTTGCGAATCCCAAAGCCAATCATTCCCGGATCTCCTTTCCCGTGATCGCGATAAACGCATCGTCCATGGTGCCTTTCACAACCTCGAAGCCGGATAGAAGGTCCTTGCAGGCCTCCAGTACCGGCAGGGCCGAGAGGGTATCAGGCAGCGGTACCTCCAGGGTATCCGCCACGGTGTGATAGGGCAAGCCCATGCCCTCCAGCCGCTCCGCCAGAGCCGCAGGGGTCTGGGTATTCAAAAGCAGCCGATCCTTGGAGTACTGCTCTTTGAGCTGGGAGGGCGTTCCCTGGGCCGCGATGCATCCTGCGTCCAGGACCACCACGTCGTCGGCAGCTGCAGCCTCCTCCATGTAATGGGTGGTCAGAAAGATGGTCATGTCCCGCTCCCGCCGCAGGCGGTCGATAGTATCCCAGACGCTGCGCCGGGTCTGGGGGTCCAGGCCGGTGGTGGGCTCGTCCAGGAAGAGGATCCGGGGCGTGTGGATCAGGGCCCGGGCGATGTCGCATCGCCGGCGCTGGCCCCCGGACAGCTTTCCATAAGGGCGTTTCATCAGGTCCGCCACCCCGGCGGCCTGAGCCGCCTGCTCCATGGCCTGCCCCAGCGCGCGGCCCCGGAGGCCGTAAAAGCCCCCGCGCACCCGGAGATTCTCCTCCACAGTCAGCAGTTTGTCCAGCACTCCCTCCTGGAAGACGGCGCCGATTCGCTTGCGGATCTCCCAATCCTCCCGGCCCAGCTGATAGCCGTCTACAAAAACGGTGCCGCGATCAGGCTGTAAAAACGTGCAGATGATGTTAATGGTTGTGGACTTCCCCGCGCCGTTGGGGCCCAAAAACGCAAACAGCGCCCCCCGCTCCACGGAAAAGTCGATGCCCCGCACCGCCTGCACCGGACCATAGGCTTTGTGCAGGTCTTGTACCACTAAAATTGGTTCCATCTCAAACCTCCTCCGCCGGAACCGGCGGACTTATTTTTTGCATTTTTTCCAGGACGAACGGGGCCTGAGCCGCCAGCAGCAGCCGCAGCACCCCGTCGGTTAAAAGACTGAGGTTCTTCCGGCACTCGGCCTGGATTTGCGTGAATTCGCCCGGCTCTCGCAGGGCGGAAAAGGCCGCAGTGATCCCGCAGGACCCGTACAGCGCCTCCGCGCCGGGCCCCAGAGAGCCGCACAGCGCCACACAGGGCACACCCTGGGCCCGGGCCCTGCGGCCCACGGCGCCCACCACCTTGCCCGACGCGCTCTGCCCGTCCATGCGGCCCTCCCCGGTGAGCACCAGGTCCGCGTTTTCCAGGGCCCGGTAAAATTGCGCCGCGTCCAGCAGCAGCTCCGCCCCGGGCCGCAGCTCCGCGCCCAGAAAGGCGGCCAGAGCTGCGCCCAGCCCGCCGGCGGCCCCAGCCCCTGGCAGATCCCGGACCCAACGGCCCAAATCCCGGGCCATCACCTGGGCAAAGGCCGCGATTTCCCGGTCCAGCCGCTTCAAAAGGGGCCCGGAAATTCCCTTTTGGGGGCCGAAGACATAGGTGGCTCCTGCAGGACCGCAAAGGGGACTGCGCACGTCGCAGGCGGCCACAACCTCCAGCTCTGGCGGGGATTCCGGGGATAAAATTCGGAAGATTCGCCCCAGGTTACAGGCCAAAGGCTCCACCGGCCGGCCCGCCTCGTCCAGGAACCGGTATCCCAGAGCCGCGGCCATGCCCAGGCCGCAGTCGTTGGTGGCGCTGCCGCCCAGGCCCAGCAGGACCTGCCGGACGCCCAGGGTCTGAGCATGGCGCAGCATCTGCCCCACCCCGTAGGTGCTGGCCCGCAAGGGCTCTCGCCGGGCGCCCACCAGGGGCAGCCCCGCGCAGGCGGCCATCTCCATCACCGCGCGCCCGTCCGGCAACAGCCCGTACGAGCAATCCACCGGCTCACCCAGTGGGCCCCGCACCTGCAGGGGCACCCGGCGGCCTCCCAGCAGGTTCAAATAGGCCTCCACCATTCCCTCGCCGCCATCTGCCAGGGGGATGGACACCACCTCAGCCTCCGGCACATGGCGGCGCACGGCCTCCGACCAAATGCCGCACACCTCCGCCGCGGACAAGGTGCCCTTAAACGAATCCGGGGCCAAAATGATTTTGCGCATACCGTCCTCCCATTAAATCAAAGCGCGCCCCGCTGGCCCGGATGCTCCGGCGAGGCGCTTTCCGTCGCCGGGGACAAAAAAGCAGCGGACCTACTGCAAGGGCCGCTGCTTAATTTTCGCAAACCGGCGGGGATATTGCGGCGGCGTGGGCCGGATCTTCCGGATTACCGCAACGCTGTGGCAAACCCCGTCCTGATGGAAGACTTTTGTCCGCTCCAGGCGCCCGCCCAGCAGCTCCACGGCCCGGGCGGCCTGCCGCAGCTCCTGCTCCGCGCCGGCGCCCTTCATCGCCAAAAACGCGCCGCCCACCCGCACAAAAGGCAGGCAGAGTTCACACAGAATATCCAGCCGAGCCACCGCCCGGGACACCGCATAGTCGTACTGCTCCCGGACCTGCAGGGCGTACTCCTCCGCCCGGGCCGTGACGCAGCGGGCCTCAATCCCCATGGGGGGCAGGGTCTCTTGCAGCCAGGCCATCCGCTTGCCCAGAGAGTCCAGCAGGGTCAGCTCCAGGCCGGGGCAGGCGAGCTTCAGAGGCACGCCGGGAAAACCCCCGCCGCACCCCACGTCAATGACCCGCTTGCCGGAAAGGTCGGCCAGAGTCAAAAGCGTCAGGCTGTCCAAAAAATGAAGCCGGGCCACCTGGACGGGGTCCGTGATGGCGGTGAGGTTCATCACCTGATTTTGATCCAGCAACGCCCGGCCGAACCGGCACATACGCCCCACCGCCTCTGCAGGCAGCTCCAGGCCCAGCTCCTGAAGGCCGGCCCATAAGGCCTGCTCCATGCCGTCTTGCATCCTCAATTCTCTCCAGAAGGCGCCGAGGACTCCGCCGTAGACTCCGGGAAAACGTCCTCATACCGGAACGGGTCAAAGGCCGGGGGCTCCGGCTCTTCGTTTTCCGTGTATTGGTCTAAATACCAGGCTACCAGCAGGTCAGACACTCGATCATAGGATTTGATGCCCTCTTCCTGCCCGTTGGACTCCAGAAACGTGCTGTAAGCCTGCTGCGCCTGCTCCTTCACCGGCCCATCGCTCTGGGCCACATTTTCGTTGTTGGCCTCCAGGTCGTGGCGCAGCTCCTGGCTTGCCCCGGACCGGACCGCCCGCCAGGCGTCTGCATCCACCTGCGCCAGAGCGTTGGAGCAGTACAGATAGGCCATCAGGTAGCCGGAATAGCGGAACTGAAGGTCCTCATTGGCCTCACAGGCCAGATAGCCCGCAAAATTGGCGCTGTCCTCTGAGGCGATGGCCAGCCGGTGGGCCATTTCGTGGCACATGTTAAAGGGAATGGTGGCGGCGTATACGTCGGGGTTCACCGCCGCCTCTCCCGTGAGGCAAATCGTAACCCCGGCGGTGCCAAATTTGCTGAACAGGCCGCTCCAGCCCAGCTTCTTCACCGGCTGCCGCGCCCCGGCGAAAATGGAATAATTTTCCACCAAGTTGTCAAATCCGTCGCCCGCCTTTTGCGCCTGGGCCTCGAATTGCTCGGGCTTCAAGTCGCCGTTTTCCTCCCGGGGCAGCTGGGACGCCAGCGCGTTGGCCTGATCCCGGTAGTAGATGGCGGCGTCCTGCAGGTCCACCACCGTATAGTCCCGGACCTCCAGCTTCATACTCTCTGCAATGGGCCGGTTATAATAATTGAGGCCCCAAATGGCGGTAAAAATAAAATACACCATGGACACCGGGGCCAGAACCCAGCCAAGCCACCGAAAAAAATTCCACCGGAATAAAATCATCAAGCCGATGGAGACAATGACCAGCACCAGAAAAGCAGCCAGCGCTGCCTGCCAGATGCAGAAATCCGCTTTGGCGCTCCAATTCGCCAGATATGTCTGTATGGTTCTGGAGGCGAAGGGATAAGCAAAGTTCATCAGCGCATCATAACGGACAGCCAGCAATTTCAGCAGCGCCGTCAGCGCCGCAAATACGGCAGCTACTAGGATTCCACGCAGGTTCTTCATCGCAGCGCTCTCCTTTTGTACCAATTGAAATCCCAGGGCCGGAACGAGGGAACACCCCGCCGGCCCCGCGCCGCCGCCTGGGGGCAAAAGCGCCTACTCCCGCAGCGTACAGCTTTCTTGCTGATTATAGCATATCCGAATCAAAATGTCTTCAACAAAATTTTTTAATTTCCGCTGACCGGGTGTGGGGAAGTAAACCCTTTGTATATTTGTATAAACACACAATTTCAATGGACAAAAAATGTTGGATATGTTAAAATGATATGCGGTGGAAGTTGGCATTCCGCCGAGCATTTTGACGGAACAGGCGGAAACCCTTTTTCACGGTGCGTTCCGCATCCTTTTATCTTATCATCAGGAGGACTTTTTATGGAAACGTATGGTCTGGAAAAACTGGGGATTTTAGCCCCGAAAGCTGTTTATCGGAACCTGGGCCCCGCCCAATTGACGGAGGCCGCCCTGCGCCGGGGCGAGGGCCGGCTCTCCAATACCGGAGCGCTGGTGGTGACCACCGGCAAATACACGGGACGCTCCCCCGACGACAAATTCATTGTGGATACCCCCGCCGTCCATAACGATATCGCCTGGGGCAAGGTAAACCGCCCCATCTGCCGGGAGAGATTCGACGCCATCCGGGCAAAGCTCTGTGCTTACCTGCAGAACCGGGAAATCTTTCTGTTCGACGGGTTTGCAGGGGCCGACCCCAAGTACACCAAGAAGTTTCGGATTGTCAATGAGCTAGCCTCCCAAAACCTGTTTATCCGCGACCTGCTGATCCGACCCACGGACGAAGAGCTGGCCTCCTACGGCCAGGCGGACTACACGGTCCTGTGCGCCCCCGGCTTCCAGTGCGACCCTGATGTAGACGGCGTGCACTCCGAGGCCGCCATCATGATCGATTACGAGGCCCAGCTCATCGTCATTTGCGGCTCCCAGTACGCCGGGGAAATCAAAAAGAGCGTGTTCTCCACCATGAACTATGTCCTGACCAAAGAGGACATTTTGCCCATGCACTGCTCGGCCAACATGGACCCCATCACTGGGGAAACCGCCGTGTTCTTCGGCCTGTCCGGCACGGGTAAGACCACCCTGTCCGCCGATCCCAACCGCAAGCTCATTGGCGACGACGAGCACGGCTGGTCTGCCGACGGCATCTTCAACCTGGAGGGCGGCTGCTACGCCAAGTGCATTAACCTTTCGGCAGAGAACGAGCCCGACATTTACAACGCCATCCGGTTTGGCGCTCTGGTGGAGAACGTGGTCATGGACCCGGAGACCCGGGAGCTGGACTTTGACGACGGCAGCCTTACGGAAAACACCCGAGTTGGCTATCCCATCTCCTATATCTCCAACGCTGCCGTCCCTGGCGTGGGCGGCATCCCCAAGGTGGTCATCTTCCTAACCGCGGACGCTTTCGGCGTCCTGCCTCCCATCAGCCGGCTGGACGAAAATGCCGCCATGTACCACTTTGTCACCGGCTTCACCTCCAAACTGGCGGGCACCGAGCGGGGCATCACAGAGCCCAAGCCCACCTTCTCCACTCTGTTTGGAGAGCCCTTCATGCCCATGGACCCGGCTGTTTACGCTGGCATGCTGGGTCAAAAGATTGAGCAGTATGGGGTAAAGGTCTATCTGGTGAACACCGGCTGGTCCGGCGGTCCCTATGGCGTGGGCGCCCGGATGAAGCTGCGCTACACCCGGGCCATGATCACCGCCGCCCTGAACGGCGCCTTTGACCACGTGGAATACCGGCATCACGAGACGTTCAATGTGGATGTGCCCCAGACCTGCCCCGGCGTGCCTGACGAGATCATGAATCCCCGGGACACCTGGGCCGACAAGGCCGCCTACGACCTACAGGCCAACAAGCTTGCCGCTATGTTCCAGGAGAACTTTGCCAAGAAGTATCCCAACATGCCCAAGCACATCGCCGAGGCCGGCCCCAAAGCCAAATAATCCAGGCCCCCTTTCCCCTGGGGACGGCGTCTGCCGTCCCCAGGCACGACAAAAGCGGCAGGAAAGGGCCATGCGCCCGTCCGACCGGACGCGCCGCCGTTCCCCGCGGCTTTTGTAGCCCAGAGACGCGAAAAACCCTGCAATTGAAATGGAGGTACGTACCATGCCCCAAAAAGGAAAGCAAACAGTACAATTTGTAGAGACCGTCCTGCGGGACGCGAACCAATCTCTCATCGCCACGCGGCTGCCCTACGGCAAGTTCGAGCCCATTCTCGCCACCATGGACAAAGCCGGCTTCTACGCCGCCGAGGTCTGGGGCGGCGCCACCTTCGATGTGTGCCTGCGCTATCTAAACGAGGACCCCTGGGAGCGGCTGCGGAAAATCCGCGCCAAAATGCCCAACACCAAGCTGCAAATGCTGCTGCGGGGGCAAAACGTCCTGGGCTACGCCCATTACCCCGACGATTTCGTCCGGAAATTCGTTCAGAAAAGCGTGGAAAACGGCATTGATATCATAAGGATCTTCGACGCCCTCAACGATGTAAACAATTTAAAGGTTGCCGTCGAAGAGACCGTGAAGGCAGGCGCCATCGCCTCCGGCACCATCTCCTACACTACAAGCCCCGTGCATACCCACGCCAATTATGTGAAGATGGTCAAAGAGCTTCAGGAAATGGGGGTCCAATCCATCTGCATCAAGGACATGGCCGGTATCATGGGCCCCAAAGAGGCCTACGACCTGGTTTCCGCCATCAAGGACGCGGTGGATTTGCCCATCGACCTGCACACTCACTCCACCACGGGCCTGGCCTTCATGACCTACCTGAAAGCCGTGGAGGCGGGGGTGGACATCATTGACACCGCCATCTCCCCCTTCTCCGGCGGCACCTCCCAGCCCGCCACCGAAACCTTGGCCTACGCCCTGCGGCAGCTGGGCTACCGGTGCGACCTGGACGACAAGGCGCTCAAACAGATGGCCGATTTCTTTAAGCCCATTCGGGACGACTACCTCAAAGACGGCACCCTGATGCCCAAGTCCATGGCCACGGATACCCAGTGTCTGACCTATCAGGTGCCCGGCGGCATGCTGTCCAATCTGCTCAGCCAGCTCAAGATGATGAACGCCCTGGACCGCTTCGACGAAGCCCTGGTGGAGACCCCCAAGGTCCGCAAGGACCTGGGCTATCCGCCCCTGGTCACTCCGACCTCTCAGATGGTGGGCGTGCAGGCGGTGCGCAACGTGCTGGATGCAGAGCGGTATAAAAACGTCTCCAAAGAAATCAAGGCCTACTGCCGGGGCGAGTACGGCCAGACGCCGGCTCCCATAGACCCGCAGGTCCGGGAAAAGATCCTGGGGGACGAAAAGCCTCTGGAGGGCCGGTATGCCGATACGCTACAGCCGATTTTTGAAAAAACCAAGCAGGAGCTGGGCGCCGCCGCCCGCAGCGACGAGGATGTCTTAAGCTATATCGCCTTCCCACAATTGGCGGAGAAATTCTTTGCCCAGCGGAAGGCCCGGGAGGAAAACGAGGCCACCTATACCATCGAGGCCATGTGAGGAGGATGCCACTATGCTGTCTATGATTACGCTGGGCGACGCGGGCGTTATCGCGCTGCTGGGCTACGCTGTGGTCTTCGTGGGTATCACCGTTTTGATGTTCGTGGTCATGCTGGTGAGCAAGCTGGTGCTGTCCGCCCACAAAAAGCAACCGGTCCCCGTCCCTGCCGCGTCTGTTCCCGTCTCGGCCCCAGCACCCAGCCTACCGGAGGCTCCCGGGGCCGCAGGCAAGTTGAAACTCTACGGCACCGACCCCAAGACAGCCGCCATGCTCATGGCCATTGTGGCCGATCAATTGGGCAAACCGGTGAACGAGCTGCGTTTTATTTCCATCAAGGAGGTCAAGTGAGAGATGAAATATAGAGTTACGCTGAACGGCCGCACCTATGAAGTGGAAGTGGAGGCCGGCAGAGCCATGCTGGCAGACGAATACGAGGCCTACGCCCCGGTGCCCGCCGTAGCGCCCACCTCGCCGGCGCCGGTCCCGGCCGCCGCGCCCGCAGCACCCGCTGTGGCTGCCTCCGGCGAGGTCATCAAGGCCCCCATGTCCGGTACGGTTTTGAAGCTGCCGGTCCAGCAGGGCCAGAAGGTGAAAAAGGGCCAGGTTCTGGTGATTCTGGAGGCCATGAAAATGGAAAACGAGATCGTGGCTCCCCGGGATGGCACGGTGTCCCAAGTGGTGGCGGCCAAGGGTTCGGCGGTGGAGTCCGGCGCGCCGCTGGTCGTCCTGGCGTAAGGAGGCTGGCCTATGCTTGCGTTTAACGTGGGGGAAACCCTTCTGAAGCTGTGGAACGACTCCGGCTTCGCCTCCTTTTTGGCGGAGGGCGGCTGGAAGAATTTGATTATGATCGCGGTGGCCTGCGTCCTGTTATACCTGGGCATCGTGCGGAAATTTGAGCCGCTTTTGCTGGTGGGCATCGCGTTCGGCTGCCTGCTCACCAATCTGCCCGGCGCGAACCTCTATAACCCCGAGCTATGGGACCGGTTCGTCGCCGGAGAGGTGGGCTACGGCGACATCGCCCACCAAGGCGGTCTGCTGGATATCCTGTATATTGGCGTGAAATCTGGTCTGTATCCCAGCCTAATCTTCCTGGGCGTGGGCGCCATGACCGACTTCGGTCCCATGCTGTCCAACCCCAAGAGCATGCTCATGGGCGCGGGGGCCCAGCTGGGGGTATTTTTGACCTTCTTCCTAGGCGTGCTCTGGGGCTTCAGCCCGGAGGAGGCCGCCTCCATCGGCATCATTGCCGGAGCCGACGGCCCCACCGCCATTTTCCTGGCCACCCGGCTGGCGCCGGCGCTGCTGGGCGCCATCGCCATCGCCGCCTACACCTACATGGCCCTGATCCCCATGATTCAGCCGCCTCTGATGCGGCTGGTCACCACAAAAAAGGAGCGGGCCGTCCGTATGGAGCAGCGCCGGGAGGTCTCCAAGACCGAACGCATCGTATTTCCCATTGTGGTGGCGGCCTTCGTCATCTTGCTGCTGCCCGCCACCGCACCCCTGGTAGGGTGCCTGATGCTGGGAAATCTTTTGCGGGAGTGCGGCGTCACCCAGCGGCTGTCCGATGTGGTGCAGAATGCCCTGATGAATATTGTCACCATCTTCCTGTCCGTCTCCGTGGGCGCAACCACCGTGGCCTCCCGGTTCCTCACCCTGGGGACCCTGAAGATCATCGGCCTGGGGATCCTTGGCTTTGGGATTTCCACCCTGGGCGGACTGCTCATGGGGAAAATTCTGTATAAAGTCACCGGCGGCAAGGTCAACCCCCTCATCGGCTCGGCCGGCGTATCCGCGGTACCCATGGCCGCCCGGGTCAGCCAGGTGGAGGGGCAGAAATACAACCCCGGGAACTATCTTTTGATGCACGCTATGGGACCCAACGTGGCAGGCGTGATCGGCTCGGCCATTGCGGCCGGCTTCCTACTGGCCGTGTTCGGCTAAAGCAAACCCTACTTGTGAGAATATGCACAGCCTCACTAACCCCGCCGGATCTCCCGGCACGGACTTTCCAAACCGGAAGGGTACAGCCCATCTTCTTTCGCTTCCTCCGATCGGGCAATCGCGCGCCCGGGGTTTCTCCCTCCTGTCGGGGCAAGCTTCGCTCGCCCGCTAAATCCTATTAAGCAGAAGAATCCTACAGCGGGCGGCCACAGGCCGCCCCTACACTGCACCATCGATCTGCATCCGTAAGGGCGAGCTGTGCTCGCCCGTCGGAGTTCTATTGTGGGAAGCAGCCCATGCGGGCGACCACAGGTCGCCCCTACAGGCGCACCGTCGATAGAAATCCCATATGGATGCCCAAAAACCAAACTGGAGCCCAGCGAAGCGGCTTCGGTTTGGAGAGGAGGAGCAAGGGAGCGGGCAAAGGTTTCCCCAACCGGGGGAACCGGAGCTGCGCGGACTTTGCTCCGACGATGTAGGGGCGAGCTGCGCTCGCCCGCGTGCCTCCGGCGGCTTTGCTTCTTGCCCGCGCAAGAAGCAAAGGGAAGAACGCGCCCAAGGAGGCCAGATGGGGGCCCCGCGAAGCCGGATGGCTTCGTGGGGAGAGGCGGGGCAAGGGAGCGGTGCGGATGGCGGCCTACCTGGCCGCCGGAGCAGGAGCGGACTTTGCCCCGACGATGACGCCCCTCCTTGGGGATCCTCCCTCCGGACCCTGCTGGACGGCCCGGCCTCACGGTTGGCCAGGGTGCAAGCGAC
>CBCTHM010000021.1:0-28615 GCA_965146675.1 uncultured Eubacteriales bacterium | reverse complement strand
GGATGTCTTTCGGTGGTGCGCCTGTAGGGGCGTGCTTTGCACGCCCGTCTTCCCCTGTCAGGAACGACCTTTGGTCGTTCCGCGGGCGAGCGCAGCTCGCCCCTACGGGATGTCTTTCGGTGGCGCGTTTGTAGGGGCGGCCTTTGGTCGCACGGCACCTCGGAGGACGAAACAGGGGCCTGTTGCGTGCCGCAACAGGCCCCCACATGCAGCCAAACGCAGCGTTTGCGCGAGGCAAATTCTTTCTGCGCCGGAACGGCGCTTAGCGGGCGGTGTTCACAGTGATCTCGCCGGCCATAATCTTGGCGGCCAGATCCTCCACCTCGGTTTTCAGCTCGTCTGACACCTGCTGTACGGCAGTTTCATCGCCATAGCCGATTTTAATGAAGCCCGTGGCCATATCCGCCACCCAAGTGGTCCCCCACCGGGACGTGTCGCCGGTCAGATACTCGGAGACCGCCTGATAGATGGAGTTGCCCACCTCTTTCATCATGGAGCAGATGATCACATCGTCTGCAATGTACTTTTGATCCGAGTCCACGCCGATGGCGTAGAAGCCCTTTTCCTTGGCGGCCTCAAACACACCGTCGCCGCACTTGGAGGCAATCTGGAAAACCACGTCGGCTCCCTTTTCATTGAGGGTCAGGGCACACTCCTTGCCCACGGCGGGATCGTCGTAGGTATTGGAGTAGATGGTCTCCACCTTTACGTCGGGGTTGGCGTACTCGGCGCCCTGGGTGTAGCCCACGATGAAGTCGTTAATGGTGTCCGAATCCTCTCCGCCCACGGCGCCGACGACCCCGGACTCGCTCATTTTCGCGGCGATGTACCCGGCCAGGAAGGAGCCCTCATTCTGGGCGTAGGTGATGTTCAACACGTTGGAAACGGGATTTTCTGTGGCATTGTCAATCCAGATGAAATGCACGTCCGGGTATTCGGCGGCCACGGTCTCCACGTCGTAGAATTCCCAGCCCACCAGGGCCACGATCTGGGCCGCGTCCGCGGCATTGCGAATCTGCTGGGTATGGTCAGTGTTGTTGCATTCAATGGTTTTCAGGCCGATGCCATAATCGGAGACCAGCTTGTCCGCGCCCTCTTTGGAGGAGTCGTAGAAGGAGCGGTCCCCGAAGGTGCCGGCCACTACCACGGCGAGGGTCACGTCGCTGTAGTCCGTGGGTGTACTGAGGTTTCCGTCGCTGGCGGGCAGGGAGGGGCTGGTGTCCAGATCCCCGTCGGTGACAGGCAGGGAGGGCGTCAGGTCCAGATCGCCGCCGCTGGAGACGCTGCCGCCGGTGGGGTCTTTGCCATCCTTTTTACAGCCGGCCAGCAAGCCCAGGGCCAGCACGGCGGCCAGGAGCAGTGCGATGGTTTTTTTCATGTTTCTTTCCTCCAAACGGTTACTTTGTCTTTCATTTTGGGAAACGATTCCTGCTTATTTTACATGGGAACCGGCTGGAAGTCAACCGGTACCAGGTCCTCCGGCAAAGATTTGCCCAGATATTTGCCGCTCAGGTCCCGGACCATGGCGGTATACAGATCCTTGCAGAGCCCGGGTGCGCCCCGTTTCAGAGCTTCGAAACAGGGGGCCAGATATTTTGCCCAGATGGCGGGATACACGGTGCCCGGGTTGTCCAGTAAATTGATAGCGGTGACGATGGCGGGGGCCAGGTCGTAATAGGCGCGGATGAGGGCGGGGCCGTCGGGGCAGGTGGACAGATAGCCGTCCCGGAAGGCCCGGAAGGCCGTGAGTTCGGCGCAGTCGTCAGGCCTGCCCAGGCTGACGCATACGGCGGTGGTGATAAAGCACAACCGCTTGCGCTGGAATCCCTGGGCGATCTCCTCGTAGGTGGTGAGTTGAAACACCTTTTTGGGGTACCGATCCAGCCACCTTTCTCGCAGAAGGGCTGCAAACTCCTCCCCGATGGACAGGCCCAGGGACCGCAACGCGGGGATCATGACGAGGCACAGCGTGTATTTGGCATCGTCCAGCATGGCGTCCCGGCTGGTGAGAGCCCGCTTGTTCTTTACGATCCAGGCTTCCAATTGGGTGAGGAATCCATCGGCTGCCGCCTCCAGAAGCGCCTGCCGCTCCTGGGGTCTGGCCGCGGCGGCCCGGTCCAATTGGCGGAAGGCCTCCTGGTTTTCCGCCACATAGCGGCGGAAATAGGGTTCAAATTCCTTCTTGTTTAAATAGCGGAAGCACCCCAGATAGCCTGTGACGCAATCTGGCAGATGGGCCGCCGCGTAGTCGTAGGCGGCCCTCGCCTCCGCCGGCGGCGTCTCCGATTCCCCGGGCGCCGAAGCCTCCGGCAACAACTCCTCCAGATTTAATCGCGCCCCGCAGTACAGGCAGGAAAACCGCTGCAGCCCGGCGGGGATTTGCAAGGGATTCCCGCATTGGGGGCAGATACCGGTGATCAGACGACCTTCGGGCATATGCATCATCCTTTCGCAGGCCAACGCCTCAAAAATCATCCCTATTCTTTCACATTTCGCCAGCCCTGTCAACCGCCCGCAACGGAAAACATCTGAATCCATCGGCTTTGGATAATCTCTGTAGGGGCGAGCTGTGCTCGCCCGCGGAACGACCAAAGGTCGTTCCCGACAGGGGAAGACGGGCGTGCAAAGCACGCCCCTACAGGCGCGTCACCGAAAGACATCCCGTAGGGGCGAGCTGTGCTCGCCCGCGGAACGACCAAAGGTCGTTCCCGACAGGGGAAGACAGGCGTGCAAAGCACGCCCCTACAGGCGTACCACCGAAAGACATCCCGTAGGGGCGAGCTGTGCTCACCCGCGGAACAACCAAAGGTCGTTCCCTACAGGGGAAGACGGGCGTGCAAAGCACGCCCCTACAAACGCGCCACCGAAAGACATCCCGTAGGGGCGAGCTGTGCTCGCCCGCAGAACGGCCAAAGGTCGTTCCCTACAGGGGGAAGACGGGCGTGCAAAGCACGCCCCTACAGGCACACCACCGAAAGACATCCCGTAGGGGCGAGCTGTGCTCGCCCCTAATCCCATGATCCAGAACGCTTCCTCGGCGGGCGGCCGCAGGCCGCTCCTGCATGCCCGCAGCCAGAGTGGTCTGCGCCCAATTGGTTGGGCAATTTTCCTGTATTTTCCAGGTTCTTCGTGGATTTTCAAAAAATTTACCCATTTCCTCATTTTTTAGATAGACCGGGAAATACTACTGCCAGAAAAGAGCAGAAAGCGGTGGAAATATGCAGACGTTTTCCTGCAGGACCAAACTCATCTCCGGTCCCGGCGCTCGGCAGGCCCTTCGGGATCTGGGGGCCCGGCGGGTCTTCCTGGTGACGGACCGGTATTTTTCGGAAAAGGGCCTGGCCCAGGACCTGGCCCGGGGGACCGCCCCGGACTGGGAGATTTTCGACAGCGTGGAGCCGGATCCCAGCGTGGAGCTGGCCGCCCGGGGCACGGCCCGACTCAAGGCCTTCGACCCGGACCTGGTGGTGGCCCTGGGGGGCGGCAGCCCCATGGACTGCGCCAAGGCCATGGTCTACTTCTCCGGCACCAAGGCCCGGTTGGCCGCGGTGCCCACCACCTCCGGCTCCGGGGCGGAGGTGACGGATTTCGCCATTTTGACCCATGATGGGGTGAAGCATCCCCTGGTGGACGAGAAGCTGCGCCCGGATTTGGCCATCTTGGACAGCGAGCTTCTGGAACAGCTGCCCAAAAGTCTCATTGCCGACGCGGGCTTCGACATCCTGGCCCATGCCCTGGAGGCCATCGCGGGCCGGGACGCCAGCCCTGTCAGCGACGCCCTGGCCCGGGACGCCTTCCGCATCGCCTACGCCAACCTGCCCGCCTCCTTCGCCGGGGACAGCTCCGTGCGTCTGGCCGTGCACAACGCCGCTTCCATGGCTGCCATGGCGTTTTCCCAGGCGGGCCTGGGCATCTGCCACGCCCTGTCCCACAGCCTGGGCGGGCAGTTCCACGTGCCCCACGGTCGGCTCAACGCGATCCTCCTGCCCGCCGTGGTGAGCTACAACGCCCCGGCGGCGGGTTCTCAGTACGCCGCCCTGGCCCGGGAGGCGGGGCTAGGAGGATCGGCGGAGCTGATGGCAGTGCGCAACCTAAAAAATGCCCTGGTCCGGTTGCGCCGGGAGTTGCGCCTGCCCGCCACCCTGGCGGAGGCGGGGATCTCTCCCGGGGACCTGCGCCGGAATCTGGAGCCCATTGTGGAGGCGGCCCTGGCGGACCCCTGCTGCCGGACCAATCCGGTGGAGCCGGACCGGGGGCTGCTACGCTCTGTGCTGGAAGAGGCGGCGGGCCGTGGGTGAACACCTGCGCTCCGTGGGAATCGACGTTGGCACCTCCACCACCCAATTGGTCCTCTCCCGTCTGACGGTGGAGAACCGGGCCGGAGCCTTCGCCGTGCCGGACCTGGAGATCGCCGGGCGGGAGATTCTCTACCGCAGCCCCATCCACTTCACCCCGCTGAAATCCAGTACCGTACTGGACGCCCAGGGCATCCGGGACATCGTGGCCCGGGAGTATGCGCTTGCGGATATCGCCCGGGACTCCGTGTCCACAGGAGCCATTATCATCACCGGAGAGACCGCCCGGAAGGAGAACGCCCGGGCAGTGCTGGAGAGCCTGTCGGACTTTGCCGGGGACTTTGTGGTGGCCACCGCGGGCCCTGACCTGGAGAGCGTCCTGGCCGCCCGGGGCGCGGGCGCGGACGCCTATTCAGAAAAAACGGGAAAGACCGTGCTCCATATGGACATCGGCGGCGGCACCAGCAACCTGGCCCTCATCGAGGCCGGCGGCATCACCCAAACCGGCTGCCTGAACGTGGGAGGCCGTCTGGTGAAAATCAGCCCGGAGGGGACCGTTCAGTACGTCTCCCCGGTGCTCGAAGGGCTGTGCAGCCTGCAGCCCGGCCAGCGGGCCGGGCAGGCGGACCTGGCTCCGGTGGTGGAGCTTTTGGTGCAGGCCCTGGAGATTGCCGCGGGCCTGCGGCCCGGCCGGATTCCGGCCCAGCTGCTGACCAACCGGGTCCCAGTTTTGCCGGCAGGCCCTTTGACCCTGTCCTTTTCCGGCGGCGTGGCGGACCTGATCCAGAAGAGTCCGGACGACACGCTGGCCTATGGGGACATCGGCGTGCTGTTGGGACGGGCCATCCGGGACAGCCGCCTGTGCCAGGGCGATTACGTCCTGGGCCGGGAGACCATCCGGGCCACGGTCATCGGCGCCGGGTGCCACAGCACCCAGCTCTCCGGCAGCACCGTGTTCTGCCGGGCGGTGGAGCTGCCGCTGCAGGACCTGCCTGTGGTGGCGCTCACGGAGCCGGAGCAGGATCTGTCCGGAGACCATTTGGCCCAGCGGCTGCAGGAGGCCATGGGCCGCTACGGCGAGGCGGAGGGCGGGGGCAACCTGGCCCTGGCCATGCCGGGCCTTCCCAACCCGGGCTACGACGCGGTTTCGGCTCTGGCGGACCGGCTGGCTCGGGGCCTGGAGCCTGTGACGGCGGCGGGAAAGCCCGCCGTGGTGGTCACGGGAACCGATATGGCCAAGGCCTTGGGCCAGGCCCTGGCGACCCGGCTGCCTCCGGGAGCGGGCATTCTGTGTCTGGACAGCCTGGGCCTGGAGGACGGAAGCTTCTTGGACGTGGGTGCGCCCCTGTCCGGCGGCGCCGCCTTTCCCGTGGTGCGCAAGACCTTGATCCTGTCGTGACCCCGAGACTGAAACACTGATTTTCCGCCGGGGTTCCGGCGAGAGCATACGCCCGAAAGGAAGAGAGCCATGATATTGAAAACAAGACTTCTTGGCAAGACCTATGTCTTCCGGGATGTCAAAGACGCCCTGGCCAAGGCAAACGAGGAAAAGACCGGGGACCAGCTGGCGGGCCTGGCCGCCGAGACCGCCCAGGAGCGGGTGGCCGCCAAGGTGGTTTTGTCCAATCTTTTGCTGTCGGACCTGCGGGAGTATCCGGCGGTGCCCTATGAGCAGGACGAGGTGACCCGCATCATCCAGGACGATGTGAACGAGCCTACCTATGCGCGCATCCGGAACTGGACCGTATCGGACCTGCGGGAGTGGATCCTCAGCGAGGAGACGACCGGCGCGGACATCGCCCGGATCAGCCGGGGCCTGACCTCAGAGATGGTAGCGGCGGTGGCCAAGCTCATGAGCAACCTGGACCTCATCTACGCGGCCTCCAAGATCCGGGTCACCGCCCACTGCAACACCACCATCGGCCTGCCTGGAACCTTGTCCTGCCGGCTGCAGCCCAATCACACCACCGACGATCCGGACGGTATCACTGCCTCCGTGCTGGAGGGCCTGACCTTGGGCGCGGGGGACGCGGTAATCGGCCTGAATCCGGTGACGGACTCCGCCGAGCGGGTGGGCCAGGTGCTGCGCCGGTTCCAGGAGATCAAGGAGCATTGGAAGATTCCCACCCAGACCTGCGTTCTGGCCCACGTGACCACCCAGATGACCGCCGTGGAGGCCGGCGCGCCGGCGGATCTGATATTCCAGTCCATTGCGGGCAGCGAGAAGGGCAACGAGGCCTTCGGCTTCACCGCCCAGACCCTCTCCGACGCCCGGACCCTGGCCCTGAGCCGGGGCACCGCCCAGGGGCCCAACGTGATGTATTTTGAGACGGGCCAGGGCTCCGAGCTTTCCTCCGACGCCCACTTCGGCACGGACCAGGTGACCATGGAGGCCCGCTGCTACGGCTTTGCCAAGCGGTTCCAGCCCTTCCTGGTGAATACGGTGGTGGGCTTCATCGGCCCCGAGTACCTGTACGACGCCCGGCAAGTCACCCGGGCGGGCCTGGAGGACCACTTTATGGGCAAGCTCACCGGCATCCCCATGGGCTGTGACGCCTGCTACACCAACCACATGAAGGCGGACCAAAACGACATTGAAAACCTGGCCGCCCTGCTCACCGCCGCAGGCTGCAATTACTTTATGGGCATCCCCCACGGCGACGACATCATGCTCAACTATCAGACCACAGGCTTCCGGGAGACCGCCGCCCTGCGGGAGATCTTCCATCTCACGGCCATCCCCGAGTTTCAGGCCTGGCTGGAGACCATGGGCTTTGTGGAAAACGGCCGCCTGACCGCCCGGGCCGGCGACGGTTCGTGCCTGCTGTTTTAGGCCGGAAAGGGGAGAACAACCATGAATCACGACGAATTGAAAACCCTGGTTGCCCAGATGCTCCGGGAGCTGTCCTGCCAGCAGCAGGAGCCCCAGGTCAAGGGCAGCGAGTACAAGCCCACCACCCCGGGCCCCCAGGAGAGTCCCGCGGCCTGTGACATAGGGGAGAGCCTGCCGGATATTTCGGAGATCGATTTGCGCAAGCAGTATCTGGTAGAGCATCCCGCGGACGGGCCCGCGTACCTGGCTCTAAAGGCCAAGACCCCCGCCAGGCTGGGCGTGGGCCGGGCGGGGCCCCGGTATAAGACCATCACCATGCTGCGGTTCCGGGCGGACCACGCCGCGGCCCAGGACAGCGTGTTCTCGGAAATCGGACCGGAGTTTGCCCAGAAAAACGGCCTGGTGCCGGTGAAGACCTGCTGCGAGTCAAAAGAGCAGTACCTGACCCGGCCGGACCTGGGGCGCCGGTTTGACGAGGAGAACAGCGCCGTCATCCGCAAGGCGCTGCCCCCCAGGGCCCGGGTCCAGCTGGTGATTGGAGACGGCCTGTCCTCGGCGGCCATCCTGGCCAACGCCATGGACTGCGCCAAGGCCATCGGCCAGGGCCTGAAGACCTACGGCATCGACCTGGGACCTACCCTGTATGTGGAGTTTTGCCGGGTGGGAGCGGGAGATTTCGTCGGGGATCTGACGGATTGCGAGGTGGTGTGTATGCTGGTGGGCGAGCGGCCGGGCCTGGTGACCGCCGAGTCCATGTCCGCGTATATCACCTACCATCCCCACACGGGCATCCCGGAGTCCAAGCGCACCGTGGTGTCCAACATTCACCGGCAGGGCACCCCCGCCGTGGAGGCCGGCGCCCACATCGCCCAGCTGCTTAACACCATCTTGGAGAAGAAGGCCTCCGGCGTGGACCTTTTGCGGGGGGATGCCTCATGAGAGCGCCCATTCCTGTACAAGTCCTGGCGGTGCAGTACCTGCCCAACGCGGACCCGGCGCTGTGCCGGTCCCTGGGCCTGGATGGGTCCTGGCGATGCCTGGGCCTCGTCTCCACAGACTGTGACGACGCCACCTATATCGCTTTGGACGAGGCCACCAAGGCCTCCACGGTACGGGTCTGCTACGCCCGGAGCCTGTACGCCGGGGCCGCCAACGCCTCCACTCCATTGGCCGGGGAGGTCATCGGCATCCTGGCCGGCCCCACGCCCTCGGAGGTGCGTAGCGGCATGCAGGCGGCCCTTTCCGCGCTTACCTCCGGGGACCTGGGATTCCGGGGGACGGAGGCCCAGGAGAACCTGGTGTACCTGGCCCATACCGTGAGCCGCACCGGCAGCTTCCTTTCCCAGGAGGCGGGCGTCCCGGAGGGCGAGGCCCTGGCCTATCTCATCGCGCCGCCGGTGGAGGCCATGACCGCTCTGGACGCGGCGCTGAAGGCGGCGGACGTGGCCCTGGCCAAGCTCTATGCCCCGCCATCGGAGACCAACTTCGGCGGCGGCCTGCTCACCGGCAGCCAATCCGCCTGCCGCGCGGCCTGTGACGCTTTCGCCCAAGCGGTGGAGGCCATTGCCGCTCAGCCCCAGTAGGGCCAATTTCAACGAGGAGGAACCCCATATGGATAAAGATTTAGCCTCCCGGCAGGAGGCCCGGACCCTGGCCCAGGCGGCGGAAGCCGCCCAGCTCCAGCTTCGGGCCATGGACCAGGGGAAGCTGGACGCCATCGTCCAGGCCATCAGTCAGGCTTTTGCGGACCGGGCTCTGGAGTTGGGCCGCCTGGCCTGCCAGGAGACCGGCTTCGGCAACGAGGCCGACAAGGCGGTGAAAAACCGCTTCGCCTCCCTGCGGGTCTGGGAGGCCATCAAGGATTTAAAAACCGTTGGTATTTTAAAGGAGCATCCCCAGGAAAAGATCTGGGACGTGGGCGTGCCCGTGGGGGTCATCGCCGGGATCGTGCCCTCCACCAATCCCACCTCCACGGTCTGCTACAAGGCCATGATCGCTTTGAAGGCGGGCAGCGCCATCGTCTTCTCCCCCCATCCGGCGGCGGCAAAATGCACCCTGCTGGCCACGGAGGTGGTGGCCCGGGCGGCGGAGGCCGCCGGCTGCCCCAAGGGCGCGGTGAGCTGCCTCACCACCCCCACCATGGAGGCGGTGGACGAGCTCATGAAGTGCCCTCAGGTCCGGCTGATTCTGGCCACCGGAGGTCCCGGCATGGTTCGGTCCGCCTACTCCTCCGGCAAGCCGGCCATCGGCGTGGGCGCGGGCAACGGGCCGGCCTATATCCACCGGTCTGCGGATATTTCCAAGGCGGTGGCGGATATCTTTGCCTCCAAGACCTTTGACTACGGCACGGTATGCGCCTCGGAGCAGAGCATCATCGTAGAGCGGGCTAACGCCGAACAGGTCAAGCAGGAGTGCAAGCGGCAGGGGGCTTATTTCCTGTCCGAGCAGGAAGCCGGCCAGGTGGCAAAGGTCCTCTTTCGGCCGGACGGCCGGCTGAATCCCAAGGTGGTGGGCCGCAGCGCCCCGGCGGTTGCCCAGTTGGCCGGGCTTACGGTGCCTGCCAATACCCGGGTTCTGATGGCCCGGGAGACTCAGGCGGGACCCACCCGGCCCTACTCCCACGAAAAGCTGTGCCCGGTGCTGGCCTATTTCGTGGAGGAAAACGAGGACACCGTGCTGGCCCGGTCCATTGAAGTGCTGGAGCACGAGGGCGCTGGGCACACCTTCATCCTGCACGCCAAGGATGAGGCGGTAATCCGCAGGTTCGCCCTTCAGGTGCCGGTGTCCCGGTTCCTGGTGAACACCCCGGGCGCCCTGGGCGGTATCGGCGCCACCACCAACCTGTTCCCGGCTCTGACCCTGGGCTGCGGGGCGGTGGGCGGCAGCTCCTCGTCCAACAACATCGGGCCTCTGGACCTCATCAACATCCGGCGGGTGGCCTGGGGGGTCCGGGAGCCGGAGCAGGGGCAGCCGGAGCCCCGGCGGTCCTCGGGCGCCGTCAGCGAGACCGTCATCAATGCCCTGGCGGCGGAAATCATGAAAAAACTTTTGTAAGGAGCGAGAAACGACATGCCGAATACGAACGCATTGGGAATGGTGGAGACAAAGGGCCTGGTGGGCGCCATTGAGGCGGCCGACGCCATGGTCAAGGCGGCCAACGTGCAGCTGGTTGGCAAAGAGCAGGTGGGTGGAGGTCTCGTGACCGTCATGGTCCGGGGAGACGTGGGCGCCGTGAAGGCCGCCACGGATGCCGGCGCCTCTGCCGCGGAGAAGGTAGGAGAGCTGGTCTCCGTACACGTAATTCCCCGGCCCCATGCCGAGGTGGCCGCCATTTTGCCCAAGGGCAGAGATCTGCCCATGACCGAGGAAGCCTAACCTATGGCCCTGTATACCGAGGCGGCGGTCCGGGCCAATCTCCGGAACCGGGAGGGCCGCCGCGTGTTCTATCTGGGCTCCGGGGATCAGCTGACCCCGGGGGCCCGGGATTTTCTCCGGGACCATCACATTGAGATCCTCCCGGCCAGCGACGCCCGCCCCCAGGTGTACAGGACCCTCCAGGGCGCGGAGCTCCGGGAGAAGCCGGAGCACATGACCCATTTGAACGGCGACGTTCTGGTGAACAAGGACCATCCCCGGATCGTTTTCCGGGGATGGGTGGACATGCTGGAGGCGGAAATTCTTCTGGCCCAGCGGCAGGCCCGGGACGAGGGCTACGGCCAGGTGTGTCGGGAGCTGAGTCAGGCCCTGGAGGCCGTCCGGCTCATGGTCCGCTGCGACGTGCTGAATGAGAAGCTACAGTTTCCCAGCCTGGGGGGGCTGGATGCCAAGGCCCTGCGGGAGCGGAGCCACAACCCCCAGAATTACTATAATCAGCCCCACTTTATGCCGGATCATACCCAGAGCAGGACCCTTTTGGCAGTGAACAAGGCGCGCACTGTTGTGCGGGCCACGGAGCTGGCCTGCTATGGGGCCTTTCGGGACGAAAACGGCCTGTGCACCCGGGAGGACCTGCTGCAGGGCCTGAACCGGCTCAGCAGCTTCCTATGGATCCAGGAGATCCAGCTGGCCGCGGGGCAGTACAAGAAAGGGTGAGACCATGGAGGAAAAAATTGGAGTTTTGGCCGCGGCGGTAGCGGACCGGCTGTTCGTGGAGGTGGAGGCCTCCGGCCGTCATGTGCACCTGACCGAGGCCCAGGCCCTGACCCTTTTCGGCCATGGCCTCACGGAAGCGCGTCCCCTGTCCCAACCGGGGCAGTTCGTGTGCAATGAGCGGGTGGAGATCGTGGGGCCGAAGGGCAGCTTCGCCCGGGTGGCCGTGCTGGGCCCGGCCCGGCGGGAAGGCCAGGTGGAGGTCTCCTTCACCGACGCCGTAGCCCTGGGGCTCAAGCCCCCCGTCCGGCTTAGCGGCAGCGTACAGGGCTCCCCCGGGATCACCATCCGGGGGCCCAAGGGAGAACTTCGTCTGGAGCAGGGGGTCATCGTGGCCCGGCGGCACATCCACATGCCCCCGGACCAGGCGGCCCTGCGGGGCCTTCAGGACAAGCAGGTGGTCCAATTAAAAATGTTTTCTGACCGGCCTCTGGTCTTCGACGACGTGGTGGTCCGGGTCCACCCCAGCTTTGCCCCCCGGGCCCACATTGATTTTGACGAGGCCAACGCCTGCGCCTTCCGGGGCGGGGACTTTGGGATGATCGTCGGTGGATGAGCGTCTGGTGGAGGCGGTGACGGACCGGATTCTGTCGGCCATGGAATCCCGCCTGCCGCCGGCTCTGTTGGTGGGGAAGGCCCCGCCGGAGGAACTGGGGTACCGGTATGTGGAGGCCCCGCCCTATGAGGCGGTGGTCATCGGCTCCCTGAAGACTGGACAGCTCTTGTGCTTCCGCGACGAACGGGTCTTGGAGGCCCTGCTCCAGGGGGTCCCCGTTTATCTGTACGTCCCGGGGCTGCCGGGACGGGAGGCCGGAAAAAACCGGGCATTGCTGGCCCGGATGGCCGCGGCCCAGCGGGAGTTGAAAAGCTGGGGCGTCATCTTTACCGACGGCGGCGCCAGAAGGCGCTTTGTCTCCGCCGAGGAGGCCCGGCGGCTGCGGGATCAGGGCGCGCCGCCGCCCCCCGGCGCAGTCCTGAGCCCTCTGGCCAGGGAAATTTTGGAGGAAAATCCCCGTTAAATCAGACCCGGAGATGTAGGGGCGAGCTGTGCTCGCCCGCTATAGAGAAAAGCGAAACAAAAAACCAAACCGGAGCCCAGCGTCAGCGGGTCCGGTTTGGAGAGCAGGGGCAAGGAAGCGGGCGCAGGGTTCCCCAATCGGGGGAACCGGAGCGAAGCGGACTTTGCCCCGACGATGTAGGGGCGAGCTGTGCTCGCCCGCGGAACGGTCAAAGACCGTTCCCTGCAAGCAACCGCGGGCGGCCGCAGGCCGTTCCCTACAGCATGATAATGGAAATATTCTAGGTGTGCCGCCACAGGCGGCCGCTACAGCCAGGATCGTAGATACGGCGGCGCAGCCTCGATATGGGCGCGCCGCGAAGCAAGGGAGGAACGCCAATGGAAATCGGAACCGTGACGGGCTCCGTCTGGGCCACCAGAAAAGCCCGGAACCTCAACGGTCAGACCCTTCTGGTCGTGAAGACGGATCAGAAGAGGCTGGTGGCCGCGGACTTTGTGGGTGCGGGCACCGGGGACCAGGTGCTGCTGGTCACCGGCTCCACCGCCCGGGTCTATTGTCCGGAGTGTCCGGTGGACACGGCTGTGGTGGCAATTTTAGATCAAATGGAGGAGCGCCATGTCCGCACATGAAATTTTAATCGCCGTCATGGCGGTGTTTGCGGTGCTGGGCGCCCTGGACCGGATTTTCGGCAACCGGGTGGGCCTGGGACCTGAGTTTGAAAACGGAATTTTAGCCCTGGGTTCTCTGGCATTGTCTATGGTGGGCATCATCAGCCTGGCCCCGGTGTTGGCCAATCTGCTGCGGCCGGTGATCGTGCCGGTGTATCGCTTTCTGGGGGCGGACCCGGCCATGTTTGCCGGAACCATCTTGGCCAACGACATGGGCGGCGCGCCGCTGGCCCAGGAGCTGGCCGGAAGCCCCGAGGCGGCCCAGTTGGGCGGGCTTTTGGTGGGCGCTATGCTGGGCGCCACGGTGGTCTTCACCATCCCCGTGGCTCTGGGAATTCTGCGGCCCGAGGACCGGCCGGCCCTGGCCAAGGGCGTGCTGGCCGGCATCGTCACCATTCCCATCGGCGTGCTGGTGGGCGGCTTGGTGGCGGGCTATCCAATCCTGATGGTTCTGCAGAACCTGATCCCCATCGCCCTCATCGCCCTGCTCATCGCCTTGGGACTTTGGAAATTTGAGCGCGGTATGATCAAGGGCTTTTCCGTGTTCGGTAAGATTATTATCGCCATCATCACCGTGGGCTTGGGCGCGGCCATCGTGGAGGCCCTCACCGGCTGGGTCTTGATTCCGGGCATGGCCCCCATCACCGAGGGCCTGGGCATTGTGGGCGATATCGCCATTGTGCTGGCCGGCGCGTTTCCCCTGGTCTGGGTCATCACCAAGGTCTTTCGCAAGCCCCTGATGAAGCTGGGGAGCCTGATGGGGATGAACGACACCGCGGCGGCGGGCCTCATCGCCAGTCTTGCCAACTCCATTGCCATGTTCGGCATGGTCAAGGACATGGATGGCCGGGGTAAGATCATCAACGTGGCCTTTGCGGTCTCCGCCGCCTTTGTGTTCGGGGACCACCTGGGCTTCACCGCAGGCTACGCCCCCCAGATGCTGGTTCCCGTAATCGTGGGCAAGCTGGTGGGAGGCGTCACCGCAATCATCGTTGCTATGCTGCTGACAGGAGGGAAAAAACGTGAACAGAAGCGAGCTTGAGCAGGCGGTCCGGGAAATCCTCCTGGAGCAGCTGGGCGCACCCCAGGTGCAGCTGGCGGACCTGCCGTCGGTTCGCACCAGTCAGGCAGACCGGCTGGATACGGGCCGGCCCGGGGACCGGGTTTTTACCCGGGACCTGTTTACCCTGGCCCAGAGCCCCCGGCTGGGCGCCGGTATTATGGAGATGGAAAAAACCACCTTTCCCTGGCATCTGACCTACGATGAGCTGGATTACGTCATCGAGGGCCAGCTTACCATTATATCCCACAGCGGCTCCGTCACTGCGGGCCCCGGGCAAGCCATCCTGATTCCCAAGGGCAGTCAAATTCAGTTCTCCGTGCCGGAGCGGGCCCGGTTTTTGTATGTGACCTATCCGGCGGACTGGCAGGAGCAGGCCAAGGGCGGCGCCCAGCCGTCCTGAGGACGGAAGAAAGCATATGGATCGCAAGCCGCAGGGGGCGGCCCGCCGGAGAGGTTCTCCGGCGGGCCGCCGCTTTTTTATGTTGCTTTGATCCCCAGTCGCCCTGGTTCCATAAGTATATAGGGGCGAGCTTTGCTCGCCCGCAATTGGGAGCCCTGCAAAGGCGGAGCCTTTGTGGGGAGAGGAGAAGCAAGGGAGCGGGCGCAGGTTTCCGAACAGGGGAACCGAAGCTTAGCGCACTTTGCTCCGACGAGGTAGGGGCGTGCTTTGCACGCCCGCGGAACGGCCTGTGGCCGTTCCCTACAGAGGCCCGGCGGGCGGCCAAAGGCCGCCCCTACAGACGCGTCATCGATAGACTATCCCGTAGGGCGTGCAGCCACGCCTGCTGGGTTTGTCAACGGTAGATGCGCGAATCCCAAGAGTTTTGCGGCGGCAGGTGTCTGTTTTTGAATTTACAAGGATGCCGGTCCATGGTATAATGATGCCAAAGCGGCGATGCCGTTTGGTTTTGCCGCGTACCGCCAGTCCGGCCGCCCCCCTGTTTCCCAAATCGTTTGCTTGTTCAAATTTTAAAAAGGAAAGGATGACCTGCTTGGAGACTGCAAAAAGCGTATCTCCGCTTCCAGCCATAGAGCTGCGGCACATCACCAAGCGATTCGGCTCCGTCGTCGCCAACGATGACATCAGCCTGACCCTGTACCGCGGCGAGATTCTCTCCCTGCTGGGGGAAAACGGCAGCGGAAAGACCACCCTCATGAATATGATTTCCGGCATCTATTATCCGGACCAGGGGCAGATCCTGGTGGATGGGCGGGAGGTCGCCATCCGGGACCCCAAGGACGCCTTTGCCTGTGGCATCGGCATGATTCACCAGCATTTCAAGTTGGTGGACGTGTTTACTGCGGCGGAAAATATCGTATTGGGCCTGCCCGGCAGCGCCAGCCTGGACCGGCGGGCTATCAACGAGAGAGTCCAGCAGATCAGCCAGCGTTACGGTTTTTCCATCGATCCCAATCAAAAAGTTTACGAGATGACCGTCTCCCAAAAGCAGACCGTGGAGATTGTCAAGGTCCTGTATCGGGGCGCCAGCATTTTGATTCTGGACGAGCCCACCGCCGTGCTCACTCCTCAGGAGACCCAGCGGCTTTTTCAGGTCATGCGGAATATGCAGCAGGACGGAAAGGCCGTGGTCATCATCACCCACAAGCTCCACGAGGTCATGGAGGTGTCGGATCGGGTGGCGGTGCTGCGCCGGGGGAAATTTATTGGTGACGTGCGCACGGAGAGGACGGACCCCCAGAAGCTTACAGAGATGATGGTGGGCCGCAGCGTGACCCTGAACATTGACCGGCCTCAGCCCCGGGACACAACGGAGCGCCTGCGGGTGGAGCACCTGACCGTCCGGTCTCCAGACGGAGTGAACAAGCTCGAGGACGTGTGCTTCACCGCCTATGGAGGCGAGATTCTGGGTGTGGCCGGTATCTCCGGCTGCGGGCAGAAGGAAATGCTGGAGGCCATCGCCGGCCTTCACCCGGTGGAGCCCGGCAGCCAGATCCTGTATACGGATCCCGCGGGCAGGCGGCGCTCTCTGGTGGGCATGAGCCCCCTGGAGATCCGCCGGGCCGGCGTATCCCTGTCCTTTGTGCCGGAGGACAGGCTGGGCATGGGCTTGGTAGGCAATATGGATATCACAAACAACATGCTGCTGCGCAGCTACCGGCGGGGCCGGTGGGCGTTTACAGACCGGAAAACCCCCAGGAACCTGGCGCAGCAGGTGGTGCAGGAGCTGGAGGTGAGCACGCCGGGCCTTACCACGCCGGTGCGGAAGCTCTCCGGCGGAAACGTGCAGAAAGTGCTGGTGGGCCGGGAGATTGCCGCCAATCCCGCGGTGCTCATGACCGCCTACGCGGTCCGGGGTCTGGATATTAACACTTCCTATACCATTTACCGCCTGCTAAACCAGCAGAAGCAAAATGGCGTGGCCGTGCTTTACGTGGGCGAGGACCTGGACGTGCTGCTGGAGCTGTGCGACCGCATCCTAGTGCTCTGCGGCGGTAGGGTTAGCGGAATTGTAGACGGCAGGAGGACAACCAAGGAGGAGGTGGGTCTATTGATGACCCAGGTGGAAAGGGGGAACCAGCCGTGAAGAGGGCTAGGATTGAGGGGCGGGAGCCTCTGCTGCGCATTTCCAAGCGTTCCGCCGCGCCCCGCCCTCTGGCCTGGGGCGTGCGTGCGGGCGCAATTCTGGCGGCTCTGGTGGTCTGCGGCTTCGTGATCTTCGGCATTACCAAAATGAACCCGGTCAAGGTCTACATAGCCATGTTTCAGGGCACCTTCCAGACCAACACCCGGCTCTGGGCCACCATCCGGGACTGCATGATGCTTCTGTGCATCGGTGTGGGCCTGGCGCCGGCGTTTAAAATGCGCTTTTGGAATATCGGCGCGGAGGGGCAGGTGCTGGCGGGCGGCATTGCCACCGCAGCCTGTATGATTTACCTCAGCGGCCGGGTTCCCACGGGAGCGCTGTTTCTGTGCATGGCCGCAGGGAGCCTGTTGTGCGGGGCTCTGTGGGGGATCTTGCCCGCGGTATTCAAGGCCCGCTGGAATACCAACGAGACCCTGTTTACCCTCATGATGAATTACATCGCGATTCAGTTCACCTCCTATTTTGTGGCGCTGTGGGAGAAGCCCAAGGGCTCGAATACCGTGGGCGTTATCAATCAGCAGACCAAAATCGGCTGGTTTCCCACATGGGGCGATGGAAAGACCTACTGGGTCACTGTGATCCTGGTGGCGGCGGTGGCGGTGTTCATGTTTCTGTATCTCAAATACACCAAGCAGGGCTACGAGATCGCCGTGGTGGGGAACTCGGAGAACACCGCCCGGTACGCCGGCATTCAGGTGGGCAGGGTGTATATCAGGACCATGGCCCTATCCGGGGCCATCTGCGGCCTGGCCGGGTTCATCGCCGTGGCCGGCGCTTCCCACACCATCTCCACCTCCACCGCCGGAGGCCAGGGCTTTACCGCCATTATCGTGGCCTGGCTGGCCAATTTTAACACTTTTGTCATGGGCCTCATATCCTTTTTGCTGGTGTTTTTGGAGAAGGGCGCGGTGGAAATCGCCTCCCAGTTCCAGCTCAACGACTACGTGGCGAAGATCATCACCAGTATCATTCTGTTCTTCATCCTGGGCAGCGAGTTCCTGATTCAATACCGCGTCAAATTCCGCCGGCGCAGGAAGGAGGGGGCACTATGACCCAGCTTATGGCTTTGATCAATGCAGCGGTCACCTTCGGCACGGTGATTCTCTTTGGCGCACTGGGGGAAATTCTCACGGAAAAGGCGGGGAATTTGAACTTGGGCGTCCCAGGCATCATGTACTTGGGGGGTATTGCCGGCCTCATGGGCTCGTTTTTCTATGAGAGCGCCGCGGCGAATCCCAATCCACTTTTGTGCGTGCTCATTGCCCTGGCCTGCGCCTTTGTGGCGGCGGCGCTGGGGGGCCTGCTGTTCAGCTTCCTCACCGTCACTTTGCGGGCCAACCAAAACGTCACCGGCCTGACCCTGACTATCTTCGGCTCCGGCTTTGCCAACTTCTACGGCGGCAGCCTGAACAAGTTGGCCGGCGGCGTAGGGCAGATTTCTGTATCTGTGACCAGCTCCGCCTTCCGGGCCAAGCTTCCGGGCCTGTCGGGCCTGAACGTGGTGGGTAACCTGCTGTTTTCCTATGGCTTCCTCATGTACCTGGCTATCGTCCTGGCGGTGGCGCTGCACCTGTTTTTGCGCCGGTCCCGAAGGGGGCTGAACCTGCGGGCTGTGGGGGAAAATCCCGCCACCGCCGACGCGGCGGGTATCCCGGTCGCCCGGTACAAATACCTGGCCACCTGCATTGGGGCCGGAATCTCCGGCCTGGGCGGGCTATACTACGTGATGGACTACACCATGGGCACCTGGGCCAACGACGGCTCCATCGAGCGGCTGGGTTGGCTGGCGGTGGCCCTGGTGATCTTCGCCACTTGGCGGTCGCTGAACGCCATCTGGGGCGCGTATCTGTTCGGCGCGCTGTCCTGGCTGTATTTCTATCTGCCGGGCCTGACTCGCCGGTCTCAGGAGATTTTTAAAATGCTGCCGTATCTGGTGACCATTCTGGTGCTGATCTTTGTCTCCATGCGCCGGAAACGGGAGAACCAGCCGCCGGCGGGCCTGGGCCTGGCCTATTTCCGGGAGGAGCGGTAGGGCCCGCAAAGGACTAGGGGAGGGAGGCTTGTCATGGATACCCCAATCGCGCAGGCCCTGGCCTGCCTGCAGGCGGGGCGCGGCTTCGTCTGGACCGTCATCACAGACCGGCAGGGCTCCGCGCCCCGGGGCCGGGGCGCCCGGATGCTGGTGCTGCCGGAGGGCCAGTGCGGGTCCTTGGGCGGCGGCGCCTTGGAGGCCCGAGTCCTGGCCTTGGCCCGGGCCCAGGGGCTGATGCCCCATTTGGAGGAATTTCAGCTCTCCGGCGGCGAGCCCGGCGTCTCCGGCTCCCTGTGCGGCGGGCGCTGCCAAGTGCTGCTGGCTCCTGTCTCTGCAACGGGGCAGGCTCTGGCGGTGTTTCAGACGGCTGCGGAGGCGGAACGAACGGGCCGTCAGGCTTGGTTTGTCTATATTCTGTCGGAGGTGGCGGGGGCCCCTGCCTTTCAGCTCCTGTTGGGAACCCAGGAGGGACTCCTGGGGCAGGTACGGGGGGATCAGGCGCTGCGGCGCCTGGCCGCCGGTACGCCAGGTCAGATAGACCTGCACGGCGGCAGCCTGCCGAGCTGGCGCTGCTTGGCAGACCCCATTCAAAGCGGAGGACAGCTGTTTCTGTTCGGAGGCGGCCATGTCTCACTGGAGACGGCCCGGCTGGCCCAGAGGGTGGAGTTTCAGGTCGTCGTGGTGGATGACCGCCCCGAGTTTGCCAACCCCGCGCGCTTTCCCGGCTGTATGACTTTTTTGACAGAGGGGTTCCGGGATCTGGACCGCCTGCAGGTGGGCCCGGAGGATTCCCTGGTGATTGTGACCCGGGACCATGTGTGGGATCAAACGGTGCTGGCGTGGGCCCTGGGGAAACAGGCGGCCTATCTGGGGATGATGGGCAGCCGGGCCAAACGGGACGCGGTTTATGCCGCCCTGCGCCGGGCCGGCTACGACGGCCAGGCGCTGGAGGCGGTGCACTGCCCGGTGGGGCTGTCTATTGGGGCGCAGACTCCGGCGGAAATTGCCGTGAGCATCGTGGCGCAGCTGATCCAGAGTAGGGCCCAGCGGCGGCGGTCTGGAATATAGAATGGCGGGGTGCGCGTAGCGCACCCCGCCCCCGCCTGCCGAAAAAATCTTTTCGACAGGCGGGGGCAGTTTTTTAAACTTTTAAAAAGTTTGAAAAACTCAATGATTGAACGCGAAAGGGAACCCTGACGGTTCCCTTTCACACTTTCCTTCCCTCCGCATCTCTTTGACTTGCGGGTTTATCGACAGCTTGTGGCGGGGTGCGCGCAGCGCACCCCGCCATTCGTACCATGGACAAATACATGTAGGGGCGAGCTTTGCTCGCCCGTTGCGGTTCCGTTCCGGTAGGCAGTTCAAGCGGACAGCCGCATGCCGCCCGAAGCGTGACAAAAAAGAGAATGTAGGGGCGACCACAGGTCGTCCCTACATGAATGTCGGGCCTAAACAGAAGCCATGCGCAACGGATCAGTCTTTTAGGGCCTGAGCCATGAAGCTGCGCAGGGTTTCGGCGGAGCGGATAAGCGCCTGGGTCTCAGCCTCGTTCATCACGGGCCGGGCGACTCGCACGATGCCGTGCCGATTGAGAACGCAGGGCAGACTGATGGCCACGTCCCGTAGCGCCCCGAAGGCGCTGTCCAGCACATGAGCCACAGGCAGGACCGTGTTCTCATCCTCCAAAATCGCCTCCACAATGCGGCTGGTGCACATGGCAATCCCATAGAAGGTGGCGCCCTTGAGTTTGATCACGGTGCCGCCGGCGGTTCTCGTCCGCTCAGCAATGGCGGCATGATCCAGCGCGCCGCCCTTTTCCGCCTGATAGAACTCGTCTAGAGGCTCTCCGGCTACGGTGGCGCTGGACCAGACGGGAACTTGACTGTCCCCATGCTCGCCCAGGATGAAGGCGGTGACATTGGACACGTCCACGCCGCACTGCTCCCCAATCATTTGCCGGAACCGGGCGGTGTCCAGAGAGGTGCCGGAGCCAATCACATGGCCCGCCGGCAGGCCGGTCTCCTTCTGAATCACATAGGTCAGCACGTCCACCGGATTGGATACCACCACCAGAATGGGGTCCTTGGCGTACTGCATGATGCTCCGGGCGATGTCCCGGGCGATGGAGACGTTGATTTTGGCCAGGTCCAACCGGGTCTGTCCGGGCTTCCGGGCAATGCCCGCGGCCACGATGATAATTTGCGCGTCAGCGCACGCCTCATAGCCGCCCTTACGGACCTGCACCTGATGCAAAAACGCGGTTCCGTGGACGATGTCCAGGGCGCTGCCCTCGGCGCGGTCCTCGTTGATGTCCACCAGGACGATCTCGCTGGCTTGCCGTCGCACCATGAGGGTGTAGCAAATGGCCTCCCCCACGTTTCCGGCGCCGATGATGACAATTTTGTTTTTACCGGTCATACTCATAAAATGACTTCCTTTCTGCAATGCGGGCGAAAAATAGAAAATGCCACAAAGTCCATGCAAAAGGGACCCGCGGCAAAAAGCATCCGGATGGCGCCGGGGGCGCCAGCCCGGGTGTGTGCACTCCGTGGATGCCCAAGGGCTGGGGTAGAAATCGATACAAAAATATTGATTATATCGGTATTTTTGTATCGTTTGCGGAAATCCTGCAATAAATTTATTTTTTTCCTAATTTTCAAAGAAAATGCGGTTAAAATAAATTTCTTTGAAAAAATACCCATTATGAATCATAGCATGGTTTCTTGGAAATTGCAAGTGCTTTTCTTTCAGTTTTTTTGTCCGCTGGGAAGCCGGCGGACATAAGAAGACGGACACGTCGCTGTAATTTACAACGTCGTGTCCGTTACATGCGGACATTATGATGAAACCCGGTCCCAAACCCTAGCTTCAGCGTCCGGTTCCCAGAAAAAACAGCGCCAGCATGCCGGGTCCCACATGGGCGCCTGTGAGCGGCTCGTGCATACAGACGACCAGCTCCCTGGGCGGAGCGATGGCCTGAACCATTTGCGCCAACTGCTCCGCCTCGGCCTGGCAGTCGCCGTGAGAGAGGTAGACTCGCTGGGACTCCGGATGGCGGACCTTTTTTCGGTAGGTCTCCGCCAGATATTCCACAGCTCGTTTCCGACCCCGAACCTTGTTGAACAGAGAGATGCGGCCTGCCTCATCGCCCCGGAGCATGGGCTTGAGCTGCAGCATGGTACCCAAGGCTGCCGCCACGCTGGAAACCCGTCCGCCCCGGCGGAGGAACATCAGATCATCTACGGTGAAGTATTCGCACAGATTCCCCCGGTCTGCTTCCAGAGAGGCTATGGTTTCCGGCAGGCTCAGGCCGGCGGCGCGGCAATCCGCGGCGCGGCCCGCCAGCAGGCCGATCCCCAGCCCTGCGCCCATAGAGTCGAAAATGCAGATTCTCCGGTCCGGAAATTCCGCCGCAAGGTGCGCCGCAGCCGCTTGCGCCGAGGGCACCGTACCGCTGATGCCGGAGGACAGGCCGATGTATAAAATATCTTGCCCGGACTCCAAAACAGGCCGGAAAGCGGTGCAAAACTGCTCCGACGGGATCAGAGAGGTGCGAACCATGCCCTTGTTCCGCAAAAAATGGTAATACTGCGAGCCGTCAAAATCATCCGGGCAAAGGGGACAAGGCTGGAGCTTGCCGTTGGCCTCGAACGAAAAGGGCACGATGTGGACCTGAAATTCCTGGAGCAGCCGCCGGGGTAGATTGCAGGCAGAATCAGAAAAAAGGGTAAAGCTCATACAGCGCCTCCCAGTCTAGAGTTTTATATTAGTATATATAATTCGTTGGAGTATGTAAAGGCGCAATTGTGAACTTTTTGCAAATCTCTTCGGGAGGCGCTCCTTGCATGGGGAAGCGAGCCGTGGTAAGATATGACTGGAAACTTGTGCGTGCTGGCCCAAAGGCCGGGCAAAGAGAGGAGACCAAGCCATGCTCTATGATAATAAGCTGGTGGCGGCAAAGCTGCGCCGCTGGGAGAACTTTATGCGGGAATTCCGGCTGCCCGCCTGGGAGGAGCTGCCAGATTTGGAATTGTATATGGACCAGGTGGTGGCCCTGGTGTGCCGGTATGTGGATTTGCACGACTCGGCCCCGGAGCCGGTGCTCACCCCCAGCTCCGTCAACAACTATGTGCGGCTGAAGGTGATGCCGGCCCCGGTCCGGAAACGGTACGGCCGGCTCCACTTGGCGCATCTGGTCGTCATCTGCTGTCTGAAGCGGAGCATGAGTCTGGCCAGTATTCAAAGGGTGTTTCCCGTGGATTTGACCCTGGATGAGGCACGGCAGATTTATGGGGATTTTGTCCGGCAGTATCAGGCGGCCTCTTTGCTGTTTGTGGAGCAGGTGCGGCAGGCCGCAGGACCGGTGCTGGATCCCAAGGGCGCCCAGGAGTATCCGGTGAACAATTTGGTTGTCACCGCCGCGGTGGCGGGCGCGCTGTACCAGCTGCTGGCAGACAAGATTTTGTCCCTGCAGTCCCCCGCAGATGAGAATGCGGGGAAGGGAAGCTGAAATCCGTCGGTCTTTTGGCCACACCACACTGCGGTGAAAGCGCCCTGCCCGCCTTGCCGCCGGAATATTAAATGCCGCTGCCTGATCCGTGCGGGCTTGAGCGGCCGAATGCATTGGGCAAAGTGTACAAACCTGTTTTATAAATTTGACACCTGCGAGCAAACGTACTATTTTAATAATAGAATAAACTGCAGCGGAAGCGGTGATGGCTTTTGGGCAACGAGTGAAGCCAGGGACTGATCTACACGCGGCAGATCCTGTGGTGCGCAAACAAAGATCTGTGGTTGCGCGCCTGAGGGAACAGCGGGTCACATCGTTAACCATAAGGGGAAAGAGGGAAAACAAATGAAGAAATGGGTCAGCAGGGTGCTTGTTTTGGCGGCGATGGCGGCGCTTCTCCCCAGGTCCGCCGGAGCCGCTTCCACGCCATCCAGGTATTACACAGACGTATCCACCTCGGATTCGTTTTACAGCGCCTCGGCCTACCTGTATGAGCACGGGATCATGGACGGTACTGTGCCGGTTACGGGCACGGAGAGGGGCAAATTTTCGCCGGCGTCCCCCTTGACGCGCAGCCAGCTCGTCACCATCTTGTGGAGGATGCTGAACAAGCCCCAGCCTGACGGCGCCACGTCCGCGTTTTCCGATTGCGCCCCAGGCTCGTTTTACTACGACGCCGTTTTGTGGGCCAGCTCGTCGGCGGTGGGGATGATCGCAGGCTATGAGGATGGGACCTTCCGGCCGTCCCGGGGCGTCACCCATCAGGAGGAAATGACCTTTTTGTACCGGTTTGCCTGCTATGGCGCTTATTCCAGCAAAGAGGCTTCCGTCCAGGCAGGCTACATAGACGCGCTGAGCGCCTCGCCGCTGACCTATAAGGGCAGCATATCAAATTACGCGAAGCCGGCCGCCGGCTGGGCCTATCAGGACGGGTTTATCCCGAATTTGGACTGGAAGCCCGGGGATGGATGTACCAGGGGAGAGGTTGCGGAGAGTATCTATTTCTTTTATCAAAAATATCAGAGGAAGTTCGGGCTAGCCGTGGTGAACACCAGGGACATGGCGTATGTGGCGGAATGCGGCGCTGCCATGCAGACGCTGTTTCGGCATTATGGTGCGGCCGAGGCGTTAAGCGGGCAGGATATCACCCAGACCCAGTTTATCGGCGCCATGCAGGCCGCGTTTTCCGCCGCGAGGCCCTTGGATATCTGCTATCTGTATTGTGCAAGCCACGGGGGTACGGCGGGGTTGGCGCTGTTCAACGGTTCGCCTATTACCATGACGCCGCAGTTTCTGCGGGATCAGATGGATCAGTACAAAGGGACGTTTGTGGTATTGATCTCCGGCTGCAACACCGGCACCTATGTTTCCACAGAAGGAGGCGGGACCCTTTCCGACTCCCCGCAGGAGGATGTGTTCGATGCCGCGGGTTTTGTCGCCGCTCTGGTAGGGAAGGAACTGGGGGTGGAGCCGGTGGAGGACGGCGACCTGCGGGGCAGCCAAGGGATTAAGGTCCTGTGCTCCTCCCGCAAGGACGAGGCATCCTATATGACTTCCACCAACGCGACCAAGTACTGGTGCCTGGGCGGCGGCTATGATTATGGAAATCAGAGTTTTGGGGAGCTATTGGCGGATACCAATATAGACGACAGAGTCTCCCTGGAGGAGCTATATCAATACGCCTACGATGAGGTTTTGAGGCGGCATCCGCAGCAGCATATGGTTTGCTATCCCAGCTCCGACCGGTTTATCATTTTTGAAACTCACTATTGAGCGGGAATCTTAGTTTGGAGGGATTTTTATGATCAAAAAGAGTGCGATCCGGCTGTTTTCCGTGCTTTTGCTGGGGGCGATGCTGTCCGGCACCATACTGGTGGGTCATGCGGCGGGACGGTTTACAGACGTCCCCCAGAACGCCTGGTACCGCGAAGCCGTGGACTTTGTGGCGGAGCAGAATTGGATGAACGGCACGGGAGAGGGGCAGTTTTCCCCCAATGTGAAACTCAATCGCGCCATGTTTGTGACGGTTTTATACCGGCAGGCGGGAAGCCCGGTCGTTTCGGGAGGACCCTGCTTTGTGGATGTGCCGACTGCGTGCTATTACGAGCAGGCCGTGAATTGGGCAAATAACATGGGCATTACCCGCGGCACAAGCGAGAAAACATTCGCGCCAATGGACGGGCTCACCCGGGAACAGATGGCGTGCATGCTGGAGCGGTATCTGAAAAAGGTGGAGAGCATCCTGATTGTGCCGCCGGCTGCACAGCCGTTTCCAGATCAGGACCAAATCTCCGGATATGCCGTGGAATCTGTGGATTACGTGCATGCGCTGGGGCTGTTGGTCGGCGATAAAAACGGTGGCTTCCGGCCCCAGGGGACCTCCACCCGCGCGGAGACCGCCATGGTGCTGCTGCGCCTGACACAGGTGATTGAGGCCCTGTCGTCTCCCGGCAAGCTAGAGGTGCGGGACCCGGCGGATGAGCAGAGGGGGGAGTCGCACCTGCTGTCTGTGGAGGATACCGCCGCCTTGTGCAAGCTGCTCCTGGATTCTGCGTGGGTGCAGGAGGAATACGCGGAATTCGTTCCAACGCATGTGTTGACCCTGGGAAATGTAAAGTACCAATTCTACCTTCCCAATGATGGGCAGGATTACCCTGGCTTTAACTATATCCAGGGCAATGGAGCTGTATATGGCGGGAAGCGGGATCCGGCCGGAAGCCTGTTGCCGCAAATCGCGGCGATTTTCTCCCGATACACCGAAATCTGGGGCTCAAGCAAGTAAAGCCCTGGCGGGCGATCCCTGGACAACCCGGTTGAAACGAAATGATTCCCCGGCGGCAGGGCATCCTACCGCCGGGGAATTGAATTTAAAAAATGCGCTTGCGCTCCGTGGCGCTCACCAAAACCGGGTGTAAGCCCGGCGGATGGCGGAGGCGTAGAGCGCCACCGTACCCACGCCCAGCACAAAGGCCGCCCACACCAGCCAGCCGGGGCTCTCTGGCACAAACGAGGCGAAGAAGGAGCATACGGCGGTCACCAGGCACAACACGCCGAACAGTAGGAGCCGGGGCCGGATGAAGCCGCGAAACCCCGCCGGGTCTGTGCAGTCGGCGGGCTTGCAGTTGGTGGGATAAATAAATTTACTGTCCCTGAGCTGGTCCCAGCGAGCCATTTGGATGCCGGTAAAAAGGCTGTACACCCCGCCGGCCAAAAAGCTAATCTGCAGCAGCGCGTCCAAAAAATCAAACATGCTTTTGTCCATGGCAAAGTCCTTTCTCGCCGTGCGCCGAATTACCTTCATTATAGCAAGACCCGCTACGGATTGCAAGAACCACTTGTAAAGCAGGGAAATTTGTGGTAAACTAAACTGATTTCGTTATTCATTTCATGTTTCGGTAGGAGGCTTTTATGGCTTACAGTTTCTGGCCCTGACGTGCCCTCCGCGGTTTGCAGATTAAAAACGGAGGGATTGCGTCATGTCAACCTTACAAGAAGAAATTCGCCGCCGGCGTACCTTTGCTATCATCTCTCATCCCGATGCCGGTAAAACCACCCTGACCGAGAAGTTTCTGCTCTACGGCGGGGCCATCGCCCAGGCCGGCGTGGTCAAGGGCAAGAAAAACCGCCGGGCCGCCGTGTCCGACTGGATGGAAATTGAAAAGCAGCGGGGCATTTCCGTGACCTCCTCGGTGCTGCAATTTCAGTACGACGGCTTTTGCATCAACATTCTCGATACGCCGGGCCACCAGGATTTTTCAGAGGACACCTACCGCACCCTCATGGCGGCGGACTCCGCCGTGATGGTCATCGACGGGAGCAAGGGCGTGGAGGCCCAGACCCGAAAGCTTTTCAAGGTCTGCGCCCTGCGGCACATCCCCATATTTACCTTTATCAACAAAATGGACCGGGAGTCCAAGGACCCCTTTGACCTGCTGGACGAGCTGGAGCGGGAGTTAGGGCTGGAGACCTACGCCATGAATTGGCCCATCGGCTGCGGCAAGGAGTTCCAGGGTGTCTATGACCGCCAGGGCAGTCGCCTGCTGTTTTTCTCCGGCGGCTCCGGGAAGAGCCGGGCGGACCAGCGCCAGGTGAATTTGCAGGATCCTCTGGTTTCCGACCTGTTGGGCGGAGAAAAGCACCGGCAGCTGGTGGGTGACGTGGAGCTGCTGGGCGCGGGCCGGGAGTTCGACCTGGAGGAGATCCAGGCCGGTCGGCTGAGCCCGGTGTTTTTCGGCTCCGCCCTGACCAATTTCGGTGTAGAGCCCTTTCTGGAGGCCTTTTTGCAGATGACCCCGCCGCCGCTGTCCAGAACCGCGGACTGCGGCGTGATCGACGCCTTCGACCCAGACTTCTCCGCCTTTGTGTTTAAAATTCAGGCCAATATGAACAAGGCCCATCGGGACCGCCTTGCTTTCCTGCGGATTTGCTCTGGCAAATACCAGCGGGAGGCGGAGGTGTTCCATGTGCAGGGCAACCGCAAGATGCGCCTGAGCCAGCCCCAGCAGCTGATGGCTGCCGAGCGGGAAATTGTGGAGGAGGCCTACGCCGGGGACATCATCGGCGTGTTTGACCCGGGAATTTTCTCCATTGGCGATACCATCACCATGCCGGGAAAGAAGTTCCGCTTCGCCGGCATCCCCACCTTCGCCCCAGAACACTTTGCTCGGGTCTCCGCCCGGGATTCCATGAAGCGCAAGCAGTTCGTCAAGGGCACCGAGCAAATCGCCCAGGAGGGCGCCATCCAGATTTTCAAGGTGCCGGGCTCCGGCATGGAGGAGGTCATTGTGGGCGTGGTGGGAACCCTGCAGTTCGACGTGTTCGAGTACCGAATGAAAAACGAATACGGGGTGGAACTGCGTATGGAAGCGTTACCCTACGAGGAGCTGCGCCGCATTGAGGAATATCCCGGCAATCTGGAGGACCTGAACCTGGGCTCCGACGCGGAGCTTTTGGAGGATTATCAAGGCAGGAGCCTTCTGGTATTCACCAGTTTCTGGGCCATCGACTTCACTTGCCGGCGGAATCCGGGCCTGCGGCTGTCGGAAATCGTGGTGGAGCAGGCGGGGAGCGCTGAATAAACCCAAAAAGACCGAACCTCTCGGGGTTCGGTCTTTTGTGTTTGCCGGGGCGTATGGCCGCTGGAATGCAATGTGGTCTGTCGGGGCGGGGCTGCGGCCGCCTGCCGGTCTTTTGTAGGGAACGGTCTTCGACGGTTCCGCGGGCGAGCATAGCTCGCCCCTACAGAATGTCTTTCGATGGTGCAGCTGAGGGGGTGTGGCTGCGGCCGCCCGCCGATCTTTTGTAGGGAACGGTCTTCGACGGTTCCGCGGGCGAGCACAGCTCGCCCCTACAGGATGTCTTTCGATGGTGCGGCTGAGGGGGTGTGGCTGCGGCCGCCTGCCGGTCTTTTGTAGGGAACGGTCTTCGACGGTTCCGCGGG
>CBCTHM010000020.1:0-36561 GCA_965146675.1 uncultured Eubacteriales bacterium | reverse complement strand
AAAAAAATAACCGCATAGACCACCGCAAAACGGCTGTCTTATGCGATTATTTCTGGCGCGCCCGGAGGGACTCGAACCCGCGACCTCTTGATTCGTAGGCAATTTTCAATGCCTATCCATCTGTGTGCGTCAGCATAAACGGCTATTTCATGCGATTTTTAAAAACTTACTATTTTGGGCCGTGGTAGTCAAAAGGTAGTCAACTGGTTTTTGACGGCTGCTCCTCCAAAAAATATCTTTCAATTCTCCCGGCGGCCTTCAGTCCATCCCCACGTTCCAAATGGGTGTATATTTCCGCCGTCATCTGTATGGAGGAATGGCCCAAAAGATATTGGGCTGTACGGAGGTCAACGCCCGCATGATATAAAGTAGTCGAATATGTATGACGCAGCATATGCGGATGTACGGGAAAATCCACCCTGCGTTCAACCCTTTCCCATAGACGGCGAAACGCAATTTTTGTCATTGCACCGCCGTCAGTCTTAGCAATTACATATAGCCCCCTCCTGGGAGTTTTACCTAATATTTCACGAAGCGGCGCCGGAACCGGTATGGTTCTGTGCGCTGCTTTTGTTTTCAGCTCTTGAGAGGGGTCCGGCTGATTTCCAATAAAAGCGACCGCTCGATTTACGGTTAAGCTGTCCGGCTCAATGTCTCCCCATTGCAGCCCCAGCGCCTCTTCTCTGCGCAGGCCACAGTATAAGCACAGCGCGACAAAAGCCAGGGCCTTGGGATCATCGCAGGCCGCCAGAAGCTTTTTGGTCTGGTCCTTTGTCAGATATTTAGCTTTATCGGGCTTGGTATGGGGCGTGATTTTGATTCCCTCTGTCGGATCTTTTATCATCAGGCCGTTTTGTCTGGCTGTATTAAAAATTTGCTGCATTGTAAGTAAAACCTTATGCTGTAAACTCTCTGATTTCTCAGATACGCCGGCCATAACCTCCCGGACATGCACCGGACGAACCTCGCGCAGCGGCATATCCCCAATCATCCCCATGATATGGGTGTTATACGCGTTTTTGTACATGTCCTTTGTATTGGGCCTCAAATTAGCCTTGTATTTCTCAAGCCATATTTTGGCCCATTCGCCCACTAAGGTTTTATCATCTACGATTAAGCCCTGCCGGTCCTCTTCAAGCACAGCAAGCGCCGCCTGGTTGAGCTCCGCAATCGTTTTACCGTATACAATCTTTTGTTTCCCGGCCGATAGCGTAACCTTCTTTTGATACCGCCCATCTTTTCTTTTTTTAGGCATAAAAAGCACCTCCAAAGTATGACTTGCAAAGCCTGCCCTGAAGGTGGTATAATCACAGTGTTGCTATGTGATACCCTTCAGGGTAAGCATCTATCTTCGCCGCCCTCTGGTACGCCAATACCGGAGGGCGGGTTTTTATGTATTTTTTGCTTTTAGCTGTTTAATTTCACGATCAAAGTCAGAAACGATTTTCTGTGTCTTATTAAATTCTTTATATTCTGCATGTGCTTTTTTAGTAGCCGCTGCATTTGAGATTTTCCCTTTGCCCTTCAAAATATCATATCTACGGAAAGAAAGAAATTCATTAATGCTTTCGGAAAATTCTTCCATTGTAAACGTATTTTCTCTTTCAATCAAATCTTCAATATAGTCAAAATATCCGGATACAGTTCGCTCCAACTGAGCGATTTGTTTTTGGCTTAGATAATTTTTTGCAACGTTTACATCCGATTTTAATATTCGGCCATCGGGTGAATTTTTCCAAGTCGTTAAACCCATATGTTCCTTAGACCTGTCAGCAGAAGTAAATACGATTTCAGCCGCTGTCCGACCTGTAATTGCATAGTGAAATTTATTTTGTACCATAGCGTAAAATTCATGTGTAATTTGGGCGTTCTTGTCATAGTCGATACTACACTCTGCGAATATATCGGTTATTTGCTGCCAAATCCGACGTTCACTGGCGCGAATGGAACGAACTCGTTCCAATAATTCACGGAAATAATCTTTTCCGAACGCATCTTTCCCCTGCTTGAGACGCATATCATCCAAGGCGAAGCCTTTAATCATGTACTCCTTCAAAATTCCTGTTGCCCAGATACGGAAGTTTGTAGCCCGTCGGGAATTTACTCGATACCCTACTGAGATGATAGCATCCAGATTATAAAACTGAGTGCGATAGTTTTTTCCATCAGAGGCAGTTGCCGAGATTTTCTCGGTAACTGAATCTTTATCTAATTCTCCGTCTGCAAAAATGTTTTTCAAATGTAAGGAAATATTATCTGCACTGCAATCAAACAACTCAGCCATAGCTTTCTGGGTTAGCCATATCGTATCGTCTTTAATCAACGCGTTGACTGAAATATCTTCTTCCGCTGATTGGTATAGTAAAAATTCAAACTGCTTTTCGTTCATATAATCACCTCACATTGCAAATTCAGTCGAAATTTTCGACTTTTTATCTCAAAAATACAATTCCGTATCTAAATTTCCGTATGTATACCAGCACACCACCTTTTTCATAAAATCTTCGGTGACATCAAAGTATTCGGCTAAGGACCATATTTCCGTATAACCATTAGCTATTGCTTCATCAAGCTCTGATTCAGAGATTAAATGCTGGATTGCCCACTTGTTAGCCTTATTTTCATGTTTTCCCCTTATATCGCACGGACTATCGACGTTGTAAAACGCCCCTGTTTCCACGTGTCCTAGTTCGTGGGCAAGACATTCTTTTTTCTCAACCTGTGTTGGCAAGCGTTTTGGATCTATTGCAATCCAACCTTGAGGAAGGGATATAGCAACAGAGTGTCCCATATTAAGCTCATCAATAGAAATTCCTTGTTTTTCTGCAAATTGATAAATCTGTAAAAGGGTCATATCTTACTTCCCTCTATTTTGATCCTGCGCTTTCTTAAATCTAATAAAGTCCAAAACATCCTGCTTTTGACCGTCGGTTAATTCCTTGACCTCGCCGTATAACGCAAAATCAATTCCTTTCAATTCTTTATCAAGCTCACTGCTATCGGCAGTGGACTCTTCTTTTCGTTCATTGCCAAATTGAAGATAGTCAACAGAAGTATTGTAATAATAAGCTATTTGTGGTAGGTATTTACGGTAAGATTTATTTCGCCCATTAAGCCAGTTGGTTATCACATTGGGGTGGATATTCAAATATTCTGCAAGTTCTTTTTTAGCTCCATGTCTTGGGCCGATACACTTTACAATTCTTTCTAACACTTTATCCATAAAATAACCTCTTTTTTGTGCATGCATACAAATCAAATAAAACACAACTGAAACTATTGATTTTGTGTGTTTAGTGTGTTATAGTATGCATATACCAAACAAAACACACATTTCAAAAAGAGTAGATGTGTAACTATTAGGACTTGAACACACAGATCGTTTGTCTTGTAATCAGATAATATCACAATACCAAACAAAACACAACTATCAAACCACACAAAGAATAGAGGTGATGTATAGACAGATTGTATAAGGAAGAAAATCCAGATATATCACGTGAATGGAGGTGGGGCAGTGTTACAGTTATACACCTGTCAAGAAATTGCAGAGCGATACAGAGTTGAAGTCATTACCGTATGGGATTGGATTCGCAAAAAGAAATTACCAGCTATTAAAATTGGACGCGATTATAGGGTTAGCGACAGAGATATCGAATATTTTGAATCAACCCGGAAAACCGTTCACCCCCCAATTAAATAATACCACCCTATCTGTCCGTTAAACAGGACTTTATGAGGAATGGAGAAAAAATTTTAGAAGGGGGTGAGGAAATGAAAAAAGACATCAATATTCCTAAAATCGATATGGATGAAGAAAGCCCTCCGCTACCTCCTTTTGTGGAGAAAGTGACAGGGCAAATAGACTGGATACGGTATTATATTGCAACTACTGAATCTGCATTACGGACAAAAATCAATGTTATTTGGATCGTAGTTCTTGTTCTTTGCTTTATAGTAGGATTCCTGTTTGCAAAGCTATTGTGCTAACCCAAGCACGAATCCAAATACAGCGCTTACGGCTGCAAGCAATACAGAACATACAGACTTTATAATCTGCATTTTTAATTCTGCAAGGTATATTGCACCTTCTTTTGAAACTGCAATTTTCCATTCAGTGACTTGTTTCATTTGCACTAATCCCATGTTGAACAAGACGCAACAAGTCTTCCATTGCGAACGATTCGCCCATTGGGATAGGAACGGAATACGCCATATCAGCGGGAAGGCATGAATACAATTATACGAGACAGCAAAAGCGTTTGGCGATGAAATTTCTTGGTGAGTTTTCAAGAGTACTGTACGCAAGACCAAATATTGCACGATAATCGACACTAGGGGTCGCCTCCTTTCCACCTTATTATAACGTGGCCCAGGAGGAAGAACAAGCAGACACGCCCCCACTCGCTATGTGGAGGGCAGGGAAATTTTTAGGAAGGAGAAAGTATGAATATCTGCGACGCGGTTAAGGCGCGAACTACAAACAAGCCGTATATAACACGGCAGTCTTGGAATTATCCAACAAGTGTATGGTGTAATGCTGCGGTTAAAATTTTACCTACAGATACGCCGGATTGCTGCACAATTGAGAGCGTGGCAAGCAATGCCCCCTGCCGAGGGTGGCAGCCCCAGGCAGAGGATTTAATTGCGGACGATTGGATCACGACTACTTAGAATCAATCACGAATTTCCTTGACGAATCTATAGCCCTTTTTTAGCATTGTGTTTTCATCGCATTCTTGTATAGATTGAATCTTCAAGGCAATTTCGCAGGGCTCATTGTTGCTATAGTGTACCGACAACAATCCATCGGAATCAAGCATACGAATAGCGGCATGTACTAAATGTGGCGGTTCTTTCGGAAATAGCGTAACCAGTTTACTCGCACACGAAAATTGGTTCCCGTGCTCAATAAAATCTCGACACATGGAACAAATAATTTTGTCCGCTATTTTACAAGCTTTCAAAAAACCACCTCCCTTCCCCGCTCCTATTATACAGCCCAGGGAAAAGAGGGACAAGGTTATTCACAATTATCAACCGAGTTTTCAACAAAAGGAAGGAGGCTAGAACGTGAAAGAAAGAATCGAAATTAAAAGCAATTTTTCCGATTGGCATGAAGTAACAAAAATTCAGGCTCAACGATATGTAACATACTTGCTTCATTCCATCACGGCAATATCCCGCGAAAATCTAGTGGCTTATATTGAGAAAAGCCGGCTTAGAGGTGTCAGCGTTGCCGAGTTATACATTTAATCAATCGGATGAAATCTCGAAGGCTCTCAATGAGTTGGCGCGGCATGAGCTAAAGCTCAAAATTCTTCAAGATATACGTGCGGATATATCCGTTTGTTTGATTGAAGGATGGGATTACAAAGAATATCTTATTGATTTGAGGTCTCTTATTGACAGCTTTCTAAATGAGAAGATAGAAAGGGTGTGAAATCATGGAAGAAAGCATATATGAGCTTCGCGAGGCCGTCGGGCTGGAGGAAATCAACCGGCTGCTGGCGACAGGCCGTTGGAAGGTTCGCAGCTTAGATTGGGACGATGAAATCCCGGTGGCTAAATTGGTTCGTAACAAAAGATGAGGGGGAAAGCAATGAAACAACACATCGAAGCTGTCCTTGAATGGAGCTTCCGCATATTGCTGCTGGCGCTTGTTACCGCCATGATTGCGTTTTATTTCAAAATGATTGTTTGAGAGGAGGAATTTAAATTGGATTTTAACCTGGAAGAGTACATTCGCGCCATTGTTCGAGAGTGTATAGCCGAAGGGCCGGAAATGAAGACACGGTTTACCGCTGAGGATATAGCGCAGCGTTTTGGATGGAGCCCGGCCAACGCCAGACGAGTGATAAACAACGGAAGCTTTGGAGAGGTTATCGCAGCGAGCCCAAAGCATAAGGTCGTAACTCTTCAGGGCGTTCTTGAATTTGAACGGAACAGAACGGTCAAAGCGTTGACGCATTCAAAAAGGGAAACAGGCCGGCGGACAGTCATTCATAAGAATCCTGGAAGAATCTGAGGGAGGACAGCAATGAACTTTCTAATCACCTTGTACATATTCTCTGCGGCGTTTGCACTGATGGTCCTTGTGGCCTGGATATGTGAGCGCCGGGAGCGCGGGAGGGCCCGCTGTAAGATTCGGGCAATGAGGAAGGGCGAAAGGAGAAAAGCGGCATGAATATACCGGAGTGCTGCACGCACTGCAAGACCATGCAGAAGCATAACTGTATTTTTCAGGAATCCTGCGTCACAGTCCGGCGGTTCCTGCGCAAGCAATACGACAGTATGATGATCGAATACAGCAACGATACCCATAGGAGGCTGAAAAACAGGCATGGCAGGTAATAAAAAAGCCGCGCAGGAACGGCAATTCCTGACGCGGCAAACAGAAAGAACTTACCTATAGTATATCAACGTGGACGGAGGTTGTCAAATGGAAAATGTGAACGGCCTGGATTGGGCACAGGCACAATATGACCGGCAGGAGCCTTCATATAAAGAGCCGGAAGCGCTTTTAAGGTGCTCCCTCTGTCAGGCCCCGATATGCCCAGGGGAAAAGTACTATACCGATATTGACGGCTCAGACATATGCTGCGAATGTATTGAAGATTTTGCAAGAATCGCCGGATAGAAGGAGGGTGTCTCAATGGACATCATGCGGATGGGGAAAAACCCTAATTATATGGGAAGCTGGGATTTGGATGATTTGCCGAACCGGGAGATTACTTTGACCATTGAAAGAATAGTTGACGAAGAAGTTTTTACAAATGGGCAAAAGGAAAACTGCACTGCCTGTTATTGGACGGACAAGGCCTATAAGCCGATGATTTTGAACGTGACAAACAAAAAAGCTATTTGTAAGCTGTACAAAACAAAGGACACCGAAAAGCTAAAGGGAAAGTCCGTGATTATTGGGACGGAGCAGGTCAAGGCTTTCGGCGGGGTCCATGACGCGCTGCGAATCAGGCCGAGGATCCCGCGCGAGATTTCCGGCCCTGCGCCAAAATGCGAGCAATGCGGAAAGGACATCCGCGCGGCGGGCAGTATGTCGCCGGAGCAAACAGCCGCATATACAAAAAAGAAATATGGGGAAAGCCTATGCGCTGATTGCGCGACGGCAGCGGCGAGGGGAGTGCAGTGATGACCTTAACAAAACGTAATTATTTCAGCCGTAAAGCAAACAAGGAATACATGTCCGTGTCGCAATTCAAGAGCTTTCGCAAATGCCAGGCGGCTGCCTTGGCTGAATTAAGGGGCCGATACCAACGCGAGCAGACCACGGCGCTTCTTGTCGGATCCTATGTTGATTCATATTTTGAGGGGACAATGAAAGCCTTTCAGAACAGGAACCCGGAGATCTTTAAGCGTGACGGAACGCTCAAGGCAGAATACATACAAGTAAATTCCGTTATCGAAAGGATTGGGCGGGACAAGCTTTTCTCCAGCTATTTGTCCGGCCGGAAACAAGTTATCATGACAGGGCAAATCAAGGGCGTCCCGGTAAAAATCAAGATCGATAGCCTGCATTGCGACAAAATCGTTGACCTGAAGGTTATGAAGGATTTTGAATCAATCTATGATCCTGAAAAGGGACGTATTCCGTGGTTTGAGGCCTGGGGATATGATTTGCAGGGCGCGGTATACCAGGAGGTTGTACGGCAAAACACAGGCGAACAATTGCCGTTTTATCTCGCCGCCGCCACGAAGGAAAAAATATCCGACATCGATATTGTCCACATCCCGCAAAGCATGCTGGATTTTGCATTAGAAGGCTTTAAGCGCGATGTAGAGATGTATGACGCGATAAAAAAGGGGATTATAGAGCCCGAACGGTGCGAAAAGTGCGAGTATTGCAAGGCTTCAAAGGTTTTATCTGAGCCCACCGAAGCGGACGAATTTTACCTAATGTAAGGAGGGAAAAGCAATGCTTAACACAGCAATATTCATGGGCCGTCTGACTGCGGACCCGGAGCTGAGGCACACGTCGAGCGATACGGCGGTGACAAGCTTCACGGTAGCGGCTGACCGTTCCTATGTAAAAACCGGAGCAGAGCGCCAGGCTGATTTTATAGACGTAGTCGCATGGCGCAGCACGGCGGAGTTTATCTGTAAATATTTCAAGAAAGGCCAATTAATTGCCATTCAGGGATCCATACAAACGCGAAGCTATGAGGACAAAAACGGGAACAAGCGCAAGGCGGTTGAGGTTGTCGCGGACCAGGCGCATTTTGCAGGCCCTAAGAGGGAGCAGGAGGGCGGGAATTTCGCTCAGCCCGGCGACGGGTTTCAAGAGATTACGGCAGACGACGACTTGCCTTTTTAACTAAGCAGGAGAAAGGAAGTGAAACAGCTTGAACATTATTTCATTCGTTCCCACCGGAAGGGAAAACGCCGTTTCCCGTTATGACATTGCCAAGGCAGTCGGGATTTCAGAGCGGGATGTCCGTTTTAAGATCAAAGAGGCCAACAAAGAGCTGGAACGGATTGGGGAAGCGATTGTTTCAAGCTCCAGCGGCCGGGGGTATTGGCGCACAAACGATATTGCCGAGATGGAAAAATACTTGCAGGAATCCAGCCGCCGAAGATCGACACAGGCTAAGAACGACCTCCCCATCCAGCGGATCGTCAGCCGGGCAAAAGGCGAAGCCCTCATTTATGTCAAAGGCTATTTCAGGAGGATTCGTGTCAATCCCGCCCAAACAAAGCTATGAGGCGGTGGTAAGGTGCCAAATAGAATTATTAGCGAAAAGATTCGTACAAGCAAATCAATCAACGCGCTTTCAGATTTTCAATTTCGATTATGGACGTATCTACTGACTTATGTTGATGATTACGGAAGAGGCAGCGCGGATCCGGAATTGCTGAAAGGATTCGTATTTCCAAGAAGGAACGGAGTTCGGGAACAAGATATTCAAAAGGGCCTTGAAGCTTTGGAACGCAATGGTAGCATTCTTCTCTATGATGTTGCAGGAGAACCCTATTTTTGCCTTCCAAACTGGGGCAAGTATCAAAGAATACAAACCAAGAAGTCAAAGTTTCCTGAGCCAAGCGAAAATGATATTTCACGGTGGTCCACGGTGACTCACGGTGACTCACCGCTAGAATCCAATCCAGAATCCAATCCAAATCCGAATACGAATACGAAAGACGCGCCCGCGCGCGTACCACGCTTTCAAAAGCCCACCGTAGAGGAAGTTCGTTCATTCTGTAAGGAACAGGGCTATGCTTTGGACGCAGATTATTTCTGCAACTACTACGAGAGCAATGGCTGGAAAGTCGGAAAAAACAATATGAAGGACTGGAAAGCCACTGTTCGAAACTGGGTTAAGCGTGAAAGGGCTGAACAGAGCAAAACAGGAACAGGGGCCGAAACCACCTACAACATCGAGGCGTTCGAGCAATCGGGCGCGTTCGATGATTTGGACTGGAGGCCGTAACATGAAACTGCATGTTAAGCCGGCGAAGTATCACAACACGCCGGTTGAGGTTGACGGAATACGCTTTGACAGCAAGGCGGAGGCGGCGCGGTACGTACAGCTGAAGGCGCTGAGAGCATCGGGGCGGATTCTTTGGTTTACCCGGCAGCCGTCCTTCCTCTTGTTGGGAAACACCCGGTACAGGCCGGATTTCATGGTGTGCGATTCTTCCGGGCTAGTATGGGTAGAGGATGTCAAGGGCATAGAGACAAAGGAATTCAAGATCAAGAAAAAGGACTGGGAAGCGCTTTATCCAGGCTTTGAATTGAGGGTGGTTAAGTGATCGAAGAAAAAAGAGGCCGGCGCTGGAGTTCATCAAGGGGGAACACAACATGAAAGACAAACTCACCTGCTCAAAATGCAGAAAAAAGGACACATCCGAATGTCCAATGGCAAAGGCTGAAAGAACGGTCACGGGAGAGTTTTCAGGCTTTAAAACCGCATTCGAGAATTGGGAAGGGTGCAGCAGGGGCGAAGGCCGGCCGGCGAATGGCGCTGCAAGTAATTTTTCAGGGAAAGCGAGGCCATAGAAATTGAACAAGGCGCTTCTGTCGTCTAAAAATATGTGTTGGTGTACGCCGCAGGATTTTTTTGATAAGTTGAACCAAGAATTTCAATTTGTTCTGGACCCCGCGGCTACCGATAAGACAGCGAAATGCCCCTTATACTATACGCCGGAGACGGACGGGCTTTCACAAAGCTGGGACCGCGGCGGCGCGGTATTCTGCAATCCGCCTTATGGGCGCGAGATTGGGAAATGGGTGAAAAAGGCGTTCATAGAGGCCCGCGGGGGCTTTCCAATCGTGCTGCTCATTCCAGCGCGGACGGACACGAATTATTTTCACGATTACATTTATGGGAAGGCGGAAATCAGGTTTGTGCGAGGGCGTTTGCATTTTACGGACGATGACGGCAACGCCGTAAACGCCGCCCCTTTTCCCTCGATGGTGGTTATCTACAACGGGGGCCGGACAATCAATGAACAAGGCGAATCATGTTAAACAATTGGGAGGTATTTCATGAATATTGTATTTATTAGGCAGTTCGACAATCGTCAATACTTGTTCGAGGTACCGGAGAATATAAAGCTCAAAGAGGGCGATAGGGTCATGGTTAGAAACAGGCGTGGAGAAGTAGATGGTATATGTACCTGTGACAGCTTTGAACTGGAGGGAAGCCCGTTGAAAGCCGTGGTGGTAGCGGTTGGGGCAACGCTTCCATTGAAGCCCGTAGTCGGTAGGGTATGCGTGAAGAAATTTGAGGGTATTGACGATGTTTGAGAAACCTCAAAAGAAAAGGCTTCCAATAGATAAGGAGTTTTTAAATATGGAGAGATATTTCAAAATTACAGAAATTCCAGAATCAGAATTTGTCAAGAAAACTGGTGAGCGTTGGATAGGTGTGCAGACCTATGTAGCATTAGATGATAGTATTTATATAGGTGTCGATTGCGACATGACAAGCAGAATGGTAGTGGAATTGGAGGATTTAGAATGAATTTAAGTGAAGCAATATTGCTATACCAACAAATGTGCACAGAGTGCCGCGAAAAGAGAAGTAGGCTTCCGATATTAGGGGAGCCACCTTGTGAGAAATGCGCTGTATATGTAGCCATTAACGCTATGAAGAAGGAGCTAAAACGAGAAGCGGAAAAGAAGAACGATGAGTATTTGCGCCGTAGAGCAGCGCAGGAGGAGGAACGGAGGCGGGGGTGCTGGTGGTGCAATGGAATTGGAGCGACGCCTGAAAATTGGGAGTGTTCGCTTGTGGGAGAATTTGGAACCGTAACCACCACAGATAATGAGGTAGTTTGGACAACTGCGAGCTTTTGCCCCAGCTGCGGCAGGCGGCTAAAGGAGAATGAAGATGGCTGAATACATAGAACGTGAAAAGCTCTTGTCTCATTTGTTCAACAAGCAGGACGAGCCGCTGGACGTAATGAGAGAGATTACAGAGTTTCCCGCCGCTGATGTTGCCCCGGTGAAGCATGGGAAATGGGGAGCATATGAAGCCTTTCCACTAACAGCGAGTTTAAATGGACATCCGTGCAGTGAATGTGGCATACGCTTTTTTCGACATCACATGGAGCAGGAGGAAGAAGCATGAACCCCGCGGCAAAATGGCTTTTGGACTTATATAAAGGCTCGGGCCTTACGAAACAGAAGTTTGCTAAAAGGTGCGGGATGTGCGCAATACAGATCAGCCGCTGGGAGCGCGGAGAACAAGACCCATACCCGGCCAGCATTAGAAAAGCTGGCGCCGCGTTTGGCGTTGAACCCCCGGAGGAAATTATAGAGGCAGCGGAAGAAGCCGGCCAAAGCAGGCGCGTTAAAAAAGCGCCGCAAGTTCTAATCGCAGAACAGAAGGGAATAGACGTTCCCAATAAGGACAAAGAAAAGGCCTCCCGTTTTCAATACGACGGGAAGCCCCGGGAATTTTGCAAAAGGAACCGCTGTGAATGGATTGGCTCAGACGGGAAATGCCATCTTCCCTCTTGCCTGAATCTATAAATGCGGAATATCTCAAGGGCAAGCTGAGAAGGAGGAGGGATTAGGTGACAAACAAAGAATTGTCCCAGCTGTACTATTTAAATAAGGAAATCAAACAACTTGAAAGCAAATTGATGGAGTTAGAAACGACAGCCTACAAGGCAACCCCTAATCTTACCGGAATGCCGGGCAGCGGAAAATGCAGCGATAAGGTAGGACGATACGCGGCAGAAATTGCCGATTTAAAGGCGTTAATTAACCTCAACATTGAGAAGTGCTGGCATGAAAAAAGACGTCTTGAAAGGTATATACAGAGTATTGATGACAGCCTTATAAGGCAAATATTCTTTTTACGGTATATTGAGTTAAAGAAATGGGAAGATGTTGCTGCTAGTTTAGGGGGAAATAATACTGAGAACAGTGTAAAGCAGATTCATAGCCGTTATTTACGGTCCCATTAAAAAGTTGTCACACTTGTCACACTCTTATGTGATAAAATAATATTGTAGAAATTTAGCTTAAAGTCATCCTCCTTCAAAATCCGGGGCCTGTCGAGTTAGAGACAGGGGTTCTAATAATAGATTGTTCCCTTATGTGACTACCTATGTTATAATTAATATGAGGTGGTTTACATGGCAGAACGGCATATACATATTCCTAATTGTATTGTAAAAAACTTCTATATGGATGGCGGATCTCTTTATATGATGGATTGTAAAAGTGACAGTATAGAGAGGACTGTCAAAACAAAAGAACCGTTTACCAAAACTAATTTTTATGATGATGATGTTGAGAAAAAATTAAGTTTAATTGAAAGAGGTTTTGGGCAGGCATATAAAGAAATCGAAAAGCACTTAGAAGGGAATAAGAATTTTGAACTCAATAAACGACATAAAAATGCTTTACTAAAATTTATTATTGTATTAATTAGAAGGCACCATTTTGAGATAGAGGAACTAGGAAAAGAAAAAATAGCTCATAAGGAAGTCCAAAAGCGTGTTAAAAATATTATTGATGAGACAGAAATAATGATAGAAAACAGAGAGGTTGATTCACGGTTATTTATTTTGAAATGTATAGACGGTGAGTTTATTACGTCTCTTTCGGGCTGTGTTTACAAATCATTTGATAATGGGGGACCGGGAATTTTTCTCCCTGTTACTCCCAAAAATGCTATTTATGTTGCTGCTTGTCAAAAATCTTTAGACTCAAATAGGGTTGAAATTCTATGTTGTAGTAAACGGCCAACTTTAGATTTTTGCGCTATGCTTTATAATATTGAGTTAAGCTATAATAGAGGATTTGTAATAGCTCATTCAGAAGACGCAATAGAAAGAATTCGTAATCTTAACTCAAAAGCAACATCTCCACATAAAAACACTAATTTGTACAAGAAATTAAGTGGATACCGTGCTTCACAATGGATTTATAATATAGCGGCCCAATATATGGAAAAGGTAGCAACAGATAAAGGGCGAAGAGAAATCGATCCTCGTTTCAACATTAATTTTAAGATAGAACGTTCTATCTAACAAAGCAGGGCGGTTAAACCCTGCTTTTCTTATGCTGTTATTTTTAAATTCAGCTTTTGTGCGAGCCCTTCCTGCAATGCTTCTGAGAAACTGATTCCTTTTTTCTCTGCGAGGGTATTCAGCCATGCCGGAATTGTGCAGTTTTTACGAACGGCCTTTTGACCATATTTTTCCGCATAGCTGTCCATGTCTAAAACAACGAGATTCACAAAAGATTGTGGTTCCGTAATGGGAATATCCTCTCTTCTAGAAGCTTCGGGAACGGGATTTCCATCTTCCAGTTCATCCAGAACCCAGCCAGACGCGGCGTCCACAGCCATTTCAATGGCTTCGGCAAGGCTGTCTCCCTCTGTTACACAGCCTGGTAAATCAGGGAATGCAACACAATAACCGGTTCCTTTTTCTAGTGGAGTAAACAATGCTGGATATACAATTTTCATACTAGGCCCCTTCCTTTCGTCGGTAATAAAGATTTATACGAAAACAAGGGGGCTTATTTTAGCCCCGCCTGTTTCAAGATCGAGTGGACCGTTTTCTTATCAAGATCGCCGCTATGGTTTGGTATTGTTACCTTACCCGGTTTTACCGGATGTATGTAGTAATTGTGCGAGCCTCGCGCGTTCTTGAATTTCCAGCCATCCGTAAGAAGTAATTTTTCAACTTCTCGAAAGGTCATTGTCCTCACCTCTTGATTATATTATACGCATAATACGCATAAAAGTCAAGCGTTTTTCTTAAAATTTTAAATATTTTTTCAAGCTCATGCCTTATGGCGTGGGCTTTTCTTATGCTCATTTTGAGGTGGTAAGCGTGGAAAAAGAAAAGCTTATAGGCGAATACCAGGCCGAGCTCAAAAAGGTAATGGACCGGATTGAAGAGGCACAGATGGATAGAAGGGAATGCATGAGCACAGAAGGGCGCAAGCGTCTTGCTCTTCTGTATGGCATGCGAAATAGCCTCTGTTTCTCCCTGAAGGAATTGACAAAGGATTAATATTGTGATTGCTCCGATCAAATTAAAACGCCTAATAGATCTAATAAATGCCGGGAAAGAACACGAGTTTTACACTTGGGGAGAATGGTTGAAGTCTCGGGAAGATGTTTTAAAACTGGACCATTATGAATGTCAACGCTGCAAGGACGTTAAGCACAAATACCGCAAGGCCAAGATAGTCCACCATGTCAAACATTTAAGAAGCAGGCCGGACTTAGCTCTCTCTATATGGGATGAGGAAACAGGGGAACGCCAGCTTATAAGCGTCTGTAAGCAATGTCATGAAGAACTACACCCGGAAAGTCAAAGACAATTTAAAAATATACGGGCTCCAATCACGGAAGAAAGATGGGATTAATATGGAGGTTATTATTCGAAAATGTATTAATTGCGGCAGATGTTACGCATGCGAAAAATTTTATAAATATAGATGGGGATTTTTGGGAACTCCCCCTTCTGAAAAACAGAGTAAGTAAAAAAAATACGTATTCGGGGGTTTGCAAGACATTTCAGCTTTTTCCAAGGTTTTGCATGACCGTGTAGTAAAAAACAAAGAAGGTGATTGATTTGGCTGGAAAACGACAGCCCGCTGCCAGCCGGTGGTCCAACACGCCGGAATATGTAGAATTAAAAAATGATATGCTGGATGACCTGGACACTCGTGGGTTGGTGGGGCGGCAATACACCGATAAGGTGCAAGAATATATGAATCTTTGGTGTTGGTTAAAAATGCTCAACGAGGATGTTGTAACGCGCGGGGTCTATGTCGAATATTCAAACGGGGCTACGCAAAAAGGGACCACCGACAATAAGTCACTGACTATTGCGACCAGGGTCTCGGCTCAAATGCTGAACATATGGACAGCGCTTGGATTCCGCGAACAGGCGACAAGCTCCAGGCCGCAAACAGGCGGTGAGGATGATGAGCTGTAAGCTTCCTGTGGAGGTAAGCAATTATATTGAAATTGTTGAATCAAATCAACCGCGTGCCTGTAAGGAACAACGTTCCCTGGTCGCTCATGTCCGCAACTGCTTTGAAACGGAGGAGCTTTATGTTGATACCGAACAGCTGAATAAATATCTTGGTTTGATTAAGTATTTCCCCTATGATCGCCTTTTCCCCTGGGAGGCGTTTGTTCTTGCATTATGGGATTGTACCTATAAGGCTGATGGGATGCCACGGTGGAAAACTTTATTTTGCATGGTGGGACGCGGTGCGGGAAAGGATGGTTTTATTGCTTTTGATTCAGCCTGCTCGGTTTCTCCATACAACCCGGTCGCGCATTACAATGTGGACATATGTGCAAATAACGAGGAACAGGCTGTTACTCCGGTCAAAGACCTCGCGGAGGTCCTTGAAAATCCAAAATTTGAAGCGAAGCTAAAAAAGCATTATTACCATACCAAAGAGATTATTCAGGGACGCAAAAATAAGGGAGTAATGAAGGGCCGAACCAATAACCCAAAGGGCCGGGATGGAATGAGATCAGGAAAAGTCGTTTTCAATGAGGTTCATGCTTTTGAAAATTACGACAATATCAAAGTTTTTATAACCGGTCAAGGAAAGGTGGCACAGCCCCGTGTGGGAATATTTACTTCAAATGGAGAAATTTCAGACGGCCCTTTGGATGATTATTTAGCGCGTGGCCGGCGGATTTTGTTTGAAGGCGAACCGGACAATGGATTTTTGCCGTTTATTTGCTGCCTGGAAAATAAAGAGCAGGTGCATGATCCTGAAAATTGGTATATGGCAAACCCTTCCCTTTATTATCTTCCACACCTTCGCCAGGAGATTGAAGATGAATATCGGGATTGGTGCGAACACCCAGAGCAGAACGGCGACTTCATAACAAAGCGAATGGGAATACGGGCAGGGCAAAAGGAGATTAGTGTGACAGACTACGAGAAGGTAAAATTGACCAACCAGAAGCTGCCGAATATGAAAGGATGGTCCTGTACTGTTGGCATAGACTACGCCGAATTATCAGACTGGGCGGCGGTAAACCTTCATTTCCGCCGTGGGCCCGAACGCTACGACCTTAATCACGCATGGCTGTGCGCTCAATCAAAAACTCTCAGCCGGGTGAAAGCCCCCTGGAAGGATTGGGCTAAACAGGGGCTTGTGACGGTTGTCGAAGACGTTAGCATTCACCCCGATTTACTTGCTGCCTATATTCAGCAAGCGGCAGGGATTTATAACATCAAGGGTTTAGCTATGGATCATTTTCGTTGGACCCTGGTGTCTGAGAGTATGAAAAAAATAGGATTTGACGCCAATGACCGAAACCATGTAAAACTGGTTAGGCCTTCCGATATTATGATGATTGAGCCAGTCATCCAGGAGTGCTTCGACCGCGGCCTTTTCCATTGGGGAGATAATCCATGTTTACGGTGGGCGGTGAACAACACCAAGCGGACGCGCAGCTCAAAAAATAAGGGTGTAGACACGGGAAATTTTATCTATGCCAAAATAGAAGGAAAAAGCCGAAAAACAGATATGTTTATGGCGTTGGTTGCCAGCGTAGTTATAGAGCCTGTTTTAGGCGACGGAATGCCCGTTTCAGCCCCTCCAATCGGGGCGATCAGGCTATAGAAAGGCGGTGGTTATTTGGGGCTGGATTTTTTTAAGCTTTTCCGAGCTCAAAAAGAGAAGGGAAAGGTGGAGATGGTAGATGTAACATGCCGGGAGCTGTTTGAGGCCGCTCAAGAATATCAAATCCGCGAACTTTGTTTTTGGATATGCGTTGATATGATTGCAAATGCAATGGGGCGCTGCGAGATTAAAACATTTCAGGGAAACGAAGAGGTATTTGAAAAGGAATACTATATGTGGAATTATTCCCCGAACATCAACCAGAACTCAACCATGTTTATGCATAAACTGATTGCACAGCTGTACCAAGACAATGAGGCCTTGATTGTCAACGCTCTCCCTGTGGATGGGAGAGAGACGCTTGTGGTCGCTGATGACTGGGAGGACCCAGAAGAATGGCCCAGCAGGCAAAATGAATATCGCGGAATCGTAGTTGACAACTATCAATACCAATACCCCATTTACGAAAACAATGTGATTCATTTGAAATTAAACCATAAAAATATGCGTCCGGTTGTCAACGGATTATATCAGTCTTATTTTCGTTTAGTACAAGCTGCGATCAAGAACTATGAATGGGATCAGGGGCAGCATTGGAAAGTCCATGTCTCGCAGATGGCGCGTGGAGATGAAGGCTGGGCCCAAAACTTCCAAGCTATGATCGAGGCTCAGGTAAAGCCCTTTCTGAATAGCAACGGGGCGATATTACCGGAATTTGATGGATATGAATACGAGAAAGCAAGCGGAACCAGCGGCGCGAAAGACACACGTGATATTAAAAATCTGATTGAGGACATCTTTGATTTTACCGCCAGGGCCTTTTTAATCCCCGCTGTTCTGGTCAATGGAAAGGTAGAGGGAACTGCCGACGCAAACACCAGGTTTTTGACAAATTGCATTGATCCAATTTGTGACCAGCTTCAGGAGGAAGCCACAAGGAAACGCTATGGCTATGACGGATGGCATAGGGGCGATTTTATCCGTGTGGATTCTTCCTCGATTATACATTTTGATTTGTTTGAGAACGCCGCCAATGTAGAAAAGCTGGTGGGCTCCGGCGCGTATACCATCAACGACGTGCGGAGGGCGGCAAACCAGGCAATAATTAACGAGCCGTGGGCGGATGAGCACTATATGACCCTGAACATATCAACAATGGGACAGGCCACCCGCCCGCTTACTCAGGAAGGAGGAGAAGTTGAATGAGAAAAAACATGTGGGAAATCAAACAGGCTGCGTCTGAGAACACGCTGGATTTGTTTATCTATGGCGACGTTGAAGGAGATAATTATGATTGGTGGACCGATGAGGTTATTCGCTCTGAAACCTCAGCGAACTTTTTCCGCGAGGAGCTGGCAAAATATCCAAACGTTACCGAGATTAACATTTACATCAATTCTTATGGCGGCTCTGTATTTGAGGGCACTGCGATTTATAACCAGCTCAAACGCCACCCCGCGCACAAGACAGTATATGTGGATGGTTTTGCCTGCTCAATCGCTTCTGTCATTGCAATGGCGGGAAACACCGTAATCATGCCCAAAAACGCTCTAATGATGATTCATAACATGTGGATGGGAACGGTTGGAAACGCTGCTGAACTACGAAAAGCGGCAGACGATCTAGATGTTATCAATGCTGCTGGACGGCAGGCCTATTTACAAAAAGCAGCCGGTAATCTCAGCGAGGAAACACTTATTCAAATGATGGATGAGGAAACGTGGTTGACAGCAGAACAGTGTATTCAATATGGACTAGCCGACCAATTTGCGGAGCAAGAGGCTGATATGAGCAATGCGGGACAAATTTTGCAAAAGGCAAATCTTAATTTGGAGCAGCGAATCGGGATTCAAAGAAGCCTGGCGGCCCAACTAAGGGATCTTGTTCAGAAATTGCCTGAAAATTCCAAAGACAACATGAAACAAAGTAAAGAACCCGGTCCCGGCATTATGCAAATGCTGGCCGGGATTTTTAATGTCTAAAAATGAAAGGAGAAAAACATGAGATCAAACGACATTTTGAGCCGTGAGGAAATTCGCGGACTACTTCAGAAAGCAATCAGGGAAAACGACACCGAGGGTTTTTATCGGGCGTTCGACCAAATAATTGAATGCATTAATCAGGACATTCAGCAGCGTTATGACGCACAGGTGAACGACCTCAAGCAAGAAATGGATTCTAGGGCTTTGGCCCAGCGCGGGGTGCGGCAGCTGACCAACAAAGAACGCGATTATTACCAGAAAGTTGCAGAGTGTATGCGGTCTAAGGACCCGAAGCAGGCATTGGCAAACGCTGACCTGGTGATGCCCAAAACCATTATGAATGCGGTCTTTGACGAACTACAAACCCGCCATGAGCTGCTTTCCTTGATTGAATTTATCCCGACCACAGGCCTAACCGAAATGATTATGAACACCAACGGTTATCAGGAGGCTGTGTGGGGCAAGCTGTGCGACGATATTGTCAAGGAGCTAGTTTCCGGGTTTGAAACCATCGACATGACACTGCTGAAACTGTCGGCATTTATTCCGGTTTGTAAGGCAATGCTTGATTTGGGCCCGGAATGGCTGGACGATTATGTGCGCCAGGTTCTCTATGAAGCGCTTGCAAACGGCCTGGAGGCTGGAGTCGTCGCAGGCGACGGCAATGAAAAGCCCATCGGGATGAACCGCCAGGTTGGAAAAGGCGTGACTGTTACCGGCGGCGTCTATCCCGAAAAAGCAAAAATCTCTGTTACAGATTTGCAGCCCGGGACTATTGGCAACCTGCTCTCTCTTATTGCTGTTGACCCGAATGGTAAGCCTCGGACGTTGCGAGACGTCGTAATGATTGTCAATCCGCAGGACTATTTCCAGAAGGTTATGCCGGCTACAACCCTGATGGCGCCGGACGGTACATACAGAAATGATGTTATGCCCTATCCTATGCGCATCGTCCAGTCTATGGCGCTAGACCGCGGAGAGGCTATTCTCGGCATTGCCTACAAATATTTTGCCGGGGTCGGTATGGGCAAGGAAGGAAGAATTGAATACGACGATTCCTATCATTTCCTTGAAGATGAGCGTATGTATTTGATTAAACTATACGCCAACGGGTTCCCGATGGACAATAACGCTTTCCTGTTCCTGGACATTTCTGCTTTGCAGCCCGCGATCTGGAAGGTGGAGCAAGTAACGCCGGCAACGCCATCCAATAACGCTGCGCTTTCTGATCTGAAAATCGGCAGCTTGACCCTGGATCCGGCGTTTACTTCTGAAACGACTACCTATACCACAACCACTTCCAATGCAACCAACACTATTACGGCGACACCGGCAGACGCAAAAGCCGCTATTGAAGTGAAGGTTGGCGAAGCCGAGGTTGATAACGGCTCAGCTGCCACCTGGCAGGAGGGCTCCAACACAGTGACAATCAAGGTAACTGCTGCCGATGGTAAAACTACAAAAACGTACACAGTTACTGTCACTAAATCGTGATGAAGCGGGCGGAAATTCCTGCTGAACTTCTTGCAGACGTTAAAAATTATCTGAATATTACCTGGGAGGACAAGGCCACGGATGGGAAGATCCGTGGCCTTATTGCCTCCGGTTCGGTTTATTTGGACGGAAAAGGCGGAGAAGCGATGGACTATGAAACCGATGGAGAGCCCCGCACCCTGCTTTTTGAATATGTACGTTATATGCGGGATGGAGCGCAGGACGTGTTTGAAAACAACTATTTAGCAAGAATCCTTGCCATGCAGAACGAAAGGGCGGTGGGCCGGCATGTGGAAAGCGCCGCACCGTCCGGCTGACAATCAAATCACGCAAGTGTTTAATGATGGTCTGGTGACGGTTTACGCTGTCACAGACATTGCAGAGCCCGGCTATCAGCCTAAACCGGGGCTAAAGAAAAAGCTTACCCTTCGTTATGAAGAGCAGCGGCTCGGTATTCAGCGGTTATATAGCGGACGGCAAAACCAGGTTGAGCTTGAACGGGTTATCAGAACGCCGCGGGCTGGTGATGTAAATAATCAGGATGTTGCGGTTACTGAGGACGGAAAACAGTACCGGATAGATACGGTCCAATCAGTACAGAATGTTTTCCCTTCAAGTATGGATATAACCCTTGCAAAAATTGAGCAGAGGTTTGAGGTTTCAAATGAGATGGTTTGAAAAAATTATTGCTGTACACACAGCGGTGACAGACGCGGTGAGCCATGCGCAGAGAATAAAGTCGGAGCGCTATTTTGTCTGGCAGGAAGAAGGAGCAAATGATTTTGAAGCTGGAAACCAACATGCGGAGCGAACGATAACTGGGAGCACTGATTTATTTACTAAGCAGGAGTTTGACCCCTGGAAGGATGATTTTGAAACCTCTCTAAATAATAATGAAATAGCCTGGTTCCTTAATTCGGTTCAATTTGAGGAGGACACAGGCTTTTATCATTATGAATGGGTGTGGGAGGTACTGGATGGCTAGTTTTACTTTCAAAGGGATGGAGGAATATGAAAAAAAAATCTCCCTTCTTTATAAAGACACACGGAATGTTTGCAGGAAGGCTGTCTATGCCGGCGCAAAGGTAGTCGCGGACGCTGTTAAGGAAAATATGGAAGCCCTGCCGGCAAAACCAGAGCTTGAAGGTATCGTTGCTTACGCAAAAAAGGACCCCGCCCCGCTTACTGTAGGGCAGAAACAAGGGCTGATAAAAGGGTTCGGTATTTCACCCTTAGAGGTCAAAGACGGATATATTAATGCGAAATTAGGCTTTTCCGGGTACAACAACGTAAAGACAAAGAAATACCCAAAAGGTCAGCCAAACGTGCTTGTTGCGCGGGGAATAGAAAGCGGTACCTCAGACAGGGAAAAACACCCTTTTGTGCGACCGGCGCTGAATAAATCTAAAAAGCCTGCGGTAGAGGCTATGAAGCAGGCTGTTGATGAAGACATTGAACAGAATTTGAAAGGACGATGAGATTAATGGCGGCAGGTAAAGTTATTACGGGCTTTTCAAAGCCCTATGTAGCAGTATATTCGGCCTCTGGCGGAACCGTCACCTATTCCAAAGGGATGGAGCTGGCGCGAGGTGTTGGCGTAAGTACGGATTATGAGGTTGGAGACAGCAACCCATTTTATGCAAACAATGTGGAAGCTGAAAATGTTCCCGGCGTATTCACCGGAGGGACGGCGACGCTTACGGTTGACGGGCTATTTGCCGAGGCGGAAGAGTTAATTTTTGGCCTACCGGAGCCGGAATCATTTGAATATGGGGCGGACAAAACCGTTCAGGTCCGTAATTATGGAGAAGCGGCGGTTCCGCCCTATGTTGGAATCGGTTTTATTATCCGGTACATGTCGGGCGGCGTGACTACATATGCCCCCTATGTTTTAACAAAGAGCCGGTTCCAAATGAGCGGAAACGAGGCGAACACTCAGGAGGAATCTATTGAATGGCAGACCAGGGAGCTCACAGCCGACCTAATGAGGGATGATACCCCGCAGAAAAATTTCCAGAAGATTTTTGACGATCAGGAGACCGAAACCGAAGCAGAGGAAATTCTGAAGGCTTTCTTCAAGATTACCGGAGGAGGCGCGTAAGATGGTAAGCATAACCGTTGGAGGGAAAGAATATCCGCTAGCATTGACCGTGCAGGCCTTTTCAGATATTTCCGACCTTTGCCCTGGCAAGGATTTTGACAGAATCAACGAGATTAACCAGCTGCCTACCGGGGATCTGGCAAAAGTTTCAATCAAGATTTTGGCGGCGCTGAGCAATGGTGCTGAAGAGCAGCGGGCCTTTAGTGATCCGGCGTACGAGAAGCAACCGCTCAATACAAAGGAGCTTCTCAATATGCCCGTCAAGGAATATCTTTCTTTGTGTCAAGGCGGAATCCTGGCAATTATTGCTAAAGCTATGGGCGGGGAAACCGTAGAGGTTGAACCCGCAAAAAAAAAGGAAAAAGCCGCAAAATAAGGTTTAACCGGGCCTGGTTTTTATTCTATGGAAGAATGCTGAATATGAGCAAGCAGGAAATCCTATGCACCTCTTATGCAGAGATGTGCGACATGATTTCCTGCTTTTCTATTTTTAATGGAGCAGAGCCCAAAAAGATAAAAGAACCCTGTTCTATGGACGGATTGCTAAAGCTGAGGTGATAAAATTATGGCCGTAAATATCGGACCTAAAATCGGAATTGACGGGGAAGCAGAGTACAGAAAACAACTCAATAATATTATTGAACAGGCAAAAACGCTTGATACGGAAATGCGGCGTGTCACCTCTTCCTTTACGGAGAATGACTCCGAGCAGGAAAAGCTTTCCGCACAAATGAAGGTTCTAAATGAACAGATTCGCGTGCAAAAGCAGCGGGTCGATCTATTAGATCAGGGCCTTAGAGAATCATCGCAAAAATATGGGGATAGCGCTACACAAACTCTAAAATGGCGGCAGGCGCTGAACGACGCGAAAACATCGTTGAACAATATGGAGCACAGCCTTGATTCAACAGATGATGGTATCGAGGATGTTACTGAAAGCATGAAAGACGGGGAAAAGGCTGCTTTTTCGTTTGGTGACGCCTTGACCGCAAATCTAACCGCTTCAGCAATAACCGGTGCGCTCAGCTCGCTCAAAGATGGAATAGACGGGATTGTCGAGGGCTCGAAAGAATATCAAAAAATCATGGGCAGCCTGGAAGTTTCCAGCGAGCGTGCCGGCTACAGCGCGGAGGAGACGGCTGAAACCTATAAAACGCTTTACGGTGTCCTTGCCGACGACCAGACAGCGGCTACAACGACCGCGAATCTCCAGGCGCTGGGTTTAGAGCAGGAACAGCTTACAGAGCTGACAGACGCGGCAATCGGCGCATGGGCCACATATGGCGACAGCATTCCGATTGATGGGCTCGCTGAAAGTATCAACGAAACCATCAAGGCCGGTACGGTAACGGGCAATTTTGCAGATGTGCTGAATTGGGCCGGCACCAACGAAGACGAATTTAACGAAAAGCTGAAGCAGGCAAAATCTCAGACCGAACGAACCAACATCGTCATGCAAGAGCTTGCCAGCCAAGGATTGCCAGACGCCGGACAGGCATGGAGAGATACCAACAAGGATCTGGTAGAGGCCAACGAGGCAACCTCTGATTTTCAGGATAGCACAGCAAAGCTCGCAAAAAAACTCAGCCCGGTCTCCACTGCTGTGCAGCGGGGCTTTAATGGGATTGTCGATTCGGCCCTGGAGCTAACCGAGGATGTGGACATTGACGGCTTTGTAGACGCGATTGATGATGGCTTTGATTTTATCAAAAAGACAGTGTTGCCGGGAATTAAGGGCCTGTTTGATTTTGTGATTGACAACAAGGATGCAGTTATGGTCGGTTTAACCGGTATAGGCGCGGCTTTTGCCACCTGGAAGGTAGCGACCACAATTTCAAATGTCACGAAAACAATTAAAGCCATGACGGATGGCGTTAAGGGCGCAAATACTGCGATGAAGCTTTTCAACGCGACCCTTGGTGCAAATCCGGCAATGGCTGTTGCTACCGCTGTAGGCCTTCTGGTGACAGGAATTGGCTTTTTGATCGCTGAGACCCAAAAGGAAACCGAAGAGGAGCGCATCGCACGCGAAGCCCTAGAAGCAAAAAAGAAGGCCCTTGACGAAACTATAACCTCTTATGAAAACGCACGAGACGCCGCTTATGAATCCGCAAATGCTGACCTGGCACAGATTCAGAACGCAGAGAAGCTTTATAGCGAATTAACAACACTTGCCGATGAGACTGGAAATGTGACAGATAAAGACCGGGCGAGGGCGCAATTTATCTTAGGAGAGTTAAATGCAGCTCTGGGCACCGAATACGAAATGACAGGCAATCAGATCAAGAACTATCAAACCTTGCAGGATGAAATCGGCAAGACGATAGAGACAAAGCGTGCAGAGGTCATGCTGGCGGCTCAAGAGGAAGTGTACAAAGAGGCTATAAAGGCCCGTTCGGCAGCAGAAGAAGACGCGAATATAAAATATAAGGAACTACTTGAACAGCGCCAAAAAATGGAGGAAAAATATGGCGCTTTTGTCGCGGAGCATACTCAAGAGGAAATCAACCAGATGGAACTAAGCGGAAATGCGGAAGCGCTCGCGTATAATACGCAGATGGAACTATTGAAACAAAAAGAAAATGCGTACAAAGAAAGCGATGCTACTTTAAACGGTATTTATCAAAATATTACAGCATATGAGGCGGCGGCCACAGCGGCTTTAAGTGGCAATGTTGATGAAACCGTTGAAATTCTCGGAAAGCAAAATGACGGATTTAAAACAGCCGCAAGCGTTGCGGGCGAATCTACCGAGGAGCAGAAGCGAATCCTTGAAGAACAATATGAAAACGCATTACTTACCCTTGAAAGGTACGAGCAGAAATATAATGAGGGAATAGAAGGTTATAACGAGGACACCCTCAATACGCTCAGGAAAACTGCCGAAAATGCAAAGATAGAGGCTGAAAAAATTGGCGCTAATATAGGCTCTAGCACACAGCTTGGCCTTTATAACGCCTCTGCCAGTTTGACCAATACTGTGGGCAGTGTTTTCGGCAATGCAATCAATGCAGCCAAAAAAGCGTTAGGCATCCATTCTCCATCAAAAGTATTTAAACAGTTTGGCGCGCTTTCGGGTGAAGGCTTCGAGCTCGGGCTATCGGACAGTATGAAAACAGCCTTTAAATCCACAGAAAAGGAAATAAAGGCCGGAATGTCCAGGCTGTCCGCTCAAGCCGATATTCATCCCTTTAGCCTTCCGAGCAGCGCGATTTCAGCCGGCAACGTGTACACCAAAACTAATTCCTATGGCGATTTTACTTTTACCGTGGTTGCACATCCGGGTATGGATGAAGAGAGAATCGCCGATGTTGTTATGCAGAGAATGCAGGCAGAGGTATTAAGAAGGGAGGCGAGCTTTTCTAAATGAGCGTTATATTTTGGGCTGGCGTGCCGTCGTATAGCTGCAATGTGGTCGTTGAGCGGTTTCCAAATCAGCCGGGCCCTTCCCGGCGCTATGAAACAATTCAAGTCGCAGGCAGAAACGGCGATTTGTTGATTGATACAGGGGCGTATGACAACTACACTCAGCCCTATGAAGTGTATTTCAACGCCAATCAAAACAAAACTCCAGCGGGCGCAAGGGCTGTCCGCGCCTGGCTTCAATCTCCTATCGGCTATCAGCGCCTCGAAGATAGCTATGATCCTGAGTTTTACCGTATGGCCTATTATGCCGGGCCTACCGAGATTGAAAATGCGATGAACCTTTTCGGCCGGCTAACGATTTCCTTTGTGTGCAAGCCGCAGCGGTGGAGAAAGGACGGCGAACGCTCTATTCCAATGGCTAAGGCCCAAACGCTGTATAATAGTTTATTCCCGGCTCTGCCGTTGATTAAGGTCAACGGGACAGCAGCCGGGAATTTATATGTAGGCTCTTATCGCGTTCAGATTAAAGAGCTCAACGATTATATTATGCTGGACAGCGAATTGCAGGACGCCTACCGTGAAGAGCAGAACAAAAACAATACAATCTCCGCCAGCGCCTTTCCGATTCTTGAACATGGAGAGAATGCAATCAGTTGGGACGGCGGCATAACCGGCATAGAGGTTACGCCTAGATGGTGGACGATATGACAACGCCTAAGCTGCCAATGGACAGAAGCAAGCCGATTATGAGCCCAGCTAGTGCCAGGATAGAGAAAATTAACACGCAGATTTTTATCATAAGTGGCGTAATACCCCTTGCTTCAGCTATGGGGATATAAGCCACACCATGTTTCCCCGTTAGGAGGGCAACATCTTGCATTAGATAGTAAATAGTAGTATAATATTTTCTATGAAATATAAGAGCAACAACAATGTGGTGTACTCCTGCAAATATCACGTGGTTTGGTGTCCAAAATATCGCCGCAAGGTCTTGGTCAACGGTATCGCTGTACGCTTAAAGGAACTCATAGAGGAAATTTGCTGTGAGCTTCGCATCGACGTCATAGAGATGGAAATCATGCCGGATCATGTGCATTTGCTCATGGAAGTAGACCCGCAATTTGGCATCCATAAAGCTGTGAAGCAAATAAAAGGACGCACATCCCGAATTTTGCGTCAGGAGTTCGGAACGCTCCGTTCAAGGCTACCCTCACTGTGGACAAATTCCTACTTCGTATCCACCGTTGGCGTAGCTCCGTTGTCTGTCATCAAACAGTACATCGAAAATCAGAAAAAAGTGTGAGGTGTGGAGATGGAATATAGCTATAAATTCCGCATCTATCCCAATGAGGCACAAGCACAACAGATACACAAGACCTTTGGTTGCTGTCGTTTTGTCTGGAACCACTATCTTGCTAAGCGGAAAGCGGTCTATGAGCAGGACGGCAAGACTTTCAACTACTATGGCTGTGCCGGAGATTTGACCCAACTCAAGAAGCCACTGGATTGGCTGCGGGAAGTAGATGCTACTGCTCTGCAAGCTTCTTTGCGGGATCTGGATACGGCCTTTCAGAACTTCTTCCGGCGGGTAAAGCAAGGCGAAAAGCCCGGCTATCCCCGGTTCAAAAGCAAGCACGACCATCGGCAGAGCTACAAGAGCAAATGCGTGGGGACAAATATCAAAGTTCTGGACAAGGCCGTACAGCTCCCGAAACTCGGTCTTGTAAAGTGTCGTGTTTCCAAAAAGGTAAAAGGCCGCATCCTGTCTGCCACAGTGTCCCGCAATCCAAGCGGCAAGTACTTTGTCGCCCTGTGCTGTACCGATGTGGAGATAGAGCAGTTGCCCTCTACCGGAGTTGCTGTTGGTCTTGACATGGGCTTAAAGTCGTTTGCCGCTGCCTCGAACGGCATGGAATACCCCAACCACAAGTATCTCGCAAAATCCCAGAAGAAACTGGCCCGTCTCCAGCGGCAGCTCTCCCGAAAAACAAAGGGGAGCAACCGCCGGGAGAAAGCACGGCTTCAGGTGGCAAGACTCCATGAGCATATTGCAAACCAGCGGCAGGACATGCTGCACAAGCTGTCCACCCAGATCATCAGGCAGAACGATGTCATTTGTATAGAGGATTTGACCCCGAAGAACATGGCCAAGAATCAAAGGCTGGCAAAATCCATTGCAGACGTTTCTTGGGGAGAGTTCCGGCGGCAGTTGGAGTATAAGGCAAAGTGGCAGCACAAAGCGTTGGTAGTAGTAGACCGGTTCTTTCCGTCCAGCCAGCTATGCTCCGCCTGCGGTGCTCAGTGGACGGGGACAAAAGACCTCGCCGTGCGGGAGTGGGTCTGCCCGGAGTGCGGCGAACACCACGACAGAGACATAAACGCCGCGACAAACATCCTCAACGAAGGACTGCGCCTGTTGGCGTAGTCAGCATATATGGTAGGGCGGGACACGCCCAAACCTATACGCTCGGGGACACCGTGTAAGACCTCGCATGGGCAGGCTGTGGTGGTTGAACCGAGAATCCCCCGGCTTTCGCCGTGGGGAGTGTCAAAGAGAAAATCTTGACCATTCAAGCATAGTTGGTACGATATATGCCAAGAGGCCAATAGCTATGCCGATTACTGCAATGACCACAAAGAATACCAAGCAGCTCCTAATGGCCCTTGAAAAGTACAGGGATTTCAGCATGTACCATTTTATAAAAGCTTCCATATCGGGCTCGTCATTAACCCTTCTGTAAACCCCAGAGCTAACTTCTGCGATGTTTGCGTCTCCTTCAACCCCATTTATCAGATTCGCTTTATGTTGCTCTTCCTCGGCTTTTGTTAACTTTTCACCTTTCGCAAAGCCAAAATCAAGCAATGCTTCATAGTATTCTCTTGTCTTTTTCATCAATATCCTCCTCAGTGATTATTGTTCACCGACATAATAACACAAAAATGTGATAATTTCCAGACTTTTTAAAATTTTTTTAAATTGTCTCTTGGGTTTTATGTGCGCATATATAGAAGTTATATGCCAAGCTCCATACCGTGATAAGCGCGGTAAAATCATGCCCTATGCGCAATACACAGAATCGGGCCTGTTTGAAATCAAGGAAAGCTTCAACGAGAAAACCCAATGGAGCGGAACGCAAACGCTCATCACTCCCAAAGGCCGCGAGACATTCCGGCTGCTTTACTTAAAAACAGCCTAAAACTCAACAGAACCACGCTCAACATTCGGGCGTGGTTTTCTTATGCCTATTTTTAGGAAGGAGGAAAACTGTGATTCTTTTATACCCGGAAACCGAGACAGCTTTTGAAAACAATGGTTTAGGTGCTTTATCCGATACCGTATCTATGAAGGTTACGCAAGAACTAAATGGCGTATATGATTTGGAAATGCAGTACCCTATTTCTGGCATTCATTACTCCGAGATCTTAAACCGTCGGCTTCTTTTTGTTAAGCCGGACCCTTATCATGGCCCGCAGCCTTTTTCTATCACACAGATTACAAAACCGCTTTCCGGTATCATTACCATATATGCCCGGCATATTGCCTACAAGCTGACCGGAATTGTTGTCTCGCCATTTAAGGCAAGCAGCTGTCAATCGGCACTGATTGGCTTAAAGGAAAATTCATCAACGGAAAACCCTTTTGATTTCTGGACGGACAAATCTACATCGGCGGCGTTCGAGGTATCGGTTCCTTCTGCGGTTTGGTCATTATTGGGGGGCTCAGAAGGGTCCATTCTCGATGTTTACAGGGGCGAATATGAGTTTGACCGCTTTTCCGTGAAGCTGTGGAACAAGCGCGGAAGGGACAACGGCGTCACAATCCGTTATGGCAAAAATCTGACGGATTTACAGCAGGATGAAAATATTTCCAATGTGGTGACCGGCATTTATCCATATTGGAAGGGCAGTGATGGAACGCTTGTTGAGTTACCGGAAAAAATAGTCAATGCTCCAGGTACTTATAACTTCCAGCAAATCGCTCCCAAAGATTTCACCACGGATTTTAAAGAGCAGCCAACAGAAGAGCAGCTAAGAGAACGTGCACAAGCCTACGTCAAGAATAATGATATAGGCATACCAGCGGTTTCAATCTCCGTTTCGTTCCAGCCGTTGGAGCAAACTGAGGAGTACAAAGACCTTGCCCTGTTAGAGCGTGTGAATTTAGGCGATACGGTAACGGTAGAATATCCTAGCCTCGGTGTCTCAGCAACAGCAAGGTGCGTTAAGACCGTTTATGACGTTCTGAAAGACCGCTATGAGAGCATTGAATTAGGACAGCTAAAAAGCAATATCGCTGGCACAATAGCTAACCAACAACAGCAAATTCAAGATTTTCCTAATTCAACAGTTTTTCAGCAGGCTGTGGATAACGCCAATGGATGGATTACCAACGGGCAAAAGGGGGAGATGGTGGCCATACAAAAAAATGGGAAATGGGTTGAGATTGCAAGCCTAGATACCGGGGACATTGCCACAGCTCAAAGCGTTTGGCGTTGGAATAATGGAGGCTTTGGACATTCTAACACAGGATATAATGGTGATTTTATTACCGCACTAACAGCAGACGGCAAAATCAACGCCAGCATGATCCTCATAGGGGAATTGTGGGCCAATCTGATTAAAGCCGGCAGAATCCAAGGGCGCGTTGCAAATGGCCCCTATTTTGATTTAGACGCGAATAACGGTCAGGGAGAGCTTGCGGCGTCGGTGCTGAAGGGGGTGGGTGATGGGAGCACCACCACGGCCAGAATCGGCCTCGGAACATATGTGGGAGGTGGACCCTATGAAGGTATGCGTGTTGCTACCTCATCAGGAGCCGGCGGGTTAGTAACAATTGCTATAGAGCGAGAGCAAAGAGGAGAGTTTACGCTTTCAAATGCCGCAGAAATTGTCTCAAATGGCGATTTAATGCTACGATCCTCAGCTGCGCCTGGTAATCCTGGAGGAGACAATTCTATCAACATGGCCGGAAACAGTACAACCGGAGAAGGAATTATTAGGCTTAGAAGGGGAAAGCACGACGGGGCAAGCGACGTTCTTTTCTCCGATAAAGACAGAACGTATATACAATTTACATCCTCCAGCGGAAAAAATACATGGATTGAATTAACTGGAAATAGAATCGGTTTTGGCACAGATGGAGTAGAGCGCGGCAGCCTGGACGCAAACGGCTGGCATGGCCAGGGAACAACAAACGGATAAAGAGGTGAAAACATGATAGAACTAGCAAACGGAATAAGCCTTCCAGAGGGTGCGGTTGTCCAATCGATAGTATGCCATATGGACAACGCCCGGGAATATTCAGCGATTGTCGAGCGCATACAATACGACAAAACCCTTCCGGTTATTGAGGTTTATTTATCAAGCGGCGGCGTCCCCTACGAAGTACCGGAAAATGCGGCGGTTTCTGTCCGCCTCCGTAAAGGAGACGGTAAAGGCGTATATAATCCGGCGCTTGGATTAAGCGAGGATCGCACAAGGGTATACATAACTATCACCCAGCAAATGACGGCTGTTCCCGGTAATTGCCGGGCGGTTGTTGAGGTCGCGGCCGGCGGCGGGGTAATCTGCGCCAGTGAGTTTTTGCTGAAGGTCACGGAAAACCCGGTTCAAGAGGGAGCGATTGAGAGCGAGGATGAGTACCTTACTCTCACCGAAATTCTGGCCCAGGTACAGCAAATGCATGGCGACGTAGAAGGATGGAAGGATCAGACGCTGGACTATAAAAAGCAGGCTGAAAGCATGGCGATTAATGCCGTTGCAAGCGCAAGCAGGGCTGCCGATTCTGCAACCAACGCAGCCGATAGCGCGGCACAAGCCGGTACATCGGCCACCAATGCGGCAAATAGTGCCGCTCAAGCTGAGGAAGCCTCTGAACACTATCCTACAATTAGTTCGGATGGCTACTGGCAGCTGTGGGACCCTGCTTCAGGGAAATATGTAAAGACAACCCAAAAAGCTCAAGGACCAGAGGGACCGACAGGGCCTCCAGTAGACACAAGTACACTTATTTCACAGGCTGAAAAAGGCGCAGCCAACGGCGTAGCCACGCTCGATTCCCATTCAAAAATTCCGTCAGTGCAGCTTCCTTCATTATATGCGACATTAAAAGAGTATGCGAGCTATGAAGATTTGGGAGTGGAAGCAACGGCTACCTTTCAGCAAATCTACAACGCAATGCCGGATAATTCAATCGCGCTGTTAAGAAAAGTTATAGAAGTGAGCCAGGAAGAATACCCAGAGGCGTTTGGTCTAATGACAATTATTAAAAGAGGCGGTTATTCAGACTGGGAATTTATTCAGCATAAATATATGGGCAGCCGAAGCGTTGTAAGAAAATGGGTAGGGAGTTTTCGTGGGGATTCAGGAGTAGGATTTTCTGGCTGGTTTGAGGCCCCGAATATTTCAGAAGATACGGTTCTTCCCGATAACTGTTTGTTGTCATGGGACGGGGTTGGAATTGCTCAAGGAAGCGAGGAAGGCGCGTGGACGCCGGTGTTGATATCGAGGAGTGGCCCGGCGGTAAGCTATACAATTACCGAAAATCGCGGCTGTAAATATTGGACGCTCGGCGATTGGGTCTATATTACCTGTTATCTACGTGTAAGGATTACTGCTGCTGGTGACGGGAGTTCCGGCAGCAGATCTTATGCCGGAATACAGGGGCTGCCCTTTGCGGTATCAACCGAAAGCAGGTACCCCATTACCGTGACAGAGCTGTATGGCTGCGTCAGCAATAATTGGGATGTCGGCTATGTGGATGACGACGGCGGAGGCTCCGTTTATTTTCAGAAGGACGACGGAGCCGCGCAGGAATGGTGGATGGTTAATAGCTCTTCTACCAATGGCGGTATTAATTTTTGCGGCTGGTACAAGAAAGCGACATAGAGAAAGGAGGTGCAGGAAAAATGTACGAAGAAATCACTTTGCAGGACCTTGACCGGGATAAGGTCAATGTAATGAGGCGAAAGTATATCGAGCTGGAAGGGACAAGCTACCCCATCGGGGATATTTTCCGGCGGTCGTATGCGAACAGCGCGAATGGGCGAAAGCAGGTCCAGGAGGAGATTGCGGAGCCCTACTTCAGCGCCGTTATGGCGGTATGGGGAGAAGAACCCACGGTATTCCCGGAGGAACCGGAAATCATTGAAACGGAGGCATGAAACATGAACGAAAGCATTTTGGAAATCGAGCTTGGGCCAGGCGAGGAAATCAGCGCCGAAACAGCCAAAGAGCTGAGCAACGGAAAGGGTGAAGAGCATGAGTAACAGCGCATTGGTGAACTATACCTGTATATCCCCTAACAGCAATAATCCGCGGAACGCCGGCATAAAAAAGATCACCATCCACCACATGGCGGGCAACCTCTCTGTTGAGACCTGCGGGAAGATTTTTGCCAGCTCCGCCCGTCAGGCTTCCTCCAACTATGGGATTGGAAGCGACGGAAGAGTGGGCATGTATGTGGAAGAGAAAAACCGCTCCTGGTGCAGCTCCAGCCCGTCAAACGACCATCAGGCGGTGACAATCGAGGTAGCCAACGATGAAACCGGCGGCGACTGGCATGTAAGCGATAAGGCTCTGGCTAAGCTTATTGACCTCTGTGTGGACATTTGCCAACGAAACGGGATCGATAGGCTGAACTATACCGGAGACACCGCCGGCAACCTAACCATGCATTGCTGGTTTTCCGCCACCTCCTGCCCCGGCCCCTATCTCAAGAGCAAATTCCCCTACATAGCCGAAGAGGTCAACAAGCGCCTGGGCGGTTCTGGACAGGCGGAGGCCGGCGCATCCATTCAAAAAGGAGACCTTGTGAAAATTGCCCCCGGCGCGGTCTATTACAACGGCGCGGCAATCCCGTCCTGGGTAAAGAATCAAAGCTGGTATGTGTCTCAAGTCAGCGGGGATCGGGCTGTGATTGACAAGAACGAAAGCGGGACAAGCTCCATATGCAGCCCGGTAAATACAAAGTATCTGTCGGCAGCCGGCAGCACGGGCACCGCGCCCGCCCCTTCCGAACCAAAAAAGATCGAGGCGGGCGGCAAGGTGAAGGTAACCGGCAGCCAATACACCAACGGCGTGGCGATTCCCTCCTATGTTAAAGGGAACACCTATACGGTCCAGCAGGTCAAGAGCGACCGGGTACTGCTGAAGGAGATTTATTCCTGGGTCCCCCTGAGCGGCGTGCAGGCCGTATAAGGGAGGCGCAAATGGAATTAATCGGGAATATCACTCAGATTTGCACGGCCCTGGCAGCGGTTGGAAGCGTTCTGACCATACTGCTCAAGGTTCTGAGCCCTCTGAAGTCAATTGAAGCCCGGATTGAGAAGCTGGAGTCATATTCACAAAGCGATTACATGAATACCTTAAAACTTACTATTATGAGTGAGGAATTTCCTTTGGAGGAGCGGCTGGTCGCCGGTGAAAAATATGTACAGGAGGGCGGAAACGGGGCAATTAAAGCGAAATATCAATTGCTGCGGGAGGAATATAGTACGAGAAACGGAGGCTATCAGCATGGATGAGTTTTTCAGCTGGCAAATGCTGGCGACATTCGCGGGAGCAACCGCGGCAACGGGGATTTTGACCCAGTTTCTCAAGAATCTAATCCCGAAGCTGCCAACACAATGGCTCAGCTACCTATTAGCGCTGGTGCTTCTGTGCGCGGCGACGGCGGCAATCGGAGACTTTACAGAGTGGACATCCTGGGCAATCCTGCCGCTGAATGCGGCGCTGGTGAGCATGGCGAGCAACGGCGCGTTTGCGGCGGTCAAGCGTGCGGCGGAAGGCAAGAGCAAAACAGAATAGATAGAAAGAGAGCCCCGGAGTGATCCGGGGCTTTTTTCTGTGGATTTATTTCACTGAAATTAGCCGGAAATAAATCATGGGATATAATAAAGCTATGGTAAAACTTTCCAGAGGGGTAAGAAAACGAGGTGAAAGCTTTTGGAAAATAATATTGCCCCTCTTGATAACGACACGATAACCCGTTTGGTGTATGCCCATGACGATGAGCTCACAGAGGCCATCCGGCAAATCCGCGTCCTGATGGACAGAGTCAAGGAGCTGGAAGAAATCAAAAAGTAGTCAAAAGGTAGTCACCGGGCGCTTTCAGGCAAAAAAATAACCGCATAGACCACCGCAAAACGGCTGTCTTATGCGATTATTTCTGGCGCGCCCGGAGGGACTCGAACCCGCGACCTCTTGATTCGTAGTCAAGCACTCTATCCAGCTGAGCTACGAGCGCACAAACGCAGCCTTTTTGAGACTGCTGATATATAATAGCACAATTGCGAAGAAAAAGCAAGTCCATTTTTGCTTTTTGTCGTTTAAATATTTTGCCGCCGGAATTTGGCGGGTGACAGCACGGCTGCCTCAATAGTATCATGCTCATAAAGCAGGAGCTGTCAAAAGGAGAATATAGGCTGCGGTCCGCAGAAAACAAGATGGGCGCACGAAAAATTCCTGCTCTTGTTGCCACGAGCGGGAATTTTTTATTTTATGCCGTACGGCTTGCAGGCCCGGCGGCATCCGGTCAGCGTCCAGTAGAGCCGAACCCGCCGCTGCCGCGTTCGGTTTCGTCCAGCGTGCCGGTCTCTGTCAGTGGGAACATACAGACCGGCATCACGACCATTTGGGCGATCCGCTCACCGGGCTGTACAGTGTAGGCTTCCCGCCCGATGTTGCACAGGCCTACCTGAATTTCCCCGCGGTAATCGCTGTCGACAACGCCCACACCGTTAGAGAGGCAGATACCGTGCTTCACGCCCAGGCCGCTGCGCGCGAATAAGAAGGCCGCGCAGTTTTCGTTTGGCAGTGCAATAGCGATGCCCGTGGGGATTTTGCACAGGGCCCCCGGTTCAATCGTCAGCGGCTTCTCCAGGCAGGCGCACAGGTCCATACCTGCGGCGCCTGCGCTGCCGCGTTTCGGCAATACGGCGTCTTCCCGCAGCCGTTTAATTTGAATGGTCTCCATAGGCAAATCTTCCTTTCCTTTTCACTGAGATGCGGGCATGCGGCCGGAATCTGCTGCCCGCACCGTACCGTTTATTCAATTCCGCGGTAATAAAGGCCGCGTGTGTATTCTTTTTCCGGCGGCTGTGCCGTCAGATACCGCTGGATGACAGCCGCCCGCGCAGCCGGAGCCTCCACGGTAAAGCGAAGTACGCCGAAATCGATGTTTTGAACCTCCGCCAGCCGGTCGCTCATCTCCAGCGGTACGGTGTTCAGCACCTCGCTGCAAGCGCCGAAGCACTGCACGGGGAAGGCCGCGCCGCGACGGTCGGTAAGCACGGCGGTCTTTCCAGTGACCTTACAATGACGGCACCCACCCGGGCCGTTGGCGGCCGGGCAATTTCGCGTCAGCATCAGGGGGAGATGCCCGTAGAGCAGCAGCCCGCGCTTCAACGTGTCTCCGATGGCAGCGGCCTGCCGTAGTGTGAGCTCACAGCTGAGCTCCGCGTCTGCCAGGCCGAATTCCCGGTACCATGCCAGCGCCTCCCCGTGGAGAAGGTTGAGGGAAAAAC